>CADEDC010000095.1 GCA_902825985.1 uncultured Acidobacteriota bacterium | reverse complement strand
CTCGCGCTCGACGAGGTGGGCGACGATCTCGGTGTCGGTCTCGGTGACGAACGTGTGCCCCTGACGCTGCAGCTCGTGCTTCAGGTCGAGGTAGTTCTCGATGATGCCGTTGTGGACGACCACGATCTTGCCGGTGCAGTCGCGATGCGGGTGCGCATTCTCCTCGGTCGGCCGACCATGGGTCGCCCAGCGGGTGTGGCCGACGCCGTAGTCACCGGTGATTGGTTGCGCGACGATCACCGACTCGAGGTTGGCGAGCTTGCCGGCACTGCGACGCAGATCGACCTGGCCATCGCGCACCAGGGCGACACCGGCCGAATCGTAGCCGCGGTACTCCAGCTTGCGCAGCCCCTCGACGAGCACCGACACGACGTCCTTCGGACCGATGTACCCGACAATCCCGCACATATATGTCAGCTCCGCGTCTTCTTGCGTTCTTCGACCCAGCCCTCGATGTTGCGCTGCTTGCCGGCGCTGACCGCGAGCGCACCGGGCGGCACGTCCTGGCGCACCGTCGTGCCGGTCCCGACGTAGGCGCCGCGGCCGACCGTGACCGGCGCGATCAACTGCGTGTCGCTGCCGATGAACGCGCCGTCCTCGATCGTCGTCACGCGCTTCGCGGTGCCGTCGTAGTTGCAGGTGATGGTGCCGGCGCCGATGTTGACCTTGCTGCCGATGACCGCGTCTCCGAGATAGGTCAGATGCATCGACTTGGTGCCGGCGCCGAGGGTCGATTTCTTGACCTCGACGAAATTGCCGACCTTGACCTCCTCGCCGAGCTCGGCGGTCTGGCGCAGATGGACGAACGGACCGATCTGGGCGCCGCTGTGGATCGTCGAATCGCAGACCACGCAGTGGTCGAGGACGGTGACCTGATCGGCGAGTGTCGAATCGGCAATGCGGGACCCCGATCCGATGTCACAGTTGCGGCCGATGCGCGTCCGTCCCTGCAGTGAGACGCCGGGACGAAGGACGGTGTCCTGCCCCACTTCGACGTCGCGGTCGACGTAGGTCGTCGCCGGATCCTCGACGATCACACCGGCCGTCATCAGCGCCGCCGTCTTGGCGTCGCGGACGATGCGGCTCATGGCCGCCAGCTCGGGCTGACTGTTGATGCCGCGAATCTCGTCCGGATCGACGACCGTGACGGTCTCGACGGCTCGTCCCCTGCCGCGGTAGATCGCAATCAGGTCAGGCAGGTAGTACTCGCGCTGCGCGTTCTCCGCCGCAATGCTGCGGACGGCGTCGAACAGGCCCTCGAGATCGAAGGCGTAGATGCCGGAGTTGATCTCGTGGATCCGCCGTTCGGTTTCGCTGGCATCCTTCTCTTCGACGATCCGCTCGATCCGGTCGTCGATCCGGACGATGCGGCCGTAGCCGTAGGGCTCGTCGACCATTGCGGTGATGACCGTGGCGGCGGCGCCGGTGGTCGTGTGGCGGGCAACCAGCCGCTCCAACGTGCCGGCCGTCAGCAAGGGCACGTCGCCGGACAGCAGGATGACCGTCCCACGCGCCTGACTCAACGCCGACTCCGCCGTCAGCAGGGCGTGGGCAGTGCCGAGTTGTGGCTCCTGGATGACGAAGGCCAGTCCGGCCCATCCCGTCAGCGCGGCTTGCAAATCGCTGGCCTGGTGTCCGACGACGACGGTGATGCTCCGCGGCGACAGCTCGGCCGCGGCACGCAGCACGTAGTCGATCATCGGCGCGCCAGCCACCGAATGCAGGACCTTCGGGCGCACCGACTTCATGCGGGTACCCTTGCCCGCGGCGAGGACAACGATGTGGACGTCGGACATGACGCCCACAATTATCGTCCATCTAGCGAAGTGACTTTGGTCGGGGAAGGCGCCGGCTGGCGCTCAGGCGGCTCGGAGTATCCAACGTTGCCTGGAACGCCTCGTCTTCTCGCAGGACGTCGAGGTCCGCGTCGCGCTTCGCCAACGCCCGATTCTCCGGGTTGAGCGCGATGGACCGCTCGAGGTGGGCCAGCGCCTCGACCGGCTCGCCGCGCTGCGCGTGGGCGACTGCCAACATGTAGAGCGCGTGGTCGTTGTCCGGATCCTCGTCGCGCACCAGACGGAGATGCGAGATCGCCTCGTCGTAGCGGCCACCGTTGATCGACAGCGTCGCGGCGTAGAGACGCTCGTGGATGGTCTGCGGTGCGGGTTCCTTTGGCCGTGCCTGGCGTTGGCAGATGTTGAGGTAGAGCCTCACCCGTTCGTGCAGCTCCTTCTCGTCCGGGTAGCGGCTCAGGACCGATTGGAGCAATGCCTCGGCTTTCGCGTAGTCGTGCCGCTGGAGGGCCTGGACGCCCTGCTCGTAAACAGCCACGGCATCGACGTAGGTGGACCGGCGCGCCGGCGGGACCGGCTGCGCTGGCTTTGCCCTCTGGGCGGGTGCCGGCGCGGCTCTTCCCGCGGCCCCGGGCTGCGCGGAAGCGCCGGACTGACTTTTCGATTTCGGCTGGGGTCGCTGCTTGGCCATGAAAGTCCCGCGGCGAGCGCGGCGTCATCGCGTCCAGAGGAGTCGGGCGTACGCTACCAGAACGATTTGGGCCGGTCAAGACGGCTGAGACCGGCCGCCCAGGCGGCCGCGAGTCACGGTCAATCGACAGAATGTTTACCCTGTTCAACCACAGCATAGACCCGGTTTGGGGCAATTCCGAGCCTCCTGGCCACCTCCTGTACCTTTCTGCGCTTCGACCCGGAGCCGGCCACCCGAGCCTCCTGGTAGGCGGAGAGGATGTCGGCGTCTGAGACCGTATCAAGTCGGCCTGTTTTCTGTTGTATGGCCAAGTTTATCGCCACACAGAACTCCCCGATCGGTTCAGTGAAGTGCCCTATCGCCATTTGGACCGGCCCTCTGAAGATCTCCTCATGCACCTTCGTCAGTTCACGCCCGATAACAATATGGCAATCACCAAAATTTGTGCGAATCTGATCCAATGTCGGACGAATCCGATGTGGCGACTCGAAGAAGATCACCGTATTCGGCTCGATGGACAGCCTGTCGAACCACAGTTTTCTGTCTGATGACTTAATCGGTGGAAACCCAAGGAAGGTGAAGGAGTTGCTCGGCAGACCGGAGGCAGCCAGGATGGCCAGGACGGCGCTCGCACCAGGCACCGGCTCAACCCTGATGCCGGCGTCGATCGCCAGCCGAATGAGCTGCCCACCTGGATCCGATACGGTAGGGGTACCGGCATCAGACACAACCGCAATGGACTCCCCCGCCAGCAATCGGGAGACCAGCGCTGCCGACTTCCCTACCTCGTTGTGCTCGTTCAGGCTGGTGGCCGGAGTCCGAATTGCGTAGCGGGCCAGCAGGTGCGCGGTGCGCCGGGTGTCTTCGGCGGCGATCACGGCCACTTCCCGGAGTACCCGCACCGCCCGGGCGCTGATGTCTTCGAGGTTGCCGATTGGCGTGGCGACCACGAAGAGCGTGCCGGGCATGTTCGAACGGGGTTTATTGTACCATTGACGGATCGTGACAGCGGCAGCTCGACTTCCGGTGCCAGATAACTGCTGTAGGAGCCATGCCCGTTTCCGAACCACTTCCGCATTTCGTCGACGACCTGCTCGGTTACCTGCACGAGACGCATCCGACGCACGCCACGCTCGACGGCATCCACGTCCACGACGACCTGCTCGAGGATCTGAGCCGGCACGGCATTGACGCGGAGACCCGCGCCCTGGCCGGGTATCTCCGACGGCTCGACGAGATCGAATCTTCCGGCCTGACCGAGGTCGAGCGCCTGGAGCAGCGGATGCTCGGCGCCAATCTCCGCGGCCGCATGTTCGAGCTCGAACAGGTCCGGACCTGGGAGCGCAATCCGCAGCATTACGCCGACATCATCGCCTCGAGCCTGGCCGGCCAGACGCTCTTCACCCACGCGCCGGTCGCCGACCGCGCCCGGCGTGTGCTGTCGAAGCTGCGGCAGACGCCGCGCGTGATCCAGGCGGCGCGCGACAACATCAAGGAGCCGCCGGGCATCTTCGTCAAGGTCGGCATCGAGACGATGCGCGGCGCCCTCAGGTTCATCGACCACGACCTGCCGCGCGCGCTCGCCGAGCTCGACGACATGCACCTGCTCGGCGATCTCGCCGACGCACAGGTCGAGGCGTCGCAGTCCGTCGCCTCCTACATCGGCTATCTCGAGACCGAGGTGGCGCCCAAGGCACGCGCCTCCTTCCGGCTCGGACGCGAGCGTTTCGAACAGAAGGTGAAGCTCGACGAGGGCATCACCATTCCGCTCGAACGCCTGCTGGCGATTGCGCTGCGAGAACTCCACTCGACGCAGGAGGCGTTCCGGAAGCTCGCCGAAAAGCTTCACGGCGGCGATCCGCTCGACGCCTGGAGCAAGGTGAAAGACGAGCACCCGAAGCCGGGGCAGCTCGTCGCCACGGCGCGCGACCAGGTCGACGTGATCAAGACCTTCCTCGAACGGCAGGCGCTGGTCAGCATGCCGGCAGGAGAACCGGTCATCGTCGCCGCGACGCCGGAGTTCTATCGCTGGTCGTTCGCCAGCATGTGGACGCCCGGGCCGTTCGAGACCAAGCCGACCAGGGCGTATTACTACGTCACCGACGCCGAGGCGTCGTGGCCGCTCGAGCGGCAGCTCGAATACCTGCGCGACTACAACACGCCGACCCTGCTGTCGATCTCCATCCACGAGGTCTACCCGGGCCACTTCCTCCACTATCAGCACCTGCGCAAGGTGGAGTCGAAGGTCCGCAAGTCGATCATGTTCGCACCCGGGTCATTCGTCGAAGGGTGGGCCCATTACTGCGAACAGATGATGGTGGAGGCTGGATTCGAGCGTCAGAACGACAGCTTCAAGCTCGGACAGCTGGCCGAGGCGCTCATCCGACTCGTCCGGGTCATCGTCGGCATCCGGCTGCACGCCGAAGACATGTCGGTGGAACAGGGCGTCCGGATGTTCCGCGAGGAGGCGTACCTGGAAGAGGCGAGCGCGCGGCGCGAAGCCGAGCGCGGCACCTTCGACCCGACGTATCTCGTCTACTCGGTCGGCAAGCTGATGCTGTTGAAGCTGCGACAGGACTACAAGCAGAAGCAGGGCAAGGCGTTTTCCCTGCGGTCGTTCCACGATACCTTACTGGGCAACGGCACGGCGCCGGTGTGGCTGCACCGCCAGCTGCTGCTTGGTGCCGACGATTCAGGCGATGTGCTGGACTAGACGATCATGCCCCTGTACGAATATCAGTGCGACAGCTGCGGTCACCGGTTCGAAGCCATCCAGAAGTTCTCGGATGCGCCGTTAGACACCTGCCCGAAGTGCGGCGCCGCGCTGCGCAAGCTGCAGTCGGCGCCAGCGATCCAGTTCAAGGGCGCCGGGTGGTACATCACCGACTACGCCAAGAAGGACAGCGTGTCGGCCGGGAAGAGCGGCGAGAACTCGGGCAGCGACAGCCCGTCGAAGACGGCCGCGAGCGGCAGTGACGCCGGCACGTCGACGTCGAAGGACGCCGGGGCCGCGGCGCCGGCGGCGCCGGCAGCCGCGCCGACGACCGGCACGAAGTCGACCACCTAGCCGCGACCGCGCCGTTCGACGCGGCGGCCGCGTGGCGGCCCGGCCCGGCGACTAGCGGGCGATCGGCGCCGGCAGGCCGAGCGCCGTCAGATAGTCGGTGAACGGCCCGGCCAGATCGGGCCGCTTGAGGGCGAAGTAGACAACGGCCTTCAGGAATCCGAGCTTGTTCCCGGTGTCGTGCCGGACGCCCTTGACCTCGCAGGCGTAGATCGGCCGCGTCTTGAGCAGCTCGCGCAGACCGTTCGTCAGCTGGATCTCGCCCGTGCGGTCGCGCTTCGTCGCCGCCAGGGCGGGGAAGATGTCCGGCGTCAGCACGTAGCGGCCGATGATCGCGAGGTCCGACGGTGCTTCCTCCACCGGTGGCTTCTCGACGAGATCGCGAACCCGGTAGACGCCGTCGCCGAGCGGCTCTGCCGCCAGGTCGGGGGCGATGACCCCATAGCTCGAGATGGTCTCGCGCGGCACCCGTTCCACCGCCAGCACCGGCCCGTTCAGCCGATCGAAGACGTCGATGAGTTGCCTGGTCGCCGGCGGGTTCGCGTCGATCACGTCGTCGGCCAGGATGACCGCGAACGGCTCGTCGCCGACGAGATCCCGGGTGACCAGCACCGCGTGGCCGAGGCCCAATGGCTCGCCCTGGCGCACGTAGGCGAAGTTGACCATGTCCGAGATCTTGCGGATTTCGGCGAGCTGGTCGAGTTTGCCGCGCGCTTCGAGGAACGTCTCGAGTTCGACCGCGACATCGAAGTGGTCCTCGATGGCGTTCTTGCCCCGCCCGGTGACGAGGATGATATTGGGGACGCCCGACGCCGTGGCCTCCTCGACGCCGTACTGGATGATCGGCTTGTCGACGAGCGGCAGCATCTCCTTCGGCTGGGCCTTGGTCGCAGGGAGGAACCGGGTGCCGAGACCCGCCGCCGGGAACACCGCTTTGCGCACTTGTGAGCTCACGGCCGGATCGTAGCAGAGGATTCTTGGCACGCGCGACTACAATGCACACAGCGGCGTGCATGCGCTGTCTGGAGGCTCGACCGACCGATGCTTGATCCAAACCTCGTGCGTGACAATCCCGATGCGGTCCGGGCCGGACTGCGCAACCGCGGGCTCGATCCGGACGTCGCGTTGCAGGGGCTGGCGACACTCGATGCCGAACGTCGTCGGCTGATCCCCGAAGTGGAAGGCCTCAAACGGGAGCAGAACAGCGCCGGCGAGCAGATCGCCCAGGCGAAGCGGCAGGGCCTCGACACGAGCGCGATTCAGGAGGCGAACAAGGCACGCGGCCAGCAGATCAAGCAGCTCGGGACCGAGCTCGATGCCATCGAGGCACAGCGCACCCAGGCGCTGATGGTGCTGCCGAACCTGCCACACGCCAGCGTGCCGGCGGGGAAGAGCAGCGCCGACAACCCGGAGGTCCGGCGGCACGGCGAGCCGCGCAGGTTCGACTTCGAGCCGCAGGCCCACTGGGATCTCGGACCGGCGCTCGGCATCATCGACTTCGAACGCGCCGTCCGCATCGCGGCAGCGCGCTTCGCCGTGCTGAGCGGTGCCGGCGCCCGCCTGTCGCGGGCCCTCATCAACTTCATGCTCGATCTTCACACCCGCGAGCACGGCTATCGCGAAGTCGAGCCGCCGTTCATGGCCAACACGGCGTCGCTCACCGGCACCGGCAACCTGCCGAAGTTCGAAGCCGACCTGTTCAAGATTGCGGGGGAGTGGGACCTGTACCTCATTCCGACCGCCGAGGTGCCACTGACCAACCTGCACCGCGGCGAAATTCTCGACGGCCGCCTGCTGCCGATCAAGTACACCGCCTATACACCCTGCTTCCGCAGCGAGGCCGGTTCGTACGGGCAGGACGTCCGCGGGCTGATCCGTCAGCACCAGTTCGACAAGGTCGAACTCGTGAAACTGACGACGCCGGAGCAGTCGTACGACGAGCTGGAAGCGCTGGTCGCCAACGCCGAACAGGTGCTCCAGCGCCTCGAACTGCCGTATCGCACCGTGCTCCTGTGCACCGGAGACATGGGCTTTGCCTCGGCCAAGACCTATGACATCGAGGTGTGGTTGCCGAGCCAGAACACCTATCGCGAGATCTCGTCCTGCACCAACACCGAGGCGTTCCAGGCGCGCCGCGCGAACATCAAGTTCCGGGCCGGCGGCGCCGGCAAGGCCGAACTGGTCCACACGCTGAACGGCTCCGGCCTGGCGGTCGGCCGGACGCTGATCGCCATCCTCGAGAACTACCAGCAGAAGGACGGCACCGTCGTGATTCCGCCAGTCCTGCGCCCCTACATGAACGGCGTCGAGGTCATCGAACCGGCTCGCTGAGCCGCGGCGTTCTGGGCTAGACTCGCGTCCGCGCCGCACCGGCCGTTGCTTGACGAGCCGCGACGGGGCAGGCCGTGCCACCGGCGGGTGAGCGGCCCGACACGCGACCGCAACGACATCTGAAAGGACGGCCCGCGATGCGAGTGACGACCGGCTTCTTGGTGATCGCCACCCTGATGGCGAGCGTCGTGACGACGAGCGCGCAGCGCAGCGTCACGTCGCGCTTCATCGGCAACTACAAGCTGATCAAGTTCGAGAGCTTCGACGACAAGGGCACGTCGCGTCCCGGCGCCTACGACGCCGGCCGCATCATGTACGACGGCGCCGGGCAGATGGCGGCGCAGTTGATGCGCACCAACCGGCCGAAGGAGAACCCGACCACCGACACGCAGCGGGTCGCGGCGTACCAGAGCTATTTCGCCTACTACGGCGGCTACACGGTCGATGAGGCGAAAGGGATGGTCGTTCACCACCTGCAGGGATCGACGAACCCGAGCTCCACCGGGGCTGACTTCATCCGCTACTACAAGTTCTCCGACGACGGGAAGTTCCTCACCCTGTCCGTCAAGAACCAGCAGGGGCAGGTGACCGGCGTGCTCACCTGGGAGCGGTTCTGAGGCTCAGACGCTCAGGTGTGATTGGACGACGCGGTCGGTCAGTTCGGCAATCTGACCGCCGGCCACGCAGCGTCCCTTCTCGAGAATCCGGAACTCGCTCGCGACACGTCGGGCGAAGGGCAGCTTCTGTTCCACCAGGAGCACCGTGACGCCGGCCTCACGGTTCAGCCGCAGGATGACGTCGCCAATCTCGTGGACGATGCTCGGCTGAATCCCCTCGGTGGGTTCATCCAGGATGAGGAGCTTCGGCTCGAGCACCAGCGCCCGACCGATGGCCAGTTGCTGTTGCTGGCCGCCAGACAGGTCGCCGCCGCGCCGTTGCAGCATCTGCTTCAGGACCGGAAACAGTTCGAAAATCAGGTCGGGCAGCCGCCGCCGGCCGCCAGGACGGACGCCGAGGCCGATCTTGAGGTTCTCCTCGACGGTGAGCTGCGGAAACACCTCCCGCCCCTGCGGCACGTAGCCGATGCCGCATCGCGCCCGGCTCTCGGCCGACAGCCGCGTCAGCGGCGCGCCCTCGAACACCACCTCACCGGAGCGGATCGGCAGCAGGCCCATGATGCATTTGAGCAGGGTGGTCTTGCCCATGCCGTTGCGCCCCATCAGGCAGGTCCGCGACCCCGGCGGAACGGTGAAGTCCACGTCCCACAGGATGTGGCTGCCGCCGTAGAACTGATTCACGGTATCGATGGTCAGGAGACTCATGCGCCCAGATACACCTCGATGACCTTGGGGTCGTTCTGCACCTGATCCATGTCCCCTTCGGCGAGCACACGGCCCTCGTGGAGCACCGTGACGCGCGACGCGATCGACCGGACGAACTCCATGTCGTGCTCGACCACCACGACCGAATGCTTGCCGGCCAGCGACAGGAGCAGTTCGGCGGTCCGCTCGGTCTCCTGCGGCGTCATCCCGGCGACCGGCTCGTCGACGAGCAGCAGCTCCGGCCCCTGCATCAGGAGCATGCCGATCTCGAGCCACTGCTTCTGGCCGTGTGACAGCACGCTGCCGGTCAGGCCGCGCTGTCCGGTCAGCCCGATGATCTCGAGGGTCTCGTCGATGCGGGCGCGTTCCGCCGCGGTCGGGCGTGCGAGCAGCGTCCGCCAGAACGTCTTCGCGCCCGGCAACGACAGCTCGAGGTTCTCGACGACGGTGAGCTGCTCGAAGACCGTGGGCTTCTGGAACTTCCGTCCGATGCCGACCTGCGCGATCGCCGGTTCGTCCAGCAGCAGCAGGTCGACGCTGCGCCCGAACCACACCGAGCCGACATCAGGGCGGGTCTTGCCGGTGATGACGTCCATCATCGTCGTCTTGCCGGCGCCATTGGGTCCGATGATGCAGCGCAGCTCGCCAGGGTCGACGTACAGGGAAAGGTGGTCGAGCGCCTTGAAGCCGTCGAACGAGACGGTGACCCCTTCGACGTACAGAATCTTGCCGGCGAGCTCCGGCGGTGCCCGTCGTGACGCCGCCTCCCGCAGGGCGCGCCAGTCGGTCGCCTTGCCGTTGCCGGTGGCGTTCGTCCACGTGTTCATTTCGCCTCCACCGGTTCAGGGAGCGCCGCAGCACGCAACGGCACGATGCCCATGAGCCCGCGCGGCAGGAACAGCGTGACCAGCACGAACAGCGTGCCGAGCGCGTAGAGCCACACCTCTGGCAGCGCGCCGGTGAAATAGGTCTTCGTGAAGTTGACGAGCACGGCGCCGAGGGCGGCGCCGTGCAGCGTGCCGCGGCCCCCGACGGCGACCCAGATCACCACTTCGATGGAATTGATCGGGGCGAATTCGCTGGGATTGATGATGCCCACCTGCGGCACGTAGAGCGCCCCGGCGACGCCGGCGATGACCGCGGAGAAGACGAAGATCCACAGCTTGAACGACTCCACCCGGTAGCCGAGGAAGCGCGTGCGGCTTTCGGCATCGCGAATGGCCCGGACGACACGACCGGCCCGTGAGGCGACGATCGCACGGCACGCGAGATAGCTGATGCCGAGCGCCACGGCGCTGCACACCAGCAGCACGACGCGGGTGCCGTCACGCTGCAGATCGTAGCCGAGGAGGTCCTTGAAGTCGGTGAAGCCGTTGTTGCCGCCGAAGCCCATGTCGTTGCGGAAGAACGCCAGCATCAACGCGTAGCTGAGCGCCTGCGTGATGATCGACAGATAGACTCCAGTCACCCGCGAACGGAACGCCAGCCAGCCGAAGACGAGCGCCAGCAGGGCAGGCACCAGCGCCATCATGACGACGGCGACGGGAAAGTGGTTGAAGCCGTACCAGAACCACGGCAACTCCTGCCAGTTGAGGAACACCATGAAGTCGGGGAGCACCGCATGGCCGTAGACGCCGCGCGGACCGATCTGGCGCATCAGATACATGCCCATCGCGTAGCCGCCGAGGGCGAAGAACGCCGCGTGTCCGAGACTCAGGATGCCGCAGAAGCCCCAGACCAGATCGACCGCGAGAGCGAGCATGGCGTAGCAGAGGTACTTGCCGATGAGCGCCGTGGCGTAGGTGGACACATGCAGCGGCGACGAGGCCGGCACGGCAAGGTTCAGGATCGGGATGGTAATCGCGATGATCGCGAGCAGGCCGAGGAACGACGCCGCGGCGCCTCGCGAGTCGCCCGGCAGGAGGCGAAGCGGCGCGCCCATCACATGCCCTCCGCGGCTCGCCCGGTTGGCGGGAACAGCCCGCGCGGCCGGCGCTGGATGAACAGAATCAGGCCGACCAGCACGAGAATCTTGCCGAGCACGGCGCCGGCGTACGGTTCGAGAATCTTGTTGACGATGCCGAGGGACATGCCGCCGATGAGCGTGCCCCACAGGTTGCCGACACCGCCGAAGACCACCACCATGAACGAGTCGATGATGTAGGCCTGCCCGAGGTTCGGTCCGACGTTCGTCAACTGGCTGAGCGCCACCCCGGCCACGCCGGCGATACCGGAGCCGAGGCCGAAGGTCAGCGCATCCACCCACTCGCTGCGGATGCCCATGGCGCGTGCCATCGCCCGGTTCTGCGACACCGCGCGGATCTCGAGACCGACCCGCGTCCGCTTCAGCACCGCCAGCAGGAGGGCGAACACGCCAAGCGTGAAGATGACGATGAACAGGCGGTTGTAGGTGATGGCGAGGGCACCGTTGATCTGCCACGCCCCGCTCATCCATGCCGGCGTCTCGACCGCCCGGTTGTTGGCGGAGAAAAGCGAGCGTACCGTCTGCTGCAGCACCAGGCTGACGCCGAACGTCGCCAGCAGCGTCTCGAGGGGACGGCCATACAGGAAGCGGATGATCGAGCGCTCGATGACGACGCCGACCGCGCCGGACACCACGAACGCGGCCGGCACCGCGACGAGCACCGAGGCGCCGACGTGCTCGGGCAGCAGCGTCTGCACGACGTAGGTCGTGTAGGCGCCGAGCATCATCAGCTCTCCGTGAGCCATGTTGATGACGCCCATGACGCCAAAGGTGATGGCCAGGCCGATGGCGACGAGGACGAGCACCGAACCGAGGCTCACACCGAAGAACAGCGTTTCAATCCCTTCGTAGATCCGCCGGCGCCCGTCGATGGCGGCGATTGCTGCCGCCGCGGCGGCGCGGACCTCTTCATCGCCTTCCAGATACCCGCCGTCGTCGGACTTCTCGAGCAGCGCGGCGAGCCGGTTCCTCACATCCGAACTGAGACGGCTGGACAGCGTGCCAACGGCGGCACGGCGGGCGCCGACATCGTCACCGTCCAGGGCGGCAAGGGCGATCGCGGTGGCGATCTCGAACTGCACGTCGGCGTCGGTCTCCGCCGTGGCGCGGTGGCGGAGCAGCTCGACGGTCGCGGCATCCAGTGTCGGCAGCATCTGGCGGATGGCTGCCAGTCGGACCGACTTGTCGGGGCTGGCAAAGGAGAACCTGGCAAGCGCCGTGCGCAAGGCACGACGGAGCTGGTTGTTCGTGCCGATTCGCGTCAGCTCGGCCGGTGCACCGGTGCCGGCGTCGGCGAGGGTCAGCGGGTCGACCAGGTCGTAGGTGGCGAGCCGCTCGTCGACCGCCTTGACGATGACGGTCCGCTTGTCGGCCCGCGCGTAGAGACGGTCGTCGAGCCACGCCTCGAGGAGAGGGCGGACGCTGCGGTGGCCGCTCGCGACGAGACGCTCGGCGAACGCCTGCTTGTCGGCGAAGCCGGCCTCCCCGAGTCCGTCGAGGGCGGCCCGCATCTCCTCGTCCGGAGCCTGGGCCACCGCCCGGACGGCGGTGGCCAGCAGAGCAGCGACGAGCAGCAGCGTCAGACGCCGCCACCCGCCGCGGGGACGGGCGGTCACTTGTAGTTCTGGCCCGAGCAGACCTTGGTCTTGGTGTTGTAGTTTCCGCACTTGAGGGTCACCCAGTCGGCTTCCGTGTCGCGGCTGACCGGCAGAAAGTCGGACCACGCATCACCCGGCACGGTGCCGGTCGTCTTCCAGACCACGTCGAACTGACCGTCGGCGCGGACCTCGCCGATGTACACCGGTTTGGTGAGATGGTGGTTCGGCAGCAGCTTCGCAACGCCGCCGGTCAGGTTCGGGGTTTCGAGGCCGGGCAGTGCCGCCAACACCTTGTCGACGTCGGTGGACTTGGCCGTCTCGACCGCCTTCGCCCACAGGTTGAAGCCGATGAAGTGCGCCTCCATCGGATCATTGGTCGTCCGGTTCGGCTTCTTGATGTAGGTCTTCCACTTCGAGATGAACTCCTTGTTGGCCGGCGTGCTGACACTCTGGAAGTAGTTCCAGGCAGCCAGGTGGCCGACCAGCGGCTTGGCGTCGAGACCGGACAGCTCCTCCTCGCCGACCGAGAAGGCGACGACGGGAATGTCCTCGGCCGAGATCTTCTGGTTGGCGAGCTCCTTGTAGAAGGGAACGTTGGCATCGCCGTTGATGGTCGAGACGACGGCGGTCTTGCGACCCGCCGAGCCGAAGCGCTTGATCGCGGCGACCCGCGTCTGCCAGTCGGCGTGGCCGAACGGCGTGTAGTTGATCGAGATGTCTGCCGCTTTGACACCCTTCGACAGCAGGTACGCCTCGAGGACCTTGTTGGTCGTGCGCGGATAGACGTAGTCGGTGCCCTCGAGCACCCAGCGCTGGACGCCGACCTCCTTCATCAGATAGTCGACCGCCGGAATCGCCTGCTGATTCGGCGCCGCGCCGGTGTAGATCACGTTCTTGGACGACTCTTCCCCTTCGTACTGCACGGGATAGAAGAGCAGTCCGTTGTTCTTCTCGAATACCGGCAGCACCGACTTGCGCGACACCGACGTCCAGCAGCCGAAGACCACCGCCACCTTGTCGCGCTCGAGCAGCTGCCGGGCCTTCTCGGCGAACAGCGGCCAGTCGGACGCCGGGTCGACGACGACCGCCTCGAGTTTGCGACCGAGCAGCCCGCCCTTCTTGTTCTGCTCGTCGATCATCATCAGGATCGTGTCTTTCAGCGTCGTCTCGCTGATCGCCATGGTGCCCGAGAGGGAGTGCAGGACGCCGACCTTGATGGTGGCCTGCGCGAGGACCGCGTGCGGGGTTGCCAGGGCGGCGAGCGCGAGGCCAGCCGCCACACAGAACTGCTTCAGCTTCATAGTTCGCTCCAGTGAAAGGGAAAGCGGCGTCACATCTGAATCTGCATGCCGAGCCCGATCTGCGTGTTGTCCGGGCGGACCGCGCTGAAGCTCGTGTCCTTGTAGAAGAGCATCACGCGGGCGTTGAACTGCTTGATCACGTAGTTCAGGTTCAGCTCGGTCGTCTTCTGGTCGTAGTCGGCGTCGACCACGCGGTTGCCGTCCCGGAAGCGCGCGAACGCGTACTTGCCGAGGGCCTCGAAGCGGCCGCGGCCGACGAGCTGCGGAAACAGGTAGGCGGCGAGGACGTAACCGCCATCGTTGGTGCCGTAGTTCGGGTTGTAGCCGCCGAGCCGGTCGTACTTCGCCCACTCGGCTTCGACGGTGTAGGCGCCGCCGCCCGGCACCTTTCGCTCGAGGAGGAAATCGAGGCTGACGGCGGTCTTTTCGCTCCCCTGCACCTGACCCGCGGCGCCGATGGCCAGCAGGTTCTTGTCGCCGTAGTAGGTCCCGTTGAGGTAGTAGCCGTTCTCGGCGTCCCAGAAGTCGACCTGCACCCGGCCAGCGCCAATCACGGTGCTGTCTCCGGTGGCCGACGCGCCATCGAAGCCGCCGCCCGAAACCTTCACCTTGCCGAACTGGCCCCAGTACATCGCGCCGTTCTGGCGGCCCTGGTAGATGAATGGATAGCCGTCCTGCACGCCATCCTGAAAGACGGCCCAGTGGTGTGCGAAGAAGGGACCGTACAGGTTGGCGCGGTCGCTGGGCGGCAGGAACCGGCCGAACCAGATGTTGAACTTCGGCGAGGTGCTGATCTGCGCGACCGCATCCAGGACGTTCACGTCGTTGTCGGCCCCGGTGTAGGCGGTGTTGAACATGAACGTGATGTTCTCCGTCGCCGTGCCATTCACGTAGAGCCGCATGTCGTTGATGTTGAACGCGTCGGTGGCGTCCCCGGCCTCGGGATCGGTGTGGACGAAACTGGTCTGCAGACCAGCGCCGACGCTCACGGCGGGAGTCGTCTGCGCCGCCGCCGGCGCCGACATGAGCGTGGCGACAGCCAGGGCCGCATATGCGGGCCCCCATCGCCGGAGGGTCAGTGGTAGAGCCCTGCATACACTTCGAGTGATCACGGGCGAATCCTTTCCGCGAGGTCGCGCGACGGTGGTCGATGTGACGACGTGCTGTGACAGCGCGACCGGTGATGTCCGCTTGCGTCGCGCTGTGGTGTGCCGGCGGCGGAATCAGCAACCGCTGGGCCAAACCCTGCACCCGCCCCGTGAAGCGCTGGTAACACCAGCGCATTCAGCGACTTGCGGAGCCGCCGGAAAGCCGGCAACGGGCTCGCACGGCACCACACAATTGTCTCGACCGCTCGGCGGCGACTGACATTCCTGTCGGATCGAACCGTCCAGCCGACCGGTTCCTTGCCACAGCACGACCCTCGGAGACGCGCTCCGACATAAATGTCGAAGTGGCTGCAACGCGGGACAAGCGCGTCGATTCGCCGCCTGCCGCATAGAATGGCGGACGCATGTCAGCCGCGCGTGAACCGCGGGGGGCGGTGCCCGACGGCCGCTTCCGGTGGATTCTCCTGACCACGACCTTGTTGATCGTCTCGGCCTGGCCACCGCACGAAGGCAAGAGCCTCGCGATCAAGATCGTCAACTGGGCCGTCGATCCGGCCGGCCGGCTTCCGACCCTGCCGCCGCAACTCGGCATGGGGCTGGGTGACGATCCGGAGTTCGTCGAACTGCGCGATGCCCAGGTGCGCCGCTACGATGAACTGTTCAATCAGGGCGGGCTGATGCGGAGGCGGCTGGAGCTGAAGGTGGCCACCGATCCGTACGATCCGGTGACCGTCCGACAGCTGCTGTTGGTGGCTGGCGTGCTGGTGTGGTTTGCGGTCTGGCGAGTGTCGGGCGGCAGGCGGTAGGTGGAAGCCCGGCCGGCTGGTGCGGCCGGGCCCCCGAGCGCAGACTACTGGCCGATGGTGATCTTCTCGACCGTCCAGGTCGAGCAGTCGCCCTTGTAAAGGACCGTCTCGGACTCGCAGTGCAGTTCGTGCACGAGACAGCCGTTCTGGCCGTGGTTGAGCGAGGTCTGCGCCCAGCCGACGAGCTTGCCGTCGAGGTCGAACTTGTAGATCTTGCCGTTTCCGTCGCCCGAGAACAGGTATTGGGTAGCCCCCGGGCTGACGCACAACGACCATGGCGCGCCCATGCCCTCGATGATCTTGGTCCGCTTCAGGTCAGGCGTATAGACCTGCACGCGGCGGTTGCCGCGGTCGGCGACGTAGATGTTGCCGGTGGCGTCCGCGGTAATCCCATGCGGCGTGTTGAACTGATCGGGGGCGCTGCCGCGCTCGCCGATCGCGCCCACCCAGTTGCCGTTCTTGTCGAACTTCGCCAGGCGCGAGTTGTTGTAGCCGTCGGAGATGAAGATGTTGCCTTCCGTGTCCCAGGTGACGTCGGTCGGGCGGTTGAACACCCACGGGCGCGCGTTCGGCGTGCCCTCGAGGTGCTCGCCTTCCTCGATGTACTTCTCGAGCCAGTCGAGCGGCTCCTCCTTGCGGCCGAGCGTCATCGCGACGCTGCCGTCCGGACGGTACTTCACGACCATGTTGGCGCCTTCGTCGACCGCCCACACGTTGTCGTCCTTGTCGACACGGACCGTATGCGCGAAGCCGGCGGCGTAGTTGTTCGGGCCCCACTCCTTGACGAAGCGCAGGTTCGAATCGAACTCGAACAGCATCGATGCCGCGCTGCCCTTCACGGTAGCCGTCTTGCCGGTGCGGCTGTACACGAAGAGGTTGCCCTTGGAGTTCTTCGCGACGCCGACCGCTTCGCCGATGGTCTCGCCTGGAACGTCGAGGCGCAGGACCTCCTCTGTGACCTTCATCTGGGGCGTGCTCTTCTCGAGGGCCGCCTGCTTTTCGCGCTGTTCCTGGTTGCCGGCCATGCCGCCGCCGGCAGGCGCGGCAGGTGCTGCCGCGGGAGCCGCGGCGGGAGCTGCTGTTTCAGCAGCTGGCGGTGCCGTCTGTTGCTGGCCGCACGCCGCGATGCCGACCGACAGCGCGACAGCCAATATCATGCGGGTCTTCATCGATTTGCCTCTCCTCGAGAAGTGTTTACGGGGACTGGAAAGTATACACATGGCAGAGTTGCTGTGCAGCGAAAACCCATGGCGGCGCGGCGCGGCTCGACTGTAGGCTAGGGGCAGCATGAAGCTCCGCATCACCGCCGCGTTCATAGCCGTGCTTGCCGCCAGCGCGTCCGGGCGCATCGACGAATCGCTGCTGCCGATCGTCCGGGCCCAGAGCCGCGGTGACGCCGAGGCCGGTGAGCCGATCGATCGCGACATCATCTGGCGCATCCGGCGAGAGATCACCGAGCGCTCGCAGATCATGCCGACGATCCGGACGTTGACCGATCTGCACGGGCCGCGTCTGACCGGCTCGCCGAATCTGCGCCGCGCCCAGGACTGGATCGTCCAGCAGTCAACGACCTGGGGACTCAGCAACGCGCATCTCGAGGCGTGGGATTTCGGACATCCGGGCTGGCTGAATGAGCGCGCTGCCGTCCATGTCGTGACGCCGTTCACCGATTCGCTGGTCGTCGAGGTGCTCGCGTGGACACCCGGGACGCCGGGCCCGGTCACAGCGCCGACGGTGATGATCGATCCGCCGCAACGCCCGTCCCAGAAGGACCTCGATGCCTTCTTCGGTGAGTGGCGCGGCAAGTTGCGGGGCCGCGCCGTCATGATCGGTCCGCCGGCGCGGCAGGACGTGGCGTTCCAGACGCCGGCCAAGCGCCGCGACGACGCAGAGATGCGGACGCGGTTCACCGCCGACCCCGGCCCGGCGCCGGTCTCGGCGCCGGCGCCTCCCCCTCCGGCGTCGGCCACGCCGCCGGCCGCCGACCCCGCTGCGCGGCTCACCGCCGATCAGGCGGCCGAACAGCTGAACATGTTCCTCGTTGCCGAAGGTGCGGCGCTTCGTGTCAATGATGCCGGGCGCTCCCACGGACAGATCCGCGCCTTCAACAACCGCTCGTTCGATGTCGCAAAGGCGGTTCCGACGATCGTGATGCGCAATGAAGACTACGGGCGGATCGCGCGCCTGACGGCAACCGGGCGAACGGTTTCGCTCGAGGCCACCATCGTCAATCAGACCTATCCGGAAGGCCGCACGCAACACAACGTGATCGCCGAGATTCCCGGCAGCGACAAGGCCGGAGAGGTGGTGATGCTGGGTGGGCACCTCGACTCGTGGCATGCCGCCACCGGCGCCACCGACAACGCGGTCGGCGTTGCGGTGATGCTCGAGGTCGTTCGCGCACTGCGGGCGATCGATGCGAAACCGCGGCGCACGATTCGGGTGGCGCTGTGGAGCGGGGAAGAGCAGGGCCTGCGCGGCTCGGTGGCCTACGTCGCCCAGCACTTCGGCACCGCCGAACAGCCGAAGCCGGAGTACGAGGCGTTTGCCGGCTACTTCAACCTCGACAGCGGCACCGGGCGGGCCCGCGGCATGACCGTGTTCGGACCGCCGGCCGCCGGGCGTGTGCTCCGCCAGATTCTCGCGCCGCTGGTCGTCGATGGGGTCATGGGCGCGACGTCCACCCGCAGCCGCGCGCGGGGCGGATCGGATCACACCTCGTTCAACGAGATTGGCCTGCCGGGAATCTCCGTCGGGCAGGATCCCATCGAGTACGACTCGCACACGTGGCACACGAATCTCGACACCTACGAGCGCATCGTCGAGAGCGACACCACACAGGCGGCCATCGCGATTGCGACCGCCGTCCATCACCTGGCAAACCGCGACGAGCAGCTGCCGCGGTTCACCAGGGAGCAGCTGCCGGCCCGGCCGGGCCGCTAGTCCCCTGGAACCGTGATGACTTGCATAAGTCCCGGC
>CADEDC010000094.1 GCA_902825985.1 uncultured Acidobacteriota bacterium | reverse complement strand
TGAAGATGCGGACGATCTTGGTGTCGACGCCGTGGTAGCGGTGGTAGGCCATCGTCATGGCTTCGGCAAACCGCTTCGCCTCGTCGTAGACGCCGCGTGGGCCCACCGGATTGACGTTGCCCCAGTAGCTTTCCTTCTGCGGGTGCTCCAGCGGGTCGCCATAGACCTCTGACGTCGACGCGATCACGAACGTCGCGCCCTTGTGCTTCGCGAGACCCAGCGCCTTGTGCGTGCCGAGCGCGCCGACCTTGAGCGTCGGGATCGGGAGTTCCAGGTAGTCGATGGGGCTCGCCGGGCTCGCCCAGTGCAGCACGTAGTCAACCGGGCCGTCGACGTAGATGTAGTTCGTGACGTCATGCTTGATGAACGTGAAGTCGCGATTCACCAGGTGCGAGATGTTGTCGGTGGAACCGGTCAGCAGGTTGTCGATGCCGATGACTTCGTAGCCGCGATCGAGCAGCGTTTCCGACAGGTGCGAGCCGATGAATCCGGCTGCCCCGGTGATGACGATTCGTTTTTTCATGGGCGGTGTCGGTGAATCAGTAAGCGTGCTTGTGGAAGAACCCACGCAGCAGCGTGAGCCACATGATCTTCAGGTCGAGGCGGACGGACCAGTTCTCGATGTAGTACAGGTCGTACTCGATCCGCTTGTCGAGGGGCGTATTGCCGCGCCAGCCGTTCACCTGCGCCCAGCCGGTCAAGCCGGCTTTGACCTTGTGGCGCAGCATGTACTGCGGCACCTTGTGCTTGAACTGGGCGACGAAGTGCGGGCGCTCGGGGCGCGGACCGACAATCGACATGTCGCCGCGCACGACGTTCCACAGCTGCGGCATCTCGTCGATGTTCGAATGCCGGAGAAAGCGCCCGAGCGGCGTGACGCGCGGGTCGTCTTCGACCGCCCACACCGGTCCGGTCCGCTGCTCGGCGTCGTTGAACATCGAACGGAACTTGATGATCGTGAACGACTTGCCGTCCAGCCCCATGCGCTCCTGCCGGTAGAAGACCGGGCCGCGCGAGCTGATCTTGACGATGAGCGCCACCACGGCCAGCGGCAGGGCCAGGATCAGGAGCGCCGTGCACGAGATGGCGATGTCGATCGCACGCTTCACCAGCGCGTTGAGCCCCTGCAGCGGCACGTCGTTGACGTTGATGACCGGGACGCCATCGAGGTCCTCGAGGCGGGCGCGCAGCGCGATCACCTGGAGGAGATCCGGCACCACCTTGACGTCGACCATCTCGCGGCTCGTGCTCTCGAGCAGATCGATCATCCGCAAGTGCTGCTCGGGCGGCAGTGCGACGTAGAGGTGGTCAATCGATTCGCGCGCGGTGATCTCCGACGCCTGGTCCAGCGTGCCGAGCAACGGCAGGCCGCGGTAGCCGAGATGGTCGCCGGTCGCCCGGTCGTCGACGAACCCGACGATCTGATAGCCCAACTCGCGATGTTCCAGAATCTTGTCGGCAATCAGGCGGCCGAGTTCGCCCGACCCGGCGATGAGGATGCGCTTGAGGCCGATACCGGCCCGCCAGCGCCGTTCCAGCACCTCGCGCACCAGTTCGCGCGACGCAAACGACAGGATGACGTTGAGGACGAGGAACGTCGCCCAGACGAGCTGCGACACCTCGAATGTCCCGGAAATCTTGGCGGCGTCGGTGGCGAAGTAGGTCTGCACGTACAGCGTCGCGACAATCCCGAAGACGACGGCGAGGATGCTGCCGACGAACACGGCGAAGAAGTCGTCGACGCGGGAGCGGCCGCGTCGCAGGCGGTAGAGACCCTGGAGATGAAAGCCGAGCGGCACCAGCACCGCGATGAAGGGCACGACGTTCAGATACTGCGTGAGCGGCGGCAGCCCCTTGGTGATCGGGATGACGCCGGTGTGAAAGCGGAGGGCGTACGCGACGATGAAGGCGCAGATGCCGAGCAGGGCATCGGCGATGACATGAAAGGCGACGAGCAACCGGTTGTGGCGAATCATCGGGGCGCCTCGACCGCCGCCGCGTGGACCAGCGCCTCCATCTCGTCACCGAACCGGGCGCGGCCAAACGGCAGCGCGTGGTGGCGGATGCGGTGCGGGTCGTAGGAACGCCCGACCGCCGTGGCGATGGCGTCGGCGAAGGCGGCGGCGCTCGACCCGTCGACCAGTTCGCCGGTTTCGCCCGGGATCACGGTCTCCAGCGCCCCCCCGCGGCCCAATGCCACCACCGGACGGCCGCAGGCCTGCGCCTCGAGTGGCACGATGCCGAAATCCTCCTCGCCGGGCAGCAGCACGACCGCCGCATGCCGGTACAAATCGCGGACCCGCTCGTCCGACACTCGCCCGAGAAACGTCGCCCGACCGCCCGCGGCGCGCTCGAGTGCCGCCCGCTCGGGGCCGTCGCCGGCAATGACCAACGGGATTCTGGCCCGTTCGCACGCCTCGATGGCGATCTCGATTCGCTTGTAGGGCACGAGCGCCGAGACGACCAGCGCGTACCGTTCCGGCGCACTCGCGCCGGGGCTGTAGAAGTCGGTGTCGACCGGAGGATATACCACCGTAGCCTGGCGATTATAGTATCGGTCGATCCTGCCCGCAACGTAATGAGAGATAGCGACATAGCGGTCAACCCGCGACGCCGTCTCGCGATCCCAGCGGGCCAGTCGGGTCATCACCGGCCGCATGGCGAGGCTGCCCAGTCTGCCGATGCGTGCCGGACCGAAATAGGCGTCGAACTGGTCCCACGCGTAGCGCATCGGGGTCAGGCAGTAGCAGATATGTCTCGCGGTGGCCGGCCGGATGATCGACTTCACGGCGCAATGGCTGACGCTCAGAATCAGGTCGAAGCGGTCGAAGTCGAACTGCTCGACGGCGGCCGGGAACAGCGGCAGGTAGTGACGGTAGTAGCGCCGGCCGCCCGGCAGCCGCTGGATGAACGAGGTGTGGATCGGCCGTCGCTCGATGGTCGGCGACACCGATCCGGGCACGTGCACCAGCGTGAAGAGTTCGGCATCGGGAAAGCGCTCGCAGATGACTTCGAGCGTCTTCTCGCCGCCGCGCATGCCGGTCAGCCAGTCATGGACGAGGGCCAGGCGCAGGCTCATTCGGACGGCGCCTTGCCGTGGCCGACCGCGCCGACCCCCTGCGGCAGCGCCGGCAGTACCGGTCGCGGGGCACCGACCTGTCCGTAGATGTCGCGCACCCGGCGCGCCGAGGCCTCCCACGAGAATTGCGCCGCCCGGACCAGCCCCTTGTGGCGCATCTCGCGGCGCAGGTCGTCGTTGGTCAGCACCCGCGTGATGCCGTCGGCGATGTCGCCCGGATCGAGCGGATTGACCAGAATCGCCGCGTCCCCCGTCACTTCGGGCAACGACGACACGTTCGACACCACCACCGGGGTGCCGCTCGCCATCGCTTCGAGTGGCGGCAGTCCGAAACCCTCGTACAGCGACGGAAAGACGAACACCCCGGCCAGCCGGTACATGATCGCCAGTGTGTCCTCCGGCATGAAGCCGAGGAAGCGGACGTACTTGTGGAGGTTGAAGCGGTGCACGGCGCGGCGCAACGCCGCGTAGTGCGACACCTGGTCGCCGATGATGACCAGCTTCAGGTGGTCGAGCCCGCGCGAATGCACGAGATGGAACGCTTCGATGAGGCGTTCGACATTCTTGTGCGGTTTGACGTTGCCGGCATACAGCACGAACTCGTCCTGCAGCTGGTAGCGCTCGCGTACGCGAACCACGTCGTCCTCGCAGGGATCCTGACTGAACCGTTCGTCGAACGAATTGTAGATGACGTCGATCTTGTCCGGATGCATGTCGACGAAGCGCAGGATGTCCCGCTTGGAGCTCTCCGACACCGTCATCACCCGGGTGGCGCGGCGCGCCGCCAGGCCGATGAACGTGCGTGCGTACCCGAGCGCGAAACGGTTCGGCAGGTACTGCGGGAACATCAAGTGGATGCAATCGTGAATCGTCACCACCGACGGGCACGCAACCAGCGGCGGCAGCACGTAGTGGGGCGCGTGATACAGCGTGACGCCTTCCCGTCGCAGCGCCAGCGGCACCCGGAACTGCTCGGACACGGAATAGTTGCCGGAGGGTTCGGCCACCGGGCGAAAGTTCGGTCCGAGCTGACTCAGCCCCTCGACATCGTCGGGGCGGCAGAGCAGCACATACTCCGTGTCGTGATCCAGCCGCGCCAGCTGCCGGACGAGATTCCTGATGTAGGTCCCGATTCCGAAATCGTGCAGCTTGCGGGCATCGAGGCCGATGCGCACGGCCCGATCATATCAAGGGTACGAGACGAGGAGCAGAAGAGCTCAGCGGTCCCAGCCGTCGAAGTCGAGCCGATGGCGCCGCCGGAGGTCGCGGCGAACGCCCGGAAAGACATCGGCCCGGCGCGCCGATTCCTCGGCTTCCGCTACCGCCTGGCCGACTGCCTCGGCGCGCTCCCGAATGTCGGCCAGCCAGGACGAGCAGCCCGGATCGACGGCGCCCGACGTGCTGCGGCGGCCGAGGACGACGAACCATTCCCGCGAGCCGGGCGACGCCCCCGGTGCCGCCTGGCAGCTCCGGCGGTAGCGCTCCCAGTTGTCATCAAGCCCATCGGCCTGCGCGGCGGCGCGTCGGAGGGTCTCCTCGTACGCCCTCGCGCCGCTCGCCCGCGCCTGGTCGGACTCCGAGGCGACCGCCGGGGACAGCCCCGCCACCGGGGTCGCGGACGACGCCAGGGGCCGGTCGGTCTGCGGGATCGGCCGTCCGTCGAGCAACGGCCGCGCATGGTCGATGGCGACGGCGAAGTTCAATCCCTGTCGGTCCACGTACCCCATCGTCGTGACACCCAGCACGACACCGTGCCGGTCCAGCAGCGGACCGCCGCTGTTCCCCGGGTTGACGGCGGCATCCGTCTGCAGCAGCAGCGTGTCGCCGCTGCGCCGGACTGCGCTGACGATGCCGCGCGTCACCGTGCTCTGCAACGTGCCGAGCGCCGACCCGATGGCGAGCACGTCCTGGCCGACGCGCGCGTTCGTGCCCGACCCGAGCGCGAGCACCGTGCGGCTGCGGTCGGCCGCACCGACCTTCAGCACCGCGATGTCGACCTCCGGCGCGCTCGACACCACTCGCGCTGTGGCCGTACGGCCATCGACGCGGCGGATGGTGACGACGCCCTGGCGGCCGACGACGTGGACGTTGGTGACCAGCGTGTCGGGCGAGACGAAGAAGCCGGTGCCCCGGCTGTCGCCTGATTCGATGAGCACGACCGCATCGATGGTCCTCGCGACGATGTCTTCCGCCGCCGGCGTGTCGGACGTGGCAACGACCTCCATCGCGCGGCTGGCAGCGACCGGATCGGCGGCCGGCGCCGGCGCCGCCGGTTCAGCCGCCAGTGCCGGCAGTGTCGACTCTCCGGTGGCCGGTGGGTCGGGCACCCGTCGCGGCGCCGCCGTGTCCGGGGCCGGGTCGCCTGATGGCGCGCCTCCGCCGGGCAGGCCGTTGACGGCGATCGCGACGCCGATGACGACGAGCAGAATCGCGACAAGGGCCAGCCCGGTGTTTCTGGCGTCCTGATTCCCTGGTGCATCACCCATCACAGTGGTGTATCGGCGGCGAGGTGCCGGCAACCACGGCCCCGGCGCGCCGTTACGATCAGCGATCGCGCAAGCGTGTGTAAACGCGGAGCAGCGGGGCGAGCCACGGGTGATGCTTTTCGTAGAACGCCAGCTGACTTCGCCGGTACGCGGCGTGCGTCGCCTGGGGGGCGGTGGCCCGCGAGCGGCCGCCGAGATGCACCACTTCGACGTCCGGCGTGAACAGGATGCGCCCGCCGCGCGCGCGGATCGCGGCACAGAAATCGACGTCTTCCGTGTACATGAAGAATCGCTCGTCGAGCAGGCCGGCGGCGTCGGCCGCCGGCCGACGGACCAGCAGGCAGGCGCCGGTCACCCAGTCGGGCCAGTGTTCGCGCCGCGTCAGGGCGCCAACCTGCGCAATCGCAGCCGGGTCGCCGGCGGCGAGGCGGCGGACCAGGCGCCCCTGCCGCCATTCGGTGAGCGGCGAGATCATCGACCCGAATGACAGCTCGGCCCGGCCCTCACCGTCGACCAGCCGAGGCCCGACCACTGTCGCTTCCGGATGACGATCGAGTACCGCGAGCAGCCGGTCGACGGCGCCGGCCGGCACGCGCGTGTCGCTGTTCAACAGCAGCAGGTTGGCGCCGCTCGAGGCCCGGATGCCGCGGTTGTTGGCGGCCGCGAACCCGAGATTCGCCCCGACCTCGACGACGCGGACGCCGGGATGGGCTCGCGCCGCCCCGGCGCTGCCGTCCGACGAGCCGTTGTCGACGACGATGATTTCGTGCGACGCCAGCGGCGGCGGCGTCTGAAGCGACGCGAGACAGTGTTCGAGCAGCGTCCGGGTGTTGTAGCTGACGATCACGATCGACAGCGCCGGCGTCACGATGCCCGTCCGCCGGCGGCCGTCAGCAGCACGGCCAGCGTGTCGCGCGCCGCGGTCGCCCAGTCGAAACGTGCGAGGGCCTGCGCCGCACCGGCCAGCTGGCGGCGCCGCACCGCCTCGTCGAACAATAGCGTGTCGAGTGCCGCCGTCAGCCCGGCGATGTCGCCCGCCCGCACGTAGAGCGCCGCGTCGCCGCAGCTCTCGCGTGCCACCGGCGTGTCGAGGACAACGACCGGCACGCCTGACGCCAGCGCCTCGAGCGGGGTCAGACCGAGCCCTTCGTACTCGGACAGGAAGGCGAACGCACGTGCCGCCGCATAGAGCGCCTGAAGCGTCTCGTCGGGCACGTAGGAGCGCCAGCGCGCCTGCGACTCCAGCCCTTCTCGGGCGATCAGCCCCAGCAGGTCCTCATGCGGGTGGCTGCGGTTGTCGCCGACGATGTCGAGCGTCAGGGTCGGGTGCCGACGCGCCAGGGGCGCGAAGCCGCGCACCAGATCCGGAACGCGACGCCGGTTGAAGACCGAACCGACGAACAACACGCCGCCGCGGCGCGGGCCGTCGGCGTGAACGATCCGGTTGATGCCGGGCGGAATCACGGCGATCCGTTCGGGCGCGATCTGCAGCCGCTCGACGAGCTCGCGGCGCGTGAAGTCGGAAATCGTTACGATGTGCCGGGCGACCTGCGCCGACTGGGTGGTGAGCCAGCGGCGGCGCAACCCTTCCCGCATCGTGAACCATTCCGGATGGGCGATGAAGGAGAGGTCGTGGATCGCCACCACGATGGGCCGCTGCAGGCGCAGCGGCGCCGTATAGGCGGGCGAGAAGAAGACGTCCAGCGCATCGGCGGCGGCCGCCGCCGGCAGCTTCACCTGCTCCCACCACGAGCCGCCCGGGCCCGGGACGACACGGGTCAGCGCGCAGGCCGGATCGAGCGTCACGTTCAGCGGCTCGGTGGCGTAGAGCACGAACTGATGACCGGACGCCCACGGCGAGCGCGTCCATTCGGTGAGCAGACCGCCGAGATAGCGGCCGACACCGGTAGCGTGACCGACGAGTTCGCGTGCGTCGATGCCGATGCGCATCTACCGTCCGCCTCCGGCCTTCCGCGCGACGGCTGCGCGATAGGTGTCGTAGACCCGCTCGGCCGTCTCCGACCAGCGGTAGGTGGCGGCACGCGCGATCCCCCGTTCGGTGCAGGCCTGCGCCAGGTCAGCATCGAGGTAGACGCGGCGCATCCCGTCGGCCAGCTCGCCGGCATCCAGCGGGTTGACCAGCACGCCGGCGCCGCCGAGGACCTCGGGCAGCGAGCCGCGGTCGGCCGCCACCACGGGAACACCGGCGGTCATCGCCTCCAGGGCGGTCATGCCGAAGCCCTCGTCGAGAGAGGGCAACACCAGCAGGCGCGCCCCGGCATAGAGCGCCTCGCGCTCGCCGGGGTCGATGTACCCACGGTGGCTGACGTGCCCGGCCAGCGGCGGGGCCGACAGACGGGCGAGCCATGAGGCCGCCTCGGGACGCGCCTGGCCCGCGAGGACGAGCGGCGGCGGCTGGGCGCCGGCCGCCAGCAGATGGGCGTAGGCGTCGAGGAGGACGCCGACGTTCTTACGTGGCTCGAGCGTGCTGAAGAACAGGAGGTAGCCATGGCGCGGCGCGGCGGGACGCGGCCGCCAGGCGGGGGCGCCGGGGGGGCAGATGGCCATCCGGTCGCGCGGCACGCCGAGCTGCCGTTCGACGCAGTCGGCGGTGAAGTGCGACGGCACGATGATGGCGTCGGCCCGGCGGGCGTGACTGCGAACGAGCGACGGGTAGTCGCGCCGGATTTCGGCCCGCGTCCGCTCCGGATGGGCGAGGAAGTCGAGGTCGTGGATCGTGATCACCTGCGCCGCGCGACCGGCCGGCATCAGCAACGGATGCGACGAGTGGACGACGTCGAAGGTCTGCCCGGTCATCGTTTCCGCCCGCGGCCACTCGAACCGGTGCCAGAGCAGGTTGAGCACTGAGACCGGGATCCGGCGGTCGACCCGGGCGGCATCACGCAATTCCTCGCCGGGCTGCAGCCGATTTGCCCATGAACTCGAGAAGAGCGTCACGTCCAGCGGCC
This sequence comes from uncultured Acidobacteriota bacterium, assembly GCA_902825985.1. Taxonomy (GTDB): domain Bacteria; phylum Acidobacteriota; class Vicinamibacteria; order Vicinamibacterales; family CAVVIG01; genus VFZL01. The sequence continues at coordinate 10,586 of CADEDC010000094.1, read as the reverse complement.
GGTCCGGACGACCGGCGGCGCGGGCCAGCAGGGCTGCCGCCAGCTCGTGCGTGTACTCGCCGGCGCCGGTCCGGCTCCGCAGGGCGGGGCGATAGTCGATGAGCACGCGCACAGGGGTGGTTCGCGGTCCGGCGACCGCGTCGCTTGAGTAAGTCGTTCGCAATCAGTATCTTATTCTGATATGAAAATCGCCGTCGTGGGAACCGGATACGTCGGGCTCGTGCTGGGCGCCTGCCTGGCCGAAAACGGGAACGACGTCATCTGTGTCGACAAAGACCTTTCGAAGATCCAGACCCTCAAGGCCGGCAAGATGCCGATCTACGAGCCGGGGCTCGAAGAGATCGTGCGGCGCAATCATGCCCTCGACCGCCTGAGCTTCTCCACCGACCTGCCGTCCGCGGTGCACGCGTCGGACATCGTGTTCATCGCGGTGGGAACGCCGCAGGGAGAGGATGGGTCCGCTGATCTCCAGTACGTCCTCGCCGTCGCGCGCGACGTGGGCCGGGCGATGAACAAGTACACCGTCGTTGTCGACAAGAGTACCGTGCCGGTCGGCACCGCGAAGAAGGTGCACGCCACGATTGCCGGAGAAACCACCCACCCGTTCAGCGTCGTCAGCAACCCGGAGTTCCTCAAGCAGGGAGCGGCCATCGAGGATTTCATGTACCCCGACCGGGTGGTCATCGGCTGCGACGATGAGCGGTCGGCGGCGACCATGCAGGAGCTCTACGCGCCGTTCACCCGCACCGGTGCCCCCATCCTGCTGATGGACACCGCCTCGGCCGAGCTGTGCAAGTACGCCGCGAACTCGATTCTCGCGACCCGGATCTCGTTCATGAACGAGATCGCCAATGTCTGCGAGCTGGTCGGGGCCGATGTCGACATGGTGCGCAAGGCGATCGGCGCCGATGCGCGAATCGGGACGTCGTTCCTGTTTCCCGGCGTCGGCTACGGCGGCAGCTGCTTTCCGAAGGATGTGAAGGCGCTCGTCAGGTCGGCGGCCGATCACGGTTACGATTTCGAGATCCTGCGGGCGGTGGACGCCGTCAACCAGCGGCAGAAGTCGCGCCTGGTGAGCAAGCTGCAGGCGCACTTCACGGATCTGGCCGGGCGCACGATCGCGCTCTGGGGCCTCGCGTTCAAGCCGCGCACCGACGACATGCGCGAGGCGCCGGCGATCACCATCGTCAACCGCCTGCTCGAACTGGGCGCCGCCGTGAAGGCCTACGATCCCGAGGCGCAGCACACCGCCCGGCAGGTGTTCGGCGATCGCATCGAGTTGTGCAGCAAGAGCTACGATGCGTTGCGCGACGCCGACGCGCTGGCGGTCGTCACCGAGTGGAACGAGTTCCGCGAACCCGATTTCGGAAGGATGCGACAGCTTCTCAAGCATCCGGTCGTGTTCGACGGCCGCAACATTTACTCACCGGAGCAGATGAAGAGCCTTGGGTTCACCTATTACTCCATCGGACGCTGACCGGCGCGTGCTGGTGACCGGCGGCGCCGGCTACATCGGCAGCCATGCGTGCAAGGCGCTGGCGCAGGCGGGCTACGAGGTCATCGTCTACGACAACCTGTGTGCGGGGCATCGCGAGGCCGTGAAGTACGGCACGCTCGTCGACGGCCACATCGCCGACCTGGCGGCGGTTCGGGCGGCGTTGCGCGACCACCGGATCGCGGCGGTCATGCATTTCGCGGCGTTTCTCGACGTCGGCGAGTCGGTGCGCGATCCGGTCAAGTACTATCGGAACAACGTCATCGGCGCGCTGACCGTGCTGGAAGCGATGGCCGCCGAATCGGTGAAGGCCGTGGTCTTCTCGTCGACCTGTGCGACCTACGGCGAGCCGCGGCAGACGCCGATGCCGGAAACGCATCCGCAGCAGCCGATCAACAGTTACGGCGATTCGAAGCTCGCGATCGAGCGGGCGCTGCCGCATTTCGAGCGCGCCTACGGGATCGGCTGGGTGGCGTTGCGCTATTTCAACGCCGCCGGCGCCGACCCGGACGGCGAGCTCGGCGAGGACCATTCGCCGGAGATCCACCTGATTCCCCGGGCCATCGACGCGGCGACCGGCGGCGCCGCCCTGACGGTGTTCGGCGACGACTATCCGACGCCCGACGGCACCTGCCTGCGCGACTACATCCATGTCAGCGACCTCGCCGACGCGCACGTCAAGGCGTTGCAGCGAATCGTTGCCGGCGGCGCCTCGGACGTCTACAACCTCGGCACCGGCACGCCGCAGTCGGTGCGTGCCGTCATCGAGACGGTGGAGCGCGTCACCGGGCGTCGCGTGCCATGGACGCTCGGCCCCCGGCGCTCCGGCGACCCGGCGGCGCTCTATGCGGCAGCGGAGAAGGCGCGGGCCGAGTTGGGCTGGATCCCGCGGTTCTCAGACCTCGAGGCGATTGTCAGGACCGCGTGGGCCTGGCACCAGTCGCATCCGCACGGCTTCCGGGCGACGCATTCGTGAACAATGCCACCTCGTTGAGCCGGTTGTTCCGTTTCGCCCTGGTGTACCGGGCGCGCATGGCGTGGGCGGTGCTCGGCATGGTGCTCTACGCGGCCGCGTCGGCGTGGCTCGCCGCCCTGATCAAACCCATCTTCGACAACGTGCTGCCCAACCAGGAACGCCTGGGCTTCATGGCCTGGGCCATCGTGGTGCTCTATTTCGTCAAGGGCGTCGGCTCGTACGCCTCGTCGTACCTGATGGCCGATGTCGGCCAGCGCGTGGTCATGGACCTGCGGAACACGCTGTACCGCCACATGCTCGATCAGTCGGCCGGCTTCTTCGCGCAGCGGACCACCGGCCAGCTGCTGTCGCGCCTGAACAACGACGTCTCGCAGGTGCAGCAGGTGGTGTCGGAGACCGTCGGCGACCTGGCACGGGAAACCCTGGCGCTGGTCGGCTATGCGGGGCTGCTGTTCTACTACGACCCGCGGCTGGCGCTCGTCTGCCTGACGAGCGCGCCGCTCATCGTCTACCCGCTGACGCAGCTCGGGCGCCGGGTCCGCCGCACGACGAAGCGCAGCCAGGAGGCGCTGGAGCAGTTGTCGCACATCAGCGTCGAGGCGTTCACCGGGCATCGTATCGTCAAGGCGTTCGGCACCGAGGCGCAGGAAGGGCGGAGGTTCAGCAAAGCCGGCCATCATCTCTTCCGCACCAACATGAAGGTGACCGCCGCCCTGTCGAGCCTGCCGCCATTGATGGAACTGCTGGGCGCCTTCGCGATGACCGCGGCGCTCTGGTACGGCAGCCGTGAGATTTCGGCCGGTGAACTGACCACCGGCGAGTTCACGTCGTTCATCGCGGCGCTGTTCCTGATGTACGGACCGGCGAAGAAGCTGAGCCGCGTCAACGCGAACGTGCAACAGGCGATCGCCGCGTCCGACCGCATCTTCGAGATGCTCGATGTCCACACCGAGGTCACCGAGAAGCCGTCGGCGCCGCCGATCGCGCCGTTCCGCCGCGCCATCGCCTTCGACGACGTGTCGTTCGGGTACGACGAGGGGGTCGGCCGGATCCTGAGCGGCGTGTCGTTCCGGGTGCAGGCCGGCCAGATGGTCGCGATCGTCGGCCGCAGCGGCGCCGGCAAGACGACGCTGGTCAACCTGCTGCCGCGGTTCTACGACGTCAGCAGCGGACGGATCACCTTCGACGACGTCGACATCCGCGACGTGCAGCTCGCGTCGCTGCGCCGTCAGATCGGCATCGTGACGCAGGAGACCGTGCTGTTCGACGAAACGATTGCCGCCAACATCGCCTATGGCTGCCAGTCGGCCTCGCGGCCCGAGATCGAGACCGCCGCCCGGGCGGCGCACGCCCACGAGTTCATCGTCGCCCTGGCCAAGGGCTACGACACGGTGATCGGCGAGCGCGGTCAGCGGCTGTCCGGCGGTCAGCGGCAGCGGGTGGCGATTGCGCGAGCGTTGCTGAAGGACGCGCCGATTCTCGTGCTCGACGAGGCGACGTCGGCCCTGGATACGGAGTCCGAGCTGCTCGTGCAGGACGCGTTGGCCAACCTGATGAAGAACCGGACGTCGTTCGTGATCGCGCACCGGCTGTCGACGATCCGGCGGGCCGACGCCATCATCGTCCTGGAGCGTGGACGGATTGTCGAAGTCGGACGGCACGACGAACTGCTGCAGCGTCCGGGCGGCACCTACGCGATGTTGCACCAGATGCAGTTGCTCGAGGGGCCGAAGGCCGAGCGCAAGATGGTACCCTCCTAAGGAAAAGGCCGCGTTCCACCATGATCAAGAGCATGACGGGATTTGCCTCGGTGGCGCAGGAGGATGACGGCGCCTCGATGGCGGTCACCATCCGGGCGGTGAACCACCGCTTTCTCGACCTCCAGTTGCGAATCCCGCAATCGCTGTCGGCCGTCGAGTCCGATGTGCGCGCGCTGGTGGCGAAGCACGTCGCGCGCGGGCGCGTGGAGCTCAACCTGTCGCTGCAGCTGCGCCAGACTCCGGCCATCGAGGTGGAGTTCAACGATCAGTTCGGTCGTGCCCTGGAAGCGGCGCTCGACCAGGCGCGCGGGCGCGGCCTGGTGACTGGTGTCTTGACACCCGGCGACCTCCTGCGGCTGCCGCAGGCGCTGTCCATCCGGGAGCGCCCGCCGGTCGAGGACGCGGCCGTGACCGCGGCGTTGATCGAGTCGGGCCGGCAACTGGTCGGACGGGCGCTCGGCGAGCTCGACACCATGCGCAGCCGCGAAGGGGCGCACCTCCGCCGTGATCTCGACGCGCGAAAGTCGGCGGTCGCCGATCTCGTCGAGCGGATCGCGGTCGCCGCCGAAGAGGGCCGCAAGGCGATGGAGCAGCGGCTCATCGAGCGGGTCACCGAATTGCGCACCGTGCTGCAGGCCGACGAGACGCTGGTCGCGCAGGAGATCGCCCGGACCGCCGCCCGGTCGGACATCAGCGAGGAGACGGCGCGCTTCCGCGGCCACGTCGCACACTGGGACGCGCTGGTCGAGGGCGACGAGCCGTGCGGGCGCAAGCTCGACTTTCTGCTGCAGGAGATGAATCGCGAGGTCAACACCATGGGCTCGAAAGCCGACGGCCTGCGGGTCTCCGAGCTCATCATTGCGGCGAAGGCCGAGCTCGAGAAGATGCGGGAGCAGGTGCAGAATGCGGAGTGACGGGCGTGGCCTGCTGTTCATCGTCTCGGCGCCGTCCGGCGCCGGCAAGACCACGCTGGTCGAACGGCTCGTCGAGCAGACCCCTCACCTCCGGATGTCCCGCTCGTACACCTCGCGCCGCACCCGGCCGGGCGAAACCGACGGGGTGGACTATAATTTCGTCAGCCGGGAACGGTTCGAGGCGATGGCGGCAGCCGGGGAGTTCCTCGAATGGGCTGACGTCTTCGGCAACCTCTACGGCACGCGAGCCAGCGACACCGAACGGCTGCTGGCTGCCGGCGACGATGTCGTGCTCGTGATCGACGTGCAGGGGGCGCGCAAGGTACGCTGTCTGAAGCTCGAGCTGTCGACGGTCTTCGTCATGCCGCCGTCGCTCGAGATTCTCGAGCAACGGCTGCGCGGGCGCAGCAAGGACAGCGAGGCCGCGATTCAACGCCGGCTGCAGGTGGCGCGCGACGAAGTGGCGGCGTTCCTGGAGTACGACTACATCGTGCTCAACGACGAGCTGACCGCCGCCGTCGATCGACTGCGGGCGATTGTGCTGGCCGAGCGACTGCGGCTGCACCGGATGCGCGGATCCGCGGAATCCATCGTCCAGACCTTCCGCTGACAGGTCAGGCGTGCCCCGCCACGGAGCGGGGCGGAGCAGATGAGGCAACGTGACTGAGCGAAAAGCGCCGCCGTCCAACCGTTTCGAGTTCGTCATCACCGCCGGCGCGCGAGCCCGCCAGCTGCTGGCCGGTTCGCGGCCCCGGGTCGAAGTCGGCGATCACAAGAAGACGACCGTCGCCAAGCAAGAGGTGATGACCAGACTGGTCGAGAAGATCGAGACACCGGTGCCGCCGGTCGAACAGTAGCTGCACCTGCGATGTTGATAGCCCTGGGGATCACTGGAGGGGTCGGCGCCTACAAGGCGATCGAAGTTGCGCGCGGGCTGCAGAAGCTCGGCCACGAGGTCGTGGCGATCATGACCATGTCGGCCACCCAGTTCGTCGGTCCGCTGACCTTCGAAGCCATCACCAGACGACGCGTCATCACCGGTCAGTTCGAAACCGGCGCGAATGCCGACATCGAGCACATCGCGCTCGCATCCACGATCGACCTGCTGCTCGTGGTGCCGGCAACCGCCAACGTCGTCGGCAAGCTCGCGCATGGCATCGCCGACGACTTCCTGACGACCCTCTACACGGCGACCCGGGCACCGGTCCTGATTGCGCCGGCGATGAATTCCCAGATGTTCAGCCACGACGCGGTCCAGCAGAATCTGGCAACGCTGGTGCGACGGGGGGTGCGCGTCGTCGATCCCGGAGAGGGGTATCTGGCGTGCGGCTGGATTGGGAAGGGACGACTGGCAGAGGTCGACGTGATCGTCGCTGCCGCAGAAGCATTGCTGCGACCGGCGACCTCCCTGAAGGGGCGACGCGTCGTGGTCACCGCTGGTCCGACGTTCGAAGACCTCGACCCGGTTCGCTACCTGGGCAATCGATCGAGCGGGCGGATGGGATTCGCGCTGGCGGACGAGGCGGTGCGGCGCGGCGCGACGGTGACGCTGATCAGCGGACCGACGACGGTGACGCCGCCGGCCGGCTGTGAGCTGGTGCGGGTGCGGAGCGCGGTGCAGATGCATGAAGCTGTCCTGGTGGCGGCGGCGGGCGCCGACCTCGTCGTGATGGCGGCCGCCGTCGCCGACTACCAGCCCGCGGTGCGCGCGGACCAGAAGGTGGCGAAAGGCGACGGCGATCTGACGATTCAATTGACGCGGACGCCTGACATCCTGGCGGACCTCGGCGCCCGGCGGGCGCACGCCGGCCACGGTCCCGTCCTGGTCGGATTCGCTGCCGAGACCGAGGAGGTCGTCGAGCGCGCCGGCCGGAAGCGGCTGCGCAAACAGGTCGACCTCATCGTCGCCAACGATGTGTCACGCAGCGACGCCGGGTTCGACGTCGACACCAACGCCGTGACGATCGTCGGGGAGGCGGGGGCCGAGACCTTGCCGCTGCAGGCGAAGCAGCAGGTGGCGGCGGCGATTCTCGACCGGGCAGAACCACTGCTGGCCCGGACCGCGGTGCGCGGCTAACCGGTCGACCGACCATGTCACGGGATCAAATCGAGGCGCATCTGAAGTTCGCGGCGGAGCTGGGTGTCACCGGCATCAGCCGCGATGCCGCCTGGCGCGTGCGCCGCCCACCGACCCTGGCGGACGGCGAATCGACGCCGGCGGCACCGCTGCCGGACGACGCCACCACGCCGGCCGCAATGCCGGTGGCGTCGGCTGCGCCCCCCGCGCCGGTGGTCCCCGTGACGCTTTCGATGAGCCGAGCCGACGCGCTATCGCTGATCAAGTCCGACATCGGACCCGAGTGCACGCGGTGCAAGCTGCATGCGCTTGGCAGGACGCACGTGGTCTTCGGCGTCGGAAACCCAGAGGCGCGGCTGATGTTCGTCGGCGAGGCGCCGGGCGGCGACGAAGACATCCAGGGCGTGCCCTTCGTCGGGCGGGCCGGGCAGCTGTTGACCAAGATCATCGAGGCCATCGACCTCACGCGCGAGGACGTCTATATCGCGAACGTGATCAAGTGCCGGCCGCCGCAGAATCGGAATCCGGAGCCCGACGAAGTGGAGCGCTGTGAACCGTTCCTGTTCCGGCAGATCGATGCGGTCCAGCCGCAGGTGATCGTCGCGCTGGGCAAGTTCGCCGCCCAGACGCTGCTCCGCACCGTCGAGCCAATCTCCAAACTGCGCGGGCGGGTGTTCGACTACCGCGGCGTCAGGCTCATCCCGACCTTCCACCCGGCGTATCTCCTCCGCAATCCCGCCTCGAAGCGCGAGGTCTGGGAGGACATGAAACGGGTGAAACGGCTGCTCGCCGAAGAGCGATCGCCGGCGCAGTGACTCGGTTCATTGCGGTTGCGGTCCCGGTACCGACGCTCGACCTGCTGACCTACCGTGTGCCGGCCGGGACGTCGGCGCCACCGCTCGGGGCGCGGGTCGTGGTCCCGATCGGCACGCGGGCGGTCACCGGTCTCGTCGTCTCCTACTTGGCGGCGCCGCCGCCCGGGATGACCGAGGCCGGGGTCAAGCCGTTCACGAAGGCGCTGGACGACCACTCCTTCGTTCCCACACCGGTCGTCGAACTCGCGCGGTGGACGGCCGAGTACTACGCGGCGGGGGTTGGCGACGCCATCACCGCCGTGCTGCCGCCGAAGACCCGCGACGATCGCGCTGACGCGCACAAGCACCGGCGCGTCGCGGCAATCACGGCCGCCGGACTGGGCCTCCTGGACGCGGCGGACGACGCCGCGGCGGCGTCGACGACCGGACGAGGGCTGACGGCCCGGCAGCGCGAGGCGCTCGACATCCTGCGCGGGTCACCGGACGGCCTGGCCACCGCCGTCCTGGCGACCCGCGGCGTCGGCGGGGCGGTCGTCGCGCGCCTGGCCAGGTCGGGCCTCGTCGCGGTGCGCACGGAGCGTGTCGAACGCGATCCGTTCGCGGCTTCCGGCTTCACCGTGCCGCCGGTCGACGCGATGCGCCGGCTGACAGGGGAGCAGATGTCGGCGCTCGAGCGGCTGACGGCGCTGAGCGAGGCGCGGGCGTTCCGCGTCGCGCTGCTCCACGGCGTCACGGGCAGCGGCAAGACCGAAATCTACCTGCGGCTCGCCGCCGCGGTGCGGCGGGCGCGCCGGCAGGTGCTGATGCTGGTGCCGGAGATCGCGCTGACGCCGGCGGTGAGTGCGCTGTTCCAGCAGGCGTTCGGACGCGAGGTCGCCGTCCAGCACAGCGGGCTGTCGGACGGCGAGCGACACGACCAGTGGCAGCGCATCCGCGCCGGAGACATCGGCGTGGTCGTCGGCACCCGCTCCGCCGTGTTCGCGCCGCTCGAGCAGGTCGGCCTCATCATCGTCGATGAAGAGCACGACAGTTCGTACAAGCAGGACGAGAGTCCGCGCTACAACGGCCGCGATGTCGCCATCGTCCGCGGCCAACGCGCCGACGCGCTCGTCGTGCTCGGTTCGGCGACGCCGTCGATGGAGAGCTACCACCACGCGATGACCGGCAAGTACGAGCGGATCGTGCTCGAACGCCGCATTCAGGATCGGCCGCTGGCCACGGTGACGGTGGTCGACATGCGCGAGGAGTACGCGACGGAGGGGCCTGACGTGATTGTCAGCCGGGCGCTGCGTGACGCCATCACCCTTCGCCTCGAGCGCGGCGAACAGGCGGTTGTGCTCTTGAACCGCCGCGGTTATTCGACCTCGGTGTTCTGCCGCCAGTGTGCCGGAACCGTCGACTGTCCGAACTGTAGCGTGTCGCTGGTGGTTCATGGTGCCGGCGCCGCCACCAAGCGGGCCCGCTGTCACTACTGCAACTACTCGGTCCGCGTGCCAGGGACATGTCCGTCCTGTGCGGCGCCCTATCTCGAACAGGCAGGGTACGGCACCGAGCGTGTCGAGGCCGAGATCGTCCGTCTGTTTCCCACCGCCCGCGTCGCCCGCGTCGACCGCGATGCCATCCGGCGGCGCGGCTCACTCGACGCCCTGCTGATGACGTTCAAGCGCCGGGAGCTCGACCTGCTGGTGGGAACGCAGATGATCGCCAAGGGGCACGATTTTCCGAGCGTGACGCTGGTCGGCGTCATCTCGGCCGACGTCGGCCTCGGCATGGCCGATTTCCGCGCCGGCGAGCGGACCTTCCAGTTGCTGACGCAGGTGGCAGGACGGGCCGGCCGCGGCGAGAAGCCGGGGGCGGCCATCGTCCAGACGCTGTACCCGGACCACTACAGCATCCGGCTCGCCTGCCGGCAGGACTATCCGGCGTTCTACGAACGCGAGCTGCACTTCCGCACGACGATGCGGTATCCGCCGCTGGTGTCGCTGATCAACACGATCGTCAAGGCGAAGACCTTCGCGGCCGCGATGGACGACGCGGCCGATCTGGCCGCGCGACTGCGGGCGGACGGGGGGGACGGCACCGCCTTCCGTGTGCTCGGCCCGGCGCCCGCGCCGCTCGGCCGCCTGCGCGGCGAGTACCGTGTGCAGTTTCTGGTGAAGGGACTGAACCGGCGCCGGATGCGCGATGCCCTGGCCGCCGCCCTGGCCGCACGACCCGATCTCGCACGCCGCACGACGGTGGATGTCGACCCGCTGAGCGTGCTGTAGGCGCGCGCCGGTTACGGTGTGATGACGTCGAGGACCTCGATCGGCATCGGCGTGAAGCAGAGAACGAACATGATCAGGGCGACCAGCGCCAGCCAGCGGCGCGCGGCATCCAATGGGACATCTTCGTCGAACGTGCGCGGGTGATGCCGGCCGAAGATGGCGAGCATGACGATCATCAGCCCGGTCCAGACCACCCAACTGGTGGAGAAGTACGACAAGATGAGAGCCGCGACGACCATGACGAGCGTCACGTGGGACGACCGGCGGCCGAGGACGGCATAC
>CADEDC010000093.1:17349-19437 GCA_902825985.1 uncultured Acidobacteriota bacterium | reverse complement strand
CCAAGATCCAGGACTTCAATTTCGGCCTCGGCGGCCCGATTCTGAAGGACAAGCTCTGGTTCTTCGCCAGCTGGCGCCGCATTGCCACCGACTCAATTGTCCCGGGCAGCTTCTTCGCCGATACCGGCGAAGTGGGCAACGGCGTCGAAGACCAGTGGATCCAGAACCAGATGGTCCGCCTGACGTGGCAGGTGAACAGCAAGAACAAGTTCAGCGTCTACCACGACCGCTACCCGAAGTTCAAAGGCCACGAGGTGATTGGCGGCGCGATTGCCGAGTGGAACACGGCGGCCGGCCGTCGTGACCCGGAGCATGCGCTCTACTACACCGGGCAGGCGAAGTGGACGTCGACGCTCACGAATCGCCTGCTGTTCGAAGCCGGCTACTCGACCAACGTCGAGTACCTGTTCATCGGCTATCAGCCGGGCGTGCAGCAGGAGCGCAATACGCCGGCGTGGTTCAGCACCATCGGCAAGAGCGACCTCATCACGCTGCGGGCCACTGACGGTCGCATCTCACCGGCCAACGGCATCGACCCCAAAGCGTACAACGTGAACGGCATCCTGTCGTACGTGACCGGCAGCCACTCGTTCAAGACCGGCTTCAACTGGACGTTCGGCGACTACGTCCTCGAGTACGACATCAACGGCGACCTGGTGCAGCTGTATCGGAACGGTGTGCCAGACGCCGTGCGCGTCTACAACACGCCGGTCAGGGCCAACGAATACCTGAACGCCAACCTCGGGATGTTCGTGCAGGATGCGTGGACGCTGAACCGCGTCACCATGAACCTTGGCGTCCGCTTCGAGCGGTTCGTCGGCCAGATCAAGAACCAGAACATCGGCGAAGGGCGCTTCGCACCGGCGCGCACCTTCAACGAGGTCACCGGCCTGCCCAGCTGGTTCGACGTCGCGCCGCGTCTCGGCGTGTCGTGGGACGTCTTCGGCACCGGCCGCACGGCGATCAAGGCGTCGTTCGGCAAGTACATGGCCGGCCAGACCACCAGCTTCCCGGCCCGCTACAACCCGCTGCAGATCAGCAGCGACACCCGCACCTGGCGCGACACCAACGGCGACAACATCGCGCAGAACAGCGAGATTGGCCCGAGCAACAATGCCGCCTTCGGGCTGCCGGTGCAGACCATCCGCCCCGACGAGAACATCAAGCGCGAGTACGACCTCGAGTACACGGCGCAGGTGCAGCACGAACTCGTCCAGGGCCTGTCGGTGAACTTCGGCTACTTCCGCCGCGGCAGGCACAATCAGCGCCTGACGCAGAACCTCGGCTGGAGCCCGTCGGACTACACCGTCGTGAACGTCGTCAGCCCGCTCGACGGGACGGTGCTGCCGGTCTACAACCTGAATCCGGCGCTGCGCGGCAACGTCGACCGGTTGGACATCAACTCGCCGAACTCCGATTTGCGACGCCGCACCTACAACGGCGTCCAGGCCGGCTTCAACGCCCGCGTCCGCGGCTTCAACTTCTTCGGCGGCTGGACGCTCGAACGCATCGTCGACGTCGGCTGCGACGCGATTGAGAGCCCGACCACCAACCTCCCGGCGGTCGACTATCACTTCTGCGATCAGAGTCAGCTCGACATGCCGTTCCTGCACCAGATCAAGCTCGCCGGGTCGTACACCCTGCCGTGGTATGGGATTCAGACCAATCTGGCATTCCAGAGCTACAACGGCCTGCCGCTGTTCACGCGCTGGATCCTGTCGCCCACGACGCGCTACGCCGCCGACTGCGTCGGGCCGTGCCGCCCGGGTGAACTGGTCGTGCCGAACATGACGCTGGCGAACTACCCGCTCGACCTGGTCGCGCCCGGCCAGCAGTTCTACCAGCGGCAGAATCAGCTCGACATGGGCTTCCGCAAGATCTTCCGGTTCGGCAAGTACCAGATGTCCGGTCAGGTCGACTTCTTCAACATCGTCAACTCGAGCTACGTCAAGAGTCAGAATCTCAACATCGGTCCGTCGCTGGGCCAACCGCTCGACATCCTCCAGCCACGCACGATGCGGCTGGCGACGCAGTTGAGGTTCTAGACACCCCAGGCCGGGTGGGCCGGGTAGGCCGGGTGGGCCGGGT
>CADEDC010000093.1:0-17249 GCA_902825985.1 uncultured Acidobacteriota bacterium | reverse complement strand
TTGAGGTTCTAGACACCCCAGGCCGGGTGGGCCGGGTAGGCCGGGTGGGCCGGGTGGGCCGGGTAGGCGAACTGCCCGGCCGGCCTACTCGGCCTCCCTCTCGAGGTCCGGCGACCTATCGCTTCATCGTGAGCTCGGGAACCCCTCGTCGCCTGGATCGAGCTGCACGCCGAGGGCGTTCAGCGCCATCGACACCATCCGGTAGTTCGCCGCAGTAATCGTGGCGTTCATGCGGGTCGGGATATCCATCTGCTGGCTCATCCCCGTCCAGGCGTTGTCGCCGATCACCGAGTGCGTCCACAGGTCGTCGGCCGCCTGCAGCAGCGCACGGTCCAGCGGCGACCACCCCGAGGCCATCGCGCCCTCGGCAATCTTGATCGGGTCGAGCCCCTTCTCGCGGGCCCGACCGACGCTGCCGACGTGCTGCGCCCACTCGTACTCGGCCTGTGCGTTCCAGCCGGTGCGCAAGATGAGGATCTCGCGCAGCCGCGGGTCGAGTGTCGAGACCGAGTTCACGTAGTTGGCGCCGGTCTGCCGCGGCTTCTGCAGCGTCGGGTAGCGATCGAACGTCCGCTGGATGGCGAGGCCGCTGCCCGCTACCGGCGTCACGCGCGCGACGCGCAGCGCCGGCTCGCGGGATGGCACGGTCACCCGGTACGGCACGTCGAGCGGGATGTGATCGGTGAACGCAGCGTCAGGCTGCACACCGAACGTGTTGTACAAGAGGCTCGCCGTCGTGAACGAGCAGACGGTCATCACCGCATCGAGCTGACCGTTCAGGTCGAATCGGCCGGCGACCGCGTTCCAGGTGGCATCGGTGATCGACGCATTGCGGAACAGTTCGTCGGTCATCCGCAGCAGGGTCGCCTCGAAGGGGTCCCAGCCGGCCGCCGAAGGGCCCTCGGCGATACGGCGCAACTCTGCCGCCGTGAGGCCGGCCTGGCGGGCCGCAGCCGCATGCTCACCCCATGTGTAGTCGTTGTTCAACAGCCAGGCCGTCCGCAGGATCAGCAGTTCACGATGTCGTGGCGACAGGCTGGAGTGATGGGCCACGTACTCCTGGAACGGAAACAGGCCGTCGACCATGGCCGGAATCGTCACCAGCGTGCGTATGGCGTTGCCCGGCTTTGCGCCGGAGCGGTACTTCGCCAGGACCGCCCGTTGCGCGGCAGTGAGCTGCGCCTCGGCCACCGGCGGCACGCGCGGCGTCGACACACGAACCGGCCGGGTCGCCCCGGGTGCGGCCGGCACCGCGAAGATCGGCTTCGACGGCTGGGCGCTCAGCATGCCGCTTGCGGCGAACCCACACAGCAGGACGGCCCAGGCCGTTGCGGACCGTACCATCGACGCCTTACCCGGATCTCGCATGCCCAACCCCTTTTTGCTTGAAACGGTTCACTCTGCCGTGAATACTGTGCGTCCCGAATGCCGTCGCCGCGACGCCGGATTCTCAGCCACAACGGCTGGTGGCGCAAGGCTTTTTCGGGTTCGCAGGTTCGCGGGTTCATGGGTTCGCGGGTTCGCAGGTTCATGGGTTCGCGGGTTCGGTTCGAGTAGGGGCTCTCTATGCGCGTGACATCTCTCATCGTGACCGGCGCCATCGCCGCCGTCGTGGCGGCGGCGGCCGTGCGGACTGGAGCGCAGGCGCCGGCCGGCGCGGTCGCCATCGACCCGGATGACATCGGCGGGGTGGTTCGCAGTGCCAACGGGCCGGAGGCGGGCGTCTGGGTGGTGGCGGAAACCACCGGCATGCCGACCCGACTGCGCAAGATCGTCGTCACCGACGACCGCGGCCGCTATCTCGTCCCCGACCTGCCGCGCGCCACCTACTCGCTATGGGTTCGCGGTTACGGGCTCGTGGATTCGAAACCGGTCAACTCGCCGCCCGGCCGCCAGGTCGATCTGCAGGCAACGGTGGCAGCGTCACCCAGGGAGGCGGCGGCCGTCTACCCCGCGACGTCCTGGTACTCACTCATCCGGATCCCCGGCAAGGACGAGTTCCCGGGCACCGGGCCGAGCGGCAACGGCATCTCGCCGCTGATGAAGACACAGGCCGACTGGATTTCACAGATGAAAGACGGCTGCCAGCTGTGCCACCAGCTTGGCAACAAGGCGACGCGGGAAATGCCACCGCTGCACGCCGCCGGTCGCTCCAGCATCGAGGCCTGGGACCGTCGTGTCCAGGCCGGGCAGCGCGGCCCGGCGATGAGCGCCGCGCTCAATCGCTTCGGCCGCCAGCGCGCGCTGGCGATGTTCGCCGATTGGACCGACCGGATTGCGGCCGGTGAGGTGCCGCCGCAACCGGCGCGGCCGTCAGGCGTCGAGCGCAACCTCGTGCTCACCATGTGGGACTGGGGCGGCAACCTGTCCTACATCCACGACGAAGTCGCCACCGACAAGCGCAACCCGACGGTCAACGGCAACGGCCGCGTCTACGGCGTCGACTTCACCGGCGACAAGCTGTTGTGGGTGGACCCGGTCGAGCACGAGTCCGGCGAGATCCCGATCGCGACACTGGCGCCGGGCGCGTCGTCGTACCTGCCGCAGCAGCTGACCATCCCGTCCGCGTACTACGGCGAGGAGCTGATCTTCAACAATCCGATCAACCCGCACAATCCGATGATGGACCATCGGCAGCGCGTGTGGGCCACGGCGACGGTGCGGCCGCCGCAAAATCCCGGCTTCTGCACGTCGATGGACAATGCGTTCGCCCGCGCCTTCCCGTTGAAGGTCAGCGCCCGGCAGGCGTCGGTCTACGACCCGCGCACCGGCAAGAGCACGCCGGTCGACACCTGCTTCAGCACGCACCACCTGCAGTTCGCCGAGAACGGCGACCATACGCTCTACTTCTCGGGCGACTCGAACGTGATCGGCTGGGTGAACACGAAACGCTTCGACGACACCGGCAACGCGGCAGCGTCACAGGGCTGGTGTCCGATGGTCGTCGACACGACGGGCGACGGCCGCATCGGCCCGTACACGGAGCCGAATCAGCCGCGCGATCCGCAGAAGGACTGGCGCATCTCGGGCTTCCCGTACGGCATCATCATCAATCCGACGGACGGTTCCGTCTGGTGGGGCACGCCGGGCGTGCCCGGCCGCATCCACCGCCTCGAGGTCGGCAGCAACCCGCCGATGACCTGCAAGACCGAGGTGTACGAACCGCCATTCGACCCGGCACAGCCGAACGGCATCGCCGGCTTCGCCCCGCGCGGCGTCGATGTCGATCGCAACGGCGTCATCTGGGCTGGCCTCTCGGGAGGGCCCCACCTCGCGTCGTTCGACCGGCGCAAGTGCACGGTGCTGAACGGGCCGACCGCCACGGGGCAGCACTGCCGTGAGGGATGGACCCTCTACCCGGCACCCGGACCCCAGATGAAGGGAACCGACCTGCCGGGCAGCGCCGATTTCGCCTACTACAACTGGGTCGATCAGTTCGACACGCTCGGCCTCGGTCGGAACGTGCCGATGATGACCGGCAGCGGCTCGGACTCGCTGCTCGCGCTCGACCCGAAGACCGGGTCGTACACCGTGCTGCGGGTGCCGTATCCGCTCGGCTTCTATTCGCGCGGGCTCGACGGCCGCATCGACAACGCCAACGCCGGCTGGAAGGGGCGGGGCGTGTGGGCCGACTTCGGCACGAACCTGGTCTTCCACATGGAAAACGGCAAGGACGCGCGCAGCGGGTTGGTCAAGTTCCAACTGCGGCCCGATCCGCTGGCGAAGTAGCCACCTCGCCCGGTTCGCGCCGGATGGCACCGGCTGGCAGGCGGCTTTGGCAAGCCGGGCAGGCAGGATTGTCGGACTGCCGGACTACCGGCTCGCCGGACCACCGCTGGTCTTGGCCTGCTCTTCGGCGCGGGCGCCGCGCAGGATGTTCATGAGACCGTAGTTGCCCTCGTGGCACGCGTACTCGTACACCGTCTCGCGGCTGCGCGTCATCGTGTACGCCGCGCTCCACGGCTTGGTGAAGGCCGTCGGGTTGTCGACGGTGTACTCGTAGCGCAGGGCGTCCGGCGACTGCAGCGTGAACCGCTCGATGACCCGCAGACGCTCGTCCGATCCACGCAGCGAGATGTGATCGTCGAAGTTCGTCGTTTCGACGACCAGCACGTCGCCCTCCCAGCGCCCGCGTGACACCCCCAGCCACTGCTTCACCGAGTCCGGCAGCTTCTCCCGGCTATCGAGCGGGACGATGCGGGCGTCGTGGATCATTTCGCTGAAGAGCACGACGTTACCCGGCGTCTGCACGATCTGCAGGTTGTTGTTGTACGGGCCCGGCACGAGCGGCGGACCGGCGCCGAACATCAGGCATCGTTCGGTCAGCGAACGCGCCTCCGGATCGTCGTCTGGCCCGCCGCGCGGGGTGCGCCGGGCCGCCTGTCGTGCCCGCGCCTCGGGGGTCAGCGGGGGCACGCGACCGTCGGGTGGATCGACGATGAGCGACGTCCTGAGGTCCGGCACGACCTTCGTGCCGTAGTCCAGCCAGTCCGGTGGATGCACCGTCACCCCCTGGGCGATGCGCTCCGCCGTGCGCCGTTCGAAGTCCGCGGCGTCGGCCGCATTCACGAAATGCGACTTGCCTTCGAGGTCCTTCGGACGTTCGAGCGGCGTCGCAGTGCCGAAGTACCAGATGCCGTCGAGGTCGGGGCGGCCGTCGGCGGTGCGCGGCACCGACTGTGCGCCGATCGTCAGGTTCGCCGCCACGACGCACGCGATGATGAGGATTCCGCCACGCACGTCTGTCCCTCCCGGCGCAGGCAAATTACAGGACGAGGCGAGTCGGCACGACGACGACCGGCCCGCCAGTACGGGCCGCCGCGGGTCACGCCACTACAGGATCTGGAAAACGCGATAGCTGGTCCGGCTCGGCACGGTGAAAGGCACCCCGACGCAGACCACACCATTGAGCCAGGCATACTTCTCGGCACTGGTCTCGAACACCGGCGTCGTACGCCAGTAGCGCTCCTGGCCCGGAGACGTCGAGATGACGCCGCGGTAGGTGACATAGATGCGCTGATTGTCGTCGGTGAGAAAAATCGTCCGCACGTCGAGGACCCGCAGTGTCGGGCTGACAGTGGTCACCCAGTCACCGCCGGGACCGAGGACGGTCCCCTTCAGTTTCGGACCCTCGAAGGTGCCGCCCGTGACGGCGACAATGTTGCGCGAGCCGACCGGCCCGCTGCCGAGGCCGCCGGTTTCGAGGATCATGTCGAGCAGGAACTCGGACTTCAGCGCCGCCGGCCGTTCCGCGGCGGCACCTTGCGCCTCCAGTGCCGACGGAGCACTGAGCCCCAACCCACCGACCGCACCAGCAGCTCCGAGCATCGCGAAGTCCCGACGTGTCCACATCGACATATCCCCTACCCGGCCTACCTGGCCTACCCGCCCTACCTGGCCTACCCGCCCCACCCGCCCTACCCGGCCTACCCGCCCTACCCGCCCTACCCGTCGCCCATCAGAACGTCGCCAGCGCGTTGACCGGGAAGCCGGTGCCGCCGCTCACCGGAACCGGTGCGACGGTGAGCAGGAACTCCCAGCGGTTCTGCTTTGCCGCGACGTCGCCCAGGGCTTCGAGATCCTGGTTGTCGAGGATGTTCAGCCCGAGCGCCGTAATGGCCAGCGTGTGAAGCGGCAGGTTGACGTCCTGGACGAGAGACGGTGTGACGTCGAGCGCCACGTCGCTGCCGATGAGCGCCACGCCGCGGTCTTTCAGCCACTGCGCCACCGACGCGTGGAAGCCGGCCTCGTTGCGGCCGACGGCCCACGGACCGGTCTTCGCCCGGCGGGCCCAGCGGCCGGTCCGCAGCAGCAGGGCATCACCCGCCGACACTTTGATGCCGGCTTTCTTCTCCCAGGCCTCGATGTCCTCGACGAACACCGGAGTGCCCGGTTCGAGGTACGGCAGCCCCTTGAGACGCGGGATGTCGATGAGGATACCGCGTGTCACGTAGCCGTTCCGCATGTTCTGGATGCCGAGCTTCGTGCACCCTTTCTCGGTGTTCACGTCGGCGCGCGCGTAGCCGTTGTAGGTCTGGTCCTTGTAGAGGATGTGACACAGCGCGTCCATGTGGCTGTGGGCGTAGCCGTGGTACGACACCCGGTACGTGTCGGTGGTGAACCCACGATTCATCGTATGTTCGAAGGGACTGGGGTTGTCCGACGTCGTCTCGGTGACCGGCGTGTGCGCGAGACCGACCGCCTGGCCGACCTTGACGAGCGACGCCGCCTGCTTGCGCTTCGCCTCGGTGATCAGATTGAGCGCGCCGAGTTCGTCGGCGGCGCCCCAGCGGCCCCAGTTCTTCACCTTGTGGAAGTATTCGTCGAACTCGGCGGCGTTCTTCGGATAGCGGGCCGCGGCCGCTCCCGGCGTCAGGACCGGTTCAGCGGCTGGTGGCGCCCCTGGTGCGGCAGTCGCGGGTTGAGAGGCAGTTGCCGGTTGCGCGGCAGCCGCCGGTTGCGCCGGCGCGGCGGTCAGCGGGGCAATCGCGAGCATCCCGGCAAACATGCCAGCCGCGAGCAATCCTGCTGCACAGTGACCCACAGCCATCAGCCAACCCTCCAGTAAACGTGAACGCGCCAGACGCCGGCATTCGGAGTTGGCCGGCGAGGATAGCTGAGCGTTCCGATTCGTGTCTCTACCTTCGATCAGTTAGGTGCATGAGTCTATCAGGTAGCTGGTGCATGGGCGCTGCATGAGCCACCTGCGATCCATCCAGCTGGATTCCACCAACTCGGCCGGCTGCGAAACTTGCCCCGATACCCTGTTCTGGGTATGCCGACCCGTCGGAAGCATTCCATACACTACCTGTCCGCAGCACGAGAGGGCGTTCCCGATGGATCGGACTCGGAGGCCGTGCTGTGCGTCTGTGTTCTGTCCGTAGCGTGTCCAAAGATCCGCCGGACGAAACACGTGGTTGTCCTTGGAGGAACCCCTGAATGTCCCGAAGGTTCGCGGTAGCGTTGCGTTTTGCGTTCTTGTTGCTGGTGGTACTGATGCCAGCGACCGTCCTCGCACAGAGCGCCTTCAACGGCGTCGTCAAGGATGCGAGTGGCGGCATTCTCCCCGGCGTCACTGTCGAGGCGGCCAGCCCCGCCCTCATCGAGAAGACCCGCGCGGTCGTCACCGACGACCAGGGCCGGTACAACATCGTCGACCTGCGGCCAGGTATCTACAAAATCACGTTCGCGCTCGAAGGATTCAGCACCCTCGTACGCGACGGCATCGAACTGCCGTCCAACACCACGCTCTCCATCGACGGCGAGATGCGGGTCGGCGCGCTCGAGGAGTCGATCACGGTGTCGGGCGCCGCGCCGGTCGTCGACGTGTCGAACGCCCAGCGCACCCAGGTGCTCAACCGGGACGTCATCGACGCCCTGCCGATCACCCGTAACTCGCACTCCATCGGTGCGGTCGTCCCCGGCATCAAGCTGAGCCGGCCCGACGTCGGCGGCTCCCAGATGATGGAGCAGGTGTCGCAGTCGACCCACGGCTCGCTGCTCAAGGACATCACCATGCAGGTCGACGGCATGATGGTGAACAGTTCGATGAACGACTACGGCATCCAGGCGTACAACGACGACGCCCACAACGCCGAAGTCTCGGTGCAGACGAGTGCGGCCCCGGCCGAAGTGCTCGCCGGTGGCCCCCGCATCAACATGATTCCGAAGGACGGCGGCAACATCGTCTCGGGTGCCGGCTACTTCGGCGGCACGCCAGGGGCCTGGCAGAGCAAC
Source organism: uncultured Acidobacteriota bacterium (assembly GCA_902825985.1). Lineage (GTDB taxonomy): Bacteria > Acidobacteriota > Vicinamibacteria > Vicinamibacterales > CAVVIG01 > VFZL01. The sequence goes on along the minus strand of CADEDC010000093.1, from coordinate 9,512 downwards.
AACCTGGACGATGCGCTGCGTGCCAAGGGCATCCGGGCGCCGAATGGCGTGGCCCATATCCAGGACTTCAACGCTTCCGTGGGTGGACCGGTCGTCCGCGATCGACTCTGGTACCTGGCCTCGGGTCGTCACCAGTCGGTCAACGAGAAGGTGACCAACGCCTTCTACGACGACGGCAGCCCGGCGATCGTCGACCAGTACGTGCGCAGTGCGCTGCTGCGGTTGACGGGACAGCTGACCCCCCGCAACAAGCTGTCGGCGTACTTCCAGCGCATCTGGAAGTTCAAGGGGCACGAACTCGGGCCCGGCACCGACGTCGAGACGGCCTCCGTCGTGCGCTATCCGAAGCACGCGCTCTACTACGTCGGCCAGGTGAAGTACACCTCGACCATCAGTCCGCGCCTGCTGTTCGAAGCCGGCTACTCCACCAACATCGAGCGGCTGTCGACGAAGTACCAGCCGGGCATCGAGAAGACGCCGTTCACGCCGGAGTGGTACGCGCAGGCCGCCAAGCAGGACGTCGTCCGCAACACGCTGACGAACGCCGGCCTCAGCCAGTCGGCGAACCTGCCGAACATGTACCTGCTGGCGTCGAGCCTGTCGTACGTGACCGGCACGCACAACGTCAAGGGCGGCTTCAACATGGCGTTCGGCCGCGTCGGCTACCAGTACACCGCCAACGCCGACCTGGTGCAGATCTACCGTGACGGCGTGCCGGATAGCGTGAACGTCTACAACACGCCGACCGTGTACTTCACCGACGTCAACCGCAACCTCGGCCTCTACGCGCAGGACGCCATCTCGCTTGGCCGCCTGACCGCGACGGTGGGTCTGCGCATCGATCACCTGAATGCGACGCTCGCCGACGTGGAGCCGGGCCTTGGCCGCTTCATGCCGGAGCGCACTTACGGCCAGGCCAACATGGTGGACGCCGACGGCACCCCGCTGAGCGCCGTTCCGAACTGGTGGGACTGGTCGCCGCGCATCAACGGCGCCTATGACCTGTTCGGCGACGCGAAGACCGCCATCAAGGGCAGCTTCAACAAGTACATGGTGAACTGGGCCGGCGGCTTCGGGACACGCTACAACCCGATGGCGTTCGCCAGCGACCCGCGCAGCTGGCGCGATCTGAACGGTGACGATATCGCCCAGGACAGCGAAATCGGACCGTCGCAGAACAACAACTTCGGCCGCAACCAGAGCCGCTTCCCGGCCGCCGACCTGTCGCGCGAATACAACGTCGAGTACTCGCTCGGCGTACAGCGCGAAATCCTGCCGCGCGTCTCCGTGTTCGGTGCGTGGTTCCGCCGCACCTACAAGAACTCCGAGAGCCTGCGCAATGCGCTGGTGACGGTGGACGACTACACGCGGTTCGACATTCCGAACCCGTACGTGCCCGGCGAAACCGTTCCGGTCTACAACCTGAACCGCGAACGGCAGGGTCAGGTGAAGAACGTCGACCGCAACTCGGAGACGAACTTCCGCACCTACGACGGCTGGGAAGTCAGCTTCAACGCCCGCGGCCCCCGGGGGTCGAACCTGTTCGGCGGCTGGACGACCGATCGTCTCATCCGCGTCAGCTGCGACACGAACAATCCGAACGAACTGCGGTTCTGCGACGAACGGCTGTACGACATCCCGTTCCGGCACGACTTCAAGCTGGCCGGCAACGTCCCGCTGCCGTACGGATTCCAGGTGAGCGGCATCGTCATGAGCTACGCCGGCAACGTGAACAATGCCAATCCGGACGGCAGCACGTCGCCGTTCCTGCGGGTCAACTACCCGGTGCCACCGGCGGCCTTCAACGTCGTCGGCGGCCGTACCGCGCCGGTGACGGTCAACCTGCTCGAGCCCGGCAGGGAGTTCGTGCCGCGCTGGAACCAGGTGGACATCGAAGGCAAGCGGGTCTTCCGCTTCGGCAAGACGGCGTGGACCGGCCAGATGTCGGTGTACAACCTGCTGAACTCGAACGTCGTGCTGACGCAGAACCAGGCGTTCGGCTCGGTGCTCGGCCAGCCGCTGACGATTCTCCAGGGCCGCATCTACCGGGCGTCGCTGCAGATCAAGTTCTAGCGGCGACCGCCAGCGACGTGTGACGCTCGCGCGTCACACCGACTCGTACGCATGCTCGAAGGCCGGACTCGGAGCCCTGCTCCGATCCGGCCTTTTCCTGTTCCTGCGAGTGTCAGCGGGCGCGCAGCTCGTCGCGCGGGAAGAGATCGGTGTTCAGCAGCCGTTCGTCGGACGGGTGTGACACGGCGCCCTGCTGACGATGGCGAAACGTCGAGAGCATCTGATCGAGGTGCCCGGAGAGCTCGATGCCGGCCCGCGAGTAGTGGGCGGATGTCTCGGGATGCGCGGCACGGCGGCGGACCACCGTCGGATCGAACGCAATCCGATCGTTGCTGCCGATCAGCATCGGCGACACTTCCGCGACGTGTGGAAAGACCGACACGAAGGTCTCCTGGATCCGAGCGGTCGGCGCCCAGGTCACGGCGAAGCCGCCAGTGGCGAGACGACTTCGCATCAGCTCGAAGTATTCGCGCGAGTAGAGATTGCCCGAGTAGGCGCTGCTCGGACGCAATGCGTCGGCCTCGATGATGTCGAACGGTGCTCGGCTCTGCATGATGTGCCGACGTCCATCGCCCACGGTGAAGCGCACTCGTGGATCGCTGAACAGCTCGCCGAGCCCGACGTAGCCCGTGCGCCTGTGCAGCTGACGCAGCGTCTCGATCTGCCCGCCGATGATCTCGATGCCGTCGATCCATTCGGTTTCGGGCCGGCCCGCTGCCGAGTACAGCGTATCGCCGGACCCGAGGCCGATGATCGCCACCCGTTTCGGCGCCGGATGCAGCAGCACCGGCACCAGCCCGAGATAGGAGTGCACGCCGCCGAACGGGATGCTGCTCTGCCCGAGGCCGTTGACGTAGACGTCGGTGCGGCGGCGAAAGAATGGATCCGGACTGGTCAGCACCGCGAGTCCGGTGCCATCCTCCTGATGGATGATGCGGGCCGGTGGGACGGCGTGCAACTGTCCCCAGAATGTCGCCGCGGGTGGAATCGTCGTGGCACCGGCCATCGCCACCCCGAGACCGGCCGCGACGCCGGCGGTCCGCACGAGCCGGTGGCGCGCCGCCAGACGGTCGAGCGCGGCCAGCGCCAGGAAGACACCGCTGCCCGCCGTGAGCCACTGCAGCGTGCCCGACGTCCCGAGCCGATCGATGAGCCAGACCCCGACCACCACGGTGCCCAGGGTGGATCCGAGGATGTTCGCGGTCTGCAGCGCCGCGACACGCCGGCCGATCTCCGCCAGGTTCCGCTGAATCGCGCGTTGCAGCATCGCGAAGCTGATGCCCATCAGCAGCGTCGGCGGAAGGATCAGCAGCGCCGGGGCACCGACGTACAGCACCAGCTGCTGCGGCTGCAACCGCAGGAAGTCGAACGCGAAGTCGGCCGGGTCGTACTGGGCCAGGTAGCGGCGCGCCGGCTCCAGCCACGGTTGCGTACGCAGCGCCCAGATCAGCAGGGCAATCGACAGCCCGGCGTACAGGCCCACGGCGGCCTGCGCGAGCAGGAACCAGCGCGTCGGGCGCGACGTGCGGGTCGCGAGGCGCCGGCCGGCCAGGCTGCCGCCGCCGACGCCCAACAGATAGAACCCGAGCAACAACGGAAAGGTGAAGGCCGTCGACTTGAGGACGACGCCGAGCAGGCGGAACCAGACGAGTTCGAGCCCGAGCGCCAGGAAACCGGAGACGAAGTACAGGGCGACCCAGGTGGGCCACGGCCAGGCCGCCGCGCCCGTGCGGCGGCTCGCCAGCTGTCCGGTGCCGACCAGCCGGTCGTCAGCGGCGTCGCCGCCCGGGTGCGCCGGCGGGGCGGCCATCGTCGATGTCGCGTCCTCCGATGCCCCGGCGGCCTGACGCGCCAGCCAGATCGTCGCCGCCGCGGCCCCGAGATTCACGGCGGCCCCCAGCCACAGGCTGCGTTCGTAGCCGAGCGTCCGGATGACCACGGCACTGCCAATCCACGCGCCCATCGCGGCTCCGAGCGTGTTCCAGCCATAGAGTCCGGCGATGCGCGACGGCGCGGACGACAGCGACCCGGTCAGAGCGCGGCTGAGGACTGGCAACGTCACGCCCATGAAGAACGTCGGGACCAGCAGTGTCGACGCTCCAGCCACCGCCAACCACGTCGATGATGCACCCGGGACGACGGCACGGCCGTAGAGCAGGTCGTGATACAGCGGCGTGCTGGCCAGTGCGAAGGCCGCGATCACCGTCTCGGAGACGGCGAAGAGCCCGAGCAGCCGTGAGGGCGGCAGACGATCGGCCCACGCTCCACCGGCGAAGCTGCCGGCACCCATGCCACCCATGAAGACAGCGACGATGAGGGTGACCGCGTAGAGGTCGAGGCCGGTGACGAGGCCGAGCAGCCGCTGCCAGATCACCTGATACAGCAGGGCGACGAATCCCGAGGCAAAGAACAGCAGGAGCACGACGGCCCGCAGGCCAGCGGTCGCGCCGCCGCGCGCATCGTGGGTCATCGGAGCCTTCGATCCTAGTGCAATTACGCGGGCTTGCGGGCAACCGGCAGGTATTACGGAACTGTTACAGACGGGCCGTGGCGGCTTCGCTAACGTGGGAATGGCCAATCGCGGCCCTGGGAGCATCGCATGGAGACCGCTGTTTCGACGCCAGACCTCGACGCCTACGACGATCCGCAGCGTTATTCGAAGCTGAATTATCTCACCGGACTCGTCCTCATCTGGTTCCACGTCCAGGCAGTTTTCGCCTTCTTCTCGTTCTCGTGGACGAACGTCCTGACGTTCGCCGTCCTCTACTGGGTGTCGGTCGGCCTCGGCATCAGCATGGGCTATCACCGGCTGCACACGCACCGCGGCTTCAAGACGACGCGGTGGTTCGAGTATTTCCTCGCGCTGTGCGGCACGCTGACGCTGGAGGGCGGTCCGATCTTCTGGGTCGCGACGCACCGGCTGCACCATCAGTACTCCGATCAGCCGAAGGACCCGCACACGCCGCGCGTCAGCGGATTCTGGTCGCACGTCGGCTGGATCCTGTTCGGTGATTCCAACCACGCCGACACGGCCCGCATGGGCCGCTATGCGCCTGACCTGGCGAAGGATCCGTTCTACCGCTGGCTGAACTCCTATCACTGGGTGCCGCTGACCGTGCTCGGTTTCATCCTGCTGGCAATCGGCGGCTGGGACCTCGTCAACTGGGGCATCTTCCTGCGCGTCGTCGTTGGCCTGCACGCCACCTGGTTGATCAACTCGGCGACGCACATCTGGGGCAGCCGCCGGTTCGCGACCAAGGACGACTCGAAGAACACCTGGTGGGCGGCGATCGTCACGTTCGGCGAGAGCTGGCACAACAACCACCACGCGCACCCGGTGTCGGCCCGTCACGGCCTGGTGTGGTGGGAGCTCGATCTCACCTGGATCTCCCTGAGCGTCCTGCGCGCCGTCGGCCTGGTGTGGGATGTCAAGGTGGCCAAGGTGACGCAGGTACCGAACGAAGAAGCGGCCTAGGCCCGCGGTCCGGCCGCACGAGCACGACGCGCCTGCCGTCGCCCGCATCGGGCCGGAGGCGGTGGCCGTCGGGCTCGCCGGGCGTCCGGCCGGTGCTGTCCGGCCGCCGGCGGGCGAGGTATCCTTACACCATGACGCCCGGGGGCCGACGCAAGTCGACGGCGCTCTTCATCGTGCTCGGCATCCTGCTGGCGGGAGGGGTCATCGCCCTCAACATCGGCTGGATCATCGTCAACTGGCGCCAGGCCGGCCTGCTCATCGTCGGCGTCCTCGCCTTCCCGCTCATCATCGCCGGCGTCGTCCTCAACACCATCTTCCTGGTCCGGGAGATCCGGCGCAACGAGCAGCACGATGCGTTCATCAACGCCGTCACCCACGAACTGAAGACGCCCGTCGCGTCGATCCGCCTCTACCTGCAGACGCTGCAAAGCCGGGCGCTGGACGAACCGAAGCGGCAGGAGTTCTACCAGGTGATGGTGGCCGACACCGACCGGCTGATGCACACCATCGAGCAGGTGCTGCGCGCCGGACAGGGCGGCAGCCGCCTCAAGCAACGGCAGTTCGCGCCGGTCGACCTCCGCACCCTCGTCACCGACTGCCTGGCGCTCGCCCGCACGCGACACCACCTCGGTAGCGACGCGCTGGTCTACCGGGAGGTGCTCGCCACCGATACGCCGCCGCAGATCCTCGGTGACGAAGACGACCTCAAGGCCGCCGTGTCGAACCTGGTGGACAACGCCATCAAGTATTCCGGACCGGCGCCGAGCGTCACGGTGGAGCTCGAACACACCGGCGCCGAGCAGGCGACGCTGCGCGTGCGCGACCATGGCGTCGGCATTTCCCAGAACGAGCTGAAGCGGATCTTCAGGCGCTTCTACCGTGCGCCCGACATCGTGACCACCCGCGTCAAGGGGACCGGGCTCGGCCTGTTCATCGTCCGTTCCGTGATCGCCCGGCACGGCGGCAAGGTGTTCGCCGAAAGTCCGGGTCCCGGCCAGGGCAGCACGTTCACCGTGCAGCTGCCGGCCGCTCCACCGTCATGAGACGCATTCTGGTCGTCGAGGACGAACGGCATCTCGCGGAGGGCCTGCGCTTCAACCTGGAGGCCGAGGGTTACGGTGTCGCGGTCGTCGAGCGCGGCGAGGCGGCACTCGAACGGCTGGTGACCGAGCCGCAGTCCGTCGACCTCGTCATTCTCGACGTCATGCTTCCCGGCCTGGATGGATTCACCGTCGCCTCCGAACTCCGGCGCGTCGGCATCTACGTCCCAATCCTCATGCTGACGGCGCGCAATCGTCCCGAGGACGTCCTGCGCGGCTTCGAGATGGGCGCCGACGACTACCTGCCCAAGCCGTTCGAACTGTCGATCCTGCTGGCGCGGGTCAACGGCCTGCTGCGCCGGCGTGACTGGCTGCACCGCCCGCCGGCGGCCGCGTCGCCGGCGGCGTCCGCGGCATCGCCGGCGCCTGCCACCGACGCGTTCGCGTTCGCCGGCAAGTCCATCGACTTCGACCAGCTCGAATTGCGGGCCGGCACCCGGCGGGTGCCGCTCACGCTGATGGAGGCGTCGCTCCTGCGCTACCTCGTGCAGCACGAGGGCAAGCCGGTCTCGCGGAAGACGATTCTCGAGAACGTGTGGAACCTGCACGAGGACACCGACACGCGCGCCATCGACAACTTCATCGTCCGCCTGCGCCGCTACATCGAAGAGGACTCGGCGCGGCCCAGACATCTGCTCACCGTGCGCGGTGTCGGCTACCGGTTCGTCGCCGAGCCCGTCGCCGAGTCCAAGGCCCAGTAGGTGTGGAATCCTGTCGAGACGGAGCTGACCACGGCGGCGACCGATGCGCTGCTGGGGCTGCTCTGCGTCGGACTGGCCGTCTGGCTGGCGCTCTCGCCGGTGCCGGCGCCGTGGAGACGGACCGTCTGGGTGGCGGTGCTGGCCTGCATGGCGGCGGCGTCGATGCTCGGCGCGATTGCTCACGGCCTGGCACTGAGCGATGCGACGCGAGCCATGGTCTGGAAGCCGTTGTACCTCTCACTGGGGCTGGCCGTCGCGCTGGTCGTCGTCGGCGCTGCGGGCGATTGCTGGGGAGAGCCGACGGCGCGCTGGCTGCTGCCGTGGGCGGTGGCGGCGGCGGTCGCGTTCTTCGCCGCCAGCCAGCTGCTCGGTGGCGCCTTCGTGATCTTTCTAGCCTACGAGGGCGCGGCCACGCTGGCGGCGCTGGCGATCTACGGCACCCTGGCGGCGAAGGGCATGCCCGGCGCGCCGGCCGTGACGGCGGGCCTGGCATTGAGCCTCGTCGCCGCCGTCGTCCAGATGAGCGGCCTCAGCCTGCGTGTCGGCGTCCGCTTCGACCACAACGGGCTCTTCCACCTGGTTCAGATCGTCGCCGTGATCACCCTGGCGATCGGTCTCAGACGAGGGATGGAGGGGTAGGCAGACGACCGCCCCGCCGGCTTCATGGGCGGGTGTAGGCGATGTTGTCCACCGGACCGACGCTTTCGAGGCGCTCGGGTGTGTAGCCGTAGCGCACCAGCGTCCGATGCGGCTCCCCGTCCCATGCCGTCTCGAGGATGAGACGGGCAATGCTGCCGGCCGCGAGTGTCCTCGCCATGCCGGCGAGCACCTGCGGCTCACCGCCTTCGACGTCCACCTTCATCACGGCGATCGATTCGAGGCCGGACGCGGCGTACCAGTCGTCGAACGTGCTGGTGCGCACGTCGATCGCATTCGCGCCGGACAGGTAGCTCGATGCGTGCGTCTGGTCGGGGACGAGCGTCGCGAAGCCGTCGTGTTCGGGCACATACAGACGCACGTGCTCGGCGGTGCGATCGCTCAACGCGCAGCCTTCGACCCGCACGCGAGTGCCGCCGCCGTTGCGCGCGATGTTCCGTTCCAGTCGGCGCCGCACTGTCGGGTTCGGCTCGAAGGCCACGACCCGGCCGGCGGCACCCACGAGTGCTGACGCCAGCACCGTGAAGTAGCCGCTGTTCGCGCCGATGTCGACGAACACGTCGCCGGCGCGCAGATGGGTCGTGAGATAGTCGACGGTCACCGGCTCGTACAGATGATTCGCGAAGTACGGACTGAACGTCGTCCACTCGCCGACATCGAGCCGGAGGATGACGCCGCCGACGGCGACGTCCCGCACGCCGTGGCCGCTGTCGAACAGCCGGCTGGCCAGCCGGTAGGCGACGCTGCGGAGGAAACGACCAGCCGCCGGAGCGTTCCAGCCATGGCGACTGAGGCGGACGAAGGCCGGCTCGGCCCACGGCGCCCGGAACAGCGCCTCGGCGCAGCCGGTGGCCGCCAGTCGGTAGATCCCCCCGAACATCTCCAGATGTGCCATTGCCTTCGTATCGGCCCGGCTGGCTGCCGCCTGCACGCGAAGTGGGATGCCGTTCTGGGAAGATCAGGAACTCGCGGGAGCGTGGGTCGCTCCCGTCCGGCGTTGGTGCGGTGCGGTCGCGGCGCCTGACGCCCACCGTGGGCCGTCGGGCGCCGCGGACCTGTCGTCAACGGAGCGCGACGATCCCCCACGATGGGTCGACGTGGGGCTGCACAGCCACCCAGGAGGTCATCGACAGTCCGTTCATCCACCAGAGCACGGTCTCGCCGGTCAGCTGGTGGCGCCACAGCAGGTCGATGGCCCCATCGTGATTCACGTCACACGCGCCCACCATCTTCCAGTTCGGATCGTTGACGGTCGCCGGCTGGAGCGGTTCGGTGGCGGTCACGGTCGTGCCGTTCATCAATGAGACGAGCAGGCTGGCGTTGGTTCTGTGCCCCCAGAGGAGGTCGACGGATCCATTGCGATCCATGTCGGCCGTCTCCATGAGTTCCCACAGCGCACCGCCGGCCGGTGCGGGAATCACGGTCGTTGCGGTCATCTGCGTCTGGTTCATCGACCAGATGACCAGGTGCCCATCGCTCTGGTGCTGCGAGAACAGGTCCGGCCAG
>CADEDC010000092.1 GCA_902825985.1 uncultured Acidobacteriota bacterium | reverse complement strand
GCCGTGGCACATCGACAAGACGGTCGGCGTGCAGAAGTTCAAGAACGATCGCTCGCTCTCCGACGAGCAGATCGACCTCGTCGTCCGCTGGGTCGACGCCGGCACGCCGCAGGGCGACCCGAAAGACATGCCGCCGGCCCGGACCTGGCCGGAGGATCAGGGTTGGAACTACGCCGCGCTATTCGGACAGAAAGAACCCGACATGATCGTGAACTCGTACCCGTTCACGATGAAGGCGCAGCAGCAGGATGCCTGGGACAAGCGCGTCAGCGACACCGGCATCACCGAGCCGCGGTGGGTGCGCGCCATCGAAATCCGGCCGAAGACGGTGAAAGGGCGCCGCATCACGCACCATGCGATCGCCTATCTCGAGCAGGACGAGCCGGGCGGTCGGCCGGCGTTCGGCCTGCCGACGCCCTTCATGGAATGGGCCGTCGGTAAGCAGGGCGAGTTGATGCGCCCGGACACCGGCAAACTCTTGTTGCCGGGATCCAAGTTCCACTGGGACATCCACTACTCCGCGGCCGGCGAAGAGATCACCACGCAGGCCGAATTGGGCATCTACTTCTATCCGAAGGGGCAGGAGCCCAAGTACCGGACGTCGCTGGCCCTCGTACCGGCGGCGCTCGGCACGATGGACCTGCGTCCCAACACGCTCGGCATGTCGCAGAGCTTCACCGTGCTGCGCGACGGCGCCCGCATCGAAAGCTTCCAGGCGCACATGCACCTGCGCGGCAAGGCGATGATGATGGAGGCGATTCTGCCCACCGGGCAGACACAGGTCATCAGCCACGTGAACAACTTCAACTTCAACTGGCACAACACCTACATCTACGCGGACGATGTGGCGCCGCTGCTGCCGAAGGGCACCATCCTCCGGGTCACCGCCTGGCACGACAACACGTCGGCGAACCCGAGCAATCCGGACCCCAACCAGTGGGTCGGCTGGGGCGACCGGACGGTCGACGAGATGGCGCACGCCTGGGTGAACATCACCTACATGAACGAGGCTGACTACAAGGCCGAAGTCGACAAGCGCAAGACCGTCACCTCGCAGAGCACGCAGCAACAGCAGCAGTAGGTCCACGCGACCTGCGGCGATCCGGCCGGTTCACGTCAGAGCCGCATCCCATCGGGGTGCGGCTCTTGTCGCGTACGGGCGCGGGATTTTTCCCGCAGCGCCGAAAAAATCCACGCGGCGCACGAGGGTTCGACGCCGAAACAGGCCTGAAATCGAATGACAGGGTGCGGCATCGCCCTTGCCTATACATGTGCCAGCGGCTCGGGCGCACTCGCAACGCCCCGACCAGCAGGCGCTGGTGCCTCCGGATCAGCGCATGAAGGAAAGCGGATCAGCAGCAACACGGTTCCCTGGGCTCGATGGGGAGGGCTGCCACCCCATACTCGCCGGTCCTCCTCATCGGCCCAGGACCACCTGATTCGCTCGACAACCCACCCGGGGTTCACGCACCGGCTGCCGATCCCACACGGCAGCCGGTGTCGTGTGTACCGCCAGACCGCATCGCGATTTCAACCAGGGACCATTCGCGCCGATTTCCTCCTGGGCATGGCACGCCTGCCGACCAGGTGTCGATCCGTGCAGCCGTGGCCTCCGGGACAGATTCTGCGATGGGCGTGTTGTACTCACTCCTGGAACGTCTGCCGCTCGCCGCGAAGCTGGTGGCGGTCAGCGCGCTGACCACGGGCATTGGCCTGCTCGTGTCCGGATCCATCCTCATCGGCTATACCCGCTCGCTGGCCACCGACCGTCTGCTGCACAACACCGAGGCGCTGTCGGACGGACTGGCCGCCAACAGCGCCGTCGCCCTCGCCTTCGACGATGAGAGGGCGGCCGCCAGGACGCTGGCCGCCGCCGGCGTGAATCCGGCGATCGACGTCGCCGCGATCCTGCGTCCCGACAACTCCGTGCTCGCCCGCTATGCCGACCGGGCCGCCGAACGCTGGGACGTCGACGCCGCGCCGCCGACCGCCGCATCCGGTGTCAGTGCCCGTTTCAGCGGTCGACACCTGGTGGTCACGCGGCCGATCCTGCTGGACGGCGAACGCATCGGCACGCTGTACGTGCGGACCACGACCGACGAATTGCGCGGCGGCGCCGGTGGCTGGCTGCTGTTCGGCATCCTGCTCGGCGCCTGCGTGTTCACGATTCCCATCTCGGCGCCGCTGGTCCGGCTGATCACCGCGCCGATTCTCGAACTGACCGCCATCACCCGGCAGGTGAAACGCGAACGGCGTTACGATCGGCGAGCCGCGCCAGCCGGCAATCACGAACTCGGCGAACTGGTCGCCGCGTTCAACGACATGTTGTCGGAGATCCAGGCCCGGGATTCGCAGCTGCAGCACCATTTCGAGCACCTCGAGCAGACGGTGGTGGAGCGCACCGCCGAACTGCAGCAGTTGAACACCGCCCTCGTCAGCGCCCGCGATCGCGCCATGGACGCGAGCCGCGCCAAGAGCGAGTTCCTCGCCAACATGAGCCATGAGATCCGCACGCCGATGAACGGCGTACTTGGACTGCTGTCGCTGCTCGACGATGATCCGTCGCTGTCCGACGAGCAGCGTCAGTTCGTGAGCGGCGCCAAGGGGTCGGCCGACGCGCTGCTCGCCATCATCAACGACATCCTCGACGTCTCGAAGATCGAAGCCGGGCGGCTGACGATCGAGCGCGTGCCGTTCGTCGTCCGTGACGTCGTGGCGGCGGCCGTCGCGCCGGCGGCGGTGCAGGCGAAGATCAAGGGGCTGTCGCTCGCCTGGCGGTGCGACGACGAGGTCCCCGATGTCGTGATGGGCGATCCTGTCCGCCTGCGCCAGGTCATCCTCAACCTCGTCGCCAATGCCGTGAAGTTCACCCATCAGGGACGGATCCAGGTCACCGTGCGGCGTCTCGCCGAGGCCGGGCTGCCGCCGTTGCTGCGCGTCGCCGTCGAGGACTCGGGCATCGGCATCGCCGCCGACAAGCGGCGCGTGATCTTCGACAAGTTCACGCAGGCGGACGCGTCGACGACGCGCCGCTACGGCGGCACCGGGCTCGGCCTGGCGATTTCACAGGATCTGATCGGCCTGATGGATGGGCACATCGGCGTCGACAGCGAGGTCGGGCGCGGGTCGACGTTCTGGTTCACGCTGCCGCTCGAGACGTCCGATCGGTCGTTGGCCGCGGCGGTGCGCGACCCGCTGAAGGTGCTGGCGGCGGCCACCGCCGGCGATGTCGTCCGCACCCTGCTCGTCGACGACAACGAGATCAACCGGCTGGTGGTCCGGCGCTTCCTCGAGAAGGCCGGGTGCCTGGTCGACGTCGTCGCGAGCGGCGAACTCGCCGTGCAGTGCGTCGCCGAGCATTCGTATCAACTGGTCTTCATGGACTGCCAGATGCCCGGCGTGGACGGCTACGAGGCGACGCGGCGCATCCGCCAGATGGACGCCGGCGCGGCACTGCCGATCGTCGCCATGACCGCCAATGCGATGGCCGGCGACCGCGAGCGCTGCCTGGCGTCCGGCATGACCGACTACATCTCCAAACCGGTCTCGCCCGAACGGCTGCGCCAGGTGATCGAACGCTACCGGCCGAGCGCGCCGGATCGTGCGACGGCGGTCTAGTGACCGTCCTGGCCCGTTCCGCGGCCGTGGTAGAACGGCACATGGCCGAACCTCCGTCAGACGCCGACGGCGCCCGCCCGGCTGCCGCAGCCGGCCGTCCGAGCGGACGTCGTCTGTGGCGCATGCGGAAGCTGCATCAGGCGGTGGATGCGGAGCTGTGGCCCGGCGATCGGGACACGGTCGAACTGCGCTTCGTGCTCAATGGCGCCGCGGTCTACCGGCGGACGTGGGCGTCTCGCGACGAGGCTGTCCGCGACGCGACGGCCAAACGCACCGAACTGGAGCGCGATGGCTGGATGTTCCACTGGTAGGCGCGATCAGGCCGTACGCGCGGCGACCGGAGCGGGCGGCGGGGCGGCCGCGGCTCGCGCCACCGCCGGCTCCCGTTCGGCAGGCGGCGCCGGCGTGACGGCCGCCGTCGCCGGTTTCGTCGGCGCCGCCACCGTCCGGAACGGCTTGTACGGCACGTGGCAATCGTGCTTGCGCAGGAAGTTCAGCAGTGACTTGTAATCGTTCGGCGGCAGATTGAAGAGCGCCGTGAGCTGCCGGTAGCTGCCGTGCGTGCGGGTCAGGCCGCGGCGAACGATATGCCGCAGCTCCTCCCGCGTGATGTCGCGCGACATGAACGGCTCGTGGACGACCGTCCAGAACGACTCGCCCTGCAGCAAACGCTCGAACCGGTCGGGCCGCGCCGGCTCACCCGGAGCGCTGACCGGTCCGGCGCTCGCCACCGCGTCTTCGGTGATTTCCCGCGGCAGGTCGGCGACGGTCAGCGGACGTACGGCATCGCGCAGCACGAGCCGCTCGGCGACGTTCTTCAACTGCCGCACGTTGCCGGGCCAGCGGTAGGTCTGGACGAACCCCGCCGCCTCGTCGGTGAACGACGGCAGGGGCCGCTTGTACTGCGTCGAGAACCGTTCGAAGAACGCCTGGAACAGCGCCATGATGTCCTCGGCCCGCTCGCGCAGCGGCGGCACCGGGATGTGCATGACGTTGATGCGGTAATACAAATCCTCGCGAAACGCGCCCTGCGCCACCTGCGTGAGCAGGTCGCGGTTGGTTGCCGCAATGAGCCGGGTGTCCACCCGTTTGACCGGGCCGTGAGCGCCCACCGGCTGGATCTCGCCGGTTTCGAGGAACCGGAGCAGGAGCGCCTGCATGCGCAGGCTCATCTCGCCGATTTCGTCCATGAAGATCGTCCCGCCGTCGGCCTGTTCCAGCACGCCGCGCTTGTCGCGGTGCGCGTCGGTGAAGCTGCCGCGCACGTGTCCGAACAGCTCCGATTCGAGCAGCGACTCGGGGACGCCGGCGCAGTTGAGCGTGACCAGTTGACCATTGGCGCGGCGGCTGTTCTTGTGAATCAGGTGGGCGACCACTTCCTTGCCGACGCCGCTCTCTCCGGTGATGAGCACTTTTGCGTCAGTCGGCCCCGCCAGGCGGATCTCCTCGTGAATCTCTTCCCAGCGAGGACTTACGCCGACGACGTCAGATGGCTTGGTCATGGATCTCTGATTCCGTATGACACGAACGAACAACAGCTTTCTTCCGCGTACAAAAGATACCGAAGGGCTAGGCTTCTCGCAAGGTGAATTCCTGTATTTTGGTGTTTTCTTCCCAGGAGGAGAAGAATTTGCTGCAACTGCGTGCCGCATCGAGCAGGGTGGAGGCGCCGGCTCGCGGCCGGCGGGCGTGGCGGGAGGATCGCGTGGGGGGTGCGTCAGCGTGGTCAAGCGCACGGAGAGAGGGGCCGCGACGCCGTGGCACCCTCTCTCGCGGTCGAATGACGGTGACCCGCTGCTGTCGGCCGAGGCCGACGGAGGCTAGACCACCTGCACGTCCTTGTTCGACATCTTGCCGAGGCCGCACTGATCGAGCATCGAACGGATGATCCGCACGTCCACCGTTTCGAACACGACACCGACGCGGTAGTGCGGCGTCGACATGTGGCTGGGCTTTTCGAACGTGGCCCACATCACCCGGCCGAGCGCGATGCTGGGATTCTCCTGTCTCCACCGCAGGTTCAGCATCACTGTCGAGCCGGGAACCAGCCGTGTGGCGCAGCGGAACTGGATGCCGCGCAGCGAGAAGTCGACCGCGCTGACGGTTTCACCGCCGAGTTGCACGGTGGCTTCGGACGACACCATGTTGATGCGCGGGGCGCGCCGCCGATTGCTGCGGCCGACTAGCGAATGACTGGCCTGCGTCGCGGTGGCGGCCGTACGGCGTCCCATCGGTCGGGACAGTTCCTGGATCAAGTGCTCGACGGCGGTCGCGTCGTCTGCGAACGTCACGGACATGCTGGCGGACTCCTTTGCTCCAGTCGAGGCAGCAAGAGGGCTGCCGCGTCCGCTGCCGTGCGTTCCCTGCGCAGTCCTGCGCGGCGTCGCAGCGTGGCGTGTCGCTCGTTGCGCGGAATGGCAGCAAACCTCGCCGCACGGCCGCGGCGGTTGTCTGCTAGATGCGGGATTCCCGGGCCAAAGGACGCGGATTATCTGACTTCCGCCGAAGTCAGCGTGGCGCGAGCGCGGGTGAGACCACGGAGATCTGGGTTTCCGGGAACCCGGCCCGTTCGAGTGCTCGCTGCGTCTCGCGCGCCGCCTCGATCGTGGAGTAGGGACCGGCAATCACCTGATGCCAGATGCCACTGCCGTCGACGCGCGTCGTCACGGCGAGCTGCTGTGCCTGCAACGCCGAGGCGATCTGCTGGGCTCGAGAGGCGGTGCGAAACGATGCCACCGTGATGCGATACCCGCTGCCCGAGGTCGGCCCGGCGGCTGCTGGCGCCGTTCCGGTCGTGGACGCCGACCGCTGGCCGTCCGGATTTGTCGGCGAGGCCGGCGGCGGTCCGGCGGGGGCCGAGGCCGCCGCCGGGGATGCTGCATCCGGTACGGCTGCGGGGGCCGCCGGTGCCGGCGTGGCGGCCGGCGGCGACCCGGCCGCGGGCGGACCGGCCGCCGGGCGCTCGGCCGGAGCGTCCCGGGAGGTCCACCACCAGCCAGCCCCCGCGAGCAGCGCCAGCAGGGCGACGAGCAGCGGCAGCAGCCGCGGCGACACGGACGCTGGCGCCGCCACCTCGGGTTCGGGCTCCGCCGCCGCCACGTAGGACGACGGCGGCGGTATCACCGGGACGAGGGCATCATCGAGCCCGAGACCGACACGGGTCCAGCTGCGCCCAGGCCCCGGCACCTCGTTGAGCGGCGGTTCGACCAGCCGTGCGTCGAGGGCGGGCCGGCCGACCAGCACCACCCGGAGTCCATCGTGGCCGGCCTCGCGCGCGACCGTCGCCAGAATCGCGAGGACCTCCACCGCCACGCGATCGGCATCGTCGATCACGACGAGCGCATGCGCCCCCAGCGGTTTCAGCGATTTCAGGAATCGGACCACGGCAGCGATCATCGTGTCGCGCCCCGGCGCGCTTCCGGCGATCGCGCCGCCATGGCCCAGGCCGAACTCGCTCACCAGGCGGCGCAGCACGGCGTCGGGACCGAGCGTCGCATCGAAAAGGCCGGTGGAGAACGACCGGTCGTCCACCCCGGCCGCCAGCTCCCGGCACAGGGCGGTCTTGCCGGTCGCGGCAGCGCCGGTCACACAGATTGCCGACGCCCCGGAGCGCAGCGCGTCGAGTACGGCCGAGCGAGCTTCCGCGGGCGACGACCCCGACCACGACTCCGACCCGAAGGGTGGATTGGGCATCGAACCTCTGCCCATTGTAACGGCAGTCACGATCGCGCGGTGGCGCCGAACCGGCCAGCGGCGGAGCGACGGGTATAATGGCGCCGACATGGACGGGCGACGCTGGATCGGTTTTCCGCGGAGGAGCAGATGAAGAGAGCTCTGGTGCTTGGTGTGCTCGTGACGGTTGGCGCGGTCACGCTGCGGATCGCCGGCGCGCAGACGGCGCCCCAGGCGCCGCTGCCGGCGATCCAGAAGGTGAAGGACAACCTCTACGTCATCATGGGGTCGGATGCGACCGACCGTTCGAAATTCACCGGCGGCAACGTCGGCGTGTTCGTGACCGATGCCGGGGTGGTGCTCGTCGACACGAAGCTGGCCAACTACGGCCAGGGGATTCTCGATCAGGTGAAGACGGTCACCGACAAGCCGGTGGTCACGATCATCAACACGCACACGCACGGCGATCACACCGGCAGCAACGATTTCTTTCCGGCCGCCGTCGACATCGTCGCGCACGAGAACACGAAGACGAACATGGCCAAGATGGATGCCTTCAAGGGGGACAAGGCGAGGTTCCTCCCGAAGCGCACCTACTCGGACAGGCTGACGCTCGGCGCCGGCAAGGATCGCATCGACCTCTATCACTTCGGCGCCGGTCATACGAGCGGTGACACGTTCGTCGTGTACACCGCACTCCGCACGCTGCAAACCGGCGACATGTTCGCCTGGTACGACGCGCCGTTCCTCGATCCCGCCAACGGCGGCAGCGGCGTCGCGTTCCCGAATACGCTGGCCAAGGCGATTGCCGGCATCAAGGATATCGACACGGTCATCCCGGGGCACAGCCCGGTGGCGCAACCGGCCCAGCTGCAGGAGTTCCAGCGCTACAACGCGGCGCTGGTCGCCGAAGTCCGCGGCGCCGTTCAGGCCGGCAAGACGGTCGAGGAGGCGACGACCGCCGCGACGGCGATGACGGCGAAGTTCGCCGGCTACAAGACCGATCGCGTGAAGGCGGCCGTGCAGGTGATCTTCGACGAGCTGAAGAAGCAGTGACGCCCGGTGTCGGGCGGGTGGGTTGGCGGCCCGTGCCCGCCGCGGCTCCCGGGCGCGGCGGTAGGGGCGCGCGGCGTGTCAGCCGCGCGGGCGCCGGGCGCGTGCGAACGCCTCCAGCAGCGGCTCGGTCTGTTCGAACGACAGGCAGGCGTCGGTGATGCTCTGACCGTAGGTCAGCGCCACGCCGGTCTTCAGATCCTGCCGGCCTTCCACCAGATGGCTCTCGATCATGCCGCCGAAGATCTGGCGCGATCCGGCTTCGAGCTGCTCGCACACCGAGGCGGCGACCGCCGCCTGCCTGAGGTGGTTCTTCTGGCTGTTGCCATGTGAACAGTCGATCATCACCGACGGGGCGAGCCGCTTGGCCTCGAGCTGCGTGCAGACCTTGGTGACGTGCTCGGCTTCGTAGTTCGGTCCGGTGCGCGAGCCGCCGCGCAGGATCACGTGGCAGTCGCGGTTCCCGGACGTCTGGAAGATTGCCGACACCCCCTGCTTCGTCACCGACGGGAACCAGTGGCCGGAGGCGGCGCTGAGAACCGCATCGATGGCAATCTGCGTGCTGCCGTCGGTGCTGTTCTTGAACCCGACCGGCGCGGACAGGCCGGACGCCAGCTCGCGATGCACCTGACTTTCCGCCGTGCGAGCGCCGATGGTGACCCACGACGTGAGATCCGCGATGTGCTGCGGGATCTGCAAATCGAGGAACTCGGACGCCGTCGGCAGGCCGAGGTCGTTGATGTCGAGAAGGAGCTGGCGCGCCAGACGCAGCCCCTTGTTCATGTGATAGCTCTCGTCGAGGTCCGGATCGTTGATGAGCCCCTTCCAGCCCACGGTCGTTCGCGGCTTCTCGAAGTAGACCCGCATCACCACGAGCAGGGCATCGGCATAGCGGTCGGCCAGCGGCTTCAGGCGGGCGGCATATTCACGGGCGGCCTCCGGGTCGTGAATCGAGCACGGGCCGACGATGACCGCGAACCGGTGATCCTCACCTCTGAGGATCTGGCCGATCGCGACGCGGGTGTCCGCGACGACGTTCGACGCCCGCTCGCTCAGCGGGATTTCCTCGAGCAGGATGGCAGGCGGAATCAGGGGACGGACGTCCCGGATGCGTAAGTCGTCGGTCTCTCGAATCATGGGGCCTTTCAAGCTTACCCCATCAGCGCGATGCTGCAGCCGCGCGGATGTCCCACGAATGCCGTAGGATGCGCAGATCCGACGGCTGGACGCGGCGCCGCCGTCGCACCCCGCGCTCGATGCACCGCGCCCCTCAGGCGACGCCGGCGCCGGTATGACCCCTGTCATAGCGCTGCCGGGCGATCGCTGCCAGCATGACGGCAGGATGGTCACACGACGGATGGTCACACGACATGTTGCCCAAGGAACACGGCGCCTACGGTCAGCTGCTCTTCCCGCTCGTCACGGCGATTGCGATGGGCACCGTCACCCCCGCGGCGATCGCCCTCGTCATCACCGCGCTCGCGGTCTTCCTCGTCCATGAACCCGCGGCGGTGCTGTTGGGGGCCCGCGGTCCGCGCGCCCGCCGCGAGTCGGGGCGGCGCGCGTGGCAGTGGCTGTCGCTGTTCACCGCCGTGGCGTTGACTGGCGGCCTGGCGGTGCTCTGGACGCTGGCGGCGACGGCCCGGTGGACGCTGGCCGTGCCGGCTGCCGCCGCCGGACTCGCGCTGTCGTGGAGCCTGCGCGGGCAGGAACGGACCACGGGGGGCGAGGTCGCCGCCGGCGTGGCATTGAGCGCCGCGGCATTCCCGGTTGCGGTGGCAGCCGGTGTACCGCTGCCCGCGGCGGCCGCCTGCGTGGTGGCGTTCGCGAGCGGCACGGTGGCCGCGACCTTGAGCGTGCGCGCGCTGATGGGCCGGGCGCGGAGAATGCCGTCGACGCCGCCGCGCTGGCTGGCGGCGTCGACCTGCGTGATGGTCCTCATCATCAGTGGCGGGCTGGCGATGGGCGGCGCGATTCACAGCGCCGGATTCTGGGGCGCCCTGCCGATGACGGCTGCCGCTTTCGGCGTCGCGCTTGCCGCGCCGCCGCCGCAATTGCTGCGGCGCGTCGGCTGGACGTTCATCGCCGCGACGGCGGTCGGCGCCGCCGTCCTGGTGCTCGTCAGCTGACGCCGCTCATGACAGCCGTGCCAGCTCCTGCCGCGCCTCCTGGAGCAGGGGCAGGTCGTGGTCGGCGTCGCGCCACACGCGCAGGAACTCTCCGTACGCCCGCCGTGCCTGATCCACCGCACCGGTCAACGCCGCGGCGCGGGCGAGTCCGAGCCGTGACAGGGGGTACAGGGGTGAGTTCGGATTCTCGCCCCGGCGATCGAGGACGGCCGTGAAGTCGTCGATCGCCCCGGCGCCGTTGCCGACCCGGAGGTGCGCCAGGCCGCGCAGGTAGGGAATCCAGTACTCGGACTTGGGCGCGTGATCGTACAGGCGCAATGCCTCGAGGATCGTCAGGGCCTGCGCCGCGTCACCGCGCTCGAGCGCCGCCGCAGCCCGTGTCATCGGAATCGCGATGCGCTGGGTCAGCGTCGCGGTCGGGAACCGGGTCGTCAGCTCGGTGACCAGCGCGGCCGCCTGGGCCGGCTGGCCGCACAGCGCGTAGATGCGGCTCGCGCGCTCCATCGCAAAATTGTCGCGCCCGAGCTCCAGGGCTTCCGCCGTCTCCGTCCGCGCGAGGTCGCACTGGCGCACGATCGCATGAATCTCGGCGTCACCCAGCGCCAGCTGCGACGCGACCTCCCGGAAGCCATCCTGCGTCGCCAGCTGCAGTCCGCGACGGAAGAGGTCGTGCGCGGACCCGATGCGACCGGCGAACGCCTCCGAGCGCGCCTCCCACGCATAGGCGGCGTTCGTCTGCCCGAGGCCGATGGACGCCGTGTACTGTCGCACCGCCGTCTCGCGGTCGCCCTCGAGAAACGCCAGCAGATAGCGGATCCGCCTGGTCGTCGCCGACTCCAGCTGCCGACCTGCGGCGTCGTCGAGCACCGCTGTCGCGTCGTCGACCCGATTCATCGTCATCAGTACCGCCGCAAGATTGCCGTAGGCGGCTGAGAACTTCGGGTCCAGCTCGATCGCCCGGCGCAATGCGCGAATCGCCTCCTCGGGCTGGCCGAGGTTGATGTAGGTGGTCGCAAGACTGTTGAACGCAAACGCCTCGCGGGGGTAGGTGTCGGTCCACAGGCGGGCGAGCTCGAGCGCCTGCGTCCAGTCCTGGGCGGCGTCGCGGTAGTAGCGGAATCCCACCACGAAGCGCTCCCGTTCGCTGACGCGGTCGCGCAGGTCGAACGCCCGTCGCGCGAACTCGGCGCCGAGTGCCGTCTGGCCGTTGTTCGAGTACACCGCGGCGGTCTGGGCCAGCGCGAGCGCAAAGTCGGGATCGAGCTCGAGCGCCCGCTGCAGATGCGGAACCGACTCGAGCCGCAGGTTCAGGCGTCCTTCGTCGAGCGCCATCGAATAGGCGTGCAGGGCGTCCAGGGACGGCGTCGTCGCACGGGCCAGCGGCACGTCGAAGCGCTGTACGGAGGCGAGCGACTCGCCGAGCTTCTCCCGCAGCCGCGAGACCGCGGTGCCGAGCGAGGTAAGCACCATTTCGCGGCTGGCGACCTCGACCTGCTCCCGCGCCATCACGTCGCCGGTGTCGGCGTTGATCGCCTCGACCGTCAGCACGAAATGGCTGCCGAGGGTGGCGATCGATCCCGAGACCAGTGCCTTGAGCTGCTCGCGCTGGGCCACTTCGCGGGCGACCGCGGCGGTCACCCGCGTGTCGGCCGGCCGCCCCATCAGGCGCAGCGTTTCGCGTACGCGGTCGTCGGGGAACACGCGCAGGAACGGCGACTGCTCGAGGGCGACGGCCAACGCGACCTCGAGGGTGCCGTCGAAGACCGTCTCGCCGGTCGCGTTCGCGAAATCGGCGAGGACGATCCGGTCCTGCGCCGTGAGGCCGCGGACCGAGCGGGGCAGGATGAACGAGTACGCGATCGCCGCGACCAGCGACAGGCCGGCGACCACCGCGGCGGCACTCCACGCCCAGGAGCCGCGCCGCACCGGCCCGCCAGACCCGGTCGGCAGCATCGCCGCCATGGCAGCCGCCGACGCCGGTCGATCGGCAGCATGCGGCTGCAGCGCCCGCAGAATCGCCTGCTCGAGTCCCGGATCGACGTGCGGCACCTGCGACGATGGGGCGGGGGGCAGCGTCCGGGCGCCCGGCACCCGATCGAACGGATGCTGTCCGGTCAGCAGTTCGTAGAGGATGAGGCCGAGGGCGTAGATGTCCGTGCACTCGGACAGCGTGGTTCCCGGCTTGAGCTGCTCCGGCGCCATGTAGGCGGGCGTGCCGACCAGGACGTGTCTGGTGGTTTCCCGGCGGGTGACCGCGATGCCGAAATCGGTGATCTTGACGCGGCCATCGGCGTCGACCAGCACGTTGGCCGGTTTGAGGTCGCGGTGCAGCACGCCCCGCGCATGGGCGGCCGCCAGCCCGTCGCACAGCTGATGGGCGATCTCGACCACCTTCTCCGACGACAGGCGACCGGCGTGCTTGAGCAGCGCCGACAGATCCTCGCCCTCCACCAGCTCCATCGACAGGAAGACCTGCCCCTGGTCGTCGCCGACGTCGAACACGCGACAGACCGCCGGGTGGGTGATCTGCCGGGCCAGCCGCACCTCGTGGATGATCGGGCGACGCCCGTCGGCGCCGACCGCGTGAATCAGCTTGAGCGCGACCGGTGTCTTGACCACCAGGTCGTCGGCGCGCCAGACGTCGCCCATGCCGCCGCGGCCGATCCGCGCCACCATGCGATAGCGTCCGGCGAGCACGTCACCGGCCGACCACTCGCGCGCCGCCGGCGGAAGCTCGGCCGGTGTCGAAGCGTCGGCGTCGGGATCGGCGGACTGGAGGTCGTCCTCGTGAAACGCCAGCAGTGACTGCACCTCGGCCAGCAGCGCGGCATCCTCACCGCACTGCTCGATGACGAAGCGGCCACGCTCGCTTGGAGGACGGTCCAGTGCGTCGAGAAAGAGCTCTTTCGCACGGACGTGAATCGACGACATGAGCGGAGCGCTTCAGTGTATTTGGAAAGCCGCCGGAGATCGAGCCCGACGGCACCGGGCCATATCCCACCGGGCCCGCAGCGAGCCAGCCGTGGCCGGCCTGCCCCGGGGGATTGGTGTCGCTGGCCGAGCGGCGTGGGTGGAGGTCGCGGCGGTGTCGCGTGCGCTGCCGTCCGCCACTCTGATACCGTCGGGACATGGCATTTCGAATGCTCGTGGCGGCGGCCCATCCTGACGATGAAGCCCTCGGTTTCGGCGGCGTGCTCGCGCACGCGGCGGCCGGCGGGCACGAGACCTACCTGGTGACCGCGACGCGGGGGGATCGTGGCCGCTACTTCGGCCACCCGCCCGGTCATCCCGAGCATCCCGGCCGGCCGGCGTTGGCCGCCTTGCGGGAGCGCGAGCTGCGGGCGTCGGCAGCGGCGCTTGGCGTGCGCGAGGTCGTCGTGCTCGACCACGAGGACCAGCATCTCGATGCCGCCGACACGACGGACGTCGTCGGCCGGCTCGCCGGCGAGATCCGCCGCCTGCGGCCGCACGTGGTGGCGAGCTTTGGCGCCGACGGCGCCTACGGCCATCCCGACCACATCGCCATTGCCCAGTTCACGACCGCCGCAACCGTCGCTGCCGCGGACGCGCGGTTCGCGACGGGTGACCCGGCGCCGCCGCACCGCGTCGCCAAGCTGTATGCGCTGGCCTGGAGTGCGGCAGAATGGACGGCGTATCAGGCGGCGTTCCGGAAGCTGACGTTCGTCGTGGACGGTGTCGTGCGCGAAGCCACCCCGTGGCCCGACTGGGCGATCACGACGGTCGTCGATACCCGTCGGTGCTGGCGCACCGTCTGGCAGGCGATCGGCTGCCATCAGTCGCAGGTCGCCGCGTATCAGACCCTGAAGGGGTTAACCGACGCCGAGCACGAGGCGCTGTGGGGGACGCAGTCCTTCTACCGCGTCTTCAGTCTCGTCAACGGTGGACGGCGCCGCGAAACGGACATCTTCGAGGGTCTGGGCGCGTAGCGGTTGGCGCCGCGGCGCCGCGCGGGATCCGCGTGGGACGGATCCGCGGGAAGGATCAAAAGGATCCGCGGGAAGGATCGAAAGATGAGGGACGAACATGTCGGATGATCTGACCCACCGGCATGCCGCGGTGGCTCTGGAGCCGGACGTGTTCCGGGCGATCGGGCATCGGCTGGTCGACGATCTGGCCGACCTGGTCGCCCGCGTGCCCGACCGTCCGCTGACCCGTGACGAGCCTCCCGGCGTCATTCGCGAGGCGCTCGGGCTGACCGGACCGCTGCCGGAGCAGGGGACCGACCCCGCGGCGTTGCTGGCCGCCATCACGCCGCGGCTGTTCGCGCACTCGCTGTTCAACGCCCATCCCAGGTTCTTCGGCTACATCACCGCGTCGCCGACGCCGATCGGCGTGTTCGGCGACTTCCTGGCCGCTGCGCTCAACGCGAATGTCGGTTCGTGGACGTTGTCGCCGGCGGCCACCGAGGTCGAGGCACAGACCGTCCGCTGGCTCGCCGAGTTCATCGGCTATCCCGGCGAATGCGGGGGATTGCTGGTCAGTGGCGGGAACATGGCCAACATCGTCGGCTTCCTCGCGGCACGGGCGGCCGGGACGCCGTGGGATGTCCGCAGCACGGGCATCGGCGCCGGCGGTGGACGGCACCTGCTGGCGTACGCCTCGGCCGAGACCCACACGTGGGTGCAGAAGGCGGCCGATATCGCCGGCCTCGGGACGCAGGCGATCCGTTGGATTCCGACCGGCCGTGATCAGCGGATGGACACGACGGCGCTGGTCGGCGCCATCGAGGCCGATCGGGCGGCCGGCCATGTCCCGCTGATCGTGATTGGCACTGCCGGGTCGGTCAGTACCGGCGTCGTCGATCCGCTGCGGGCGATCGCCACCATCTGTGCCGATCGCCGGATCTGGTTCCACGTCGACGGCGCCTACGGCGGCTTCGCCGCGGCCGTGGCCGATCCTGACGACGATCTGCGGGCCCTGGCGCGCGCCGACTCGGTGGCGGTCGACCCGCACAAGTGGCTGTACGCGCCGCTCGAAGCGGGGTGCGCGCTGGTGCGCGATCCGGAAGCCCTGCGCCGCGCCTTCTCGTACCACCCGCCGTACTATCACTTCGACGAGCACGTGACGAACTACGTCGACTACGGTCCGCAGAACTCGCGGGGATTTCGCGCGTTGAAGGTCTGGCTGGCGATGCGGCAGGCGGGTGCGGCGGGCTACCGCCAGGCGATTCGCGACGACATCGCGCTGTCGAAAGCGATGGCCACCGCGGTGAGCGGCGAGGCCGAACTCGAACTCGTCACCCAGCACCTCAGCATCGCGACGTTCCGCTTCGTCCCGGCCGACCTGCGGGCGTCGGCGGGCGAGCCGGCGGTCGCGAGCTACCTGAACGACCTCAACCGGCGGCTGCTCGATCGCATCCAGCGGAGCGGCGAGCTGTTCGTGTCCAATGCCGTCGTCGACGGGCGCTACGTGCTGCGGGCCTGCATCGTCAACTTCCACACATCGCTGGCCGACGTTCGGGCCGTGCCGGCGGCGGCTGTGGCGCTGGGGCGCGCCCTCGATAGGGAACACCGCGCGACGCTGGCCGGCTGATCCGGAATGCCGGATCGCCGGCGCCGCCCCGGGGCTACCGGCGATTCTTGTCGACGACGCCGATCAGGATGACGACGAACGCCGTCAGTCGGATCACGAACACCGGCACCCGCCATTCCGACGCCTGGGTCAGCAGGCCGAGCAGCGTGTAGTCGACGGCGAGCACCGCGAACGCGACCGCGAAGAACGCGAACAGCCGATCGCTCGACGCGCGCCAGCAGCGGACGAAGCAGACGGCCAGGATGGCGCACCCCATCGCCACGGCGCCGTGCAGGAACGGCACGGTCGTCACAGGCCGTCTCCGAGGAACGCGTAGAGCAGCAGGCTGACCGACGCGAGTCCGGCGAGCGCCCTGATCACGGCGAGATCGTGCTGCGGCGCCAGCACGAAGTCGGTGAAGACGAGCGCGTTGTTGAGGGCGAATCCGACGAAGGCGGCGCTCGACCACAGCAGCAGACGGGCTCGGGTTCGCCAGTACTGACGAATCAGCAGCCCGGCGCAGGCTGCACTCGTGAGCGCACACAGCAGATAGACCATTGCGGCCATGTCCTACTCCGTGTCCCGCAGTTTGAACGCGTTCGCGAAGCTGCGAATCGACGATGGTGGCAGGGCGGCGACGAAGCGCACCACGTCCCGCTGTGACTGCCGATACGCTTCCGCGAGCTCCTCGCAGTAGCGGCGGAGCACGTCGGACGCCGGATGGAACGCGTACTCGGTCTCGTTGCGCACGGTGACGCGGACGAGACCGCGGGCGGCCAGCGCATCCAGCCAGACGCGGGCGCGCCCGTCGGCGACCTGAACCGCCTGCGCGACGGCGCGCGTCGTCCACGTCGCGGTCGACGCGCGCAGCAGCAGCAGGATCTCCAACTGCTCCAGTGAATCGATGCAGCTGTAGAGGAAGGCCCGGAGATGTACAGGGAGCGTGGAGGGGCCGGACGTCTCCATGTCGCGCGCCATTGTAGATGACGGTCGACCGGTTCACAGCTCAACGGCAGCGGACACGGGCGACCGCCGGCCGGCCTCGTCCTTGCTCTCGGCCTCTCGATCGCCGCCGCTCCCGTGCGTCGTGTAGTCAACGGCTGCAGAGTCGACGCGCGACCGTTGTGCTTCTGTTCAGTCGTCAAACCGCCGAGGCCATGCATGGATTCATCGACTGCGACGTTTGCGTCGACGGCTGCCGGGGCGGCGCCGTCCACCGACCAGGATGCCTTCGCCCGCCATCTGCTGGCGGCGATGCTCGCGTATCGCAACGGTGATTTCAGCGTGCGCCTGCCGCCCGACCTCACGGGTGTGAGCGGCAAGATCGCCGACGCGTTCAACGACATCGCGATGGTCAGCGAACGGCGAGCGCGTGAGACGGCCCGCGTCTCGCGCGCGGTGGGCAAGGAAGGGAAGCTGCGGCAACGGATGCAGGTGCCGGGGGTGGCCGG
Organism: uncultured Acidobacteriota bacterium; assembly: GCA_902825985.1. Lineage (GTDB taxonomy): Bacteria > Acidobacteriota > Vicinamibacteria > Vicinamibacterales > CAVVIG01 > VFZL01. Next base: position 2,537 of record CADEDC010000092.1, on the reverse strand, counting down.
CGGCTGGGCCGATGAAGTCGCCGCGATCAACATGCTGATCGACGACCTCGTGTGGCCGACCACCGAAGTGACCCGTGCCGTCGGCGCGGTGGCGAAGGGCGATCTCGGGCAGGCGATGGCCCTCGAAGTCGACGGCCGCCCGCTCGAGGGCGAGTTCCTGCGGTCGGCGAAGCTCGTGAACCGGATGATCGATCAGCTGTCGGTGTTCACCTCGGAGGTGACGCGGGTCGCCCGGGAGGTCGGTACCGAGGGAAAGCTCGGCGGCCAGGCGCAGGTGAAGGGCGTGTCCGGGGTGTGGAAGGAGCTGACGGAGTCGGTGAACCAGATGGCCGGCAACCTGACGGCCCAGGTTCGCAACATCGCCGACGTGACGATCGCGGTGGCCAACGGTGACCTGTCCAAGAAGATCACCGTCGATGTCCGCGGCGAGATCCTGCAGCTGAAGGAAGCCATCAACACGATGGTCGACCAGTTGCGATCGTTCGCCGCCGAAGTGACCCGGGTTGCGCGCGAGGTCGGCACCGACGGCAAGCTCGGGGGCCAGGCGGTGGTGCCGGGCGCCGCCGGCACGTGGAAGGACCTCACCGATTCGGTCAACGCCATGGCCTCGAACCTGACGGCCCAGGTCCGCAACATCGCCGGTGTCACCACGGCGGTCGCCCGCGGCGACCTGTCGCGCAAGATCACGGTCGACGTGAAAGGCGAGATCCTCGAGCTGAAGGACACCATGAACACGATGGTGGACCAGTTGAACGCCTTCGCCTTCGAGGTGAGCCGTGTGGCGCGTGAAGTCGGCACCGAAGGCAAGCTCGGCGGCCGCGCCGAGGTCCCCGACGTCGGCGGCGTCTGGAAGGACCTGACCGACTCCGTGAACGCGATGGGCGCGAACCTCACCGCGCAGGTCCGCAACATCGCCGAGGTGACCACCGCCGTCGCCCGCGGCGACCTGTCGCGCAAGATCACGGTCGACGTGAAGGGGGAGATTCTCGAACTGAAGGACACGATCAACACCATGGTCGATCAGCTCAACGGCTTCGCCTCGGAGGTCACGCGGGTGGCGCGCGAAGTCGGCACCGAGGGCAAGCTCGGCGGCCAGGCCGACGTGCCGGGCGTCGCCGGCACCTGGAAGAACCTGACCGACTCGGTCAACTCGATGGCGTCCAACCTGACCGGCCAGGTGCGCAACATCGCCGACGTCGCCACCGCGATCGCCCGCGGCGACCTGTCGCGCAAGATCACGGTCGACGTCCAGGGCGAAATCCTGCAGCTCAAGAACACCATCAACACGATGGTCGATCAGTTGAACGCGTTCGCCTCGGAGGTCAGCCGCGTCGCCCGCGAGGTGGGCACCGAAGGCAAGCTCGGGGGCCAGGCCGAAGTGCCGGACGTCGCCGGCACCTGGAAGGACCTGACCGACAACGTCAACTCGATGGCCTCCAACCTCACCGGGCAGGTCCGCAACATCGCCGACGTCGCCACGGCGATTGCCAAGGGTGACCTGTCGCGCAAGATCACGGTCGACGTCAAGGGCGAAATCCTGCAGCTGAAGAACACCATCAACACGATGGTCGATCAGCTGAACGCCTTCGCGTCCGAGGTCAGCCGGGTGGCCCGTGAAGTCGGCACCGAGGGGAAGCTCGGCGGCCAGGCCGAGGTGCCGGGCGTCGCCGGCACCTGGAAGGATCTCACCGACAACGTCAATTCGATGGCGTCGAACCTCACCGGCCAGGTGCGCAACATCGCCACCGTCGCCACCGCGATCGCCAACGGCGATCTGTCGCGCAAGATCACGGTCGACGTCCAGGGCGAGATCCTCGAGCTGAAGAACACCATCAACACGATGGTCGATCAGCTGAACGCCTTCGCCTCCGAGGTGACACGGGTCGCCCGCGAGGTCGGCACCGAAGGCAAACTCGGCGGCCAGGCGATCGTCACCGGGGTGGCCGGGACGTGGAAGGACCTCACCGACAACGTGAACTTCATGGCGTCGAACCTGACCGGCCAGGTCCGCAACATCGCGGAGGTGGCGACCGCGGTGGCGCGCGGCGACCTGTCGCGCAAGATCACCGTCGACGTGAAGGGGGAGATCCTCGAGCTGAAGAACACGATCAACACCATGGTCGACCAGTTGAACGCCTTCGCCTCAGAAGTGAGCCGGGTCGCCCGCGAGGTCGGCACCGATGGCAAGCTGGGCGGGCAGGCGGTGGTCACCGGCGTCGCCGGCACCTGGAAGGACCTCACCGACAACGTCAACCAGATGGCCGGCAACCTGACGGCGCAGGTCCGCAACATCGCCGAGGTCACCGTCGCGGTGGCCAACGGCGATCTCTCGAAGAAGATCACGGTGGACGTCCGCGGCGAGATCCTGCAGCTCAAGGACACCATGAACACGATGGTGGAACAGCTGCGCTCGTTTGCCGCCGAAGTGACGCGCGTCGCCCGCGAAGTCGGCACCGAAGGCAAGCTGGGCGGCCAGGCGGAGGTGCCCGGCGTCGGCGGCACCTGGAAGGACCTCACCGACAACGTCAACTCGATGG
>CADEDC010000091.1 GCA_902825985.1 uncultured Acidobacteriota bacterium | reverse complement strand
CCCTACCTGCCCTACCCGGCCTACCCGGCCTACCCGCCCTACCCGCCCTACCCGCCCTACCCGCCCTACCCGCCCTACCCGCCCTACCCGGCCTACCCGCCCTAAACGCCCTGCCCGCCCTGCCCTTGTATAAGCGTCGCGAATGATAGAATCGCCGGCTAAGGAGCTGGAGCAATGTCTTTCCCGGGTACAGGTCAGATCTGGATGAACGGCACGTTGGTGGACTGGAAGGATGCGAACGTCCACATCGCGTCCCACGTCATCCACTACGGCAGCGGCGTCTTCGAGGGTGCGCGCTGCTACGCGACCCCGATGGGCTCCGCCTGTTTCCGGCTGGACGAACACCTGGTCCGACTGCAGCAGTCCGCCAAGATCTACCGCATGGAGTACCCGCTCGACCTCGCCGGCTGGCGCGAGGCGGTCCTCCAGACCATCCGCGTCAACGCGATGAAGGCCTGCTACATCCGGCCGCTGGTCTACCGCGGCTACGATACGCTCGGCGTCAATCCGCTGAACAACCCGGTGGACGCCGCGATCATGGTCTGGGAATGGGGTGCCTACCTCGGCGCCGGCGCGCTCGAGCAGGGGGTCGACGTCAAGGTCTCCAGCTGGTCGCGGATGGCGCCCAACACCCTGCCGGCGATGGCGAAGTCGGTCGCCAACTACGCCAACTCGCAGTTGATCAAGATGGAAGCGCTGGCCGACGGCTACTCCGAGGGCATCGCCCTCGACGTCAGCGGCAACATCAGCGAAGGCTCGGGCCAGAACATCTTCATCGTGCGCAACGGGGTGATCTACACGCCGCCGCTGTCCGCCTCGGTGCTCGGCGGCATCACCCGCGACACCATCATGACGCTGGCCCGCGACAACGGCATCACCGTCATCGAGCAGGACCTGCCCCGCGAACTGCTGTATATCGCCGACGAGGTGTTCTTCACCGGCACTGCCGCCGAAGTCACGCCGGTCCGGTCGGTCGACAAGATCCAGGTTGGCGCCGGCCGCCGGGGACCGCTCACCGAGGCGCTGCAGACGGCGTTCTTCAAGGTGGTGAACTGTGAAGTTCCGGATACTCACGGGTGGCTCACCTGGGTCTATCCGGACGAGGCGGCCCGGCGCGCGCCCCTGCAGGCGGCAGCCGGGAAGAGCCGATAAGGATCTCGGGGCTGGGAGTCTGGGACGGCGGGGTGGCAGCGGCCGCTGCACTCCGCTCCCGGGCGCCAGGACCGTCCGAGCTCGACACCCGAGTCTCGAGCCCCGTGGGATCCGATGCACGTCAACGACCTGCTCAAGATTGCCGTCGACCACAACGCCTCCGACCTTCATCTGAAGGTCGGCAGCTACCCGATGATGCGGGTCAGCGGCACGCTCGTCCCGGCCACCGACGAACGCCGACTCGATCACGAGGACGTCGTCGCGATGAGCGCCGCGGTGATGTCGACGTCGCAGCGTCAGAAATTCAAGGACGCGCAGGAGGTCGACCTCGCCTATAGCGTGCCCGGCCTCGGCCGGTTCCGCTGCAACGTCTTTCAGCAGCGCGGCACCGTCGGCCTGGTCCTTCGTGTCATTCCGATGAACATCCGGACCATCGAGGAGCTCGAACTCCCGAAGGTGCTGCACAGGATCGGCGACGAGGAACGCGGCCTCGTTCTCGTCACCGGTACGACCGGCTCGGGCAAGTCGACGACGCTGGCGGCGATGATCGACCATATCAACCGGACGCGCTGCTCGCACGTCATGACGGTCGAGGATCCGATCGAGTTCCTGCACCGGGACTACCGCTCGATCATCAATCAACGCGAAGTCTCGGTCGACACCCGCTCGTTCGCCCAGGCGCTGCGCAGCGCCCTGCGCCAGGATCCGGACGTCATCCTGGTCGGTGAGATGCGCGACTTCGAGACCATCGAAACCGGCCTGCTGGCCGCCGAGACCGGTCACCTGGTGCTGTCGACGCTGCACACGCTCGACGCGACCGAGACGATCAACCGCATCATCGCCGTCTTCCCGCCGCACCAGCAGAAGCAGGTCCGCCTGCAGCTGGCCAGCGTGCTCAAGGCGGTCATCTCGCAGCGCCTGATCCCCTCGGTCGACGGCAAGAACCGCGCACCGGCGGTCGAGGTGATGATCGCCACGCCGTTCATCCGCGACTGCATCGTCGACAAGGAGAAGACCCACCTGATTCCGGGCGCGATCGCCGCCGGCACGTCCCAATACGGCATGCAGAGCTTCGATCAGTCGATCTTCGGCCTCTTCCGCGACGGTATGATTACCTACGAAGAAGCGCTGCGCTGGGCGTCCAACGTCGACGAATTCAAGCTCAAGGTGCAGGGCATCTCGACGACGTCCGATCTGAGCCGCGACCAGATGGCCAGCGCCACCGTCGGTCGGGGTACCCCGGAGATCACGAGGTTTGGCCAATAGCGGGCAGAGTCCCAAGGACACCTACGTCGCCGGGTTGACGCTGCTCGCCCGCCGCGAACTCTCCGAGGTGCAGCTCCGCCAGCGGCTGACCCGCCGCGGCCATCGTCCCGACGACATCGACACCGCCGTCGCGCGGCTGAAGTCCGAGCGCGCGCTCGACGACGCGCGGGTGGCGGAAGCGATCGCCCGTACCGAGCTGGCCCTGCGCGGCCGCGGCAAGCTGCGGGTGAGCCGGCAGATCGCCCAGGCCGGCATCGCTGCGTCGACGGCCGGCCGGGCGCTCGAGCAGACGTACGCCGATGTCGATCCGGACGCCTTGTTGGCCGCCGCCCTCGACCGACGGCTGCGTGGCCGCACCCAGGTCACCGACCGGAAGGAGATGCAGCGTCTCTACCGCTACCTCACGGCCCAGGGGTTCGAGTCCGACCGCGTCATCCAGCTGCTCCGGCGCCGGCTCGCGACCGCCGGAGCGACCGGCGACCCGGACGACTGACGCCGCCTCGCCGCGGGCCCGGGCGGACGAACCTCGCCGCCGATCCCGGTCCGCGCCGCGTCGGGCAGTCGCGCCGGCGCCGCAGCCCCGGCCGGCCCAACCGGCGCGGTTGATACAATGGACCGCCATGACCTCGAACGAGATCCGCGCCTCCTTCCTCGAGTACTTCCAGAACAACGGTCACCGCGTCGTCAACAGCGCGCCGCTCGTCCCGGGTGACGATCCGACACTGCTGTTCACCAACGCCGGCATGAACCAGTTCAAGGACCTGTTCCTGGGCCGCGAGACGCGCGATTACACCCGCGCCGCCACCTCGCAGAAGGTGATGCGCGTGAGCGGCAAGCACAACGACCTCGACAACGTCGGGCCGTCGCTGCGCCACCACACCTTCTTCGAGATGCTCGGGAACTTCTCCTTCGGCGACTACTTCAAGCAGGAGGCGATCGAGTTCGCGTGGACACTGCTCACCGAGGTGTGGAAGATGCCGCCGGACCGCCTGGTCGTGTCGGTCTTCAAGGGCGAGCACGGCATCCCGCGCGACGGCGAGGCCTACGACCTGTGGCGCCGGTTCGTCCCGGCCGAACGGATTCTCGAACTCGGCTCGGACGACAACTTCTGGCAGATGGGCGACACCGGACCGTGCGGGCGCTGCTCGGAAATCTACTACGTCCGCGGCACCGGCACCGATCCCGAGATCGAAATCTGGAACAACGTGTTCATGGAGTTCGAACGCAGCGCCGACGGCACCCTGTCGCCGCTGCCGGCCCCGTCGATCGACACCGGCATGGGGCTGGAGCGGATCACCGCCGTCATGCAGCGCAAGGACTCCAACTACGACACCGACCTGTTCATGCCGCTGCTCCAGCGCGTCGGCGAGCTCGCCGGCCTGCACTACGGCGACGATCCGCAGCGCGACATCTCCATGCGCGTCGTCGCCGATCATGCCCGCTCGACGACGTTCCTCATCGCCGACGGCGTGATTCCGTCGAACGAATGGCGCGGCTACGTGCTGCGCAAGATCATGCGGCGGGCGATGCGCCACGGCAAGCACCTCGGCCTCAGCCAGCCGTTCCTGCACGAGATGGTCGCCGTCCTCGTCCGCGAGATGGGCGAGGCCTACCCCGAGCTGGCGCGCAACCGCGAGATGATCGAGAAGACGATCGTCGCCGAGGAGAACCGCTTCGATGCCGTTCTCACCGACGGCCTCCCGCGCCTCGAGGCCGAGATCGCGCTGGCCGTCGGCGCGGGCAGGGGCGCGCTGGCCGGCGACTCGGCGTTCCGCCTGTACGACACCTTCGGCATGCCCTACGACTTCATCGAAGACACCGCCGCCACCCAGGGCATCGGCGTCGACCGCCCCGGATTCGAGCAGGCGATGGCCGCCCAGCGCGACAAGGCGCGCGCCGGCAGCTCGTTCGGCGGCGCCAGGAAGGACGCGTCGTTCCCCTTCGACGCCGCGCTCGCCGGCGGCGACCAGTTCGTCGGCTACGACTCGACGACCGCACACGGCGTGCCGGTGATCGGGTTGTGGAACGAGGCGCGCGAGCCGGTGGCGGCGATCCGGGCCGGTGACACCGGCTACGTCGCCCTGGGGCGGAGCCCGTTCTACCTGGAGTCCGGCGGTCAGGTCTCGGATACCGGCGCCATATCGAGCGCCTCGGCCGCCGCCGCCGTGCTCGGTCTGTCCCGCACCGGCGCCGGAATGCCGCGGGCGCACCTGGTGCGTGTCGACACCGGCGCCCTCCAGCCCGGCGACATCGTCACCGCCGAGGTCGACGTCGCGCGGCGCGACGCGACGCGCCGGAATCACACCGCGACGCACCTGCTGCACGCGGCACTGCGCCAGGTGCTCGGCTCGCACGTCAAGCAGGCCGGCTCGCTGGTCGCGCCGGACCGCCTGCGCTTCGACTTCGTCCACTTCCAGCCGCTGACGCGCGACGAACTCGATCGTCTCGAAACCATCGTCAACCACCAGGTGCTCGCGAACACCGCCGTCGACACCTCGGTTCGCGCCACCGACGAGGCCATCGCCGCTGGGGCGATGGCGCTGTTCGGCGAGAAGTACGGCGACACGGTTCGCGTCGTGTCCGTGCCCGGCGTCAGCCTCGAGCTGTGCGGTGGGACGCACGTCGGCGCCACCGGTGACATCGGCCTGTTCGCCATCGTCGCCGAGAGCGGCGTCGCGGCCGGCGTGCGCCGGATCGAAGCGCTCACCGGGATGAACGCCGTCGCCTGGGCGCAGCGGCAGCGCGCCGCGCTGCACGAGCTCGTCTCGGCCCTGCACGTCAACGAGGACCAGGCGGCCGCCGCCATCGAGCGGCTGGTGGCGGAGTCGAAGAAGCTGGGGCGCGAAGTGTCGCAGCTCAAGACCAGGCTGGCTCTCGCCGGCGGTGGCAGCGGCGACACGCCCGGCTTCGACGTCGTCGAGGCCGGCGGCCTGAAGCTGGCGCGGACGAAGGCGAGCGGTCTCGACAAGGACGGCATCCGCAGCCTCGCCGACTCGATGAAGGCGGCGATCACGAGCGGCGTCGTGCTGGTCACGAACATCGCCGAGGACGGCAAGGTCGGCATCGTCGTCGCCGTGACGGCGGACCTGGTGAAGACCGTCCCGGCGGGCTCACTGGTCAAGCAGCTCGCGCCGATCGTCGGCGGCGGCGGTGGCGGCCGGCCGGACTTCGCGGAGGCCGGCGGCAAGGATCCCTCGAAGATCGACGAGCTGCACGCCCGCGCGCCAGACGTCCTCGCCCGCCTGCTGGGCCACTAGGACACAGATGAGCGGTGCGCCTGCGCCAGCGGTCGCGATCGTGCCGTTCGAGCCGCGCGACGCGGCGGACTTCAAGCGGCTGAACGTCGAGTGGCTGGAGAAGTACTTCGTCGTCGAACCGATCGACGAGGAGGTGCTGTCGCAGCCGCAGACCGCGATTCTCGATCCGGGCGGCGTCATCCTGCTCGCCCGCTACCAGGACGAGGTCGTCGGCACCTGTGCGTTGATCAAGCAGGGGGCGGACAGCTACGAACTGTCCAAGATGGCCGTCACCGCACGCTGCCAGGGGCTGCAGATCGGCAGGCGTCTGCTGGTGGCCGCCATCGAGCGCTTCACGGCGCTCGGCGGACGCCGGCTCTTCCTGGAGTCCAACCGCACGCTCACCCCCGCCTTGACGTTGTACGCGGCGCACGGCTTCGTGGACCTCCCGAGGCCGGGTGGCCCGTCGCACTACGCGCGCGCCGACATCTACATGGAGTATCGACCGACCGCCGCACCCTGAGGGCCGGCGGCCCCGGCCGTTCCCGGGCCGGGGTCGGGTTCCAGCGACTGCCCGCCACCGCACACGGTCTCAGGGTTTCGGCGACCCGCTCTCACCGTCGCACGACGCCGCGCCGATAGAGCGATCGGCGGGTGTGCCCCGCCCGACCGTGGATCCGTCTGCCCTGATGCTCAACGTCCTGATCGTTCGAATGGTGCTGGCTGTCATCCTGTGTGTGGCTGCGGCCGCCCCGGCACGTGCACAGATTTACAGCTGGCGCGATGCGAACGGGAATCTCGTGCTCTCGGATCGGCCGCACGACGGCGCCGAGCTCAGGACTTTCGAAGTGCCCAGGGCAAGCAGCGTTCGCGTGACCCGCTCGGTGGCTGCCCGCTCCGAGCCGTACGAAGACCTGATCGTCGGGCACGCGACGATGAACCACATCCGGCCGGATCTGGTGCGTGCCGTCATCCAGGTGGAATCCGGGTTCAACCCGCGCGCCGTCTCGCCGAAAGGGGCGCTCGGGCTGATGCAGTTGATGCCGGCCACGGCCCGCGGCCTCAGGGTCCGCAACGCCTTCGACCCCGAGGAGAACATCCGCGGCGGCGTCGCCTACCTGCGGCAGCTGCTGGACCGCTACAACGGCGACGAAGCGCTGGCGCTCGCCGCCTACAATGCCGGACCGGGTGCCGTCGACCGGCACGGCCAGAGCGTGCCGCCCTACCGCGAAACCCAGCGCTACGTGTCGAAGATCAGCGGCCTGATCGGCGCCGCCAGGGCCGGCCGATCGCCGGCCGGACCGTCGACGACCATCTACCGCGTCGTCGAAGTGGTCGACGGCCGGGAGGTCGTTCGCTACACCGACAAGAAGCCGGGCGGCTGAGACCCGCCTGCGGTCGCGGCACCGGCGACGGGCCGGGCCGGCGTCCAGACGTCGGCACACCGACGCGACGGCCGCGCCGGCGTCACTGACCCGGAACCGGCAGCGGCGGGTCGGCGATCTTCAGCGTCTGCTTGCCGACGTTGGCACCGCTGAAGATCCGCATGAACGTCTTCGGGATGTTCTCGAACCCTTCCTGAACGTCGACGAACGACTTCAGCTGCCCGCCGTCGATCCAGCCTTCGATCGCGCGCCGGGCCTCAGCGAATCGCGGCACGTAGTCGCCGGCGAGGAACCCTTCCATCCGGACGCGGCGGGTGATCAGCTCGAACAGGTTCGACGGTCCCGGCGTCGGCGTCGCGTCGTTGTAGGTGGAGATCATGCCGCACAACGCGATGCGCCCGTGCATCCGCATCCGGCCGATGCAGGCTTCCAGGGTCGCGCCGCCGACGTTGTCGAAGTAGACGTCGATGCCGTCGGGAGCCAGCTCGCCCAGCCGGGCGGAGAGGTTCTCGTGCTTGTAGTCGATCGCGGCGTCGGCGCCCAGCGCCTCGACGGTCCAACGGCACTTCGCTTCGCCGCCGGCAATCGCGATCGTGCGGCAGCCGACGATGCGGGAGATCTGCACGGCCGAGGAGCCGGTCGCGCCCGCCGCACCCGAGATGACCACCGTCTCGCCCGCCTTCGGGCGCCCGACGTCGAGCAGGCCGAAGTAGGCGGTCAGGCCGGTGCCGCCGAGGACGCTCATGTAGTCGGTCATGGGCCGCGACGGCGGGAGCTTCATCACGCCGGCGCTCGCATTGGCCACGGCGTAGTCCTGCCAGCCGAAGCCCCCCATCACCAGATCGCCAGCCGCGAAACCGCTCGCCTTCGACTCCAGCACCTGGCCGATTGCACCGGCGCGCATGACCTCGCCGACCGGCTGCGGCGGCACGTAACTCGGGCGATCGTGCAGGAACGCCCGCATCGCCGGATCGAATGACACGTACAACGTACGGACGAGCACCTCACCGTCCGCCGCGGATGGGGCCGGCTCCTCCCGATAGGCAAAGTGCTGCACCCCCACCATGCCGATGGGCCGTTCTATCAACCGCCACTGCCGATTGGTCGCCTGTCCGCTCACGTGTCCTCCCGGGAATGTGTCGTGTGTCGTGCCGGCCTATTCTGCCATCAGCGCCGCGCGCAACCCAGCCCGGCCCGATGGCGGCGATCGCGACGCCTGCCGGCGGCGGCGCTCGAGCGGGCGACCGGGCAGCCGCCGGCGGTCACCGGACGGCGGTCATGATCGTCGCGATGCGGGGCGCCGGCAGGTCGTCGGGACGGGCGCTGAAGTACTGCTGCTCCGACTCGGCCGGCGTCAGGAACCGCACGCGCGTGAAGCCGAACGCCCGCAGCTTCTGCTCGAGGGCCGGCGGCAGGAAGAACGTCAGCCACGGCTCACCGGCGCGGGCCGCGCGCTCGGCGAGGGAGCTCGGTCGGTCGCCGGGCTCGGCCTCGTCCTTCGGCCACGCGAACGTGAGGACCACCTCACTGCCGGCCGGAAACGCCGCGATCGTCTGCAGGACGTCGTCGACCGTCTCGGGCTTCAGATACATCGTCACGCCAAGCCACGAGAAGAACGTCGGCGTGTCGAGCTGCAGGTGGTGCCGCTGCAGTCCAGCGCGCAGCGGCTCGGATTCGAGATCGATGTCGGCATAGGCGACGTTGGCCGGCTCGCTGATGCCGGCGGCGCGCAGCATCGCGCGCTTCACCTGCTGGGTCGCGGCGCCGTCGACTTCGACAATCCGCAGCGCCGTCGCCCATTCCGGCTGTCGATAGGCAAACGTATCGAAGCCGGCGCCGAGGATCACGTACTGCGCGATGCCGCGTTCGACGGCGGCCTTCAGGCGATCTTCGGCGAAGCGCGAGCGCAGGATGACGTGGGCACGCAGGCCGCGGGCTTCCGCCGATCCGTAGCGCCCGGCGGCCGCCTGAATCTGTTGCGGCGCCTCCGGCCCGAGCAGCGTCAACGCCACCGGGTCGTCCAGCAGTTTCGGTTCGGCGTCGAGAAGTTGGTGCGCGGCCCGCAGGTAGGCGGTCGCGAGTGCAGTACGACTGGGATGCTCGGGGGACATGAACGCTCCCCTGATTGTACTGGACGGACCGGTGCTCCCCCTAGGGCTGAGGGGACGGCCCGAGCACGTTGACGGCGAACTCGACACCCTCCTGGCGGATGGCGTGACCCGCGGCGGCCACGAATTTCACGGCTTCGCCCACCGGTGCGTCGGCGCAGTTCAGGCGGATCACGACGCCCTTGCCGATGAACTCCGGGTGCTGCTGCCCCATATGTCCTTCCAGCACGAATCCGAGATAGCGGTTGATCTTCTCCTCGATCTGCCGGAGCTGCAGCGGGTGGCTGTTCCAGGCGCGCCGTTCGATCATCGTGAGGACGACGCGGTCGGTGGCCCGGTCGAGCTCGATGAGATCGACGATCATCGGATTCTGGACGCCCGGCTCTCCGAACTCGGCGACCATCTGCTCACGTGTCATGCGTTCCATAGGCGCCACCATTATCGGCCGGCCGGCGGTGCCGGCGCCAGCCGCCGGCCGATCCGGCGGCTGGTCTGTGCTAAGCTTAGGAGTTCCGGAGGGTATTGAATACGTGGCATCGCACGCATCCGCGCTGAAGGCGCACAAGCAAAGTCTGCAAAACCGCGAGCGCAACCGTCAGTTCCGTGCACGGCTGCGCGGTGTGCTCAAGACCATTCGCACCGCCATCGACGCCAACGACCTGGCGGCGGCCAAGAAGGGGCTGAAGTCCACCATCTCGCTCATCGACAGGATGGCGACCAAGGGGGTCATTCACCGCAACGCGGCCGGCCGGTACAAGTCGCGGCTGACGACGCGGATCGCGGCCAAGACGAAAGCGGCGGCGTAGTCCACCGGGGTCTCCACCCCGGTCCGCCGCGCGCCTCCCGTCGCGTTACCAGCGAGCGGTGGACCGCGCTCGCTTTCCCGTACAGAGTTCGACGACCAGACGTTCCAGCAGAATGCGCGGCTCCCCGGCCGAGCGCTTGAGGTCGACGTCCGTCCTGAAGAGCGCGTCGACCGCCGACCGCAGGGATGCCGGGGCGACGTTCGGAAACTTGGTGCGCACCAGCCAGCCGAGCTGTCCGAGAATCTGCTGTGCGGCGGCGCCCGCATCCAGCATCAGCGCCAGTTGCCGCAACGCCCCCCGGGCATCGCCCGCCTCGATGGCGTTGGCCATCGCCCAGTCGTCCTGCAGCGCCGCCGGTCCGGCGATGTCCCGCACGTCGGCGACGGTCACGAGCGCCTGCCCCAGCGTATAGAGCAGCAGCCGGTCGATGTCGTTGCGCAGGCGCTTGACGTCGGGACCACACCGTTCGGCCAGCAGCCGCGCGGCCGCCGGCTCGATGGCGACCCCCGCGGCCGAGACGCGCGTCTTGATCCAGCGTTCGGCGTCCGCCTGATCCGCCAGCGCGCCGCATTCGACGATCGTGGCCTGCCTGGCCAGCAGCTTGTACAGGCGCGTCCGCTTGTCCAGCGTCGCGGATACCAGCACCAGGGTCGTCTGTGCCGGCGGCTTCTCGAGCAGCGCCTCGAGCCGTTCGAGCGCCTTCGTACCGGCCGTGCTCTCCCGCTTCGGGACGAGCAGATCCTTCGCCTGGAAGACAACGACGACCCGGCGGGGCGCCATCATCGGCAGTGTCATCACCGCGTCGAGCAGCGAATCGACCACCGCGGCGAGCCGGTCACCAGCCGCCACATCGCCGGGATGGATCGTCTCGACATTGAAGGCACGCAGGCCGTCCTCCACCAGCTCCTCGAACTGATGCGCGAGCGCCGCCTTCTCGACGTCATCCTCACCGAGGATCAGGTAGACCGGGTCCGGCGTGCCCGATGCGATCTGCTGGCGGACGGCACTGGGCGTGGCGGCGGGCATCGCGAACGATTGTACAAGACTGCCGCCGGACGCGACGCCGGCGCACGGCGGCGTCGCGGCGTCGCGGCTGCCCGGCGGCGGTCAGCCGGGTGTCGGACGCGGCGTCAGAACGCTTCCAGGATCGCGCTGACAATCGACCGCGCGAAATCGTTCGTCATGCGGTCGAGCGCGTTGAGGTCCTGGCCGAGGAAGGCAGCCGGATCGATGACGCCGCCGACGACGCCGGCGTTCGGCGCGTCGTACTCCTGGCGGAACACCAGGCTGGGGTTGTCCCAGAGCACCGCGTTCGCCTTGACGTCGCGCAATTCGACCCGCGCGGTCATCGTGATGACGTAGCGCGAGGCGATGTTCTGCGCCGTCAGACTCAGAGGCTGGACGCTGACGCTCGACACCTCACCGGTCAGCAGCGCGTCGACCCCGGTGGCCTCGGGCAGGATTTCGTAGCGGCCGCGACCGATGAACTCGGCCCGCACCTTCTGGGTGAGCTGCGTCTCGAGGTTGAAGATCTGCGTCCGGTTGACGAACTGCGGCACGCCGATGATCCGGATCTCGGCCGGCAGGAACGACCCGCGACCGGCCAGCGAGTAACCACATCCGGCGATCGACAGCATGAGCGCCGCGACACCCGCCAGTCGCGCGAATCGCTCGACGACGCCGCGGTGCGGCCGGACGCTCATGACACCACCACGCTGACGAGTCCGCCCTTGGCGATGACCACCTTGCGGACCGTCCTCCCGTCGGTATGCGCCTTCACGGCGGCGTCGGCGAGGGCGCGCGCCTGCAGTTCGTCGTCCGACAGGCCGACCGGCACGGTCAGGCGGGCGCGCACCTTGCCATTCACCTGCACCGGCACGACGACCTCGTCGGCCGCGGCGACGGCCGGATCGAACGACGGCCACGGCACCGTCCTGAGGCCGCCCGGTCGGCCCAGCATCTCCCAGAGCTCCTCGGCCATGTGCGGGGCGAACGGCGAGATCATGACGACCAGCGCGTCGATTGCCTCGCACATCGCGAATAGCGTCTGGGGCCGCTCGGTCTGCCCGACCGCCTCCGCGCGACCGGGCAGCCCGCGTGCCGTCGTCGCGCTGAACGCGTAGACGTCGTTGACCAGCTCCATCAGCGACGACACCGCGGTGTTCAGGTGCATCCGCTCCTCGATGTCGCTGGTCACCTCGCGGATCGTCTCGTGTGTCTTGCGGCGCAGCGCCCGCTCGGCGGCGGTGAAGTCCGTCGCCGCGCTCGGCATCCCTTCCCCGCCGATCGTCTCGCACCAGTGATCGACCATCCGCCAGACACGCAGCAGAAAACGGAAGCTCCCCTCGAGACCGGCGTCGCTCCATTCGATCTCCTTCTCCGGCGGCGCGACGAACATCACGTAGAGGCGCAGGGCGTCGGCGCCATACTTCGCCAGCATGGTGTCGGGGTCGACGACGTTGCCCTTCGACTTCGACATGACGTGGCCGTCCTTCAGCACCATCCCCTGCGTGAGCAGGCGCGTGAACGGCTCTGCCATCGCGACGAGGCCGACATCGCGGAGGACGCGGGTGAAGAACCGCGAGTAGAGCAGGTGGAGGATCGCATGCTCGACGCCGCCGCTGTAGAAGTCGACCGGCATCCAGTAGGCCGCCGACTCGGGCGAGAACGGCAGATCGCTGTTGTGCGGATCGCAGAAGCGGAGGAAATACCAGGACGAGTCGACGAACGTGTCCATCGTGTCGGTCTCGCGGCGCGCCGGGCCGCCGCACCGAGGACACGTGACGTGGACGAACTCGTCGATCGCCGCCAGCGGCGAGTCGCCGCGTCCGGTGAACTCGCCGACCCGCGGCAGCGTCACCGGCAGGTCCTCGTACGGGACCGCGACGACACCATCCGTCGCGCAGTAGATCATCGGGATCGGGGTGCCCCAGTAACGCTGCCGCGAGACCCCCCAGTCGCGCAGGCGGAAGTTGACCTCGCCCTGGCCGATGCCCCGGGCTTCGGCGGCGCGGATCATCCTGGCCATCGCCACCGGCGAGTCCTCGCCGGTGAACTCACCGGAATCGACCAGCGTGCCGTAGGCCGCCGCGGCTTCCGTCATCGTGGCGACATCGGGCACGGCGCCGCCGGCGTGGACGACGACGCGAATCGGCAGCGCGTACTTGCGCGCGAACTCGAAGTCACGCTGATCGTGGGCCGGCACCGCCATGATGGCGCCGGTGCCGTACTCGGCGAGCACGAAGTTGGCGACCCAGATCGGGACGTCCCGGCCGGTGAACGGATTGACCGCCGTTCGCCCGGTGTCGAAGCCTTCCTTCTCAATCGCGCCGGTGAGGCGCGCCTCGCGGTCGAGGTTGCGGAACGCCTGCACTTTCGCGCGAAATGCCGCCGGGTCCGCGCTCTCGCCGGCGAACCGCTCGACGCACGCGTGCTCGGGCGCCAGCAGGACGAACGTCGCGCCGAAAATCGTGTCGATGCGGGTCGTGAAGATTTCGACCGAGTCGGAGGTGCCGGCGATCGGGAACCTCATCCGGGCCCCTTCGGAGCGGCCGATCCAGTTGCGCTGCATGACGGCGACCTTGTCCGGCCACTCGGTCAGCGTCGCGAGGTCGGCGAGCAGCTCGTCGGCATAGGCGGTGATACGGAAGAACCACTGCTCGAGGTCGCGCGCCTCGACGACCGCGCCGCAGCGCCAGCAGGTGCCGTCAACCACCTGCTCGTTCGCGAGAACGGTGTGGTCCTTGGGACACCAGTTGACGGTCGAGCGGCGGCGATACGCCAGGCCACGCTCGTACATCTTGAGGAAGATCCACTGGTTGAACTTGTAGTAGTCGGGCAGGCAGGTGGCGATCTCGCGTTCCCAGCTGTAGCTGATCCCGAGGCGCTGGAGCTGCCCCTTCATATGGGCGATGTTCGCCAGGGTCGAGTCTTCGGGATGCATCCCGGTCTTGATGGCGGCGTTCTCGGCCGGCAGGCCGAAGGCGTCCCAGCCGAACGGATGCAGCACGTTGTAGCCGCGCATCCGTTTGGTCCGCGCCATGATGTCGCCGATCATGTAGTTCCGGACGTGGCCGACGTGGGCGTGTCCCGACGGGTAGGCAAACATTTCCAGGCAGTAGTACTTGGGCTTCGCCGGGTCGACCTCCACTTCGAAGGCGCGCTCCGCCCTCCACCGGTCCTGCCACTTCTTGTCCAGCTGCTGCGGTCGGTACTCAGTCATGACGTGGCCACCATTCTAATGGAGGGTTCGCGGGTTCGCGGGGTCGCGGGGTCGGGGGTTCGGGGGTTCGGGGGTCTTGGGAGCCAAATCTGGGGTAAATTAATCAACCGCCTTGGGGAGCGTCGGAACCGGAGCGCACGAAGGCTAACGAGGACAAACGATGACGAGAACCGTGAGAACGGCAGCAATCCTTGGGGTGGCAGGAGTCATGGTGGCGGCAGGGCTCGGCGTCCCGACCGTTGCGGCCGGCACGACGTCCCGCCTGTTCTTCCTCGACATCCGCGGCGGTCGGGTGATGTCGGTGAACCCCGACGGCAGCAACCTGCAGGTGCTGGTGGACGGGAAGAAGGAAGCGCCGGACGGCATCGCCGTCGACGTCGGGAAGGGGCACATCTACTGGTCGAACATGGGCCGTGCGAACGACGATGACGGCTCGGTATTCCGCACCGACCTGGATGGCGGCAATTTCGTGACGCTCGTCGCGAAGGGCGGCACGTTCACGGCGAAGCAGATGAAGCTCGACGAGAAGCACGGGAAGATGTACTGGTCCGACCGCGAAGGCATGCGGATTCAGCGCGCCAACCTCGATGGCTCCAACATCGAAACCCTCGTCGTCACCGGCAAGGGCGATGCGGATCGCGCAGACGCCGCCAACTGGTGCGTCGGCCTTGCCGTCGACGTCGATGGCGGCAAGGTCTACTGGACGCAGAAAGGGAGCGACAACGCCTTCCGCGGCACCATCCGACGTGCCAACCTCGAGATTCCGAAGGGGCAGACGGCGGAGAATCGCACGGACATCGAGATTCTGTTCGACGCCTTGCCGGAGCCCATCGACCTGGATCTCGATGTGAAGAACGGTCACCTCTACTGGACCGACCGTGGCGATGCGCCGCGTGGCAATACGGTGAACCGCGCGCCGATGAAGATGCCGGCCGGCGCGGACGCCAGGACCCGCAACGATATCCAGGTGCTGCTCGGCGGTCTCGACGAAGCCATTGGCGTCGCCCTCGACGTTCCAGGCAATCGTCTCTACGTCACCGACCTCGGCGGCAACCTGGTGAGCGCGAAGCTCGATGGCTCCGACAAAAAGGTGCTCGGCACGAAGCTCGGATCGCTGACGGGAATCGCCTTCGCGAACGTCCCGGTTTCGAGCGTCCGGCCGCCGACGACGCAGCAACAGCAGCAGTAGCCGCACGCGGCGCGGTGAGTGCCGGCGCCGTGCGTCGGCGCTCACCTCCTGCCGGCCCGCTCCATCGACCAGGACCGCTCTTCCGCCTCGACGGCTTCCAACTGTCGTCCGCATCGGACGCGGGCACCCTGTCCGCGTACGTCATCGCGTACCAGGACGGAGAGAAGGTATGAAGCAAAGCAGGTCGCAGCAGGCGCTGTCTCCATCCCAGTTGATCGATGCCAGAATCGAAGAGCTCGACGATTGGCGGGGCCGGATGCTCAGCCGAATTCGAACCCTCATCAAGCAGGCCGACCCCGACGTCGTCGAGGAATGGAAATGGCGGGGCGTGCCCGTGTGGTCGCACGACGGACTGATCTGCACCGGCGAGACCTACAAGCACGCGGTGAAGATGACATTCGCGAATGGGGCGGCCCTGAAGGATCCGGCCGGGCTCTTCAACTCGAGTCTCGAGGGGAACACCAGGCGCGCCATCGATTTCCACGAGGGCGATCAGGTCGACGAGACGGCGTTGACAGCGCTGGTTCGCGACGCCGTGCGCCTGAACACCTCCAAAGTGCGGCGCCGGTGAGCCGCGCCGGCGTGATCGGAGCGCGCCAGGCGGCGGCCGCCGGTCGCGGCGCGGTCCGTCATCGGTAGCCGAACAACGGGGGGAACACGAGGGCCACGAGCGCCGCCCAGACGGCGTAGACCGGCAGGTAGCCGATCTGCCAGCGTTCCAGTGCGGCGAACGAGCCGCGGCGACGCAGCAGCTGGGCGTAGAACCAGGCCGATCCGGCAAGGTTGATCAGCAGGATGAGATTTTCGCCGAGCGCCGCCACCCGGTTGGGCGTGAAGCCGAACTCGGAGATGCGGGCCGCGATCGCGGCGAGCGCCACCAGGTCAACCGCCAGCGCGCTGGCGACCAGCAGCAGCTGCAGCCGATCGAAAAAATCGGGTCCGGCCCCCGGATCCCGGGCCGAGGCGGCGTAGAGCACGAGGCCGACGACCAGCACCAGCAGCAGATCGAAGCCGATGAGGACTCCCCGCTCGACATCGATCGGGCGACCCGTCCAGGCCATGGTGGCGAGAAAGACCAGCAGCACGGCGGTGAACAGCGGCGTGAACAGCCTGGTCAGCACGGGCGCCATGTTCTCGATGACGCTTTGTTTCGCCTCCACCAGCCAGGAGGCGATGATGACCGCTCCCATCGCGCCGCACGGGACCAGCCAGCGCCCGACGAACGCCTCGGCGTCCAGTTCGATCGCTTCGAACATCATGACGGTGAAGCCGGTGAGCACGACGCCGCCGAGCGCGATGAGCACGTAGTAGATGGCGAGTTCACCTGAGAATCGCACGAAGTCCATGCGCCGGCCACCTGTGAACCAGCGCCCCCCGACGTAGGCCACTCCGACGATGAACCAGACGGCGATCGGCAGATGCATTGCCGCCAGAACCTGGGTATCGCTGCCGGGCGGGAAGGAAAACACATTGGCGACCAGAGCCGCAACGCCACAGGCCAGTGCCAGCCAAGCGCCGGTCGCGGCGTCGAGCCCGCGCTTCCAAACGAAGTAGGCGGTGAGCGCCGGAAACACGAACAGGCTGGCGTTGCGCGCGTAGAACGGCTGGCCGCCCTCGTCGAGCTGAAGACCGAACAGCACGGGCACCTTGATGGCAATCGCCGCCGCGACGGCCAGGCCGAGCACGACGACCGCCTCCATGAGGGAGGTCGTTCCCGGCGGCTCACCGGCATCGGCCCCGACCACGAGTTGCTTCCACAGCCGATCGGATGCTCGCGGGCGAACTCACGGGACACCGCGTCAAGGCTGCCCATGCGTTTGACCGCCACGAGGAATGCCTCATCCGCCGCCAGTCCGGCCTGGGTCAGCCCCTCGACCTGATCGCGGAGGTGCCCCTCCAACTCCTCCACGTCGGGCTCACGAATCGCCCGACGGCGGCGCAGATAGCCCCGCCAATGTGCGATCTGTTCATCCAGCAGCGTGCGCTCCGTGGGTATCGTCATGCGGGACAGGCCTTCAACCAGATTCCGCGGAGCGTGCTGTCCACGACCTGCCACTGCTGCTGCTGATCGGCGAGCTGCTCGCGACCCAACGCGGTGATGCGGTAGTACCTTCGCCTGCGGCCGCTTTCGGAGGCATGCCAGTTGGCGGCGACCAGCTCCTGGCGCTCGAGACGATGCAGCACCGGGTACAGCATGCCATCGGTCCAGTGGAGCTGCCCGCTCGACAGCTCGGCCACCCGCTTGATGATGGCGTATCCGTAGCTGTCACCCTCGGCAAGAATGGCGAGCACGAGTGGCGTGGCAGATGCCGCAACGAGGTCTTTTCCAAGCTCCATACGTAGAAGCCTTATACATTGCTGTTCTATGTATGTCAATGGCACAGAGAATGCGAGGTCGAGTCAGGTCGACTCGAGACCAGCGACCGCCAGAGGAGAGCAATGGAGAAGCAGGATCGTCGGCAGGATCGGGATGAGCACCCGGGCCAACTGGAGGAACACAGCCTTCCCGGCACCAACCAGGCGGGAAAGGGGCCGGACTCGACTGACAGCGAAGAGCCGGACGGCACGCCTGAGCGTGGCCGGGAACCCCAGGATGACCACCAGGATGATCAACTGGAAGAACACAGCCTTCCCGGCACGAATCAGGCCGGGAAGTCGATGAAGCCTGAATGAAAAGGCGGCGGCCTTCGGGTAACCGAGGGTCCGTCGCCTTTCACAGTGAACGCCGAGACGTCGGCTCTAGGTCGAGGTACGCCTGACGTTCTCAGCGCGCGGGCCCTTTGGCCCCTCTCCGACTTCGAATTCGACGCTGTCGCCTTCTCGCAGATCCTCGAGCCCCTCGCCGTAGACTGCGCTGCGGTGGAAGAAGTATTCCTTCCCCTTGTCGTCCTTGATGAACCCGAACCCTTTGTCGGTTCGGAGCGTGCGGATTGTTCCGGTCATAGTTCTCCTGACGTGATCGTCGCTTGGGATAGTACTGGTCCTCGGACCTTCCTGTCACCTGCGGCTGCAATCGACCCCCCGGAGGGGCACGGTCAATCGGCTCGAACCGCCGACCAACTCGGTCAATCACAATGCGCTGGGGCGGCAGTCGCCACCGGCCGACATTGTCGCGCAGACGTCGACGCGGACGACAGGAAACGCGTATCATCGCTCGCACGACGGCCCAGTCTGATCTTGCATGAATCCACTTTGGAGGTCGCGATGGCGGATGCCCGGCAGTTGTTCAGCAGAAGGTTCTTTACGAAATCGGCTGCTGCGGTGGTCGGTGGCACGCTGCTACCGGCTGAGCTTTGGGCGCAGGATGCGGGCGCGGCCCTCAAGTCCGAGCTTCTGATGGACGTGGTTTTCGACGTCGCCACGCCCCACAACCTGGGTTCCCGCATGATCGTCCCGGTCACGGGCGGCACGTTCACGGGTCCGAAGCTGAAAGGCACGGCGCTGTCCAACGGCGGCGATTGGATTACCCGGCGGCCGGATGGCGCCAGCCTGCTGAACGTGCGCGCCACCTTGAAGACCGACGACGACCAGTTGATCTACATGACCTACGACGGTGTCATGTACACGCCTCCGGGCGGCAAGCCGGCCGACATGTACTGGCGCACGACGCCCCGGTTCGAGACCGGCTCGCAGAAATACGAATGGCTTACCCGCGTGGTGGCGGTGGGTGTTGGAGTGCCGACACCCGGCAAGGCCGCGTACAGGGTCTTCCAGATTCTCTGAACGGGCGTCATCGCCCGCTCCACGTCGGGGCAGATGGCGCATCGGCCTCGACGACCGGATCAGCAGATCGTCCGCTCGCGAAACGACAGCTCGAAGCGCCCTTCGACCCGCTTGCGGCTGGTGTCGCGGTTTTGCGGGCTCGGCATCAGGTCGCCGCTGAAGGTGCCGGAGACCCAGTCGTTCGTGATCCGGGTCAGCGACACGGTACCGGTTCCATCGGCGACGATCTGATTGTTGACGACCCGTGGGATCCCGGGTGCCTCCCAGTTTTCCCCGGCGGCCGTGCCCGTTCTCGCGTCAGGCGTGAACTGGACCGAGCCACCCAGGGCCCGATTGACCGTATAGGTGCCGGTCGCGGTGGCGTTCGGGATCATGATGTTCATCACGGCGCCGCGTCCGCAGTCCGAACCGGTAGCACTGACGGTCGAACCCGAGCGCAGCGCCCCGCGTCCGTTCTCCGACGCCCGGTAAGTCTGGCCGTCCACCGTCCACTCGAGCAGTTCGCTCTCCCCGCCGGGGCCGACCGGATTACCCCCACAACCCGCTACCAGCAGGGCCGTTATTACTATGAACCGCCGCATCTCGACCTCCTGCACCGGGATGGCCCGGATGCTCCATCAGCTGTGTCCTGGCTCCGCACATCCTTGGACGGCCGCCAGGCGTCTTTATCCATCAGGGTCTCATTCGACCCGGCCGTTCGGTGCTGGTCGTTCGCTCTACAGCGGCCGTGGCAGGCGAGCGACAGGTCGACCTGGCTTGCCGGACCCGGGACCGCGGCACCCGACGCCATCAGAACGTCCAGTACGGCGCCAGAGCGGCTTTCGTCCCCGCCACCGCTGAGCGCCCACGCGCCGACGCGCCGCCCGACGCGGGCCACGGTACCTCCGCGCGCGCGTCCGGGGACATCACGCTCACCACGGCGCGCAGCGATTCGGCCAGCGCCTTGAGATCATAGCCACCCTCGGTGACCGCGACCAGCCGGCCGCCGCAGCACTCGTCCGCGACGGCGCGAAGGTCGTTCGTCATGGCACCGAACGCCGGGGTCGTCACCCTCATCCCGCCGAGCGGGTCGCGCTGGTGCGCGTCGAAGCCGGCCGAGACGAGCAGCAGACTCTGCTTGAACGACCGCAGCACCGGCGTG
>CADEDC010000090.1 GCA_902825985.1 uncultured Acidobacteriota bacterium | reverse complement strand
TTGATGCTGATTGCCCCGGTGCCGGGGCGAAGGAAGACGCGGGCGGTCGACGTCTTCCGCCGTCCTGTGCCGTAGTACTCGGTTGCCACGTTACGCGACCTCGCGCTTGGAGGGTTTCTGCGCCGTGTGCGGGTGATCCGACCCGGCGTACACTTTCAGCTTGCGATACATGGCGGCGCCCAGCTTGGTCTTGGGCAGCATGCCGTGGACGGCGTCCTCGATGAGCCGCTCGGGATGCTTCTGGCGCACCACGCGCGCCCGGGTTTCCCGCAGACCGCCTTCATACCCGGAGTGCTGCCGATAGATCTTCTGGTCCTCTTTCCGACCGGTCAGCTTCACCGTGGCCGCGTTGATGATGATCACGTGGTCGCCGGTGTTCATGAACGGCGTGTAGGTCGCTTTGTGCTTGCCCTGCAGCAGGCGAGCCGCCTCGGTGGCAATGCGCCCCAGGACCTTGTCGTGTGCGTCGATGACGTGCCACTGGTTGTTGCTCAAGACCAGTTGCTCCGTCGCCATGAAGGTGGACATCCTCTGAACGCCTCGTCTTCTTCTCTCGTCCGATGCTTCGCTCGTCCGACGTGATGTGAACCGCACCCGCGTCACGCAGCCGCCGCGCGGCATCTGGCCATGCGCGGCGATGACCGCCCCGCGCCGTCACCGGAATCCAGTTGTGGGGTAGCCGGGTCGGGTGCCGTTGCCCCACCGACCCTGCCTGAGTGGACAGTGCCAGCGACGGCAAACCCAAATGATACGAGCGCTTCTGAGCAGAGTCAAGCACTGGCTGGGCTTTTGAAGGGGTCATCTGGACGAGTCACCGGCCGGGGGACCGGCCCCGGTCACCGGCCCGACCGGCTGGCCCATCTGCCAACCCCCTGACCGGCCCCCAGCCGACCCGGCCGTGGCGGCGGCTCCCTCCCGGCGGGCCGCCGTGCCGGCAACGGGCGCCGGCGGCCGTCGATTATCACTGTAATGGGCGGTCTGGTCACACCTTTGGTGCCGGCCGGGCGGCGTGGCGGCACCCCGGCGCGCCAAACCTGTGAGTCAACCGTTCAGGTTCGTGATCGGCTGACGGATCTGTAAGTCGCCTGCGCGCCTCGCCGGCCCTGCCGATGGCAATTTTCTCACCCGTGCATCCGGCTGCGTCGACTTTGGCGCCATCGTCCCTGGTACTCCGTTTGCGCTTCAGTTGGCGTCGCACCCCCGCACCCGTGCTCCGCTTTAGCCAGCGCCTCACGCGTACGGTGACCCTCGACGGCATGACGCCGCCCTGGTTGGCGTGCCCACCGGCACGCGAGGACGAATCCGGTGTTTGGTTTCGGTAAAAGCAAAGCGGTCGTCGGGCTCGACATCGGGTCGAGTGCCGTCAAAGCGGTCGAACTCAAGGCCGCCGGCAAGGCGTTCCGGGTCACAGCCTTCGCCGCGGAGCCGATTCCGCCCGACAGCATCGTCGACGGCGCCATCATCGACGGTGGCGCGGTGGCCGACGCGATCCGGCGGCTGTTCGAGCACAAGGGATTCAAGTCCAAGGAGGTTGCCGCCTCCCTGTCGGGAAACGCCGTCATCGTCAAGAAGATCAACCTGCCGGTCATGACGGAGGCCGAACTGGCCGAGTCCATCTATTGGGAAGCCGAGCAGTACATCCCGTTCGACATCCAGGACGTCAACCTCGACTACCAGGTGCTCGACCCCGGCACCGGACCGGACGGCAAAGGCACGATGGAGGTGCTGCTGGTCGCGGCCAAGAAGGAGAAGATCGCCGACTACACCGGCGTCATCACCCAGGCTGGTCGCACGGCGGTGGTGGTCGATGTCGACGCCTTCGCGCTCCAGAACGCCTACGAGACCAACTACGCCGACGACGCCGGTGCCACCGTGGTGCTCCTCAACGCCGGCGCCAGCTCGATCAACATCAACGTGCTCACCGGCACCCAGTCGCTCTTCACCCGCGATATCTCGATCGGCGGCAACGCCTACACGGAAGCGGTGCAGAAGGAGCTCGGCCTGCCGTTCGACAACGCCGAGAAGGCGAAGAAGGGCGAGCCGGTCGAGGGCGTGTCGTTCGATGACGTGATGCCGGTGCTGCACGCGATGAACGAGAACGTCCTGCTCGAAATCCAGAAGACGTTCGACTTCTTCAAGGCGACCGCCGCCTCCGACCGCTTCGACAAGATCATCCTCAGCGGCGGCGCCGCCGCCGTCGACGGCTTCGCCACCGCGCTGGGCGAGCGCTTCGGCACCACCGTCGAGTTCTTCAATCCGTTCAAGACCGTGGGCTTCGACGCCGCGAAGCTCGGCGTCTCCGAAGAAGTGGCCAATACCGCGGCGGTGGCCGTCGGCCTCGCTCTTCGCAAGGCGGGCGACCGATGATCAAAATCAACCTGCTCACGACCGAGAAGCCGAAGGCGGCCAGCAAGTCGCGCCTGCCGGCGCTCAATCTCAAGGGGCAGCAGCTGGCGTTCGGCTGTGGCCTGATCCTGCTGGCCAGCGCCGGGTTCATCGGCTGGCGCTACCAGGCGCTGAATGCCGCGTCGGTCCAGCTCGACGCCGACATCACCGCTGCCCAGCAGGAGACCGTGCGGCTGCACTCGGTGATCGGCGACGTGCAGAAATTCGAGCAGCGGCGGACGCAATTGCAGCAGCGCGTGACGCTGATCGAGCAGCTGCGCAAGGACCAGGCCGGGCCGGTCCACATCCTCGATCAACTCAGCCTGGCGCTGCCGCCGATGATGTGGCTCACCGATCTCAAGCAGTCGCCCGGTGGTGTCGAAGTCGTGGTAGACGGCCGTTCGACGGGATTGACGACGCTGTCGGACTTCGTCGCGAATCTCGAGGCCTCCGGCTACTTCAAGAAGTCGGTGGAAATCGTGAGCACGACGTCGGAAACCGGCGGCTCGGGCGACCTCATCAAGTTCTCGCTGAAGGCGCAGTTCCAGCGCCCGGCGCCCGCCGCTGCGCCGGCGACCGCTGCCGCGGCTGCGACGACGCCGGCGCCGCCGCCGCCGGCGAAGCCCACGACGTAACCGGCGGCAGGCGCATTTCCCGACAGGCGGGGTAGGAATCGATGAACATCAGTCTTGCCAAACTTCCTTGGTACGCACAGGTCGCGGCGTTCGCGCTGCTCGGCGTCGCCGGCGTCGGCCTGTTCTACTGGTACTACGAACGCGACGCCCGGCTCGAGATGGCGGCGCGCCAGCAGCAGCTCGACGTGCTGCGGGCCGACGTGGCGAAGGGCCGGGCGACGGCGCAGAAGCTGTCCGAATTCACCGCCCAGGTGACCGACCTCGAGGGCCGCCTCGAGAGCCTGCGCGCCGTGCTGCCCGAGGAGAAGGACGCCGCCGACCTGCTGCGCCGCATGCAGACGGTCGCCGCCCAGTCCAACCTCACGATCAAGAGCTTCCGCCCGCAGCCGGTGGTCACCAAGCAGCTGCACGCCGAGTGGCCGATCGCCCTCGAGCTCGACGGCACCTACCACAACCTCGCCATCTTCTTCGACCGCGTCGGCAAGTTCACGCGCATCGTGAACATCAGCGACCTCGCGATCAAGGGCAAGGACCGCCCGACCCCGAATTCGACGATCTCGGCAACCTGCATTGCGACGACGTTCGTACTGCTCGACAAACCGGCGGCGCCGAAGCCCGGCGCGCAGCCTGCGAAGAAGGCGGCGTGACATGCGCGTAGCTCTGATGCTGGGCCTCCTGTCGTCGGCCGCGCCCGGGCTGGCCGCGGCGCAGGCGCCGGCGCCACCGGCACCCGCGGCGGCGACGGCGCCGACCCCGGCCGTCGTGACGGCGGCGGCGCCGCTGGCGGTCGACAACTACACCTACCAGGCCGATGGACGGCGCGACCCGTTCCTGAACCTGACGTCGAACGTGATCGAGGCGGGCGCCCCGCTGACGCGGGCGGAAGGGATCGCCGGCCTCACCGTCACGGAGCTCTCCGTCCGGGGAGTCATGAAATCGCGCGGCAGTCTCATCGCGATGGTGCAGGGGCCCGACAAGCGGGCATACGTCGTTCATCAGGGTGACAAGTTCGCCGATGGCACGGTCAAGTCCGTGACCGCCGACGGCCTCGTCATCGTCCAGCAGGTCAACGATCCGCTGTCGCTCGTGAAGCAGCGGGAGGTGCGCAAGATGTTGCGCTCGGTAGAGGACGGGAAGCAGTGACTGCGACCAGGGGCTTTGCCCTCTTTCTTACGCTCGTGATGACGGGAGCCGTGGCCGAATGGTCCGGCGGGGCCGCCAAGGCCGCCGCCGTGCCGCCGGTGACGCTCAACACCATCAGCGCCCGCCCGCACGCCGGCGGTACCTCACTCGTCGTCGAGACCAGTGAGCCGACCGCCTACGTCACCTCGCGGCCGGATCCGCTGACCATCCTGCTCGACCTCCGCAACGTGGAGGCCGTGCGGGTCACCAACGCCGTCGGCCGCGCGCCGGACAGCCCGATTGCCGACGTCGCCGTCGAAACCGCCGAAGCGCTCGGCGCGCCGATGTCGCGCGTCCGCGTGACGCTGGCCAGGCCGGCCGACTACCAGGTGCGCAGCGAGCGCAACACCATCGTGGTCGACCTGGCGCGCGTCGCCGGGCGACAGGCGGCCCAGGCTGCGACGCCGGCCACCATCGATCCGATTGCCGCGCTCGGCCTCGACGGGCCGGCGACCCCGCAGGTCCGACCGGTGATCAAGGTGCAGGGCGCCGCAACCCCGGCGCAGGCGCAGGTGCAGGCGACCGGCCAGGAACCGGCACGCGCCGCCGCGGCAGCGACCACGACGACGCTGCAACTGCCCGGTCAGGGGCGCACCTACACCGGCAATCCGATCAGCCTCGACTTCCAGGGGGCCGACCTGCGGTCGGTGCTCCGGATGTTCTCGGAGATCAGCGGCCTCAACATCGTCATCGACCCGGCGGTCAGCGGGTCGGTCGACGTGATGCTGAACGACGTGCCGTGGGACCAGGCGCTCGACATCATCCTGCGCGCCAACAAGCTGGGCTATCTGCTGGACGGCACGATCGTCCGGATCGCGCCGCTCACCGTGCTGGCCGAAGAGGAAGGACAGCGCCGCAAACTGTCGGACGAGCAGGCGCTCGCCGGTGAACTCCGGGTGCTGACCAAGACGCTCAGCTACGCGCGCGCCGAGGATCTGCAGGCGCTCATCACCAAGAGCGCGCTGTCGTCGCGCGGCACGGTGCAGGTCGACCCGCGCACCAACACCGTCATCATCACCGACCTGCAGGAACGGCTGAACACCGCCGAGTCGCTGCTCAACACCCTCGACAAGCCGCAGCCGCAGGTCGAGATCGAGGCCCGCATCGTCCAGACGACGAAGGACTTCGCCAAGGCGCTCGGCGTGCAGTGGGGCTTCGCCGGCCGTGCCGATGCGGCGCTCGGCAACAGCACCAACCTGGCGTTCCCGAACAACGGGTCGGTCGGCGGCCGCACCGGTGTCTCGCAGGGGGCACCCGGCACCAACGGGACGCCGACCGGCGTCGGCCTCGGCGTGAACGGCGCGACGAGCGCCGTCGGCCTGGCGCTCGGCTCGATCAACGGCGCCCTCAACCTCGACGTCGCGCTGTCGGCGCTCGAACGCACGGGCAACGGCAAGCTGCTGTCGACGCCACGCGTGTCGACGCAGAACAACATCGAAGCCGAGATCACGCAGGGCGTGCAGATTCCGGTGCAGACCGTCGCGAACAACACCGTCACGGTGTCGTTCAAGGATGCCGCACTGACCCTCAAGGTGACGCCGCAGATCACCGCCGCCGGCACCGTCATCATGAAGATCTCGGTCGAGAATGCCGCCCCCGACTTCTCGCGCGTCGAACGCGGGCAGACGCCGCCCATCAACACGCAGCGCGCCAATACGACGGTGCTGCTGGCCGACGGCCAGACGACGGTCATCGGCGGCATCTACACGAGTCAGGAACAGCTGGCCACCGACCGGACGCCCGGCCTGAGCCGTCTGCCGTTCCTCAACTGGCTGTTCAAGCGCGACTCCGTCACCGAGCAGAGCACGGAGTTGCTGATCTTCATCACTCCGCGAATCACCAAGGCGTAGACGCAATGACTCAGATGCGATTCATCACACGGTTCGTGGCACTTGCCGCCGTCGTCGGCGCCAGCGTCTCCTGCGGAGACGTGGCGCGCAGCGGCCAGTCGCCGGTCTACCTGATCATCAGCGACCTGAAGGCCGGTCGCGGCGGCGGCAACAGCACGACCAAGGGCTCGTTCCTGCTGTCGGACGTGATCACCAACGTCACCTCGCCGGCGCCGTGCACGCCGACCAGCCCGTGTCCGACGATTTTCAATGACGTCGGTGAAGCCAACTTCACCATGGCGCCGAAGGACATCACGGCGGTCGCCCCGACCAGCAACAACTCGATCACGATCACCCGCTATCGGGTGACCTACCGGCGCGCCGATGGTCGCAACACGCCCGGCGTCGACGTGCCGTACGGCTTCGACGGGGCGGCGACCGTGACGGTCCCGGAAGGTGGCACGGCGGTGCTCGGCTTCGAGATGGTCCGCCACGCCGCCAAGCTCGAAGCGCCGCTGATGGCGCTCCAGAGCAACCCGGTCATCATCACCACGATCGCCGACGTGACCTTCTACGGAACCGACCGGGTGGGCAATGACGTCCAGGCCACTGGCAGCATCCAGGTGGACTTCGGCAACTTTGGGGATCAATAGGTCATGAAGGCTGCATCTCGCTTCGCATCCCTGGTGGCACTCGCGCTGAGCGCCGCCTGCACGGTCCACGGTGTGGACGTGCCGCCGTTGAGCGGCCCCTCGGAACTCGGGCTGTCCTGGACGGTCACCGCCACCCCCGACATGCTGCCGCAGGACGGCTTCTCGCAGTCCGCCGTCGTCGTCCTGGTTCGCGATGCCGACGGCAAGGGCGTCTCGGGACAGACCCTGCGCGTCGAGACGTCGGCCAACGGCGCGACGCAGGACTTCGGCCTGCTGTCAGCCCGCAGCATCGTGACGAACGCCGACGGCCGCGCGACGGTCGTCTACACGGCGCCGCCGCCGCCGCCGTCGATTGGCGGCAGTGGCAGCGTCGTGTCGATCGACGTCACGCCGTACGGCAGCAACTTCATGAACTCGACGACGCGCAGCGCCGAAATCCGGCTGATGCCGCCGGGCGTCGTCCTGCCGCCGGCCAGCTCGCCGACCGCCCGCTTCACGGTGTCGCCGACGCCGGTGACCACCGGCGTGACCGCCAACTTCGATGCCAGCACCAGCTGCGCCACGCAGGCCGCGTGCAGTGCGGCGTCGGGCATCACGGCCTTCACCTGGAGTTTCGGTGACGGCACCTCGTCGACCGGGGCGGTGACCACCAAGGTCTACACCTCGCCGGGCACCTACACCGTCACCCTGGCGGTGACCAACGACCGCGGCCTGACCGCGACCACCTCGCAGACCGTGACGGTGAACGCCGGGACGAACCCGACGGCCGCCTTCGTGGTGACGCCGAGCAACCCGCGCGTCGGGCAGGTGTTGAACTTCAACGCCGACATCACCCGGCCGGCTCCGGGACGCACGATCACGCAGTACAGCTGGAACTTCGGCGACGGCTCGCCGACCGTGTCCACCAGCTTCATCACGACGCATACGTATACGACGGCGGGCACGTATACTGTCGTCCTGAGCGTGATGGACGACGCAGGCCAGAGGGCAACCGCGACGGCAACGCTGACGGTCGCTCCGTAGAACCCATGTCCGAACCGCAGCCACGGATCGACGATCTTCGACGCCGGGTCCAGCAGGACCCGGCGTCGATCGCCTTCGCGCAGCTGGCCGAGGAATACCGGCGCGCCGGGCAGTTCGACGACGCCGTGGCGGTCTGCCGGGCTGGTCTCACCCGACATCCAGGCTACCTGTCGGCCCGCGTGACACTCGGCCGTGCGCTCATCGAGCTCGGGCAGCTCGACGACGCGCGGCACGAGCTGCAGGCGGTGCTGGCCGGTGCGCCGGACAACCTGGCGGCGGTGCGCGGGCTCGGTGACATCTATCACCGCCGCGGCGTCGTCTCGGAGGCGTTGTCCCACTACCGGCGGGCGCTTGGCCTGGCCCGCAACGATCCGGATCTGCAGCAACTGGTCGCGGAGCTGACCCGTCAGGTGGCGCGCGTGCCGGCCGGCGTGGCATTGCCGACGGCCACGCCGACGCCGCGGACGGATCAATCCGGTCTCCTCACGCTCGAACAACTGACGCAGGAACTGCAGCAGGCGGCCCATCGCGAACCGATGCGGCGGCCGGCGGCGGCGCCTGTGGCCGCGTCGAGCGCCTCAGCCGGCATGCCGCCGGACCCGCAGCTCGAGGCGGACAGACAGACGCTCGCGACACTCGAGCGTTGGCTGACTGCCATCGATGGCTTCCGCACCGAGCGACGCGCTTAAACGCCGTCACACCCGACTCCGCGCCGCACTGACCGAGGCGTCGATCGACGCCCTCGTCGTCACCTCGCTGCCGAACATCCTCTACCTGACGAACTTCAGCGGCAGCGCCGCGATTGTCGTGATTGATCGCGACCGTCTCCACTTCCTCACCGACACCCGCTATCTGGCCAGCGTCGCCGATGCGCAGACGACGCCGCACGCGTGCCCCGACCTGGCGGTCGAGGTGATCACCGGCTCCTACGACGCGTCGCTGGCCGCCTGCCTGCAGGCGATGGGCGGCGGGCGCGTCGGGTTCGAAGCGGCGCACCTGTCGGTCAGCCGGTTCGACTGGTTGACCCGGACCCTTGCGGCCGCCGGCCGCGACCGGCCGCTCGTCCCGACCGAGGGGCTCATCGAGGGCGCTCGGGTGCGCAAGGACCTCTACGAACTTGCCATGCTGCGGGAAGGCGCGCGGCGGCTGGACGAGGTGGCCACGGCGGTCTTCGGTCGCGTCAGCCGCGGCCGCACCGAGCAGGCCATTGCCGCCGACATCGATTGGGAACTCCGGCGCGCCGGCTTCGAGCGGCCGGCGTTCGAGACGATTGTGGCCAGCGGCCCCAACTCGGCATTGCCGCACGCGAGGCCGACAGAGCGAACATTGGGCGAAAGCGACGTCGTGGTGCTGGACTTCGGAGGGGTCTACGCCTCATACTGCGTCGACATCACTCGAACGGTTGCGGTGGGACGGGCATCCGAGCGCGCCCGTCAGGTACACGCCGCCGTGCTCGGCGCTCAGCAGCGGGCGATCGCCGCGGTGGCGCCGGGGGTTTCGCGGTTCGCCATCGACGCCGCGGCCCGCGAGGCGCTGGCGCAGGCCGGGATGGGCGACGCGTTTGGCCATGGCACCGGGCACGGGCTGGGAATCGAGGTCCACGAGAACCCCCGGGTCGTGCAGCGGCGCGACGGCGTGGATACCCGGGATGAGGCCGTCGACACCGGGATGGTGTTCACCATCGAACCGGGGGCCTATTTTCCCGGATGGGGAGGCGTCAGGATCGAGGATGACGTCGTGGTGACCGAACACGGTCGGGATTGCCTGACCCGTGTGACCACCGAATTGCTCGAACTGTGAGAAGCCTCGAGGGCCGTTCGACGGCGCCTCCAGCACGTATCGATCTGAAGAGCGAATGGATCTTGATCAGCTGAAGCAGATACTGACCCTGGTGCAGGAACACGGGGTCGCCGAACTCGAACTCGAACAGGAAGGGCTGAAGCTGCGGGTGCGGAAGGACGGCGTGATGCCGGTCGGTGTCGCGCTCCCGGCCCCGTCATCCGTCCATCCGGCGACCGCTGCCGCGCCCGCCGCCCCCGTACCTCTTCCGTTGCCGTCCGCCGCCGCGCCCGGCGATGCCGACACCGACATCGAACTGGCGGTCGTGAAGTCGCCAATCGTCGGGACCTTCTACCGCTCCCCTGAACCGGGCGCCGCCTCCTTCGTCGAGATCGGCGCCAGCGTGAAGAAGGGCCAGGTGCTCTGCATCATCGAGGCGATGAAGCTGATGAACGAAATCGACTCGGAGTACGACGGGGAGGTCGTCAACGTCTACGTCGAGAACGGCCAGCCGGTCCAGTACGGAGAGCGGCTGTTCGCGATTCGCACGAAGTAGGGCGGCGGATGCCGCCGGATACGCTATGTTCAAGAAAATTCTGATCGCGAACCGCGGCGAAGTGGCGATGCGCGTCATCTTCGCCTGCCGCGAACTGGGCATCAAGACGGTCGCCATCTATTCCGAGGCCGACGAGAACTCCCTGCACGTGCGGTTCGCCGACGAGGACGTCTGCATCGGCCCGGCGCGCAGCGCCGACAGCTACCTGAACGTGCCGGCCGTCATCAGCGCGGCCGAAATCACCGGCGCCGACGCCATCCATCCCGGCTACGGCTTCCTGTCCGAGAGCGCCTACCTTGCCGAGGTCTGCGAAGCCTGTCACATCCGCTTCATCGGCCCCGACCCGCAGGTCATCCGCCTGATGGGCGACAAGGCGCGGGCGCGCCGGGTGATGAAGAAGGCCGGTGTGCCGATCCTGCCGGGCAGCGACGGCCCGCTCGACAGCGAAGAACGGGCGCTCAAGCTCGCCAAGGACATCGGCTATCCGATCATCGTCAAGGCGACCGCCGGCGGCGGCGGGCGCGGCATGCGGGTCGTCCGCAATCCGTCGGAACTGCCGAACGCCGTGAAGACGGCGCAGCGCGAGGCGGAAGCCGCGTTCGGCGTCCCCGACGTCTACATCGAGAAGTACGTCGAGTCGCCCCGCCACATCGAGTTCCAGATCCTTGGCGATCAGTTCGGCAACGTGCTCCACCTCGGGGAGCGCGAGTGCTCGATCCAGCGCCGGCATCAGAAGCTGCTCGAAGAGTCGCCGTCCCCGGCGCTGACCGAGAAGATGCGGCGCAAGATGGGCGGCATCGTCATCGACGCCGCGAAGGCCGTGCAGTACACGAACGCCGGCACCTTCGAGTTCCTCATGGATCCGGCCGGCCACTTCTACTTCATGGAGGCGAACACCCGCCTGCAGGTGGAGCATCCGGTCACCGAGATGGTGACCGGCATCGACATCGTCAAGGAGCAGATCCGGATCGCCGCCGGTGAGAAGCTGTCGTTCAAGCAGGGCGATGTGACGTTCACCGGCCACTCGATCGAGTGCCGGGTCAACGCCGAGGACCCCGAGACGTTCACGCCGTCGCCGGGGGTGATTCACGTGTTCAGCGTCCCGGGCGGGCCGGGCGTCCGCGTCGAGACGCTGGCCCACTCGGACTGCACGATCTCGCCGTACTACGATTCGATGATTGCCAAGATCATCGTCCACGGCCGCGACCGCGCCGAGGCGATCGCGCGCATGCGTCGGGTGCTCGAAATGACCGTCATCGAGGGGATCAAGACCTCGATTCCGCTGCACCTGAAGATCCTCGACGATCCGGATTTCCAGGCCGGCCGCGTCAGCACCTCGTTCATGGAGCGCTTCCTCGCGCGGCCGCGATCGAACAGCAGCGGCGGACGCCTTGCGGAAGCCGTCTGAGCGGATGGCGCGGCGCCGCCGCCAGCCGCCGCCGACCGGACGACCGACGGCGGCCGGTGGCTGATCTCTCTCCCCTCTACGCCATCTGCGACGCCGACGCATGCCGCCGTGCCGGCTGGCCGCTCGTCGACTTCGCACACGCCTGCCTGGACGGCGGCGCGCGGTTCCTGCAGGTTCGCGGCAAGCCGCTGACCAGCCAGGCACTCTGCGAGGCGACGCAGCAGATCGTCGAGGCCGCAGCTCGCGGCGGCGCCCTCGTCATCGTCAACGATCGCGCCGACATCGCGCTTGCCACCGCGGCCGGCGGCGTGCACGTCGGACAGGAGGACTTGTCGCCGCTCGCCGTGCGGGCGGTGGTCGGCGCCTCGGCCGTCGTCGGACTCTCGACGCACACCGACGAGCAGGTCCGCGGCGCCGCCGGCCAGGCGGTCAGCTATCTCGCGACCGGACCGGTGTTCGGCACCGCCACCAAGGACACCGGCTACGCCGCCCGTGGACTCGACGCCGTGCGGGCCACCGCCGCCCTGACGCGGGCGCAGCGGGTGCCGCTCGTCGCGATCGGCGGCATCACCCTGGCGACCGCGGCGGCCGTCATCGAGGCGGGCGCGCAGTCGGTTGCCGTGATCTCCGACCTGCTGTCCACCGGTCGGCCCGACGAACGGGTCCGCGCGTTTCTCGCCGCCCTTGCCTAGCCGAGCGCCGACGGCGGGCCGGATGTGCGGCCGTGCGGCCCGGCGCGGGTCCGGCCGGCACGACGCAGGCGGCCGGCATTACAATGTTCTGCCGCGAGACCCACGCTGCCGCGCCAACCGACCGCTGCCGTGATCCGCCGATGACATCGAAGAACCCGCTGCTGATGGCCTGGGCCCAGCGCCCCGCACTCGCCGCGCTGTTGCTGACCTGGATCATCGCCGGCGGCACCATCGGCTACGTGACCATCGAGGGATGGACACCGTGGGAAGCGCTGTACATGACGGTCATCACGATCACGACCGTCGGCTACCGGGAGATCCACCCGATGTCGCGCGCCGGGGAGGCATTCACCATGGCGCTGCTGTTCATCGGCGTCGGCGCGGCGCTCTACACTTTCACCCTGATCGCGACCACGGTCGTCGAAGGAGGCCTGCCCGCACGGCTGCAGTGGCGCAGGCGAGAACGGATGCTCGAAACCCTCAAGGATCACTTCATCATCTGCGGTTACGGCCGCATCGGCAGCACGGTGGCACGGCAGTTCCGGCGCGAACAGGTGCCGTTCGTGATTCTCGAGCGCGATCCGGCCCGCTACCAGTCGGCGCTGGACGACGGGTTCCTCGCGGTCGACTCGGACGCCAGCCGCGAGGACGTCCTGCGCAAGGTCGGGATCGACCGTGCCCGCGGATTGATTGCCGTGGTCGGCACCGATGCCGAGAACGTCTACGCCGTGCTCAGCGCCCGCGGCCTGTCGCCGAATCTGTTCATCGTCGGCCGGGCCGAAACCGAGGACGCCGTGACGAAGCTGAAACGGGCCGGCGCCAACCGGGTCATCTCGCCGTATCAGATCGGGGCGCTGCAGATCGCGCAGACGGCGTTGCGTCCGGCCGTCGTCGACTTCGTCGAACTGGCGACCAGCTCGGAGAATCTCGAGCTGGCGATCGAGGAGATTCCGGTGGCGGCGACCTCGGCGCTCGCCAACCAGTCGATTCTCGATGCCAACCTCCGCCAGCGCTACGGCGTCATCGTCGTCGGCATCCAGCGAGAGGATCGCCGGATCGAATTCAATCCCGAGCCCGACACGGCCATCCGTGCGGGCGACAAGCTCGTGGTGCTGGGGCGGCCACATTCGCTCAAGCGTCTCGAAGCGGAGGCGATGGTGTGATGGGGGCACGCATGCTCGATGGGACCGCCGTGGGTCTCGCGATCCGGAACGAACTGCGGCCGGCGGTCGACGCGTTCACCGCCAGGGCGGGACGACCGCCCGGGCTCGGCATCGTGCTCACCGGCTCCGATCCGGGATCCGAACTCTACGTCGGCAGCAAGCTGAAATCGGCGGCGCAATCGGGTCTGCGCGCCGACCTGACGCGGCTGCCGGCGACCGCGCGGCTGGCGGATGTCTTTGCCGCGGTCGATGCGCTGAACGCCAGCGATGTGCACGATGCCATCCTCGTCCAGTCCCCGCTGCCTGCGGCGCTGGGTGGCGACGCCGAACGACAGGTGGTCGATCGCATCGCGGTCGACAAGGACGTGGACGGCTTCCACCCGATGAACGTCGGCCGCCTCGTGCAGGGACGCCCCACCCTGGCCGCGTGCACGCCGTCCGGCGTCATCGAGCTGCTCGATCGCTACCAGATCCCGATGGCCGGCCGGCATGCCGTGGTCATCGGCCGCAGCGACATCGTCGGCAAGCCGATGGCGCTGTTGCTGCTGCACCGCCACGCGACGGTGACCATCTGCCACTCGCGGACCGTCGACCTGCCGGCGGTCTGCCGTCAGGCCGACATCCTCGTCGCCGCCATCGGCCGCCCGGTGTTCGTCACCCCGGCGTTCGTGAAGCCCGGCGCGACGGTCATCGACGTCGGCACCAGCAAGGTCGACGACCGCGAGCTCATCGCGTCGCTGTTCCCGGTCGGATCGAAGCGGCGTCTCGCGTTCGAGAAGCACGGGGCGTTGACGCTTGGTGACGTGCACCCGGCGGTCGCCGAGGTGGCGGGCGCCATGACGCCGGTGCCGGGCGGCGTTGGACCGCTGACGATCGCGATGCTGCTCAGGAACACGCTGACGGCAGCCGAGCACCGCCTCGCCGCGCGATGCTGAAGGTGGCGCTCACCGGCGGCATCGCGACGGGAAAGAGCTACGTCCTCGATGGGCTCCGGCGCCGCGGCGTCGCCTGCCTGGACGCCGATCGGCTCGCGCACGGCGTCATGGCGGCCGGCACCGAGGCGTCGCAGGCCATCGCCGCGCGCTTCGGCGACGTCCTGACC
The DNA here is from genome assembly GCA_902825985.1 of uncultured Acidobacteriota bacterium. Taxonomy (GTDB): domain Bacteria; phylum Acidobacteriota; class Vicinamibacteria; order Vicinamibacterales; family CAVVIG01; genus VFZL01. The sequence continues at coordinate 6,276 of CADEDC010000090.1, read as the reverse complement.
GCTGACGGCGCCGTCGACCGCCGCAAGCTCGGGCCGATCGTCTTCGCCGACGCCGCTGCCCGCCGCGACCTGGAGGCCATCGTCCATCCGGCCGTCTACCGTGCGATCCAGGCGGGATTGCGTGGTCTCGCGCTCGTCGACGCGCCGCGGCTGGCCGTCGTCGACGTGCCGCTGCTGTATGAAACCGGACGGGCGGGCGAGTTCGATCGGGTGGTCGCGACGGTCTGTACGCCCGAGCGCCAGCGGGAACGGCTGCGGACCCGCGGCCTGTCGGAGGCCGACATCGACCTGCGGCTGGCGGCGCAGTTGGCGGCCGCCGAGAAGGCGAGACGGGCCGATCTCGTCATCACGACCGACGGCACCTTCGACGAGACCGATCGGCAGATTGACGGCGTCCTGGCGGCGCTGCGCGCGATCTAGACCTCGACCTCGGTCGTATCCTGCGCCGGCGCGATCCGTTCCTCGACGAAGGTGTTCCAGTCGTGGCAGTGCGGACACTGCCACAGCAGTTCGGTGCTGCGGTAGCGGCAGCGCAGGCAGACGTGCGGATCGAGGTAGAACACCGCGTGCTGGGTCAGTTCGGTGTACCGGTTGACGAGGTGGGCCGGATGGCGCAACTGGCCGAGCGCCCGCCAGATCGCCTGATGGATGCTGAGCGCATGCGGATTCTGCATGAGCGCGGCAAACAGCAGATCGAGCGCCTCCTGCGTCCGCCCGCCCGCCGCATGATGGCGCGACAGCGCGAGGCGCCCGCGCCAATCCTGCGGATTGTCCTCGATCAGCTTGCGGCACAGCCGCGTGAAGCGTTCGGGCGTGCCGGTGCGCACGGCGAGCGCCTCGACACGGTCGAAGGCGAGATAGGCGCGGTCCGGTGCGATCTCCACCAGCTCTTCCCAGATGGTCGCCGCGTCCTTGTCGCGCCCTTCGGCGACGCGGACGTCGCCGAGGTTCAGATAGGCCGGAACCGCCCGCGCATCGATGTTGATGGCGCTCAGGAAGCGCCGCGCGGCCTCGCCGTAGTCCTTGCGCCGCATCGCCTCGAGTCCGATCTCGTTCTCGAGGAAGGCGAGAATCGCCTGGCTCTGCGGCTGCGAATCGATCGCCGCGAGTTTGTTCAGGCGCTCGCGGGTGTCGTAGGCCTCGGACCACTGGTGCTGCTCCTCGTGCAGTTTCTGCAGGTTGAGCAGCGCGTACTCGTTCTTCGGATCCAGACGCAGCACCTCGTTGAAGGCGTCGAGCGCTCGATCGACGAAGCCGCCGCGCTTGTAGTCGAGGCCGAGGCAGAGCAGCACGTAGGCATGCTCGATCCGGGTCAGCTTCGACCGCTGCAGCAGCGACTGGTGGACCGTGATCGCCTTGCCCACCTGACCTTTTTCCCGGTACAGGTTGCCGAGGATCATGTGCACCTCGAGCGCTTCGGCGTCGAGGCTGGCGGCACGGCTCAGTTCCTCGATCGCGAGGTCGATCTGGTTGGCGACGAGGAAGTTCAGGCCGAGGATGTAGTGCGGCGACTCACGCGCCCGCCGCCGGTCGATCCACTTGCCGCCACTGAGCTTGTAGCGCTCCCACGCCTTGCCGATGGCGAGGCCGGCGAGCAGGGCGACGAGACCGGCGAGCAGGGGGGCATAGCCGTTCATGGGTGCGGTCCTTCGCTCCGGTACGACGCGAGGATGCCATCCCAGTGGTGCTGGGCGCGCAACACCATCTCGACGAACTCGCGGACCGCACCGCGGCCGCCGGGGTGGCGGCTCACCCAGTGGGCGCAGGCGCGGACCTCGTCGACCGCATCGGCCGGGGCGGCGCCGAGACCGACACGGGACAGGACGGCCAGATCGACGATGTCGTCGCCCATGTAGGCCACCTCGCCGTCGTCGAGCAGCAGATCCGAGGTGATCTGGGCGTAGGCGTCGCCCTTGCTCTTCACCCCCTGATAGATCAGCGTGATCCCGAGCTGGGCGGCGCGGTGCACGGTCGTCGGCGAGTGGCGCGCCGAGAGGATCCCGACCTTCAACCCGACGCGCTGCGCCCACACCACCGCGATGCCGTCGCGGATCGCGAACGGCTTGCTCTCGCTGCCGTCGGAATGGACGACCACCGTGCCGTCGGTCAGCACGCCGTCGACGTCGAAGAGCAGCAGCTTGATGCGGGATGCCCGCTCCAGAATCGTCACCGTCAGACCAGCTCCGTGCGCCACAGATCGTGCAGGTGGACGACGCCGGCGACACGGCTCGGCTGTCCAGCGACGACGATGAGGGCCGTGATCTTGCGTTGCTCCATGACGTTGAGTGCTTCGGCCGCGAGGGCCTCGGGACCGATCACCACCGGCGTGCGGGTCATCACCTCCGCGGCGGCCAACGCCATGATATCGGCGGATCGGTCCATGTGACGCCGCAGGTCGCCGTCGGTGATGAGGCCGAGCAGCGCATCCTCGTCGGTGACGACGCAGGTCATGCCGAGCCCCTTGCTGGACATCTCATAGATGACGTCACGCATGGGCGTGCCGGCCAGCACGCGCGGACAGAGCTTGCCGCCGTGCATCAGGCTGCCAACCCGCATGAGTTTCTTCCCGAGCTTGCCGCCCGGATGCAGGGTGGCGAAGTCCTCTTCACAGAAGCCCTTCTCGACGAGCAGCGTCATCGCGAGCGCGTCGCCGATGGCCAGGGCAGCCGTGGTACTGGCGGTCGGGACGAGGTTCATCGGACAGGCTTCTTCCGTGACGCCACAGTCGAGCCAGACATCCGCCGCGTCGGCGAGCGTCGAGCCGCTGCCGCCCGTGATCGCAATCAGCCCGGCGCCCAACCGCTTGATGGTCTCGAGCAGCCGGAGGATTTCCTGCGTCTCGCCGCTGTAGGACAGCGCCACCACCACGTCATCGCGCTGGATCACCCCGAGGTCGCCATGGATGGCCTCGGCCGGGTGGAGGAAGTGGGCTGGCGTGCCGGTACTGGCCAGCGTTGCGGCGATCTTCCGGCAGATGATGCCCGACTTCCCCATGCCGGTGAGGATGACGCGCCCCCGGCAGCCGTGCAGCAGCGCGACGGCGCGATCGAACCGCTCATCGAGGCGCGGGACGAGCGCCAGAATCGCCGCCGCCTCCGTCTCGAGCACCTTGCGGGCGAGCGATCGATCAACCATGTGCGGTCACCTGCGGCGACTTGACGATCGCGTCGATGGCCATCAGCCGGCGGAGCAGCGGTTCGAGCTGGTCGAGGCGCAGGGCGTTCTGCGCGTCGCTCCTCGCGCGCGTCGGCTCCTCGTGCACCTCCAGGAACACGCCGTCCACACCGGCGGCGACCCCGGCCGAAGCGAGCGGGACGATGTACTGCGCCAGACCGGCGGTGACCCCGTCGCCGGCGCCCGGCAGCTGCAGGCTGTGGGTCACGTCGAAGACCACCGGCACCCCCTGTTCGCGCATGATCGGGAACCCGCGCATGTCGACCACCAGATTGTGGTACCCGAAGCTGGTGCCCCGTTCCGTGATCGTGACGCGCGGGTTGCCGGCGTCGCGCACCTTCGCGACGGCGTGCGTGATGTCGTCCGGCGCCATGAACTGCGCTTTCTTGATGTTGATGACGCGCCCGGTTGCGGCGGCCGCCTGCAGCAGGTCGGTCTGGCGGGCCAGGAATGCCGGGATCTGGATGACGTCCACGACCTCGCCGACCGGCGCCGCCTGGGCGGACTCGTGGATGTCGGTGAGCACCGGGACGCCGTAGGCCGCCTTGATGGCCGCCAGCGTGCGCAGTCCGTCGACGAGGCCGGGGCCGCGGAACGAGCGGTTGGAGGTCCGATTGGCCTTGTCGTACGACGCCTTGAAGATGAATGGGACCCGGAGCCGCGTGGTGATCTCGACGAGGCGCGCCGCCAGTTCGGTGGCGTGCGCCGCGCTCTCGATCACGCAGGGGCCGGCGATGAGGACGAACGGGCGATCGGCACCGAAGACGATGCGTCCGAGCTCGACTGGTGGCACGGCGTTCATTATACGGAGCCCGGACGCGGATGGTCGGGTCAGGCCATCGTCTGGGTGGTTTCGGCCTTCGGCGCCCGGTGCCCCGACTTGTGGCGGTAGGCGGCGTCGACGAAGGCCGCAAACAGCGGGTGGGGCTTCGTCGGCTTCGACTTGAATTCCGGATGGAACTGCACCGCGATGAAGTACGGATGCGACGGCAGTTCGGCGATTTCGACGAACTTGCCGTCGGGCGAGCGGCCCGAGATGCGCATGCCGTGTTCGGCCAGCACCGGTTCGTAGAGACAGTTGAATTCGTAACGATGGCGATGCCGCTCGTGGATGAGGCGCTGGCCGTAGACCCGTTCGGCGAGCGAGCCGGGCGCCAGCTCGCACGGGTACGAGCCGAGGCGCATCGTGCCGCCGAGATCGTCGACGCCGAGCAGTTCGCGCAGCTTGTAGATGACCTTGGTGGGGGTATCCGGCGCACATTCGGTGGAGTCGGCGTCTGCCAGGCCGGCGACGTTGCGGGCGAACTCGACCGTCGCCCATTGGAAGCCGTAGCAGATGCCGAAGTAGGGGATCCGCTTCTCGCGGGCGACCTGCGCCGCCTTCATCATGCCGCGCGTCCCCCGATCGCCGAAGCCGCCCGGCACCAGGATGCCGTCGGCGTCCGCCAACAGCGTCTCGCCGTCCGGCGCTTCGAGGGCCTCCGCCTCGATCCACTTGATGTTGATTTTCAGGCCGTGCTCGAAGCCGCCGTGGTACAGCGCCTCGTTGAGGCTCTTGTAGGAATCCTCGTAGCCGACGTACTTGCCGACGACGTGGATGGTGAGCGTGTCGACCGGGTTCCGGATGCGCGCGACGAGCGCTTCCCATTCCGCCAGCTTCCGCTCGGTCGGCGGCAGGTGCAGGTACTTCATGACGATGGTGTCGAGGCCCTCGGCGGCGAGCACCAGCGGCACCTCGTAAATCGTCGGCACGTCCTTCGCCGTGATCACCGCCTCTTCGGCGACGTCGCAGAACAGCGCGATCTTCCGCTTGAGATCGGGATCGAGGAAGCGGTCGGTCCGGCACAGCAGGATGTCGGGCTGGATGCCGATCGACCGCAGGTCGCGGACGCTGTGCTGTGTCGGCTTGGTCTTCAGCTCGCCGGCGGCGCCGATGTAGGGCACCAGCGTCAGATGGATGTAGAGGGTGTTGTCGCGACCGGCGTCCTGGCGGAACTGGCGGATCGCCTCGAGGAACGGCAGGCTCTCGATGTCACCGACCGTGCCGCCGATTTCGACGAGGACGATGTCGACACCTCTGGCCGCCGCGCGGATCGCGTCCTTGATCTCGTTGGTGATGTGCGGAATCACCTGCACCGTGCGTCCGAGGTAGTCGCCGCGGCGCTCCTTGTGAATGACGCTCTGATAGATCTTCCCGGTCGTCCAGTTGGAATTGCGGGTGGTGACGGTGTCGGTGAATCGCTCGTAGTGGCCGAGGTCGAGGTCGGTCTCGCCGCCGTCGTCGGTGACGTAGACCTCGCCGTGCTGGTACGGGCTCATCGTGCCGGGGTCGACGTTGATATAGGGGTCGAATTTCTGCAGCGTGACCGTGTAGCCGTGGCTCTCGAGCAACGCACCGATCGACGCCGCTGCGAGACCCTTGCCCAGCGACGACACCACTCCACCCGTGACGAAGATATATTTGGTCGTGTTCATCGGCTCTTCTCGCAACGTCTGTTCGCTCCCCCGTGTCGACGGTCCAGTTCCGAGTGGCGGCGGTCCCACGGTCACCTCGTCATGCCGACGGCGCAGCCAGCAGCCGCCGGACGCGCTCGAGATCGTCCGGCGTGTCGACGCCCAGCGAGTCGTAGGCGGTCTCGACCGTCTTGATCCGGATGCCGTGCTCCAGTGCCCGCAGCTGCTCGAGCGATTCGATGCGCTCGAGCGGCGTCGGCTCGAGCGCCGCGAGCACCATCAAGGCGGTGCGTCGATAGGCATAGAGGCCGATGTGTCGATAGTGCGGCGGCCAGCCGCCGCGCGGGTCGCGCTGGTGGGGGATCGGCGCCCGCGAGAAGTACAGCGCAAAACCGGCACGGTCGACGACAACCTTCACGACGTTGGGATTTGCGAGATCGGCAGGGTCGTCGAGGCGACGGTAGAGCGTCGTCATCGAGATCGACGGGTCGGCAAAGGGCAGCACGGCTTCGGTGATGGCGCGCGGATCGAGCAGCGGCTCGTCGCCCTGGACGTTGACGATGACATCGCAGTCGAGCGTCGCCGCCACTTCGGCGAGCCGATCCGTGCCGGGCACATGATCGCCGCGCGTCAGCCGGACCTTGCCGC
>CADEDC010000089.1 GCA_902825985.1 uncultured Acidobacteriota bacterium | reverse complement strand
CCGAGCACCTCGGCCCATCCGAGGGCCAGCGCCAGGAAGATCGTGTTGCGCGCCGGCACGTAGGTCGAGGGAATCGACGTGTCGGTGAGGTCGCGGTCCAGCGGGACCGCGACGTCCGACGTCAGGGACGAGCCGCCGATGCCGCGCAGGTCCAGGTCCATTTCGAGATGGCGCTCGACGCCGAGCGCGGCGGCGACACGGCGCGACGCCGCGACTTCGTCGGCGTGGCGCTGGCCGTAACGCACGGTCAGCGCGTTCACCGTGAGGCCGTCGGCCCTCGCCATCGCGGCGGCCGTGTACGAATCGAGGCCGCCGCTCAGCAGCACCACCGCCCGCGTCATCCCTGTCACCATCACTCCCGAGTGGCCGTTCACACGCCGCGCTGCGTCGGCGACCAGATGAACTTGTGCAGCTGCATCTGCAGCCGGGCCGGCACGCGATCGGCCAGCATCCATTCCGCCAGTGTCTTCGGGTCGAGAACGCCGTGTACCGGCGAGAAGAGGACCGCCGCGCACTGTGTTTCGAGCTTGCGCCGGCGGAGGACGTCCACTGCGAACTCGTAGTCCTCACGATCCCGGATGACGAACTTCACTTCGTCGGTCGGCGCCAGCCGGCCGAGGTTCTCCCAATCGTTCCGCAGCGATTCGCCGCTTCCCGGGCACTTGACGTCGACGACCTTGATGACGCCGGCCGGCACACGGGCGATCGAGCGATGACCGCCGGTCTCGATGAGCACCGTCTTGCCCTGCGCGAGCAGCCGCTCCATCAGCGGGTAGACATCTTCCTGCAGCAGCGGCTCACCGCCGGTGATCTCCACGGTCGGGCAGCCGTAGCCCTCGACCTCGGCGACGACGTCGTCGACCGTCCGCTTGGCCCCTTCATGGAAGGCGTACGGCGTATCGCACCAGGAGCAGCGGAGATCGCAGGCCGTGAGCCGCACGAACACGCACGGCGTCCCGGCCCGGCTGGATTCGCCCTGGATGGAATGGAAGATTTCGGTGACGGTCAACATCGGTAGATCTCTGACTTTTTCAGGTTTCAGATTTAAGATGGCACGCTGACACCTGAGGCGATCGTGATCGGTTGCAACCTGGCGTCGGCAGTCCGACAACCCGCGCACGCGTTCGTATTGTACTCGCCATGCCCCGACTGACCTTCTACACCAAGCCGACCTGCACCACCTGCCGCAATGCCCGGGCGTTTCTCGAAGGAGCGGGGGTTCAGCTCGATGCGGTGGAGATTGGGCCGAACACGCCGACGCGCGCCTTCCTCGAGCGGCACATCGACGACGCTCGGTTCCTCGATTTCGTCAGCACGCGGAGCCCGGTGTTCAAGGCCCGGCCGTTGCCGGCCTCAAAAGCCGAGGCGATCGAGCTGATGCTCCAGAATCCCAATCTGATCAAGCGGCCGGTACTCGTCACCGACGCGCGGGCCGTCTTCGGCTTCGACAAGAAGGGTTACGTGTCCACCGGCGTGGTCTGACGATGGCAGGCGACCTGCGGATCGGAACTTCCGGATGGAGCTATCCAACCGGCAAGGGCACGTGGGACGGCATCTTCTATCCGCCAAGACGCGGCCGCGGGAGGGCGTTCGACGAGCTGACGTTCTACGCCGAGCGCTTCAACACGGTCGAGGTCAATTCGACCTTCTACGGTCAGCCGCGCGTCGAGGTCAGCCGCACCTGGGCCGAGCGGACGCCGGCCGGCTTCGAGTTTTCCGTGAAGCTGTTCCAGAAGTTCACCCACCCGACCATGTACGCCGAGCGCCTGCAGCGGCAGGTGCCAGACCGGGCCGACGCCGGGTTGGCGGCCGCCATGATCGAGACGCTGGGAACGCCGAGTGCCGCCGATCTCGACGAGTTCAAGCGCGGCATCGATCCCCTCGCCTCGGCGGGCAAGCTCGGCGCCCTGCTCGCGCAGTTTCCGCCGAGCTTCAAGAGTGCGGAACCCGGACACCGCTACCTCCGATGGCTGCTCGACGCCTTCCGCGGGTTCCCGGTCGCCGTCGAACTTCGCCACAAGAGCTGGAGCGATGCCATCGTCGAGACGTTGGCGCTGCTGAACGAGTTCGGCGCGGCCTGGGTCCAGATCGACGAGCCGAAGTTCCGCTTCTCGGTGCGCCAGAACCAACTGCCGAACATCACCGGCTTCTATTACATGCGCCTGCATGGCCGGAACGCCGCCCAGTGGTGGCGGCACGACAGCCCGGAGGATCGCTACAACTACCTGTACTCGGCCGACGAACTGGCGGAGTTCGTCGACACCGCGAGCGCGACGCGTCAGATCGTCAAGAAGACCTACCTGTACACGAACAACCACTTCTCGGCGAAGTCGGTCGCGAATGCGACCATGATCAAGCAGCAGCTCGGCGAGCCGATCACGGGCGCGTATTCGGAGGCTTTCGTGGCCGCCTATCCCGGCCTGAAGGGCGTCGTGCAGACCCCGTCTGCGGCCGGCGCCCCGCCCAGCCACTCCCGCCTGTTCCCGTAGCCTCCTGAGCGAGCCGCTCCCGACCGTCACGTCGGCCTGCCGACGCGTGCCCGAACGGCCCGGCGGCAGCCTACTTCACCGAGGCATTCCCGGTGATGAAGGCGTGGTACGGCAGTTCGTCCAGGCAGCGGAACGTCACGATGCACGCGGCAAGGAACGCGACGACCGCGGCAACGAAGTAGCCGTAGCCGTAGTACGGGAATCCCAGCCGCAACGTCACCAGCGTCGCGAGTGTGTTCGTGCCGAGGAAGAGACAGTGCAGGGCCAGCGTCACCCGGCTGAGGTCCAGGTACGACAGCACGATGGTGAGGAGGACGAAGAACAGCTGGAACAGGGCACCGACCATCGCGATGCGGAAGATCGCCAGCTGTCCGTAGGGGATGTCGAAGGCGGTGAACATCACCGGTGCCAGCACCAGCGTCGCCACCACGAGCACGACCTGCGGCAGCACCAGTTGTCGCGAGCCGAGGAACACGGCATTCAGCAGCGACGACTGGTTCTCGCGGATGCGCGCCAGCGTCGCATGCGCGCTGATGTCGCGATAGAAGCGGTGGTACTGCTCGAAGAAGCGCGTCTCGATGTTGACGACGAATACCGCCATCGACGGCACGATGCTCAGGGCGGCCAGGAACGTCGCGCTGTCGTAGTCCGGATACGAGACGAGACCGGTGGACTGCACCAGCCGCTCGGGCGCCAGCCACATCAGCCACTTGTCGACCCAGATGCCCATGAAGTAGACGCCGCCGCCGGCCGCGAGCCGCCAGTGGCGGCGGAAGTACGAGAGGAAGGCGAACGGCCGCTGCACCGGCGCCGGGAACTCGGCGAACACGCGGGCGACCAGCGCGAAGACGATGAAGGCGAGGCCGATGTCGAAGCCGAGCAGCATGCCGTCCACGCCGGCGTTCGGGCCGGCCCCGTAGGCGGCGACGAGCGACACGACCATGCCGATGCCGAACGTCCGCGTCACCGCCGCGTATTCCTTGAGGGTGCTGAGAAACACGCCCAGCACCCAGATGCACGCGACCAGGGCGTAGCCGGCCCACGCGGCCAGCCGCGCCACCGGCGAGATGTCGACGTACCAGAAGTAGAACGGCAGGGCGAGCGGCGCCGACGTCGCGACGGCGACGGTCATCCCGCCGACGACCATGCCGGCGACGCCGTCGACGCGGTGCTCGAAGATCTGGTCCGACAGGTAGCGCGTCAGGACCAGGATCAACGGCCCCGTGAAGACGAGTGAGAAGGCGAAGTTGTAGACGACGATGAGCCGGAACGCGCTCAGGTCGCCGTAGGTGGCGAAGCTCGGACCGAAGAACGTGATCAGCGACAGCGTGACGATGGTGAACAGCCAGCCGCCGGACGACGAGATCGAGGCATGGGCATAACCCTGCGCGAGCCCCAGCAGGTCGCCGCGTGACGTCAGCTTCTGCAGCACGAACCCGATGCCGGCCATGTCAGGCTCCCACCAGTCGGTCGGCCATCGTCCGGTGCGTCTCGTAGATCTCGCGATACGCCCGGTCGAGCGTCGACTTGTCGTAGTACTTCCGCACGCGCGCCTGCACCGTCTGGCTGCAGCGCGCGTACGCCTCGCCGTCCGTGAGCAGGCGCCGCAGCGCGTCGGCCGTCGCCTTGGGGTTCGCCAGCGGCGTCACGGCACCCGCCTCGCCGAGCGGCGGCGCTTCGTCGGACCGGCCATAGATCATCTCGCGGCACGATCCGACGTCGGTGGCGACCGCCGGCACGCCGACGGCGCCGCCCTCGAGGATGACGAGCGGCTGCGCCTCGCTGACACTGGTCAGTACCAGCACGTCGATGAGCGGGTAGTAGTCCTTCAGCGCCACGCGCCCCTTGAAATCGACCGTCGAGTCGAGGTCGAGGTGTGACGTCAGCTGCCGGCACTCGTCGACGTAGTCCGGATCCTCGTCGAGCGGCCCGAGAATCCACACGCGGACGTCCGGGATGTAGTCACGAAGAATCGCACAGGCACGCAGGAACGTCTTGATGTCCTTGATCGGCACGACCCGGCCGATCAGCGAGACGACCGGTGCCTGGTCGCCACGCCGGCGCGGCGCGGCATCCGACAGATCGATGCCATTCGGAATCACCAGCAGCTTCTCGGGGTCGGCGCCATCCTGCACCTGCAGCACGGTGTTGCCTTCGTACAGCGTGATGATCCTGCTGCACGCGGCGTAGGTGGCGCGCGAGTAGCTCGTGAACGTGTCAATCCACAGGTCGCGCAGGTCACGATGCATGTGATCGATGCTGAGCGTCTGCAGGCCATCCTGCTGCAGCCAGTCGGCCATCGTGATCTCGATGCGCCGCTCGTTGGTGTAGATGCCGTGCTCGGTGAGCAGCGCCGGCCGGCCGGTCTCGATATGGGCACGGGCCGCGTACAGTCCGGCGTAGCCGGTGCACAGCGCGTGATAGACGCGCGCCGGCACCAGCGGCGCCAGCAGCACCGAACACATCCCGAGGAGCAGCGTCCGCCACGTCCAGAAATAGTCGAGGAACGACACGCGCGGGCACTGCTGCTCGTACATCCGGAGCAGCAGATCCCACGCCGGGCGCGAATTGAGCAGCGCCTCGCGACCGACGTCCGGCCCGGCGGCCCGCAGGGCCTCCAGCACGGCGACGACATCGGTGATGTCGCCGCGGCTGCTCAGGCGCAGCAGCGGTTCCTCCAGTTGGGCGATGACCCGGGCCAGCTGCTTCGGCGCCGCCGCGCCGGCGGCGATTGTCTGCAGTTCGACGCGCGTGATGCCGACGACGTTGGCCGGCAGTTCGAAGCGCAGCGGTCCGGACGGACCTGGCGGTACCAGTGCGACGAGATGGAACGACAGGTGTGCCTGCGCCTTGATCAGATCGTGCGCCCAGTTCGAGACACCGCCGGTCACGTACGGGTAGGTGCCTTCGAGGACGAGGCAGACGTCGGCGACGCGGGTGGTTGTCATGCCGCGGCCTCCTCGTCCCATTCGACGCCCGCCCAGAGCGCGGTGCTCGCCGCGACTTCCGGCGCCAGGCCGGCGTCGGTGGTCTCCGAGGCCTGCGCCGCGACCGCCCGCAGTTCGGCGTAGCGCCGCTGGACGAAGAGGTTCTCCATGAACCACTGTCGCGCCCCGGTGTGCCCGGCGGCCGTCAGCTCGCGAAACAGCTGCTCGGCGTCCGTCCAGAGCCCGCGGCGCTGCTGCAGCCGGGCCAGTCGGAAGCGGGCGGCGTGGTCGTCGGGATGCCGCTGCAGGTAGCGCGTGTAGCCATCGGCGGCGCGCACCCGGCAGTCCTGTTCGCGGGTGGCATCGAGCAGTCCGGCGAACGCCTGATCGTCATAGTGGGTCGCCAGCGCCAGGATCGCGGCCGGGCTGTCCGGCGACTCCCGGACGGCCGCCTCTCGCGTCATCGTCCGTTCGAGGAACTCGTTCTCCAGGCGGGCGATGGCGGTGGCCGCCTGCACCCGGATCACGTTGTGTTCGTCGCGCAGCGCCGCCTTCAGTGCCGGCGCGAAGGCCGGGTGGAACTGCTGCACGATGATGGCGATGACCGACTGGCGCTGCGTCACGGAGCCGAAGGCCAGCACGTCGAGGAACGGGGTGACCGGTTGTTCCCCAGACAGATCGCTGGCCCGCTGACCGATACGGCGCCAGAGATCGGCCCGTTCGTCGATCCGCGTCGGTGGAAACAGCATCGCGTGCCACTCGTCGATGCCGGTGGCGCGCTGCGCGTAGTGCCGGTGGAGGCCGATGGCGAGCAGCACGCCGCCGGCGCCCAGCGGACCGAAAGCCGCCGTCGCCAGCCAGAGCAGGCCCGAGTAGCGGGTCGACCGGCGCGCCGGACGGCAGGCCCACACGCCGACTGCGGCGACCAGCAGGACGTGGCCGATCAGGAAGGGCAGCAGACTTCCGGTTCGCGACACCGCGCCGAGCAGGGCCGACTCGGCCAGCAATGTCGCGCCCGCGATGGCCGCGGCCTCCGTCCCGACGAAACGCAGCGTTGCACCCATCAGGCCACCAGATCGCGTTCGGTCGCCGCATCCCGATCGGGTGCGGCGCCGCGAAGATGGGGGCGCGCCGTCGTCTCGCTGGCGCGACACAAGCCGCGGACCAGCGTCGTGCACGGCAGTTCGTGGCCGAAGCGCTCGCTGAGCGCCTGGCGCAGCTTCTTCGCCACCGCCGCGACGTTCTCCGGCGGCGCTCCCGGCAGCAGCACGGCGAACTGCGTACCCGGCGGCTCGTGGCTGAACACCATGTCGGTGCGGCGCAGCACCTTGCGGGCAATCTCGCCGAGCACGCCAGGCACGGCCCGGCGCTCCTCGTCCGAGAGGTCTTCGACGTCGACGCGGAACATCAGCAGCGTGAGGTCGAAGCCGAACCGCAGCGCGAGCTCGGTCACGTAGTCGGTCTGGCGATCGAGATATTTCATCCCGTAGAGACGGGTGGCTTCATCCTCGATCTGGCTCGCCTGATGGGTGAGCGCGTTCGCGTAGGCAGCGCCAATCCACTCGCACATCGTCCGGAACGTCTGCAGGCTGCTGAGGTTGAAGTCGAGGAAGGCCATCTCCTCGATCTTCAGCATGCCGATCAGTTTGCCGGACGTCGGATCGATCAGCGGTCCGGCCATCAGCCCTTCGCCGTTGAGGATCGCTTCACCGGTTGCCGTCGACACCGACACCAGCCGCTGACCACCGACCACCTCCTGGAACAACGGCGACGTGCCGGTGTAGCGCTCGGGCAGGCGGCGCTCCTCGTGCGCACCCTTGGTGGCGGCCAGCAGCAGCGCATCGCCTTCGAGGAGGAACAGCGAGAACGTCTTCGCCTGCAGCGCGGTGCCCACCAGGTCGAGCGCACCGGCGACGACCTTGCCGGGGTCGAGCGTCTCGAGCGTCCGGGCGGCCTCGAACAGACCGGTGGCGGTGCGCAGTTGTCCAGCCAGCCGCGTCTCGAGCCGTTCCTTCGCCGACGACAGGTCCTTATGCGACCGCGCCAGCAGTTCGACCCGCCGTTCGGCATTGCGCAGCTGTTCGAGCGCCTCGCTGTGCTGCAGGTGGTGGCGCATGCGGAGCTCACCGAGCACGAGCGACGTGAGCATCCACAGCAGGGGGCGGACGAGCACGGCGACACCGTAGTCGTGGACGTTCTGGTCCAGGGACTGCGGCGGCAGGTTGCCGAGCAGCAGGGCGCTGGTGGCCGCCAGAGTCGCAAACAGCGCCTGCCGGGTGCCATAGTGCACGGCCATCAGCAGCACGATGCCCCAGAACGGGTGCGGCTCGACGTCGCGGAAGCGATGACCGGCACCCCAGATCAGGTCGGCGGCGAGGACCGCGCCGATGAACAGCAGCGTCTCGAGAATCGGCGACCACGGCGACGGCTCACGCCGATCGAGCGCCGACGCCGGTGGTGCCGGCGCCTGGCGCGCGTCCGATGGGACGGGAGGGACGCCGCTCACGGCTCGAGCCTCACCATCACCTGCGCACCGAGCCGCACGACCTGCTGCGTGGTGGCCATCGTGAACAGCCGGCGATCGATCCACAGCGACACGCCGGCCCGGGCCGCCGCCGGCGGCGTCGCCTTTGCCGTCAGGAACGTCCCGCGGCCGCCGAATCGGTCCAGCGTGTAGCCCGCCGTCGTTTCGACGTCCCAGAATCGACCGACGCCGAACCGCCCGATCGCGCCGAGCAGGTGGACCTCCCGGCTCGCGAACGGGATCGGATTGAACGTCGAACCATCAGCCGCCGTCGCGAGAGTGGCCGACAGCCGATGCTCCTTGTCGAGTCCGTACTGCACGGTGATGGCGGGCGCTGCCTGGCGCACGGTGCGCACGAGGCCGAGCGTGAGCCCGGTGGTCTGCACCGCGGCGCCGGAACCGAGGCGATAGCGGTTCCACGCCACCTGCGCCCAGGCGCCGGTATCCGGCCGCAGCCGCAGCTGGCGCTGGGCGCTCATGCGGTCGCGCCGGCCGTCATCGGCGATGCCTTCGAGGAACTCCCAGAACGGCCGGCCAGCCTCGGCCAGCACTTCCGTACGGCCGCGCAGATCGTCCTGCGAGAACGTCACGCCGGCGCCGGCGCCGCGGCTCGTGCCGAACAGCGCGCCGGCGACGTCGACCGCATCGGACAGCGGCCAGGTCACCGTCGCGTCGAGGCGCGTCAGGTCGGTGTCGACCGGCGCGACGGCCCCGTCGGACCGCCGTAGTTGCGCCGCGGTGACGCGCAGCCGTTCAAGCGACATCGCGAACGGCACGCGGCCGCGCAGGCGACCCGACGCGGCGAGGCGCTCGGACCGCTCGTCCCAGCCGCTGCTGATGCTGCGCGTGGCGCTCTCGAACGCCACCTGGGGTGCCTGCTGACGCCGCCGCTGCTGAACCAGCCGGTTGACATCCTCGCGGTGGGGGGCCTCGCGGAACGCGCGTTCGTAGAGCCGCCCGGCGACGGCCTCCAGTCCTCGTTCGCTGTCGAACGCTGCCCGGGCGAGCAGCACGTCCGGGTCGAGCGGGAATCGATCGCCGAGCTGGTCGAGCAGCTGCAGGGCGTCGCCGTAGCGGCCGCTGCGCGTCAGCCACTGGATCTCGAGCAATGCCAGCCGCCGGGCGCCGCTGCCCGCCGCGCCGGGGGCCGGCTCGGGATCGTGCGAGCCCGGTGTCAGGGCGAGCACGTCGCCGGCCCGATCGTAGTCACCCCACTGCAGCAGCGCCGCCACGTAGTCGGCCCGCACGTGATCGGCGCTCGGATCGTCGTCGAGGAGGGCAGCAAACAGCGTGGTGGCGCGACGACGGTCGTCCAGGCGCACGAGGACGTTGGCCAGCAGCGGATGCCGTGCGGCAGCAGGTCCGGCACTCTCCAGTTCGCGGCGCGCCCGCTCGAAGTAGCCGAGCGCCCGGTCGTCGTGGCCGGCGTTGCGCGCCAGTTCGCCCAGCAGATACAGCGGCTCCGGCTCGTGTCCGCCGGCCGCCAGATACGCGTCCAGCCACGTGCCCGCCCGCCCGGCCCGACCGTCGGAGAACGCCAGTGCCCCCAGCCAGCGCAATGCCTCCAGGTCCTCTGGCTGGCGTGCGGCCACACCGGTGAACGCCAGCGCCGCCACGTCCGGCCACTCGCGCGCCAGTGCCACCCGCCCGGCATGCCGCAGCTCGCGGGTGGTGGCCGGCGGACGCGCGATCGCCGTCATCAGCACCTCCCGCATCACTGCCGTGCTCGACGCCTGGTTGTGGGCATCGATCCAGGTCTCGACCATCGCCGGCGCAGCTTCAGCGGGCAGGTTCGGCCAGGCCGCGACGATTCGACGCGCCCCCTCGGCCCCCCCGGCCCGGAGCACGTGCTGCAACCAGGCGGCCCGATCGGGGGCGGCGCCGGCGGCGCGCGCCATCAGCCAGGTCAGCTGGGCCGATGTCGGGTGGTCACCCCAGAGGGAGATCAATTGCGTGACGTCGGGATCAGACGGTTCGGACGCGGACACCAGATCGCGCAGGATCTCAGTGGCCGGCCCGATGGCTCCGAGCTCGACCAGACGGGACACTGCGGCACGCCGTTCCCCGCGCGCCAGGTTGCCATCGTGTCCGACAGCAGTCCAGAGCTGGATGCGCTGCGCCGCACGGCCGGGAGCGGTCAGCCGCTCGTCGTAGGCGTAGATCCAGGTCTCACCCTCCGTGTTCGCCAGGTACTCCAGCTGCGGCAGCAGCACATCGTCCGGCGCCCCGAGTGCCATCAGGGCGCGCACCAGATCGACGTGCCGCTGCGGAATCGCCGCGCCGGCCCGTGAGGGATCTGCCGCGCCACCACTCCGCACCGGAGGGATCGCGGCGGCCACGAGCTCGATTGCCCGCGGCTGGCGGGCGGCAGCGATCGCCGCCTCGACGAGCGGCGACAGCCACCGGTCGATGTCGGTCGATGCCAGGCGCGCGATCTCGTCGAACAGCACGCCACGCTCGCCCGCCGACCACAACCCTTCGACGAGTATCGTCCGCCGATCGACCGAAACCGTCCGGTCGGCAAGTCGTGCCAGGAAGACCCGTCGGAGTTCGTCGCTGACACCGACGCCGGATTGCAGTGCCGACAGGAGCGCCGCGTCGTATGTCGCCTGCGCCTCGGGATGGCGCGGGTTCGTTGCCATCACCGTGCGCAACGGCACCAGTGCCTCCACCGGGCGATTGGCGGCGAGCCAGGCGCGGGCGGCGAGCACGCGATCGGCGTCGGAGGCGCCGTCGTCCAGCAGGTGATTGGCGACGCGCGCGGCAAGGCCGGCGTGTCCATGGTCGGCGAGCAGGAAGTAGAGGTCGCGCAGTCCCCTGGGATCGAGTACCGGCGGATGCGCCGCCCGCAGCCAGTTCTCGATGTCCGCTGTCCGGCCGGCCATGACCGCCAGGCGCGCCCACGCCTCGCGGGCGCCGCGAGCGGTCGATGTCGACAGCAGACCGAGCGCCTCGTCCTCTCGCCCGAGGGTCACGGCGAGCCCGCCGAAGTCGGCAAAGGCCCATGCCGGGGCTGCCGGCGCCTTCACCACCGACACGAGTCGGCCGAAGGCACGACCGGTCAATCCAAGACGGGATTCGAACTGCGCCAGGGCGGCGGCCTGCTCGGCGGTCGTCTGCCCCTGCCCATCGATGCGGGCGATCCAGCGTTCTGCCGATGCGACGTCCCCTCGCTCCACCGCGAGATCGAGTGCCAGCATCGGCGAGTCGGCGAGACTGTCGTCGCCCAGGCGCGCGATCAGGGCCTGGGCGAGGTCGCGTCGCCGATGTGCCACTGCATGGCCAATCGCGGCCTGAACCGCCGTCTCCGCGTCGCCGTGGTGTCGCACCAGCACGTCGCCGATGGCGACGTAGTCGGGCAGCGACAACAGCAGCGTCACGAGGTCTCCAACGACCGTCGGCGGCAGCGGTTCATCGGCGTCCCTGGCGACGAGCTCACGCGCGACGGCGCGAGCCTCGGCGGTGCCGACCGCGATGCGCGCGCGCAGGGCCAGCCGCTCGGGTGGCGCGATCGTGCCAGGCGGCGTGGCGAAGAGACCCACCGCCGCATCCGGCCGCCCCCACGACAGAAAGGTCCGCGCAAGCTGCGGCAGCACATCGCCATCCTGGGCAATCGGCAGCAGTTGCAGCGGTCCAGCCAGTCGTGCCGGCCCTCCGGTCTCGAGCAGCAGGCTCGCATACAGCTCCACCGCCGGATAGTCGAACGCCCCAGGTTGCCTGCGGCGCAACCGCTCCAGCGCGTCGAGCGCGGCCGCGGCCCGTCCGAAGGCTGCCTCGATACGGGCGCTCCGCACCGACTCGTCGGCGGTGGCAGCGTCGCTCCGCACGAGCTCCCGCAGGATCGCGGCTTCCGCCTCCTCTTCGCCGCTCCAGCGATACAGCGTCACGAGCTGGCGCCCCATCTCGGCGGTCGGTTCGAGCCGATAGACCCGCTCGGCGGCGTCCAGGCGTTCGTCCAGCCGCTGCGCATCCGCATACATGTGCATCAGACGTTTCCACGCCGCAGCATCGTCCGGATGATTGCGGGTGTACTCTTCCATCTCGGCGAGGGCCTCGTCGACCCGTCCTTCGAGCAGGTACAGCTCATGGTGGGCGACGACGGAGGCCGCACTGGACACGTTGTGGCCGGCGGCTTCGGCCAGCAGTTCGCGCGCCTGGATGATCTGGCGGTTCTTCACGTGTATGAGCAACAGCTCGTCGCCGCGCGGCAGGAGCGCGGCACCAGCGACGAGGGCGAGCGCGGCCAACACGAAGGCGCCCTGCTGATAACGGCGCAGCTCGCGGCGGTGGCGCACCAGGGGGGCCACCTCAGCGCGGGGCACGATGGCCTCCCGCGGGTGCGATCGTCACGTCCACCCGCTCGGCTGTCAGCTGTGGCAGGCGGACGACGAGGCGCCCATCCACGGCGTCGAGCCGGAGGCCGCCTGTCCGGCCAGACGCCGCGCGCCATCGCACCTCGACGGCTGGGCTGAACGGCCACTGCCAGCTCGCTTCTCCCGGGCCGTAGCCCTGCGTGACGAAGCGCAGCGTCGCCGCCTCGACGTGCATGTCGCGCACGCGCCAGCGCGATTCGACCAGGTAGGGCACGTCTTCGTGCGGCTCACCGGTCGATGCGGAGACCGACTTCAGGACAACGAGCGGCGTCTCGGCGGCTTCGTCGAGCGCCACGAACAGGCTGTCGAGTTCGTGCCGCTGTCCGACGACGCCGTGCGAGCGCGCGAAATCGACCGCCGTCTGCGCGACGCCATCGAACCTGATGGTCTGCAGAGCGCCCCGGTTGCGAACCCGCCAGGCTCGCGGCCCAGCCTCCTCGAGCGTGGCCGAGAAGAAGCCCTCGACGATCCGGCTGAACCGGCTCGTCTCGATTGGTGCGAGGGGCAACGACCGCGCGAACGCCAGGTTGGCGAGCACGGCGTTCAGGCTCGAAAGCCGCTCGCCGGAGTACATGTGGTAGTAGAGATTGAACGGCTTGAGCCGCCGCGGCGCCCCGGTGTTCTGAACGGTCTTCGTCAGGAACGAGAAGCCGAAAAACCGGTCGCGCCACAGATCGGTGTAGGTGTTCTCATTGCTGTTCGACGCGTAGACCTGCAGCTCTCCGCCCACCCGCTCCGCCAGCGGTGACACCCAGGCGGCGGACGGGAACTCGCGATCGAATCGGGTATCGCCGCCGTTGATGTTCGCCAGACCGGCCCGCCGCGTTCGCAGCAGGACCTCCCGGAAAGGCCTCGTGTCGCCGGTCCATTGCACCAGCCTGACACGCTTGCCGGCCGGCAGCAGGCGATTGACGAAGGCCGACGCCTCATCGATCTCGGTGGTCACGCTGAAGGGTCGGGTCTCGTAGGACCGCGGCTTCGCGCCGCCGCCGCCGTGCACGATGTCAGGCCCGCTCAGATGCTCGGTCCGCCCGTCGCGGAGCCGCTGCTGCCGCGTGCCACGGGCTTCGTCGTCGAAGGACTCCCAGTCGAGTGGATGGCTGTAGGTGTGGATCGCCGCCTCGACGTGCGGGAACGCGTAGATGTCCCGGGCCACCGCCAGGCTCTCTTCGGTACCCATCCACGACCGGTCGAGGTCACCGACGATGGCGCCGACGGTGACCGGCAGGTCGGGTGCGGCGGCGATGAGGGCGTCGCGCACGACGCGCGCCGCGATCACGTGCTGGCTGCGATACGGCTCGATCTGCGTGAGGTTGCGCCAGCCATCGCCGTCGATGTGGCTGTAGTAGATGCGGCGGCCGGAGAGCGTCGCCGTATCCGGCTTCGGCACCTCGTCGGTCGCCAGCGCCGCACGGAAGAACTCGAATGGGTCCAGGTACCACTGCCGGAATTCACGGCCGCCCATCTGATCGGAGAAGTAGGCGTAGCCGGGAGCCACGACGCCCCCACGCGGCGTGACGATCACGAGATCGGACGCCGTATTGCCGCGTGACGGCATCTCGACGCGCAGCGCGACCTTCGCATCCGGTGCCGTCGCGCGCACGGTCGCGTAGGGCGGGACAACCACCGGCAGCGGCCGCTCGAAGCCGAGCATCGCGTCGTCGAGGCGCACGTAGCGGACGCCGGCCGTCGTCGTATGCCAGCCGCCGTCGTAGCGCCAGCCGAGACGACCCATCGTGCGATTGATCTCGTCGAGCGGCACCGGCGCGCCGGTGTCGTCGCGCAGCGCCCCCAGCGCACTGATGATCACCACACGCTTGCCGGCATCGGCGAGGCGGTCGAGCCACCGCAGGTAGGCCACCGGCTGCGGCAGCCCTTCCGTCGTGAACCACGTGACCACGCCGCGCACGTCCGACAGCGACGACAGCGGTGGCAGCCCCGAACGGATGTCGTGGTATCGCACGATCAGACCGAGGTGGTTGAGCGGCATCTCGGCCAGGTTGTGGATGGGCGTGCTTCTGGGATGTTCGGAGTACCGGCTGTCGTAGAGGGCGAGGACGGTTCGCGGCACCGTGTGCCGCCGTTCCACGACCGCCGCGGAATCCGGCGGCGACGGCGCCGGCGGCGACGGCCGGATGGCCGCGGCGGGAACCCCGGCCGCCGGCAGGGCAGCACGCTCACCGACGGCGGCGACCAGCGGCGCAAGCGTGAGCGCGATGCCGACTGCGAACGACCCGGCGATCGCCGGCGACCGGCGTATCATCGGCCCCCCTCGGCGGACGGCGGCTCGTCGACGATGCGGTCGAGCATCGGCGTCGACACGTACGGATGGAAGCCGTTGGCGCGCTGCTGCGCATACAGCGTGCGCAGGCCCTCGAGGTCGGCCGGATCCCAGTAGTCGAGGGTGTAGAGCTGCAACGCCGGATTCAGGGCGCGCGCCCGTCGCAGCTGATCGACCTGCCACGCCACGTCGGCCGCGGACATGCGACCGTAGCGCTTCGTCTTCGAATCGAACGTCGTGATCACCGACTCGCCGAGCAGGATGTCGATGGCGTCGGCAATCTGCGGCATCAGCGTGTAGCCGCGATTCACCATGAGCACCGCGCCGGGATGTGCCTTCCGGATGGCACGAACGAGGGTGACGGCCGCCTCCTGCATCCCGCGGTAGGCCACCGGGTCCCGCGCTTCCAGAAACGCTGCATCGTCCAGCGTGTCGAGAAACATCCCGGTGAAGCCGGCGGCCAGCGCCTCCGGGATCAGCCGATCGAGGACGAGACGCGACCACTCCGGGCGCCGGAAATCCACGTAGTGGGTGCCGCTCCAGCCGGGGTGCTCGTCGAGCACGGCGCCGGTGGCTTTCAGGTCGGCAAAAGCGGCATGCGCCTCGCCCATCTCGGTCAGGGAGAGGTAGGCCAGCACCGTGCGGCGACGTTCACGGATCGGCGCCAGCGGCGGGTGATGGACGGCATCGAGGACGACGAGCTCGTAGCGCGCCAGCTCGGCGCATTCGGGCCGGTCGCTGTAGCAGACCGCCCAACGCACGAGTGGCTCCGCACGCAGTCCGACACTCGCCAGCAGCGACGCCGCTGCGACGGTGACAAGTCGTGTCGCCGATGTGCCGAAGCGAGATATCGCGATCATACGCGTGACAACTTGAGCAGACCGCTCGCGTGGAGCCACAGACGGCTCCCCATTGCGAAATCGGCCTGCCGGTCACGCGTCTTGAATCGCTACGACGCGGCTGCGGCAGAGGACGTGGAGGGTGGGCTCAGACGAACATGCCGAGCGGTTCGAACTGGCCTTTCAGGATCGCCTGATCGTCATCGCACCCCAGCCAACCGCGGATGGCGGACGCGTAGACACGCCGGAAGTCGGTGGTCATCTTCAGGTTGCCATCGTCCAGATCGGTCAGGCTCGGCGGCTGACCGTAGAAGCCACCGCGGACGCCCTTGCCGATGACGAACATCGGCGTCGCGGTGCCGTGGTCGGTGCCGAGACTGCCGTTCTCTTCGACACGGCGGCCGAACTCGGTGAACATCAGCACCGACACCTGATCGGCGCGGCCGATGCGCTCGATGTCCTTCATGAAGCCGTGGACCGCATCGGCGGTGTACATCAGCAACCGGCTGTGGAGGTCGGCCTGCTGCACGTGGGTGTCGAACGAGTTGCCGGCGTAGGTCACGTAGTAGAGCCGTGTCGGCATGTTCGAGGCGATGAGGGCGGCGACCCGCTGCAGGTTGCCGCCGAGTCCACCGCCAATGCCATAGTCGACGGTCGTCCGGTAGTCGGCGATGGCGCGGCGGACGACGTCGGAGCTCTCGGTCGCGTTGTTGGCCGTCGACGACAGGAACTCGAGCATCGGGTTCGTCGTCTCGCGCGGCCGGCTGAGCGACGTCAACGTCGCCTTCTCGACGTCGGTCCCATCGCGGCGGAACCGGGACGGATCATCGAACACCAGCGGCGAGTGGCGGCTGGCACGGACCGCCAGCGACTGGGAACCACCGATGTTGACGACGATGTTCCGCTCGGAGGTGGCGTAACGCTCGTCGGCGAGTCGACCGAGCCACCCCAGTGCCTCGCCGCCGTTCGGCACGCCGGTATGCCAGAACCCCATCGACGAGAAGTGCGACAGGCTGGGATGGTCGTAACCACACCCGTGGACGACCGCGAGGTGTCCGTCCTTGTAGAGCCGCTCGAAGCCGACCATCGCGGGATGGAAGCCGAAGCCGTCGGCGGCCTTGATGACCTTCGTATCGGGAATCCCGAGCCGCGGGCGGGCGCGATAGTACGCCGCGTCGCCGTAGGGCACGACGGTATTGAGCCCGTCGTTGCCGCCGGACAGTTCGATGACGACGAGGATCCGCTCGGGATGGCTCTCGACGCTCGTCCCTTGCAGCGCCTGGGCCGTGAGGGCCGCCGTCGTGCGGCTAAGCACCAGCGGCAATCCGGCGCCGACGCCGATGCCGTAGAGGCCGCGGTTCAGGAACTCGCGCCGCGAACAGAGACAGTAGCCGGTGGTGCGTGATGGCATGGCGGTTATCCCAGCTGATACTCGGGCGTGCTCAGAACCAGATACAGGAGTTCGCGCAGCGACGGCTCGAGCGTGTCGCCGGGTGTCAGTGTCCGCCCGCCCAGCCGATCGCTCAGGAAGGTGGCCAGCAGCCGTCGTTGGGCTGCCGGCAGAGCCACGGAGAGAAAGCGGCCGACGAGGTGATCGACGGCGCCATCGACCGTATCGACGTGTGCCTCGCGCAGCAAAGCGGCCAGGTCGAGTGGCGCGGTGCGGCGCGGAATCACCTTCGTCCGCTCGAACGCCATCAGGTACCCCTTGAATCCGGCGTAGCGCGTGTTGTAGTCCTCGTCCCGCTCCACCATCAGGTTCGATTCGGCCATCGCGGCGGCGTCACCGTCTTCGAGCGTCGCCTCGGTGATGCTCATGCCCTGGGCAATCCGCTGGCCGACGCGCGCGTCGGTGGGTGACAGCGTCCGGTCCGGCGGCCGGAACCGCTCGCGCTCCGGGAACAGCACCTCGCGCATCAGGTTGCCGCGGTTCAGCAGCGTCGACGGCGTGATCCAGGTGCGACCACCGGCCCACCCCGCGACGTTCGGCGGGTCGAACAGCGACTGCCCGAGGCTCGCCGTCATCCGTCCGAAGTCCGGAATCGTCGGCACTTCCCGTAGTCCCAGCTTGCGATAGGTCGACACGACCAGCTGCACCGGACTCTTGATCTGCGTGCCGAGCGATGGCGGGCTGTAGAAATCCTTCGCCAGGAACAACCGGGTGAGCAGCGGCTTCAGCTGGTAGCCGCTGTCGCGATAGGTCTTCGCCAGCGACGCCTTCACCGTGGCCGGCATCTCCTCGCGCACGAAGTAGCGATACAGCTTCGCCGCCATGAACTCGGCCGTCACCGGCTGCGCCAGGATGATGTCGACGACGTCTTCCCCGTCGAACGGGCCGGTTCGACCGAGAAACGTCTTGCTGCCGAAGTCATGCTGACCGCCGTCGAACTTGAATTGCAGCGCGTCGTTCGTCCAGCCGGTGAAGGCGCGGGCGGCCTCCCGGACGTCCTTCTCGGAGTAGTTGCCGACCCCCATCGTGAACAGCTCGAGCAGTTCGCGACCGAAGTTCTCGTTCGGATGGCTCTTGATGTTCTCGCCGTTGTCGAGGTAGACGAGCATCGCCGGATCCTTCATCACGCCGACGAGAAGGTCGCGGAATGCTCCCGCGGCATGCGCCCGGAACAGTGCGTTCTGCCGCATCATCATCCGGTAGTCGCGCACCTTGTTCTCGCCGGTCGCGAAGTGCCCGTGCCAGAACAGTGTCAGCTTCTCTTCCAGCGGTCGCGACGTCGCCAGCATCCGGTTCGCCCACCACAGGCCGAGGCGCTGGGTCTCGATGCCGTTGGCCAGCAGGCTGTAGAAGAACTTGTCGACCACCGGTTGCAGTCGGCGCTGCGTACCGGCGGGCAGCACCGGGACACCGAGCGCGCTCCCCTTCTCCCGGGCGATACGGACCGCTTCCGCGCGGCTGGGCGGAAACGGATCCATGCCGACATCCCAGATCAACGACTCGTCGAAGGCACCGAGGGTATCGGGGGTGCGCTGATAGTTGACGATGGCGTCAACCGCCTGCGCCGGCGTCAGGCCGGCGAGCCTGGCAATTTCGGCGGGCGGGGCGCCGAACCCGGCGCGCTCGAGGAGATGGGCGGCGCGCGCCGGCGTCCAGTCACCGTCGGCAATCGGCGTCAGGTCGCCAATCCAGCGCGACGGGTCGTCCGCCGCGGCGACGACCGAGTGCGGGGCAAGCACCGGCATCAGGAAGGGCACGGCGCCCGGAATGAGCATGAGAAGGGTCGCCACGAGGAATCGCCAGCGCATGCCACCTCCGGCACACCGGGACGAAAGGCCAGGTTGCCTTCGCCGGGTGCGTGGGATTATAGCCATGGCGGCTCAGGGGACGCCATCATGACCAGCGGCTCAGCTTCGCATTCTGGGTTCTCGTTGCACGACGGGCGATCGATGCTCCGGCAGACGCCAACAACGCTCACGGCACTGCTCGCGCCGCTGCCGGCGGCGTGGCTCGAGGCGAACGAAGGCCCGGGCACGTGGAGCCCGCGCCAGGTGGTCCAGCATCTGATTTGGGGCGAAGTCGATGACTGGATCCCTCGCCTGCGCGTGGTCATCGAGCACGGCACGGAGCGGCCGTTCCAGCCGTTCGATCGCCAGGAGGGCTTTCGCCGCTACGGCGACTGGCCCATCGACCGGCTGCTGGCGGAATTCGCGCGCCAGCGCGCCGACAGCCTTGCGGCGCTCGATGCGCTGGTCACCGTCGACGACCTCGGGCGGCAAGGCCGGCATCCCGAATTCGGCGTGGTAACCGTGACGCAGCTGCTGGCGACCTGGCTGACGCACGACCTGTCACACCTGACGCAGATCGGCCGCGTCCTCACCCGCCATGCCGGTCGAGACGCCGGACCCTGGCGCGCGTATTTCAGCCTGCTGCGCAGCCCGGGGTGAACCGCTCCAGCCGGTGGCGGGCCCGGAGACCCGGGACGTTGAGGTCCGGCGTCCGCCGACGCGGTTCAACCGCGGCACGTCGGCGGCGGGCGTTCTGGTGTATAACTCCCCACCATGTCCGCTACTTCACGACGCGCATTTCTGGGCACGATCGGGTCGGCCCTCATCCTTCCACAGGTCCGCGATCTGTCGTGGACCGGCGCCAAGCCGGCCCTCGCCCAGGCGGCAGGTCAGGCCGCCGCCGGCCCGCCGGCCGCCGTGCTGTACGACCTGCTCATCACCGGCGGCCGCGTCGTCGACCCGTCGCAGCAGATATCGGCCGTGCAGGACGTCGCCATCGCCGGCGGCAAGATCGTGCGCATTGCTCCGGGTATCGCCGCCAGCCAGGCGCGCCAGGTGTACGACGCGCGGGGCCGAATCGTCACGCCGGGGCTCATCGACCTGCACACGCACGTCTACAAGCACGGCATCACCCTCAACGTCGACCCTGATGTCGTCGGATTCCAGAACGGGGTGACGACCGTCGTCGACTGCGGGTCGACCGGTGCCGGCACATTCCTCGGATTCCGCAAGTACGTGATGGACTCGTCGGCGACGCGCATCTACGCGCTGCTGAACATCTCGACCATCGGGCTGTCGGTGACCAACGAGATCTATCTCGACCCCCGGATGGTCGACGCGAGGGCGGCCATCCGCGTCATCTCGGCCAACCGCGATCGGATTCTCGGCATCAAGGTGCGGGTCAACGGCAAGCGCAGCGATCTGGCGCACGACCTCGAGGTGATGAAGGTGGCGCGCGAAGTGGCCGACGCCACCGGGCTGCCGATCATGATGCACTGGTCGACGGAGCCGGACCTCCTCGCGACCTTGCGGAGGGGCGACATCCTCGCCCATCCGTTCAATCCACCGTCGGCGAACTCGGCCAACGTGTTCGGCGCCGACGGGACCCAGTCGGACACCGTGCTGCCGCAGATTCTGGCGCTCAAGGAGCGCGGCATCTGGACCGACGGCCAACTGGCGACCACCCACCATGCCTGGACGATCTCGGAGAAGGCGACGAAACTCGGGTGGTATCCCGACGTGATCTCGACCGACATCAGCCGGACGCCGGACGGCCTCCCGGCGAGCGTGCTCGTCCCGATGACCGAGTTCCTGCACCTCGGGATGCCGCTCGAAAAGGTCATCGAAGGGGTCACGGCGACACCGGCGAAGGTCCTCAACTTCCCGGAGAAGGTCGGGACGCTGGCGCCCGGCGCGACGGCTGACGTCGCGATCCTCGAGCTGCAGCAGGGCAGCTTCGTCTACAACGACGGCACCCGGCAGACGCGGACCCTGAAGCAGCAGTTCGTCGCCGAAGCGACGATCAAGGGCGGCATCTTCCTGAAGGGGGCGCCGCCGCCGGCAGGACCGACGGCGACGCGCTGACCGGAGGGTCGAGCGCCCGTCCGCTGCGCGCCCGCCGCGGCGCCCGCGGGAGGGCGGGTCCAGGCGCGGGGCCTACTGCACGGTGGCGCGGATGATCGCGTCACCGATATGGAGACGGGCCGGGACATCGAAGCCGTCGATCACCTGGCCGAAGATGGCGTACTGCCCATCGATGTCGGGACGATCGCTCAGCGTGATGTAAATCTGGCTGTCGGCCTTCGCCGGCTCACCCATGTGGGCGACCCCGACCGAGCCGGCGACGTGTTTCCGTTTCAGCACGACCTCGGCGACGCCGATCGGCGCGCCGCTCGATGCCGCCGGACCACGTCCCCAGACGCTGCGCTTCGATTCGTCGCGGGTCTGCGGGTCGCCGAATTGCACGACGAATCCATTGACGGCGCGATGCACCCGCTGTCCGTCGTAGAAGCCCGCGGTCACCAGCTTGACGATGTGCGCCACCGTGAGCGGCGCGTCATTCGGAAACGTCTGGATGACGAAGGCGCCCACCGAGGTCTCGAAGCGGATTTTCGGCGCCGGCGGCTGTGGCCTGACCGGCGACGCCACCTGGGCGCGTGGCACCGCGGCCGTGAGCGCAGCCGTCAGCCACACCAGCGTTCTTCCGAGCCACTCCCGTCGTCTCATGCCGGCTCCCGCGCCGAGGCGCGCGTGCCGGCGGTCGAGACGCGTGTCACGCCGATCCGCGGACACATCGGTTTCAGGACGCAGCGCTCGCATTTCGGATAAACGGGCCGACAGACGTTCTGGCCCCAGGTCACCAGGTAGAGGTTGATGTACGGCCACCACTTCGCGTCGGCCACCTCGTAGAGCGCCTGTTCGGTCGCCTCCGGCGTCCGCGTGTGGACCCAGCCGAGGCGATTCGAGATGCGGTGCACGTGGATATCGACGCAGATGTTCGTGCGGCTCCTGAACGACAGAATCAGGACGAGGTTCGCGGTCTTGCGGCCGACACCGGGCAGCGACGTCAACTCGTCCATCGTCGACGGCACGCGGCCGTCGAACTTCTGGATCAGCATCCGGCAGGCCGCCTTCACGTGACGCGCCTTGTGCCGGTAGAAGCTCACCGGGTAAATCAGCCTCTCGATCTCCCGCACCGACAACTTCGCCATCGCGGCCGGCGTCGTCGCCCGCCTGAACAACCGCGTCGACGCCGCCAGCGTCGTCGCATCCTGGGTGCGTGCGGACAGCGCGGTCGCGATCAGGACCTGAAACGGGTCGTCTTCCTGGCTCTCGGAAATCTTCTCGACGGCCGGCAGTTCGAGGCCGCTGATGGCGCGCGCCAGCGCCTCCATCACCGGCTTCACCGTCA
>CADEDC010000088.1 GCA_902825985.1 uncultured Acidobacteriota bacterium | reverse complement strand
CCTGCACTCGAACGGTCGCGACACGAAGTCGCACCTCGAGATCGGCTTCAAGTTCGCGCCGAAGGGGTTCGTGCCGAAGTACAAGCGGTCGCTCATCGCGCTCGGCAACGGTGTCGACATCGACGTCCGCGCGATGGAGAAGGATCAGCAACTGCACGCCTATGCCGTGGTGAACGAGCCGACGAAGATCCTGTCGTTCGAGCCGCACCTGCATGCGCCGGGCGCCCGGATGTGTCTCGAACTCATCTGGGGCTACAACATCCAGACGCTGAACTGCGTCGGCTACGACCACAACTGGGTGCGCGGCTACAACTACGACGACGACTACGCGCCGCTCGTCCCGAAGGGGGCGATTCTGCACATCATCGGCTACATGGACAACTCGCCGTCGAACAAGAACGTGCCCGATCCGCGCAACTGGCAGGGGTCAGGCAATCGTTCGGTGGGCAACATGTTCATCGACCTCGGCAATCGCGTCACCCTCACGGAAGAGCAGTTCCAGGAGGAGATGGCGAAGCGTCGGGAGAGACTCAAGCTGACGCGCAACAGTGTCGTCATCGGCTGCCCGCTCTGCACCATCAGTGCGGCGCCGCAGGTGCAGCGCACGCAGCAACAGCAGCAGCAACAGCAGCAACAGCAGCAACAGCAGCAACAGCAGTAGCGGCAGGCACGACCACCGACCTGAGGCCCCGGAGACACGAGTTCCGGGGCCTTTTCTTCGACTACAGATGCAAGCGGCCCTGGCAGGCCTCGTCCTTCGTCGTGGTGCTCGCCGCGGAGGTCTGAGGCGAAGCGTGTGCGGCCATCGGCAGCGTCGGGCTGTCGCGAAAGTGGGAGCAGGGTTTTGATCATGAGAGCAATGCGTGCGTATGTCCAGGCATTCACGGCCGCCGCTGTGATTGCCGCTGCGTTGAGCGCCAACTCGTCGCAAGCACAGTCGCTGTCGTATCGCAGCGGCCAGAACGTCGCTCCCGCCTACGAGGGCTGGGAAGAGGATGAGCAGGGAAACAAGTGGTTCCTGTTCGGCTACATGAACCGCAACTGGGAAGAGCATGTCGAGGTGCCGGTCGGGCCGGACAATGGCTTCAACATCGGTGGCGTCGACCAGGGGCAGCCGACGGTCTTCCTGCCACGCCGCGGCCGCTTCATGTTCCGCGTCCCGGTGCCGAAGAATTTCACCGAGAAGGACGAGCTCATCTGGACGCTGACTTCGAAGGGCAAGACCGAAAAGGCGTACGCCACCATCCGCGCCGACTACAAGATGGACAACGTCACCAAGATGTCGGAAACCGGCGCGCTCGGCGCCGGCACGAGCAGTCCCGAGGTCCGGGCCAACAAGCCGCCGGTCGTCGTCGTGCAGGGCAGCAAGAAGCTGACGGCGAAGGTCGGTCAACCGCTCGAGATCACGGCGGTCGTGACGGATGACGGCATTCCCAAGCGTCGCCTGCCGGGCCTGTCCGGTGCCGCGGTGTCGAATACCGGGTCGCGCCCGGACCGCGTTGCGACGGCGCCGCCCAGCGCGGTGGCCGCGACCAGCAATCCGCTGATTGCGAACCGCCTCACCGCTCCGCCGGCGCGCGTGACCGTCGGCAAGAACGTCGGCCTGCACGTGGCCTACTTCAAGTTCCGCGGGCCCGGAACGGTGACGTTCTCGCCCGAGCAGATTGCCGCGTGGGAGGACACGCGAGCCGGTGCGAACTCCCCGTGGGCGCCGATCTGGATTGCGCCGACGCTGCCGGCCGATGGCAAGGTGCCGGTGACGGTGACGTTCGACACGCCCGGCACCTACGTCCTGCGCGCGCGTGCCGACGACGGCGGGCTGACCGGCGACGACGAGATCACGGTCACGGTCACGAACTAGCCAGGCGCCTATGCCTACGACCGGTACTCAGACTCCTGGCGGCGCTGCGGTCCGCTATGCCGGTCCCGGATGGGCCGGCGTACTCTCCACCGCGAGCGGTGTGGTGTTCGGTGCCGATCATCAGGGAACCTTCATGGCCGTCGACGCCGCGTCGGGCACGGTGC
This sequence comes from uncultured Acidobacteriota bacterium, assembly GCA_902825985.1. GTDB lineage: Bacteria > Acidobacteriota > Vicinamibacteria > Vicinamibacterales > CAVVIG01 > VFZL01. The sequence continues at coordinate 20,364 of CADEDC010000088.1, read as the reverse complement.
TCTACCGCCACGGCACCGGCGGCAACGTGTTCGCAGCCCCGACCACGTATCTGGTCGACGGCAGACAGTACGTCGCGCTTCCGTCGGCGACCACGGTGACGGCATTCACCGTGCGCTGACCGACCGAGTTCCCGGTTCTGTGTTCCTGAAACCTCCCGCCACGACGCTGCGTCGGGCGCGCGCATCGTGGCTGACCTTCACGATCGGGTTGGTGGCCGCGACGGCGCTCGCGCAGGAACCGGCACGTGCGCCGGCGTCCGGCGCGGCCGCCGGCGCGCCGCCGGCGCCGCAGCCGCCGCTGACGATGTCGCGCGACGGCGAGGGGCGCGCGACCATCCGTGCCGTCCGGCTGAGCGCGCCGCTGCAATTGGACGGCGCCATCGACGAAGCCGTCTACACGGCGAACCAGCCGTTCTCCGATTACATCCAGATGGAGCCGCGCGGCGGCGAACCGGCGACGGAGAAGACCGAAGGCTGGGTGCTGTTCGACGACAACAACGTCTACGTGGCGCTCCGCGCCTACGAAAGCGCGCCGGAGAAGATGATCGTCAACGAGATGCGGCGGGACAGCAACAACATCCGGCAGGGCGACAACGTCGGCTTCGCCTTCGACACGTTTTTCGACAAGCGCAATGCCATGCAGTTCGAGGTCAACCTGCTCGGTGGCCGGACCGACGGGCAGAGCACGAACGAACGCCAGTACAACGGCGACTGGAATCCGGTCTGGCGGGTGTGGGCGAGCCGGTTCGACGGCGGCTGGAGCATCGAAGCGATGATCCCGTTCAAGTCGATCCGCTACCGTCCGGGCCGCGTCCAGACCTGGGGCTTCCAGACCCGCCGCGTCAGCAAGTGGAAGAACGAGATATCCTATCTGACGAAGGTGCCGCCAGCGCTCGGCATGGGACGCGCCGACTTCTCCGCCTCGCTGTATGCCACGGTCGTCGGCATCGAAGCGCCCGAAGGCGGCCGGGTCATCGAGGTGAAGCCGTACGTCATCGGCAACCTGACGACCGACCGGGTCGGTGCGCCGCGGCGGAACAACGATCCCGACGGTGACGTCGGCGTCGACGCCAAGTACAGCACGCAGAACCTCACCGCCGACTTCACGGTGAATACCGACTTCGCGCAGGTGGAAGCCGACGAGCAGCAGGTCAACTTGACCCGCTTCTCGCTGTTCTTCCCGGAGAAGCGCGACTTCTTCCTCGAGAACCTCGGCACCTTCACGTTCAGCGGCGTGTTCGGTCGGGCGTCGAACGCCGCCGCGACCAGCACGAGCGGCGATTCCGGCGACACGCCGATCATGTTCTACAGCCGGCGCATCGGCCTCGGCCCGGCCGGGGCGCTGCCGATCCTCGGCGGCGGCCGGCTGAGCGGCCGCGTCGGCCGTTTCTCGTTCGGGTTGATCGACATCCAGACGCGCGAGTCGGGCGCCAGTCCGTCGACGAACTTCTCGGTCGTCCGCGCCCGCCAGGACATCCTGCGGCGCAGCAGCGTCGGCGTGATGTTCACCGGCCGGTCGGTGAGCGCCAGCGGCAGCGGCCAGAACCAGATGTACGGCGTCGACGGCACCTTCGCGTTCTTCGACAACCTGGCCATCAACACCTACTGGGCCCAGACGAAGACCGACGGGCTCGACGGCGATGATGCCAGTCATCGCGCGTTCTTCGACTACTCCGGCGATCGCTACGGCCTGCAGGCCGAGTACCTGCGGGTCGGCGACAACTTCAATCCCGAGGTCGGCTTCATCCGTCGCGACAACATGCGGAAGCGCTTCGTCCAGGGCCGGTTCAGTCCGCGGTCGCGGCGGGTGAAGACGGTGCGCAAGTGGTCCGGTGTCGGCGGCTACACGCACATCGAAGACCGTGACGGCCGGCTGATCTCACGGCTCTCCGACGGCGAGTTCGCCATCGAGTTCCAGAGCAGCGATCGCTTCAACGTCGGCGTCAATCGCGACTACGAATACCTCGTGCAGCCGTTCCCGATTGCCACCGGCGTGCGCATTCCGATCGGCGGCTACGAGTTCACGACCGGCCGTGCCGGCTACCAGTTCGGCCAGCAGCGCCGCCTGTCCGGGCGCGTCCTCTACGAGCAGGGCACCTTCTACGAAGGGGACCGCAAGACGCTGACGGTCGCGCAGGGGCGGATCAACGTCACCTCGCAGTTCTCGGTCGAGCCGACATTGTCGCTGAACTGGGTGAAGCTGCCGTTCGGCGATTTCACGACGACGGTGGTGTCGACCCGGACGACCTACACGATCCGGCCGCTGATGTTCGTCAGCGCGCTGATCCAGTACAGTTCGGGCGCGAGCGCGCTCAGTGGCAACGTCCGGCTGCGCTGGGAGTACCGACCCGGCAGTGAACTGTTCGTGGTCTTCAACGAGGAACGTGGGACGATGACGCAGACACTCCCCGGACTGCGCAACCGCGCCCTCGTGCTCAAGGTGAACCGGCTGTTCAGACCGTAGGGAATCCACCATGGCCACCCAGCCGGAATCGGCGTTTGCGCGCGACGAGTCGAGGCGCCGGGCGCTCATCGTCGAGGACGAAGAGCCGATCCGCGAACTGCTGACCCTGCATCTCGGCCTCGGCGGGTTCGACTGCGTCGGCGTCGGCGACGGCCGCCAGGCACTCGAGCGCCTGCAGGCCGAGTCGTTCGACCTGCTCGTCCTCGACATCTCGCTGCCGGGACTGGATGGCCTGTCGCTGTGCCGGGCGGTGCGCCGCAGCGGTCCGAACATGACGATCCCGATCATCATGTTGACCGCACGCAGTGAGGAGTCGGACAAGGTGCTCGGCCTCGAAGGCGGCGCCGACGACTATCTGACGAAGCCGTTCGGCGTCCGCGAGTTCATGGCGCGGACGGCCGCCATCATGCGCCGCCGTGAGGGGTGGGGACCGGGCCCGCAGTACGCGAACCGTCGCATCATCTCGGTGGCGGGCATCCGCATCGACCCGGCACGCCGCCGGGTCACCTGCGATGGCCGCGAGGTCGCGCTGACGCCGCAGGAGTTCAGCCTGCTGTACCTGCTGGCGTCGAATCCCGACATCGTCTTCTCGCGCGAAGAGCTGTTGGAGAAAGTCTGGGACCAGGAGGTGTTCGTCACCGAGCGCGGTGTCGACACCCTGGTCAAGCGCCTGCGGCGCAAGGTGGAGATCGATCCCGCACATCCGACCCGCGTCGTCACCGAACGAGGGGCCGGCTACAAGTTCAGCGGCAGCGAGGAGGCGCGGTGATGCAGCCGAAGCCGGCGATGTCGGAGGTCAGGGGGCTGCGGAGTCTGTACTGGCGCATGCTGCTCGGGATGTCGCTGCTGATTGCCGTGCTCGTCATCGCCCAGGCGGGAGCCGTTCTCTGGCTGCTGAATCGCGGCGAGTCCGGCGGCGACGATCTGACCGGTGTGACCGGGGCCGCCGCCGAACGGCTGACCCGCGAACTGGCGTCCAGCCCTGCCGCCGACCTGCGCGCCACGCTGCGCGACGCGAGCGCCGGGCATCGGCTGTTCGCGATCATGGCCGACGGCCGGGTCGCCGGGGCGGAGCCCGGCGGCGGGCTGGCCGCCCAGATCGCCACCGACCTGAGCGGCAGCGAGGTGCGCCACCTGCCGGCCACCTGGCAGCGCAGCCTGTACAGGCCGGCGCCGATCTATGCCGGTGAGCGGATCGTCGGCGTCGTCGGCGTGCTGCCGCCGACGACCGTGCGGCGCTACGGCCCGCCGGTGCTGCTCGTCGTCGTCGTCGTGATGTTCGGGGGGGCACTGCTCGGCACGGCGGTGATCATCGGCCCGTTGCGGGCCCGGCTGCGGAACCTCACGGCGGCCGCCCGCCAGCTTGGCAGCGGTGACTTCAGCGCGCGCGCCAAGCAGGACGGCAGCGACGAGGTGACGGAACTCGCCACCGCCTTCAACCGGATGGCCGACGAACTCGCGGCGCGGGCGACCCGGCTCCAGGCTTCGGATGCGGCCCGTCGCCAGCTGCTGGCCGACGTCTCGCACGAACTGAAGACGCCGGTCACGACGATCCGCGGCTATCTCGAGACGCTGGCGATGCCGGAAGTGCAGCTCGATCCACAGACGCGCGGCCGCCACGTGGCGGTGGCGCGCCGTGAGATCCATCGCCTGGAACGGCTGATTGGCGATCTGCTCGATACCGCTCGCCTCGAGGCCGGGGCGGCGGAGATGGACATCAGCGAGGTCGCGGTCGCCGACCTCTTCGATTTGGTGATCGGCCGCCACGAACACGAATGCCGATCCCGGTCGATTCGGCTGACCTCGTCGATCGGGCCCGGCGCCGATCTGTGCACCGCCGATGCCTTTCGGCTCGAGCAGGCGCTGACGAACATCACCACCAACGCCCTGCGGCACACGCGAGACGGGGGACGGATTGAATTGCGCGCGGAGCGCACCACCGGTGCCATCGTGTTTGCCGTCACCGACGATGGCGAGGGGATTGCCCCTGAACACCTGCCGCTCATCTTCGACCGGTTCTACAAGACCGGGTCGGCGAAGAAGGGGACCCCGTCCGGCAGCGGCCTCGGCCTCTACATCGTGAAGACCATCGTCGAACGCCACGGCGGCCAGGTATCGGCGGCCAGCGAACTCGGTCGCGGCACGACGATCCGCATCGAGATGCCGCTCGACGCCGACGGCGCCACCGGTGCGGTCACGGCGCACTCGGCGGCCTAGGGTCATCGTGGCGGCAGCGCGCTGGCCTTTGCGGCTCCTGACCGGGGCAACCATCGTCTGGGCCGGTGTCCTGCCTCTCGGCACGCTCGACGCCGGCGGATCGTCGCCGACTGTCTCGTCGGTCGTCTACGCCATGGGCGAGATCCTCTGCCACCAGCGGCCGGAGCGCTCGTTCAGCTGGCACGGCCAGCCGTGGCCGGTCTGCGCCCGATGTGCCGGAGTCTACGTCGGGGCGGCGTTCGGCGTCGTGCTCGCGCACGCCCTGCGCCGTCAGGCCCTGGCACCGCCGGCGCGCGTGGTCCGTCTGTGGCTCATCGCGGCGGCGTGCCCCGCGCTGGCCACCATCCTGTACGAATGGGTCACCGGCATCACGCCGGGCCACGCGCTGCGCGCGGCGACCGGCGGGGCCATGGGGCTCGTCGCCGGCGCCCTGCTCGTGCGCTTCCTCCGTGAGTGGCAGCGCGGCGCGGCGGTGCCGGGCATGGCGGCGGGCATGAGGTAAACTGAACGCGGCAATGGCTACTGCGGCTGAGACGTCCTCCGGCGGATTGATGGTGATGTGCCTTGCGGCTTGGGCGGTTCCCGGCGGCGGGCATGTCTGGCTTGGTCACCGCACCAAGGGGCTCATCTTCTGCGTCGTGCTGACGTTGATGTTCGTCACCGGCCTGGCGGCGCAGGGACGGATTTTCCCGTTCGACTTCTCGGAGCCGCTCGTCGGGCTCGCGGCGTTCGCGGACCTCGGCATCGGCCTCCCGTATTTCGTCGCCGGCCTGCTGTCGTATGGCGCCGGCAACGTGCGCGCCGTCAGCTACGAGTACGGCAACGCGTTCCTGATTGTGGCCGGTCTGCTGAACCTGCTCGTCGTCATCGACGCCTACGACATCGCCCTCGGTCGTAAGTGATGCAGAGCCACTTCCTGCTGCTCGTCCTCTTCGCCGGCTTCGTCTCGGTCGTGTTCGCGCTGCTGCTCAAGAACGAGGTGGCCGAGCAGCTCCGCTTTGGCGGAATGCTGTTCGGCGGCTTCATTGCGGCGGCCGTCGTGCTCGGCTGGCTGATGTTTCCGTTCCCCCTCTAGTGCTCGGTCACCTGGCCGCGTGGGCGCCGGTCATCGCCTACATGGGGCTCATCTTCTACGAGTCGTCGCAGCCGGCAGTGCCGCCGGGCGTCGAGTTCGTCTGGGACAAGCTGTTGCACGCCGGCGGCTACGCCGGGCTGGCGCTGCTCTGCGTCCGCGCGCTGACCCACCGGTTCCGCCGGCCGGTGACGATCGGCCTGGCGGCGGCGGCGTGGACCATCACCACGCTGTACGGCGCGACCGACGAGTGGCATCAGTCGTTCGTGCCGCCACGGCAGATGGATCCTGGCGACCTGGCGGCCGATGCCGTCGGCGCGGCGGTTGTCGCGTTCGGGTGCCTGTGGTGGTCGAGCCGGCGGCGAAGGCGGCTATAATCGTGGCCGCAATGGCGTTTGACAACCTTCTGGTGGACCGCGACGGCGCCGTGGCGGTCGTCACCATCAACCGGCCCGCCGTGCTCAATGCCCTCAGTCTGGCGACCCTCGACGAACTCCGGCAGGCGATGACCGGTGTGCGCGACGACCCGAGTGTGCGCGCCGTGATCGTGACTGGCGCCGGGGAGAAATCATTCGTCGCCGGCGCCGACATCAACGAGCTGGCGGGGCAGACGCCGGTCGGTGCACGCGAACTGGCGCGCGCCGGGCAGGCGCTCTTCGATTTGATCGAGACGCTGGGCAAGCCGGTGATTGCTGCGATCAACGGCTTCGCGCTCGGCGGCGGCTGCGAGCTGGCGATGGCCTGCACCATCCGAATCGCGTCGGAGACGGCCCGGCTCGGTCAGCCGGAGATCAATCTCGGCCTCATTCCCGGCTACGGCGGAACGCAGCGGTTGCCGCGTCTGGTCGGCAAAGGGCGGGCGCTCGAAATCCTGTTGACCGGGGCACCGATTGGCGCCGCCGAAGCGCATCGGATCGGGCTGGTCAACCGGGTCGTGCCGCCAGCCGACCTGATGACGACGGCGCGCGCCTTCGCCGCCCAGTTGGCGGCGCAACCGCCGCTGGCAATGCGCTACATCCTCGAGGTCGTGCAGCGTGGACTCGAGGTGTCGCAGGCCGAGGGCCTGGCCCACGAGGCGACGTTCTTCGGACTCGTGGCGGCGACCGACGACATGCGCGAAGGCACGCGGGCGTTCCTGGAGAAGCGCAAGCCGCGGTTTCTGGGGACGTAGGCGGCCGGCGCGCGCCGGCCGCCCTTCCCCGGGCCGGCCGGCCGGAATCCGCGTGGCAGAACGGGTGCCGGCGCGTGGTCCAGCGCGGGGATACAGAAGGAGAAGCCAGCCACAACCATGCGAACCATCGACGGCGCTCAGACGGCAGGCGGACTGCGAGTCGCGCTGATTGTCTCGAAGTATCACGATTTCGTCACCGACAAGCTGCAGGCCGGCGCGCTCGCCGCGCTCGAGCAGGCCAAGGTCGCCGCCATCACCGTCGTGAAGGTGCCCGGCGCCTTCGAGATTCCGACGGCGGCCCGCCAGGCGGCCGACACGCGTCATTTCGACGCGGTCGTCTGCCTCGGCTGCCTGATCCGGGGCGCGACGCCGCACTTCGACTTCATCGCCGCGGCGGTGGCCCACGGGCTGGTGACGGCGTCTGGCGAGACCGGCATTCCGATGTCGTTCGGCGTGTTGACCACCAATTCCGTCGAGGAGGCGCTGGCGCGGGCGGCCGACGGTCCGTCGAACAAGGGCTGGGAAGCGGCCACCGCGGCGCTCGAGATGGCCACCATCGCGCGCGCCATGCGCGACACGGGGCGGTAACCGAGGTGCACCCCGAGCAGCGGCATCGCGCCCGCGAAGCGGCGCTCCAGATTCTCTATCAGTGGCAGGTCGGCAAGAGCGGCGTCGAGCGCGCCAGCGACACCTTCTTCGGCCTGCAGTGGCCTGACGATCAGCCACGTCCGGTGGAAGAGCTCGTCGCGTTCGCCACCCGCCTCGCGCACGACACGGTGCAGCGGCTCGCCGAGGTCGACACCCTCATCGCCGACACCAGCGAGCGCTGGCGGCCGGAGCGGATGGCGATCATCGATCGCCTGATCCTCCGGATGGCCGTCTGCGAGATGCTGCGCGAGACGACCACGCCGGCGGCCGTCATCATCAACGAGGCGCTGGAGCTGGCGCGCACCTTCAGCAGCGAAGACTCGGTCAAGTTCATCAACGGCATGCTCGACGGCATCCGCGGCAAGCTCGATCGCTAGGCCGGACCAGCCGCGGTGAAGACGCGAACTCGATAGACACAAGAAGGCAGACCCGATGGCGTCCTTGGAAGAACAGATCACACAGCGCCGGGCACATCTCGATGCGCTCGTCCAGCTCGGGGTTCCCGCGTATCCGAACCGGTTCGATCGCCGCCACACCGTGAGCGAGCTGGTACAGGCGCACGGCAGCCGCACCGGGGAGGAGCTCGACGCCGACCGGCCCGAGACCGTCACCAGCGGCCGCATCCTTGGCATCCGGTCGTTCGGCAAGGCGAATTTCCTGGTCATCTCCGACGGTCTGCTGCGCCTGCAGGTCTACATCCGGCAGGACTCGCTGCCGGCGCTCGATTTCAAGATCTTCCAACTGCTCGACTTCGGCGACTGGGTCGGCGTCGAAGGACGGCTGTTCCGCACGAAGACGAACGAGCTGACCGTGTGGGCCGCGCGCCTGCACTTCCTCGCCAAGTGTCACCTGCCGCTGCCCGAGAAGTGGCACGGGCTGACCGACGTCGAAATCCGCTACCGCCAGCGCTATCTCGACCTGATCGTCAACCCCGAGTCGCGCCAGGTCTTCGAGGTGCGCAGCAAGGTGGTGACAGCCATCCGCGAGTTCATGACGACGCGCGGCTACGTCGAGGTCGAGACGCCGATGATGCAGCCGATCGCCGGCGGCGCACTGGCGCGACCGTTCGTCACGCACCACAACGCCCTCGACATGGAGCTCTTCCTCCGGATCGCGCCCGAGCTCTATCTGAAGCGGCTGGTCGTCGGCGGTTTCGACCGGGTGTTCGAGATCAACCGCAACTTCCGCAACGAGGGGATCTCGACCCAGCACAACCCCGAGTTCACGATGATGGAGTTCTACCAGGCCTACGCCGACTACCATCAGCTCATGCAGATGACGGAGGAGCTGGTCGCCACTGTCGCGCAGCGGGTGAACGGCAGCGACCGGGTGCTGTTCAACGGCCACCAGATCTCGCTGGCGGCGCCGTTCGCCCGCCTGTCGCTGCGCGAGGCGGCGCGTGACGCCGCGTCCACACGGCTCGGACGGGACGTGCCGATGGCGTCGCTGCGATCCCGTGACCTGGCCGCGGCCCTCGCCCGCGAGCTGGGAATCGAGGTCGACGCCGGCGCCGGCGCCGGACGGATCGCCACCGAGCTGTTCGAGCGCCTGTGCGAGGACCGGCTGATCCAGCCGACCTTCGTGCACGACTTCCCGACCGAGGTGTCGCCGTTGTCGAAGCAGCGCCCCGACGACCCCGAAACGGTGGAGCGGTTCGAGCTGTACATCGGCGGTTTCGAGGTGGCCAATGCCTTCAGCGAGCTCAACGATCCACGCGAGCAGCGCCGTCGTTTCGAGGATCAGCTGAAGGAACGCGCCGGCGGCGATGCCGAGGCGCACCAGATGGACGAGGACTACGTCAGGGCGCTCGAGTACGGGCTGCCGCCGACCGCCGGGGAAGGCATCGGGATCGACCGGCTCGTCATGCTGCTGACCGGCAGCCCGTCGATTCGCGACGTCATCCTGTTCCCGCTGATGCGGCACCTGTCGTCCCGGGACGCAACCGACGTCGCGGCGGACGCGACGGATCCGTCCGTCTGATGTCCGGCGTGTCCTCTCGAGGACGTTCCGCCTCAGTCACGGGCTCCCGGCCGCCGGTCGGTCGCGCGCGTCATATCCCTGATTTCAGGGATGTCCGCCCCTTTCCGGCGGGGCTTACGAAAATACTCCGCACTTCGTTGTTGACTCGGCCCGGGTCGCGGCGATAATTCGCCGTCCGCAAGTATCGGCACACAGCCCACGGGCGTCCGGAGACGTCTCTCAGTCCGCCGTACGCGCCGGTCACAGAGCGCAGCATCGCAAATTTGTCCGCAAGGAGGCGAGATGGTTCGGATGGGGACCCTTCGAGTCGGTGTAGGAGTGCTCACGTGTCTGCTACTGCTCCCGTATGCAGCACAGGCCCAGGATGCCGGCATCGCCGGTGTAGCCAAAGACAATACCGGCGCCGTTCTGCCCGGAGTGACGGTCACGGCCTCGAGTCCGGTGCTGATCGAGCAGCAGCGGACCGTGGTGACAGACAGCGAGGGGCGATACAACATCACCGCGCTGCGTCCAGGCAGCTACACGGTAGTGTTCACCCTGGAAGGATTTCAGACCGTCCGGAACGAGGGGATCGTGCTGCGCGCCGGGTTCACCGCCACGGTCGAGGGGGTGATGGCGGTCGGCAACCTGAACGAATCGATCACGGTGACCGGTGCGGCGCCGATTGTCGACGTCCAGAACGTCCGCCGCCAGACGGTCGTCACGAACGAACTGCTCGAGTCGCTGCCGACCAGCACGAAGAGCGTCGGTGCGCTGGCGACCCTGACGACCGGCGTCACGGGCATCGGTGACGTCGGCGGCTCGTATCAGGTCGAGCCGGGACAGGATGTCGTCTCCGGCGGCGGCCGCTTCCATGGCAAGTCTGGCACGAAGGTCTACTTCGACGGCATGGTCATGGAGAACAGCTCGGGCAACAGCAGCTACCAGCTGAACGCGGCGGCGGTGGAGGAGATGGTCATGTCGACCAGCGGCATCTCCGCCGACACCAACGCCGACGGTCTCGTGGTCAACGTCGTGCCCAAGGAAGGCTCCAACACCTTCCGGGTGACGCTCGCCGGCCTGTTCGCCAACCGGGCGCTCGAGGCGATCAACCTCGACGACGAATTGCGGTCCCGCGGCCTCCAGACCTCGAACCGTACCCAGAAGCTGTTCGACTATTCGGCCGGCATCGGCGGTCCGATCAAGAAGGACAAGATCTGGTTCTTCTTCGCGCCGCGCAGCTGGGGCTTTGCCCGCAGTCAGGCCGGCACCTACTGGAACAAGACGCAGGATGTCTTCCTGACGCCACCCAATGCCGAGCGCAAGGTCGTGCTGTGGACGCCCTGGGTCGATCGTCCCCTGGACCGCAACAGCGGCCGGCTCGAGTGGTACGACACGGCGCTGACGCGCGTGACCATCCAGGCGTCGCGGAACAACAAGGTGGCGATCACGTACGACGAACAACGGGGCTGCAACTGCGGCTCGGTGTCGGCGGCGCAGTCGCACGAGTACTACGTCTCGTCCTACCGCTTCGATCCGAACCGGCTGGTGCAGGGCACCTGGTCGTGGACGGCGAGCAGCAAGCTGCTGTTCGAGGCCGGGTTCTCGGCGATGATTTCGCAGTGGAACATGTACTACAACCCCGGCGTGTCGAATGACATCGTGCCGGTGGTCGACATCGGCATCGGTCAGAGCTACGGATCGCCGAACGCCTACCTCGGTCACCCGAACGGCCGCGACCGCTACACCGAGCGCGCCGCCGTGTCGTACGTCACCGGCGCGCACAACTTCAAGGCCGGCTTCCAGACCGATCAGCTGAATACCAATACCTACTACCGGGTGAACGGCAATACGTTGTACACGTTCAACAACGGCACGCCGGTGTTCATCACCCAATATGCCTATCCCTACCTGCTCCGCGCCAAGGGCAAGGCCGACATGGGCATCTACGCCCAGGACCAGTGGAAGATCGGGACGAAGCTGGCCCTGACGCTCGGCATCCGCTGGGACTACTTCAACGCCTACGTGCCCGAACAGCGGGCCGGCTTCGGCGAAGACACCGACGGCTACTGGGAAGGCGCACCGACGGTGAACCCGTGGCTCGGCCAGCGCACGTTCGCGCGCGTCGACAACGTGCCGAACTGGAAGGACTGGAATCCCCGGTTCGGCGCGGCGTACGACGTGTTCGGCAACGGCAGGACGGCACTGAAGGTGTCGCTGGGCCGCTACGTCGCCAAGCTCGGGACGGAGATTGCCGAGGGCGCCGGCGCCAACCCGATCGCCTCGTCGGTCATCACGGCCGGCCGCGGCTGGACCGACACCAACCGCAACTACGTGCCCGATTGCGACCTCGGCAACTTCGCCCTGAACGGCGAGTGCGGAGCGATCAACAACCAGAACTTCGGCCAGAACAATCCAAACGCCACCCGCTTCAACCCCGATGTGCTCAACGGCTACGGCAAGCGGGACTACAACTGGGATTTCTCGACCGAGATCCAGCACCAGATCCGCAGCGGCGTCGGCGTGTCGGCCGGCGTCTACCACAACACCGGCGGCTACTTCCGCTACAGCTTCGGAAGCCCGTTCAGCAGCCGGATGCGTGTCACCGACAACCAGCGGGTGACGCCGGCTGATTACGACACCTTCTGCATCACCGCGCCATCCAACCCGGGCCTGCCGGGTGGCGGCGGCTACCAGGTGTGCAACCTCGCCGACATCAAGCCGGAGAAGTTCGGCCAGGTCGAGAACGTCGTCCAGCTCGCCGAGAACTATGGCGACTTCGTGACGAGCAACACGTTCTACAACTTCGCGATCGATGCGCGTCTGCGTCGCGGCATCTTCCTCACCGGCGGGTTCGATACCGGCCGGACGGTGCAGGATCGCTGCTTCGTCGTCGACTCGCCGCAGGAACTGCTGAACTGCCGGGTCGTCACCCCCTACAAGGCACAGACACAGTTCAAGCTGCAGGGGATCGTGCCGATCGTCAAGGGGATCGTCGCCAGCGCGGTGTTCCAGAACCTGTCGGGGCCGGCGTACGACGCGAACTACGCCGTGACCACGGCGGAAGTCGCCCGGACGCTCGGTCGCCCGCTGTCGGGTGGCGTGCAGACCATCACCGTGCCACTCGTCGCGCCGCAGACGCTGTTCGAGGCCCGCATCTCGCGCCTCGACGTGCGTCTCAGCAAGTCGTTCACGGTGAATCGCCTCCGGATTCAGGCGAACCTGGATGCCTACAACATCATGAACGCCAACCCGGTCCGCTCGGTGAACAGCGTCTACGGCCCCTCGTGGACCCGTCCGACGCAGATTCTGGATGCGCGCCTGGTCCAGTTCGGCGGTCAGGTCAGCTTCTAGTCAAGGGCGGGTAAGCCAGGAAAGGGCGGGGAGGCCGGGTAGGGGAGCAGGTAGGCTCTCCCACCCGGCCCACCCGGCCCACCCGGCCTCGAATTACCTCAACTCCTCCTCGCCGAACGGCACGCGACACGGCTCGCCACGTTCGTAGCGCTCCAGGTTCCCGCGCAGCCGCGGCAGCGAGGCGGCCAGGTTGCCGCGCTCGGCGCCCGTGATCAGATCCCGTTGCAGCAGGACCGCCTGCGAGAACTGCCCGAGCTCGGCCAGCATCATCGCCGTCGTCTCTCCCAGTTGCAGCGACTGCCCGCCGGGAATCAGCTGATCGACGAGCCGCTTGGCCTCACGGCCGTCGCGGACCGAGTCGTCCGGCGCCGCCGCCAGCAACCGCGCGAGAGCGTGCGCCAGCACCGGTTGCGCCGGATAGAGCTTCCAGACGGCGGTCAGCCGGTCGTACGCCTCACGGAATCGCTGCAGGCGGACCAGCGCCATCGCGTAGCCGTAGGCGGCTTCATAGTGCGTCGGCTCCATGTCGAGGGCGCGATCGAATTGGGCCAGCGATTGGCCGGGGCGACCGCTGCGCGCCAACGCCCATCCGAGCTGAACGCGCGCCTGCACGTAGCCGGGCTCGTGCTGCAGCGCGCTCTGGAACTGCCGCACCGCGGCGTCGAACTGCCCGGTATCCAGCGCCAACACGCCGAGGCTGAAGTAGGCGCGCGAGAATTCCGGGTGGTCGGCGATGACGCGCTCGAAGGCGGCGACGGCGCCGGGGCCGTCACCCATCTGCGCCAGTGCGGTGCCGAGCCGATGGCGGAGGGACGGGTCGGACGGCCGGAGTTCCAGCCCCTTGCGGAACGCCTCGGCCGCCGCCGCCCAGTTGCCGGCGCTCAGCTCCGTGCCGCCGCGCACGTTGTAGGCTTCGGCGCTCTCCAGCAGCGTGTCGATCTCCCGCATCAGCGGATCCGCCGGGCGCGGCTCGACGTCGCCCTTGATCGCCAGTTCGGACTCGGCTCTCGCGAGATCGCCGCGACCACGATAGGCCATCGCCAGCGGGTAGTGGACGGCGGTCGCCCGCGGATCGAGCGCGAGCGCCCGTTCGAAGTGCCCGGTGGCGGCCGCGTAGTCGCGCGAGGCGAGAGCGGCGCGGCCGGCGCCATAGTGGGCTGCCGCCGAGTCCCGACTCACCGCCAGCGCCTGTGCGAACAGGGGCGCTGCTGCGTCGGGCTGGCCCTGCGCGAGATGGACGTCGCCGAGCCACACCAGCGTTGCGACGTCGTCGGGTTGCCGCGCGCGCGCCTGCTCGAACCAGTGCACCGACTGCTCGATCGGACCGCGGCTCCTGAAGACGTGTCCGAGGTAGTACGGCCAGCGCACGTCGTCGGGCTGCAGTTGCTGGGCGTTTCGGAAGCAGGCCTCGGCCGGTTCGAAGTAGGTCGCCGCCAGGAGGACCTTCCCGAGCTCGCCGTAGGCGCCCGCGAGACGGGCGCGGTCCTCGGGGCGCCGGCCGGCGTCAAGGACGACGGCCCGGCGCGTCTCGACCTGCGTGCGGACCTCGGCGGCCGCGCCGGAGAAGTCAGGCAGCGACACGGCCCGCAGGTCGAGGCCGGCCGGCGGCGCCAGCGAACCAGGCGGCGTGCTGGAGGCCGAGGATGTGGCCGGCGTGGCGGCGCCGTTCGGCCCGCCCGGTTCGCCGCTGCAGGCGGCTGCCAGCACGACGGCCGTGAAGGCGGTGGCTGCCCGCCATGCAGGCGGCCGGGTGACGAAGGAGCGGCTGGTGATCATCGTGTGCGTCCCGTGCCCTGCTCGATCGTCGTCCAGCGGTCGATGGCCACGTCGGGCCAGGTTTCGCTCCGCCCGTCGGGCCACTGTACCTGGACGGTGACCGGCTGGTTCGTGTCTCCCAGCCCGACCAGCACCCGCGGGTCGCTGGCGGAGGCATAGCTGCCGTCCGACCGCGCGCGCCGCCACAACGGCGCCGCTCCCCCCGGTCGCACGACGTTCACCCGGGCGCCGATCATGTCGCGTTTGCCGCGCGTGCCGACGAGCCGGAGGCCGAGCCAGTGCGCCCGCTGCCCGACGTCATTGACGATCACGCGCGCCGGCGCGTTGATGTTCGCGACGACCACGTCGGTGTCGCCATCGTTGTCGAGATCGCCGAAGGCGGCGCCGCGGCTGACGTCCATCGTCTGGAACACCGGCCCGGCCCGTTCCGATACGTCCTCGAAGCCGCCGTCGCCGCGGTTGCGGTACAGCCGCTTCCGTTCGCGGTACGGCAACGGCTCCTGCAGGCGTTCGCGGATTGCCTCGATGGCACCGTTGACCACCAGCAGGTCGAGCCAGCCGTCGTTGTCGTAGTCGATCCATGCCGTGCCGAAGCCGGTGAAGCCGCGGCTGAGCGGCCCGAGGCCGGAGGCGGCGCTGCGGTCGTCGAACAGCGCCGTCCCGTCGTTCACGTAGAGGTTGTTCCCTTCGGTCGGCAGCTGGGTCGTGAACAGGTCCTCGTCGCCGTCGTTGTCGACGTCGCCGGCGTCGACGCCCATGCTGCCCTTGGGACGGCCGTCGCCGCCGAGCGCCGTGCCGGAGATCAGGCCGGCGTTCCTGAACGTGCCGTCACGCTGATTCATCCACAGGACGTTCTCGCGCCCGTCGTTCGCGACGTAGATGTCCATCCACCCGTCGCCATCGAAGTCGGCGGTGCTGACGCCCAGTGCCGGACCGTAGGGGCCGCTGGTCAGGGCCGCCGCCGTGACGTCCGTGAACGTGCCGTCGCCCCGGTTGCGCAGCAGGCGATCTCCCTGGGGCTGGTAGACCGCCGGCGTACAGTAGTCGCGGCGGCCGGTGAGGCCGGTGCACGGCTTGTCGCTGCCGACATCCCAGCGGACGTAGTTCCCGACGTACAGGTCGAGCCAGCCGTCGCGATCGTAGTCGAGGAACGACGCCGAGACGCTCCAGCCATCGTCGTCGGTGTGGCTGCTCGCCGAGACATCCCTGAACGTGCCGTCGCAGTTGTTGCGGTAGAGTTGGTTCGGTCCGAGATTGGTCAAGTAGAGGTCGGTGCAGCCGTCATTGTTGAAGTCGGCCGCGGCCACGCCCATCCCGTAGCCGGACGACACGATGCCGCTGGCCGCCGTCACGTCGACGAAGCGGAACCGGCGGGCGCCGTCACCGCCGGCGGCGAGGTCGTTCCGGTACAGCCGGCCGCCTGCGGCGGCGTCGGCCGGTGCGGCGCCGGTGGCCGGGTCCAGCATCTCACCCTGGGTCAGGAAGACATCGAGGTCGCCGTCGTTGTCGCTATCGAACAGCGCGACGCCCGCCGGCAGCATCTCCGGAAAGTAGTACTGCCCGGCCATGCCGTTCCGATACGTGAACTGCAGCCCGGCATCGGCGGTCCGGTCGACGAACCAGTCGGGCGCCGGGTCGGCGGTGCCTGCGGTGGCCGGCGCCGAGTCGGCCGGCGTCGTTCTCGACCTCGCCGGTTCGCCGCCGCAGGCGACGAGCGCCGCCAGCAGCCCCGCCCCGCACCACCGGCCCATCCCGCTTCGGCCGCCCGTCATCACCCGTCGAACCATGCGTGCGGCTCATTCTCGCCCAAGTCGCGCATCGCCGGTAGGCGAAACGCCGATTGGACGGGACCGGCAGAACATGGAACGATAGGACCGATGGACATCCCGTTCGAATTGGGGATCGCGGTTCGCTACCTGCTCGCCAAGCGCAAGCAGGCGTTCATCTCGGTGATCTCCGCCATTTCGATCCTCGGGGTGACTGTCGGGGTGATGGCGCTGGTCATCGCACTGGCGCTGATGACCGGATTGCAGCAGGAGGTCCGCGACCGGATCCTCGGTTCCAACCCGCACATGTACGTCTGGAAGCAGGGCGGCATCACCGACTACCGTCTGGAATCCGACAAGCTGCACCGGTATCCGGGCGTCGTCGGCGCCGCGCCCGCGGTGCTGGGCAAGGCGTTGATCACGTCGCCAACCGGGGAGGCGTTCATCACGCTGAAGGGCGTCGACCCGGCGCTTGAGTCCAGTGTCACCGACATCGGCGGGTCGATGACCAGCGGTTCGCTCGACGCGCTCATCCCGAAGAGCGAGGACGATGTCGGGGCGATCCTGCTGGGAAAGGACCTGGCCGGGCAGCTGGGGGTGACGGTCGGCGACTCGGTGCGGCTGCTCACGCCGCAGGGGACCTTTTCGACGATGGGGATGGTGCCGCGGACGCGACGGCTGACGGTCGGCGGCATCTTCGCGCTCGGTCTCTACGAATTCGACTCGCAGTGGGGGTTTGCGGCGCTCGACGTCGCCGAGCGCCTGCTCGACAAGGACCGCGTCGACTTCATCCAGTTGCGCGTCCGCGACATGTACGATGCGCCCCGCCTGGCGACGGCGTTGTCCGACGACCTCGGCAGCGACTACGTCGCACAGGACTGGAGCGACATGAATCGCTCGCTCTTCTCGGCGCTGTGGATCGAGAAGATGGCCATCTCGCTCACCATCGGCCTCATCGTCATGGTGGCGGCGCTGAACATCGTCGCGTCGCTCATTCTGCTCGTGATGGAGAAGCATCGGGATATCGCGATCCTGAAGACGATGGGCGCGAGCGCGCGCAGCGTGACGTTCATCTTCATGGCGCAGGGGCTCATCATCGGCATCGTCGGCACGCTGGTCGGGGCGACGGCCGGCTATCTCATCTCCTACATCGCCGACCGCTTCCGGTTGATCCGGATTCCGATCGACGTCTATCAGGTCTCGCACGTCCCGTTCACCGTGCAGCCGCTCGACTTCGCGTTGGTGGTGTTCGGCGCGATCCTGATCTGCTTCCTGGCCACCATCTATCCGTCGCGCCAGGCGTCGCGTCTCGATCCGGCGCAGGCGCTCCGCTACGAGTGATGCCGTAGTCATGGCCTTCATCGAGGCGCGCGGCATCCGCAAGAGTTACACGGTGGGCGGCAACGATCTGACGATTCTGCGCGACCTCGACCTGTCGGTGGACGCCGGCGAGATGGTGGCGATTGTCGGCGCCTCCGGGGTCGGGAAGAGCACGCTGCTCCATGTCCTCGGTGGGCTGGACCGCCCGGATACCGGCGACGTGACCATCGACTCGGTTACGGTGACCGGGCTGCCGGACGCCGACCTCGTGGCCTTTCGCAACCGGCGGGTGGGCTTCGTCTTCCAGTTCCATCATCTGCTGCCGGAGTTCAGCGCCGTCGAGAACGCCGAGATGCCGCTGCGCATCGCGCGGCTGGCCGGCGTCGAGGCACGGCGGCGGGCGACGGAACTGCTGACCCGCGTCGGACTGGCTGAGCGGCTGTCCCACCGGCCCGGCATGCTGTCCGGCGGCGAGCAGCAGCGGGTCGCCGTCGCCAGGGCGCTGGTCGCACAGCCGGCCGTGCTGCTGGCCGACGAGCCGACCGGCGACCTCGATGAGCGGACGGCGGCGTCCCTGCACGAGCTGCTGCGCGACATGCATGCCGCGTATGGATTGACCTCGATTATTGCGACCCACAATCCGCGGCTGGCGGCGGCCTGCAACCGGGTGCTGCGGCTGGAGGGGGGGCGACTGACGGCCGCTTAGGTCTCTTGCCCATCCGGGCACGACTGTTGCTCGACCGGCGTCCAAGCGAGGAGACGGCCGTGAAACCCCAAGAATCCCAGCGAGTTATCAGGGGCTGATGCTTGGGCCGTATCGGACCGATGCCTTATAATATGGTCAACGTAAACGTGACCCCCATACCATCAGCTTTCACCTAGGTAGGCCGATGTTCGAACGGTACACCGAACGGGCCAGACGCGTTCTCTTCTTCGCTCGCTACGAAGCGAGTCAGCTCGGCAGCATCTCGATCGAGACCGAGCACCTCCTGCTGGGCCTGATCCGCGAGGGCAAGGGGCTGACCAGCCGGATCTTCGCCCGTTCGCATCTTTCACTCGAGAACATCCGGAAGGACATCGAAGGCCGCACGGTCTTCCGCGAGAAGGTCTCGACGTCGGTGGAGATCCCGTTCAGCGCCGAGACCAAGCGGGTCCTCCAGTTTGCCGCCGAGGAAGCGGACCGGCTGCTGCACAACTACATCGGCACCGAGCACCTGCTGCTCGGCATCCTGCGTGAAGAGCGCTCCGTGGCGGCGTCCATCCTCATGGAGAAGGGGATGCGCCTCAATGCCGTCCGCGAGGACATCGTCCAGCTGCTCAACGAGAAGACGACGCTCACCCGGGTGAAGGAAACGCCGCTGCTCGCCGAGTTCAGCCGCGACCTCACCGAATCGGCGATGAAGAACCACCTCGACCCGCTGGTGGGCCGAGAGCACGAAGTCGAGCGTGTCCAGCAGGTGCTGTGCCGCCGGACCAAGAACAATGCGGTGCTCATCGGCGAACCCGGCGTCGGCAAGACGGCCATCGTCGAGGGGCTGGCGCAGAAAATCGTCTTTGGCGACGTGCCGCACTTCCTGGCGGACAAGCGGATCCTCGCCCTCGACATCTCGCTCATCGTCGCCGGCACGAAGTACCGCGGTCAGTTCGAGGAACGCCTCAAGGCGATCATGAAGGAGCTGACCGACAATCCGAACATCATCGTCTTCATCGACGAGCTGCACACCCTCGTGGGAGCGGGGTCGGCCGAAGGGTCGCTCGACGCCGCCAACATCCTGAAGCCGGCGCTGTCGCGCGGCGAAATCCGCTGCATCGGCGCGACGACGCCGGCCGAGTACCGGAAGTACATCGAGAAGGACCGCTCGCTCGAACGGCGCTTCCAGGCCATCAAGGTCGACCCGCCGGGCGAGCGCGAAACCATCGAAATCCTGCTCGGCATCAAGGACCGCTACGAGAGCTTCCATCACGTCGAGTACACGCGCGAAGCGATTGAGGCGGCCGTCTACCAGTCGCACCGCTACATCACCGACCGGTTCCTGCCGGACAAGGCGATCGACCTGGTCGACGAGGCCGGTGCCCGCGCCAAGCTGAAGGAAGCGGGCTACAGCGAGGAGTTCGGCGAGATCAACAAGAGCATCCGGGTTGCCGTCGAGCAGATGGAGAGCGCGTCGAGCCAGAAGGACTTCGAAAAGGCGGCGTTCTATCGCGAGCAGGAGATGGCGGCGCGCGAGAACCTGCAGTTTGTCCGCGAGAAGTTCGACGTCAAGTCGAGCAGCCGCAAGGTCGTGGTCGGCAAGCAGGAGATCGACGAAGTCGTCGCCAAGTGGACCGGCGTGCCGATGGCGTCGATCAACCAGGACGAGGGCGACAAGCTGCTTCGGATGGAAGCCGAGCTGCACCGTCGCGTCATCAGCCAGGAGAAGGCGATTTCGGCCATCTCCCGCGCCATCCGCCGCTCCCGTGCCGGCCTGAAGAATCCGAACCGGCCGGTCGGCAGCTTCGTGTTCCTCGGCCCGACCGGCGTCGGCAAGACCGAGCTGGCGCGCGCCCTGGCGAACTTCCTGTTCGGCAGCGACCACGCGCTCATCCGCTTCGACATGTCCGAGTACATGGAGAAGCA
>CADEDC010000087.1 GCA_902825985.1 uncultured Acidobacteriota bacterium | reverse complement strand
CCTCTCGTCCTCTCGTCCTCTCGTCCTCTCGTCCTCTCGTCCTCTCGTCCTCTCGGTCAATCGTCCCGACGCCTCGCGTGCGCACCCGGCACGGGACGGTGGCGGACGGTCACTCGACCGCGGCACCTTCGATGATGAGCCGCGGCCGCACGTCCGCGACGACCCGGCACGTCACGCCGAGCGGCAGCGTCATCGCCGGTCCGACCGTATGACCGGTGGGAAAGCCGAGCAGTACCGGACCGGGGAACCCGGCGAGCAGATCGGCCACGACCGCCCGGCCGGAGAGACCGCCATCGGGCTCATCGCAGTTCGGCAGCTCGCCGACGACAATCGCGCTGGCTCTTGCCAGCATCCCGGCCTGCCGCGCCTGGGTCAGCATGCGATCGAGCCGATAGGGGCGCTCGCCGACTTCGTCGAGCAGCAGCACGAACCCCTCCGGCGGATCGAACGCGTAGGGCGTGCCGAGCGTCGCCAGCAGCTGCGTGAGGGTGCCGCCGAGCAGCATGCCGGTGGCGTCGCCGCGACGGACGACGTCGACCCCGTCAGGGGCCAGCTCACCGAGTGCGGCCGTGTCACCCAGCGCGCGCATGAACGACCCGGTGTCGTAGCCCGCGGAGCCCCGGCTGAGGCGGCGATCGAGCATCGGGCCATGAAACGCCACGACACCCGCGGTCAGCACCTGCCAGTTCAGCAGCGTCGTGATGTCACTGTAGCCGATGAGCGGCTTGGCGGCGCGGCGCGCCAGGTCCGGATCCAGCAGCGGCAGCAGCTGTGCGCTGCCGTAGCCGCCGCGGACGGCAATCACGCCGGCGATCGTCGGATCGGCCCAGGCCCGGTGCAGGGCGGCGGCGCGGACCTCCGCCGGCCCAGCCAGGTAGCGCTGGCGGCTGAAGACCGTCTCGTCGTAGACCGGGTCGAAACCCAGCCGCCGGAGCTCCAGGATGCCGTCGTCGAACCGCTGGCGATCGAACGAACTCGCCGGTGCGACGACCGCGAGACGGTCGCCGGCGGCGAGGGCACGCGCCTTCTGCATCAGATGAACCGGGCCATCTCGTCGGCCACCTGCCGATGCGCGTCCTGTCCCAGGGTCTGCCGGAGCACCTTCGCAGATGCCGGTCGGGAGGCGACGCGTCCGGCCAGGAACCGCTCCTTGGCGCGCCGCTGCCGCATCAAGGCATCTTCCACCCGGGACAGGCGCAGTCGCCCGTCCTCGACGGCATGGACCAGGGCTTCGAGGGTGGCGGCCTGCGTCTCCCCGTCGCCGCTGCAGATCAACACGCCGTCGCAACCGGCCTCGATCGCGAGCACCGCGGCGACCGGCACCTGATAGTCCCGCGCAATTGCCTTCATCTCCAGATCGTCGCTGAGGATGACGCCCTCGTAGTGCAGGTCCTCGCGCAGCATGCCGGTCACCACGCGCGTCGAGAGGGTGGCCGGCCGCTGCTCGTCGAGGGCCGGCATCAGGATGTGAGCCGTCATGATGCTCGCGACCCCGGCCGCGATGGCGGCCCGGAACGGCACCAGCTCCACGTCGCGCAGCCGCTCGGGTGGATGCTCGACGAGTGGCAGTTCCAGATGTGAGTCGGTGCTGGTGTCGCCGTGTCCGGGAAAATGCTTGCCGCACGCCGCCACCCCCTCGGCCTGCATTACCCGGATGATCGCCTCGCCGAGCCGCGCCACGTCGGCGGCGTTCGCGGCCAGGGCGCGATCCCCGATGATCGGGTTGTCGGCGTTCGTATGGACGTCGAGCACCGGGGCGTAGTCGAGCGTCACGCCGACCGCTGTCATCTCGACCGCCAGGGCGCGCGCGAACCGCTCCGCGAGGGCGACGTCGCCACTGCGCCCGAGTGTCGCCATGGGCGGCCACACGGTGAACGGGTGCTTGAGACGCGCCACCCGCCCGCCCTCCTGGTCGACGCTCACCCAGGCCGGCATCTCCGGCGTCAGACGGGCGGCCTCGAAGGCGAGCCCCGCCACCTGCTCGGCATCGGCGATGTTGCGGGCGAAGAGGATGACGCCGCCCAACCCGAACTCCCGGGCAATCGACTTCAGCTCGACGGAGATTTCGGTACCGGCGAATCCGGCAATGAGCAACTGGCCGATCTGGCGGCGGAGCGCGGAGGGTGACATGGGCGCAGCGATTTTACCTCGCTATAATTCTCCCGTGCGCATTGTCTCGTCTGCTCCGACCCGAATCGACCTGGCCGGCGGCACCATCGACATCTGGCCGCTGTACCTGTTTCACGATGACGCGATGACCCTGAACGCCGCCATCAGCCTGCGCGCGCACGTGACGATCGAACCGCGCACCGACGGGCTGGTCGAGCTCGTCTCGATCGACACCGACCGGCGGTCGCAGGTGCGTCACTGGTCGGCGCTGAACGCCGACAACCCGCTGCCGCTGCTGGCGCTGCTCGCCCGGCATTATCGGCTCGAGAACGCCACGATGACGACGCGCGGCGAATCCCCGGCGGGTGCTGGCATCGCCGGGTCGTCGGCACTCACGATTGCGGCGATTGGCGCGCTCGCCCGCTACACCGGCGCCTCGGAGGCGCCAGCCGACATCCTGCAGACGGCGATGAACGTCGAGTGCCAGACGATCCGGGTGCCGACCGGCGTGCAGGACTACCGCCCGGCCCTGCACGGCGGCATCGCCGCCATCGAACTGCGGGTCGACGGCGTCCGTCGCGTCGGCCTCGACGTCGACCCCGGCGAACTGACACGCCGCATCGTCCTGGCGTACACCGGCGCCCCGCGCCACTCCGGCACGAACAACTGGGAGATCACCAAGCGGCACATCGACGGCGATGCGGCCATCTTCGATCATTTCGAGCGCATTCGCGATACGGCGCGCCGCATGCGTGCGGCGCTGGTGACGGGCGACTGGGACGAGGTCGGTCGGCAGATCGCCGCCGAGTGGACCACCAGGAAACAGCTGGCGCCCGGGGTGACGACGCCGGAGATCGACGCGCTCATCGCCGGGGCGCGACAGGCCGGGGCGACGGCCGCCAAGGTCTGCGGCGCCGGCGGCGGCGGCTGCCTGTTCTGCTACGGGGCGCCGGACGCACGCGAGGCGATTGCCGCATCGCTGGCGGCGGGCGGTGCCCGCGTGCTCGAGTACCGGATGGACACCGAAGGTCTTCGGGTTGGATAACCTCGGCATCGCCCGCATCCTCCGGGAAGTCGCCGATCTGCTGGAGATCAAGGGCGACAATCCGTTCAAGATCCGCGCCTATCGCAACGGCGGCGATATCGTGGCCAACCACCCGCACGACCTGGCCGCGCTCGATGCCGCCGGGCTGCGCGAAATCCCCGGCATCGGCAAGGACCTCGCGACACGGATTCTCGAAATTTCAGCCGCCGGTAGCTGCGCCTACCACCGCGAACTCATCGCCGAGTTCCCGCCGAGCGTGCTGGACATGCTGCGGCTTCAGGGGGTCGGGCCGAAGACCGTCGCGACGCTGTACCGCGAGCTCGGCGTCCGGACCCTCGACGATCTCGAGGCCGCCTGCACGGGCGGTCGGGTGCGCGCCATCAAGGGGATGGGGCCGAAAAAGGAGTCGCTCATCCTGAAGGCGCTGGCCGAGCGGAAGCAGTACGCCGGCCGCCACCTGCTGCCCGACGCCCACAACACGGCCGATGCCGTCGTCGCCTACCTGCGCGAGCACGCTCCGACGGCCCAGATTACGCCGGTCGGCAGCCTGCGGCGCGGCTGCGACACCTGCGGCGACATCGACATCCTCGTGACCGGTGCGGATGGCGCGCTGCTCGACGCGTTCACACGACATCGCCTGGTGGAACGCGTCCTCGGGCACGGCGACACGAAGTCGAGTGCCCTGCTGCAGGGCGGCTTCCAGGTGGACGTCCGTCTGGTTCCGGCCGAGAGCCGCGGCGCGGCGCTGCAATACTTCACCGGCTCCCGGGCACACAACATCGCGCTACGGGACCGGGCCATCGGCCTCGGGCTCAAGCTGAACGAGTACGGGGTGTTCCGCACCGACGATGAGTCACGGGTGGCCGGAGCAACGGAGGAAGATGTCTACGCGGCGCTCGGGCTCGCGTGGATCCCACCCGAGCTCCGTGAGAACCGGGGCGAGATTGCCGCCGCGGTCACCGGCCAGCTGCCGTCGCTGGTGCGCCACGGCGAGCTGCGCGGCGACCTGCACATGCACAGCACCGCTACCGATGGCCGGGATACGATCGAGGGAATGGCCGAAGCGGCGGCGGCCGCCGGACTCGAGTACATCGCCATCACCGATCACAGTCAGGCGCTGGCGATGGCCAATGGGCTGGACGAGAAGCGGGCGCTCGCGCACGCGGCGCGGATCCGCGCCGCCGATGGGCACGCCGGCGTCCGGCTGCTCGCCGGCATCGAATGTGACATCCGTCCGGACGGCACCCTCGATCTCGACGATGAATGCCTCGCGCAGCTCGACCTCGTCATCGTGTCGGTGCACTCCGCCTTCAACCTGGACAGGTCGCAGATGACCGACCGGCTGGTCCGCGCCATCGAGAATCGCTGGGTGGACATCGTCGGCCATCCCAGCGGACGGCTCATTCTCCGCCGCGAGGCCTACCCTTTCGACATCGAGGCGGTCGTCGCGGCCGCGGCACGCACCGGTGTCGCGCTCGAGATCAACTGTCAGGTCAACCGGCTCGATCTCAGCGACGTCCACGCGCGCGTCGCGCGCGATCGCGGCGTGCCGCTCGTCATCTCCAGCGACGCCCATTCCACCCGCGGCTTCAGCCGTCTCCGTTGGGGAGCCATCGTCGCTCGCCGGGCCTGGCTGCAGCCCGAGCATGTGCTCAACACGCGCCCCTTCGAGGCCTTCCAGGCCGGACTGCGCCGCCACCGACAGCCGTCATGACCAAGCTCACGATCCTCTCCGCCGACGACAAGCTGGCCGAGGTCCGCCGACTGTACTTCGCGACGACGAAGCGGACGATCGCCGAGGACTTCGCCCGCGCCGTCCAGTTGCTGAAGTCGATGAACACCGAGGACGAACGGGAGCGGGCGACCGTCTACATGGACGGCCTCGCGCAGATGCGATCGGATTGGGCGAAAGAGAAGGCTGGACGGCCCGGGCGGCCGCCACGACCTGGAACGGCGGGCAAGTCGGCCGGGGCGGCGGGCAAGCCGGCCGGGCCGGCGACCGCCGCCAAAGTGGGCCGGCAGCGAAAGGTGAAGCCGTCGAAAGGGTGACGACGACCACCCGGCGCCGCTCACCTGACCGGGGCGGCCTCGTTCTTCTCCTGCGCCCGGGCGCCTGACAGGATGCCGGTCATCCCGTAATTCGCCTCGTGACACGCGTACTCGAAGATCGGCCCTTCGGACTTCGACATCGGGACCGACACCGTGAACGGCCGCGTGTAGACGGCCGGGTCCTCGACGGTGTAGGCATAGTCGATGGTGCCGGGGCCGGTGCGCCTGAATCGCTCGGTGACCTTCATCGTCCCGCCACCGCCCGGACAGCAGTTGAAGGAGTGGAACGCCACCTCGTCCCGGTAGTTCGACGTTTCGACGACGAGGGTATCGCTCTCCCAGCGCCCGCGCGGGTCGCCCATCCACTGCTTCACTGCTGCCGGCAGGTGCGGACGGCCATCCAGCGGAATCACACGCACCTCGTGAATCATCTCCTGCATGATGACGACGGCATCGGGCGTCTGCAGGATCTGGTAGTTGTTGTTGTAGCCGCCCGGCAGCTTCGGTGCGCCACGGGTGATGCAGCGCTCCGCGAGATTGCGATCCTCGGGGCCGCGCGGCACGCCGGCGAGAATCGACCGGACCTGCGCCAGCCGCTGCTGGCCGGCCGGCGTCAACGCCGGCAGTCTGCCGTCGGGGGGATCCACGATGAGCGAGGTGCGGCGGGTCGAAACCGTGACGCCGCGCTCCCACCAGAACTGGTTGTACGCGGCATTGACATCGGCGGTCCGGTCGTCGAGTCGACGGTCGTTGGCGTCGGCCGCCGCGGCGTCCATGGCTTTCGCCTCGTCCTCGGACAGGAACTCGCGGCCGGCGAACTTCGCCGGCCGCTCGAGCGGCGTCGTGGTCGAGTTGTTCCAGATCCCCTGCAGGTCCGGATGCCCCCATGGAGTCCGCCACGAGGCCGCCGTCGGTTGATATGCGGCGGGTGGCGCCGAGGCGCGCCTGGGCGCCGCGGGCTGGCCGGTCAGGGAAGCCGGCGTCAGCACTCCCAGCAACGAGCACATCACGCCGGTGGCACGAATCGAGGCACGCGTCATCGCACGCTCCTTGGCGGAATCGCCGGTCGACCGGCACATTCTATCGCCGATTCAGCGGGAGACGGAGCTGACCACCTTCTTGCGGGCGGCGATGCGCAACGGCTCAGGCACGTTGCGGTCGGTCGACAAGCCCTGCAGGTCGCGGTCGTTCAGGCGATTCATGATGTTCAACGACAATCCGAGCGGCGTCTTCGCGTTCTTGGTGAGGGCGAGCACGATCCCGTAGTTCTTCATCCAGACGCGATTCGCCCCGATGTAGCGCAGCACGTCTTCGGCGACGTTGCCCATGCGGGCGAATGCTTCGACTTCCGGCTCGGTGAGCTTCGGGCTGGTCAGCACCGCCATCGCGATCATCTTGCTGGGGTCGCGGACCAGAATCGCACGAACCTCGCGCGTCCCCTTGGACGCCGCCTTGAGCTTCTGGGCGAAGTTCATCTTGGCCAGCTTCTGGACGATGCCGTCGCGCTCGATTTCGGCCTCGTCGGACAGCAGATCCGGATCGTCGACGTCGTCATCGAGGGATGCCGCGGGCGCGGCCGGCGCGGCAGCATCGTCTGCCGCCGCCGGCGGCGGCTCGCCAGATGCCGGCGATGAGGCGGGGGCCGGTGGACGGTCGAAGTACTGCCGCACGTCGGCTGAGAGCGCGCCGCTCGCGAGAAAGGCGCGAACGGCCTCGTCCGGCAGGTCGCGCAGCGTCGCCGCCGCCGTTGCCCGCACCTCGTCGTCGGCGTCCTTCGTGAGAAACACGAGAATCTCGAGCAGTTCGGTCACTGGCGCCTGGACCACGCCCTGGGCCGCCATCAGCCGCACATCGCGGGCGGCCTGTCCACGTCTGAAGAACTCCAGCATCCCTGTGATCTCGTCTCGCGGGTCGGGCACTCACTCCGGTTGCGATCGTGCAACCATGGCGTGAGCCGTCACCCGACGGGTCAGATCGTGCAGCGACACGGCGCCGCACTCACGGTCCTTATCGGCTCGAGCCGCATCGGCGATGAACAGTCCGACGGCGGCGGCGCCGGCGGCACCGGCCCGCATCAGGCCGGCGAGGTTCTCTTCACGCACGCCGCCAATCGCCAGCACCGGCACGGGGGCCGCGGCGGCGACGATGCGCGCCAGTCCATCGAGTCCGAGCAACGGGTGGCTCGCCGGCTTGGACGGGGTCGACCACACGGTCCCGGCAATCAGATAGTCCACGTCGCCGGCAAGGCGGTCGGCCTCGTCCACGGCATGTACCGACCGGCCAATCAGGAAGCCGGATGGCGCGAGCCGCCGCACCACCGCCGGCGCCATCGAGTCGCCGCGCAGGTGGACGCCGGCGGCACGCGCCGCCAGGGCAACGTCGAGGCGATCGTTGACGACGACGCGGGTCCGCGTGCCGGCTGCGATCGCGACCAGGTCGGCCGCCAGGCCGCAGAGTGCCGCGGCATCGAGATCGCGCTCGCGCAGCTGGATGACGGCGACGCCAGCGTCGACGGCGAAACGCGCCTGTGCGAGCAGACACGACCGCTGCTCCGGCCACGAGGCGTCGCGCCCCGCCAGTCGGCGGCGGTCGGTGATGAGATGGAGGATCACGGACGGACCTGGGTGTCGGCCTCGTCGCCGAAGCGCACGTCATGACGGGCGCGCACCGTGAAGATCGGGATCAGTTCTGAGAAGCCGGCGATGAGATTGAGCAGGCCGAGACCGGTGACAGCGCCCCGGACGAAATCGTTTGTCATGAATTCGTGCAGCTGCGGCACCCGCTCCATGAAGAAGTTCCGCTCCCAGAGCGTCGACCATGGCAGGACCATGAAGAGGAGTCCGACCTCGATGAAGAAGGCGACCAGGACGAGACGACGGAACAGGAGCCTACCCTCTTACTTGGATCGCGGTCAGCCGGTTCACACGCTCCGCAACATCGCGGAAGTCGCCGGCGTCCGCCTGAAGCTCCATGCAGACTGTCAAGGCTCGCGTGTACTCTCCGGTCGTTTCAAGCACGTCGGCCAGATCGTACAACAGAAGTCGTCCGTCGTCAGGGGTTGGTGGCGGGGCCTGTGCGGCACGCTCGAACCAGTCGACCGCCAGATCCAGCTGCCCCTGCTCGCGGTAGATGCGTCCGAGCAGCGAGGCGGTGCCGAACCGGAGCTGTGGTGCGCGGGATGCAGAGGTTAGAAGCGCGATGCTCTCCTCGACCTCGCCCGCGGCATGCAGCGACACGCCGCGCGCGTATTCCGCCTGAGCGTCGGCCAGTGCCGACTGCTGTGATCCGCTGGCGCGCAGTCGCGCGAACACCGCCTCGAGGGTTGGCGAGGTCGCGGGGACGAAGGGAACGTCCGGATCGGCGTCGGCTGAGGCCTGAATCTGTGCGGCTGCCGGCGGCAGCGCCGGGGGCGCCGGCGGGGCCCCGATGACGTCCAGCTCGACGCTGAGGTCGACCTCCGACCCATCGTCCTCATCCGCGGCCGACTCATCCGCATCGGCGCCGTCCGGATCGTCGACGGACGTCACCTCGAACTGGAAGTCGTGGTTGTCGATCTCCCAATGTTGGGTCGGCGCGGCGGGTGGGTCGGGTTCCGCGGTCTGGACGTCGGCGCGGACCGCAGAAATGGAAACGTCGGTGCTGGTGAACGGCGCGTCGCCGCTGAGCCGTGCGGCGATGAGACCGTCGGGGTCCGGCTCGCCCATGAGTTCGAGGGCACGGCGGAAGCGCTCCAGATGGGCGCGCTCCCACGGTTCGCGCGCGACCAGGTCTTCGGCCAGGAATCGCGCCTCTTCGGCTGCACCGGCTTCGATGTAGGCATCCGCCAGTTGCGACTGCGCGGCGTACATGGTCGCCTCGAGTCCGCCGTCGACGGAAACCTCGACCAGCCGCATCAAGGCGGGCAGGTACATCGGCACGCGCGTGACCAGTTCCTGCAGTCCGGCGGCCGCAGACTCCCAGTCCCGCTCTGCGATCGCCGCGTCGCCGGCGAGGTCGACCACCGCGAACGCCACGTCGGGCTCGCTGTCGGCGAGCGACAGCCCGAACAGTGCGACGTCGTTGCGCAGCGATCCGGCCCGCTCCAGAGTGAGACGGACCATCGCCAGCCCATGTGCGATGCGCCCGGCCCGCATGTGCTCTCCGGCCAGTTCGAGCAGCCGCGCCGGCTCGGCATCCTCGATCGGCTCCTGCGGCTCGACCGGTGCCTCGATCGGATCCGGGTCCGGGTCGCCGTTCACGCGCGCCGCCAGCCGCAGGTTGGTCGGGTCGATGGCGAGCGCTTCGCGGAGCAGGGCCAGCGCCTCGCCCTGATCGCCGCGTTCCTCGAGCCGGGCGGCGAGCATCTGTAGTTGTTCGGAGGTGCGGGCGTGCTCGCGGGCGCTGACATGATCGCCCGCCGCGACGAACGCATCGAGCAGCTGCTGGCGGACATC
The DNA here is from genome assembly GCA_902825985.1 of uncultured Acidobacteriota bacterium. Classification (GTDB taxonomy): domain Bacteria; phylum Acidobacteriota; class Vicinamibacteria; order Vicinamibacterales; family CAVVIG01; genus VFZL01. The sequence continues at coordinate 13,929 of CADEDC010000087.1, read as the reverse complement.
GTGGTCGTCGGGTGCCAGCGTCACCGCTTCCCGCAGCGCGTCAATCGCTTCGGCGTCACGGTGATGGTGCATCAACTCGACGGCGATTTCCCGCAGATCGCGCACCGCGCCGGCGAGGTCCCTGACCTCGAGTCGGGCCCGGGCGCCGGCGCGTCGCGCCGCGAAATCCTTCGGGTCGATGGACGCCAGGCGGATCGTGATCTGCGCGACGCCACGCTGATCGCCGCGCGCCTGACGGCGGTCGGCGACCGCCTTCAGGTAGGTGCGGGCGTCGACCAGCATGCCCTGGGTGGCGGCGATTTCAGCACACTGCAGCAGCGCGTGTTCGTGTTCCGGCCTGAGCTTGAGAATCTTGCGGTAGAGCGCCGCGGCTTTCGCCAGCGCACCCTCGTCGCTGAGATTGTCAGCGGCGGCGACGAACTGCTCGATCGCCTTGTCCGTCTTGCCGGCCCTGACGAAGAGGTCGCCGAGGATGTTGGCGGTGTTCCAGTCGCGCGGCTGGTCCTCGACGACGCGGAGGTACTCCGCGATCGCCTGGTCCAGCTTCCCCTGCCGGAGGAGTTTCTCAGCGGTGCGCAACGTGGCAGCGCGGTCGATCAGCACAGTCGTGGCGTTCAATCCAATGACCCGGTCAGCGTCTGCGGCCGAAATGACCGCCGATGCGCATCGGAGTACCCGAACTGGGCAACGGCCTGCAGGTGGTCGGCCGTTGCATATCCCTTGTGTCGGTCGAAGCCGTATCGCGGATCAGTGCCATGGAGTTCCGCCATCTGCCGATCCCGCACCACTTTTGCCACGATTGACGCGGCCGCGATGACCGCGCAGTGGCGATCGCCCTTCCGGATGCCGCGTTGGTCCATCGGCAGGTCGGGAATGCGGAAGGCGTCGACGAGGACGACGTCGGGCGGCGGGCTGAGGGCGAGTATGGCGCGGCGCATGGCGCGCAGTCCGGCCTGATGGATGTTGATGCGATCGATTTCGCGGGGGTCGGCGGCGGCGACGCCCCAGGCGAGGGCGCAAGCCAGAATCTGGTCGCAGAGCCGTTCGCGTTCAGCCGCCGGCACGACCTTCGAATCGGACAGCCCGGGGATATGGCGGCCGGGATCGAGGATGACGGCCGCGGCGACGACGGGACCCGCCAGGCAGCCGCGGCCGACCTCGTCGACGCCGGCGACGTGGATGTAGCCCAGACGCCGCAGCGCGTTCTCGAGTGTGCGGTAGGCCGTGACGCGCGCCATGGGCGACAGGGAGGTTGCCGGTGCCGGTCCGGTCGGGTCGGGGGTGCGCCCCGACCCGCCATACCGCTTGGCCCGAAAACCGGCGTCAGCGTGTTCGTCTAGCCCTTGGCGTCAGGGCGCGCCACGTCCTTCATGCGCGCCGCCTTGCCCTTCAGCTCGCGCAGGTAGTACAGCTTCGCGCGGCGTACCTTGGCGGACCGCATCACTTCGACCTTCTGGATGGTCGGCGAATGCAGCGGAAAAATGCGCTCGACTCCCTGTCCGAACGAGACCTTCCGGACGGTGAAGGACGCCCGCGTGCCGCCGCGATGCTGGCCGATGACGACACCTTCGAACACCTGAATGCGCTCCTTGTCACCTTCCCGCACCTTCACGTGCACCCGGACGGTGTCGCCCGACTTCATCGCCGGCCGACTCGCCAGCTGCGATTTCTCCACCTGTTCAATGGCGCCCATCTTCCACTCCTTTACTGCCCTGCGCGACGAGCTCGCGCAGGATCTCACGTTCTTCGTCGTCCAACGCCGCTGCCGCCAGCAACTCCGGCCGTCGCCGCAGCGTCCGGGCAATCGCCTCGCGCTTTCGCCAGCGCCGGATTGCCGCGTGATTCCCCGACAACAGGACCGCGGGCACCGTCAGCGCCGCGTCCGTGTCACTCTCCCGACCGGCGTCTTCGCCCGGCCGCGCCGGCGCCGTCAAGGTCGCCGGCCGCGTATAGTGCGGAAAGTCCAGCAGTCCGCGACTGAACGACTCGTCGATGACCGACTGCTCATCGCCGACGACCCCCGGTATCAGTCGCGCCACGGCGTCCACCATGACGAGCGCCGGCAGTTCGCCGCCGCTCAACACGTAGTCGCCGATTGATACTTCCTCGTCAATCCGGGTGCGCACCCGTTCGTCGATCCCTTCGTAGCGCCCGCACACGAGCACCAGGTGCTCGTGCCGGCTCAGTTCCCCGGCCATCGCCTGCGTGAACGGCCGCCCCTGCGGCGACGTCAGCACGACGTGGCAGCGGCCGGGTCGCGCCGCCGCAATCGAGTCCAGGGCACGAAACCACGGTTCCGGCTTCATCACCATGCCGGGCCCGCCCCCATAGGGGACGTCGTCCACGACATGGTGCCGGTCGGCGGTGAACCCGCGCAGGTCGTGCACGGTCACCGCGAGCGTCCCGCGCCCGATCGCCCGCCCCACCACCCCGGCGGCGAGGGCCGCTTCGACCATCGCCGGAAAGATCGTGACGATATCGAACGTCATGCCCCTTGCGGCCGCCTGGCGCGGCGCCCTTCGGCGATCCGGCGCCGGCTGGCCTCTCGCCGCTCGGCCCGGGAGCCGCGGGGGTCCGGCGCATTGAGCGTCAGCAAACCCTCCGGCGGATCGATCACGATGCGCCGGGCCGCCGGTTCAATCGACACGCAGATGTCGACGGCCAGCGGCACCAGCACGTCGCCGTCCGACGTATCCACCACCAGGCGCGACGTCTCCATCGTCCCTTCGAGGCGCCGCACCGTGCCGACCGCTGCCCCGTCGCGAGTGACGACGGCGCAGCCGACCAGTTGGTGGTGGTAGAACGCTCCGTCGGGGAGCGGCAGCAGCTGATCCGCGGGGACCCGCAGTTCCGCCCCCACGTAGGTCAGTGCGGTGTTCATGTCCTCGACGCCCTGGAGACCGATCACCGGCCGCTCCAGGTGGAACCGCACCGTCGCGATGGTCACCGGCTCGACCGCCGCGCCGCGGCGCACGAACATCACGGCATCAGGTGTGAAGCGCGCCTCCGGAAAATCGGTTTCCGGGTTCACGATCAGCTGACCGCGGATGCCGTGCGGCCGCGCGATGCGGCCGACCAGCGCCATCTCCTCCCAGTCGGCGTGCACGGCCGATCAGGGACGTCCGTCGCGAAATTCGAGCTGGACGGTCTTGCCTTCCTTCTCGCCAGCCGACGCGGCCAGCGTGCGAAGCGCAGCGGCTGTCCGTCCCTGCTTGCCGATCACGCGACCGAGTTCACCTGGTGCCACATACAGTTCCACGAGCGTCGTGCCACGATGCTCGGACTCGCTGACGTGAACCTGGTCGGGATGGTCGGTGAGGGCTTTCGCCAGCACCTCGACGACCTGCTTGATCGCGCTGTCGCCCATGGCGCCTACTGATCCGCGGGCGCCGCCGGTGCGGCCGCCGGTTCCGGCGTCAGATGGCGCGCCATCAGGGTGCGCACCGAGTCGGACGGCTGGGCGCCCTGCTTGACCCAGAAATCGACGCGTTCGCGGTCGATCTTGACGACCGCCGGCTTCGTGCGCGGGTTGTAGTAGCCGAGAATCTCGACGAAGCTGCTGTCGCGCGCGGCGCGCGAGTCGGTGACGACGACGCGGAAGAACGGGCGCTTCTTGGAACCCGCCCGCCGCATACGAATGACGACCATCGGTCTCTCCTGCGTGGTGTCCGTGGCCCGGCCCCCAGACTCCTGTTGCGCTGTGAATCTCCCGGGTCCGCCGCGCCCCGTGCGCGGCGTCATCACAGCCATCTGGCGAAATCGCTAGCGCTTGACGTTGCGCATCATCTCCATCGCTTTTCGGCGGGCGTTCTTCCCGCCGCCGGCCATGCCGGCCATGCCGCCCAGCGTCTTCATCATCTTCTGCATCTGCACGAACTGCTTCAGCAACCGGTTCACTTCCTCGACCGATGTGCCGCTGCCCTTCGCGATCCGCTTGCGGCGGCTACCGTTGATGATGTGCTGCTTGTGCCGCTCCTCCGGCGTCATCGAGCCGATGATCGCCTCGATGCGATTGAGCTGCTTGTCGTCCGGCTTGTTCTCCGCGAGCTGTTTGATGTTGCCCATGCCGGGCAGCATCCCGAGAATCTGCTCGAGCGGCCCCATCCGCCGGATCGTCTTCAACTGATCGCGAAAATCATCGAGGGTGAACTCGTTCGTCCGGATCTTCTCTTCGAGGCGGGCCGCCTGGTCCTGATCGATCGCCTGCTCGGCGCGCTCGATGAGCGACAGGACGTCACCCATGCCCATGACGCGCGACACGACACGCTCGGGATGGAAGGGCTCGAGATCCTCGAGCCGTTCACCACTGCCGACGAACGCGATCGGCACACCGACGACCGACACCACCGACAGGGCGGCGCCGCCGCGGGCATCGCCGTCCATCTTCGTCAGGACGACACCGGTGACGCCGACCCGCGCGTTGAACTCGCCGGCACTCTTGATCGCGTCCTGACCGGTCATCGCGTCGGCGACGTACAGCAAATCCGACGGATCGGCCACCGCCTTGATGGCGGCCAGTTCCGCCATCAGATCGTCGTCGATGTGCAGACGACCGGCCGAGTCGACGATGACCGTGTCGAAGCCCTTGTTCGCAGCTTCCGCCATCGCGCCCCGGGCGCGGGCCACCGGATCCAGTTCACCGGCCGGGTCGTAGACCCGGACGCCGGCCTTCTGGGCGACGACATTCAGCTGCTGGATGGCGGCGGGACGCTTGACGTCGGTGGAGACGAGGAGGGGATGCTTGCCCTGACGGGTGAGCCACTTGGCCAGCTTTCCGGCGGTGGTGGTCTTGCCGGCGCCCTGCAGGCCGAGCAGCAGCACGACGCGCGGCCGCTTGCCGGTGTTCGTCAGCCCGCCCTGCGAGTCGCCGAACAGCGCCAGCATCTCGTCGCGGACAATCTTGACGACCTGCTGAGACGGGTTCAGATTCCTGAGTACGTCCTGCCCCATCGCCCGGTCGCGCACGCGATCGACGAACGCCTTGACGACCTTGAAGTTGACGTCCGCTTCCAGCAGCGCGAGGCGGATCTCGCGCAGCGCGACCTCGATGGCCTCGGGAGTGAGCCGGGTTTCGCCGCGCAGGTTCTTGAACACGTCCTGGAGACGTGTGCTCAGGGAATCAAACATCGTTCGAACCGAAGGTACAAACTCCCGCTAACATCCTCTAGCGCAAACCCTTATCGTATGAGCAAAGGACGGCTCAGTCAACGAGAATGGCCGCCAGCCGGCGGGCGGCGACCCAGAATCGCCTGGGAACGAGCTAACTGACTGTCCGGTAAGCACTAGCTTCGTCCAGGCCGGCCGGCGTCGCGCCGCGGCGGCGCATCAGACGCCCGACAGCTTGTGCCCGAGTTTTTCCTTCTTCGTCTTGAGATACCGCATCGTCGACGCCGACGGCGGAATCTCGAGCGGCAGCCACTCGCTGACGGACAAGCCATACCCTTCGATGGCGACCAGCTTGCGCGGGTTGTTGCTGAGCAGCCGCATCGAGCGCACCCCCAGTTCGCGGAGTATCTGCACGCCGACACCGTAGTCGCGCTGGTCGGCCTTGAAGCCCAGCCGCTCGTTCGCCTCGACGGTGTCGAACCCTTCGTCCTGCAGCTCGTAGGCGCGGATCTTGTTCGCCAGACCGATGCCCCGCCCTTCCTGGTTGAGATACAGGAACACGCCGCGTCCCTCGGCCGCAATCCGCTTCATCGCCGCGTCACGCTGCATGCCGCAGTCGCAACGCGCCGAGTGCAGCACGTCGCCCGTCAAACACGACGAGTGGACCCGGACCATCACATCGCGACCCGACGAAATGTCGCCCTTGACCAGCGCGCAGTGCTCCATGCCATCCAGCTGGTTCACGAAGATGTGCACCGTGAAGTCGCCATAGTCGGTCGGCAGCTTGGCGGAGGCGGCACGCCGCACCAGCGTCTCGGTGCGGATCCGGTAGTTGATGAGATCGGCAATCGTGATCATCATCAGCCCGTGCTTCTTGGCGAACTTCGCCAGCTCCGGCACCCGGGCCATGGTGCCGTCCTCGTTCATGATCTCGCAGATGACTCCCGCCGGGTTCAGCCCGGCGATGCGCGCCAGGTCGACCGCCGCCTCGGTCTGCCCGGCCCGCACGATGACGCCGCCGGTTCGCGACCGCAGCGGAAACATGTGGCCGGGCCGCGCCAGGTCGGCCGGCCGGGTCGCCGGATCGATGGCCGTCAGGACGGTCACCGAGCGATCGGCCGCCGAAATCCCGGTGGTCGTCCGGCCCTTGGCCTCGATCGGCACGCAGAATGCCGTGTCGAACCGCGACGTGTTCTCCGAGACCATCAGCGGAATCTCGAGTTCGTCGAGCCGCTCCGGCGTCATCGAAAGACAAATCAGCCCGCGGCCGTGCTTCGCCATGAAGTTGATGACGTCGGGCGTGACCTTCTCGGCGGCAATCGTCAGGTCGCCCTCGTTCTCCCGGTCCTCGTCGTCGACGACGATGATCATCTCGCCGGCCTTGATGGCCGCCACGGCGTCTTCGATACGGGCAAACGGACCCGGGCGCGCCTTGCCGGCGAGGGACAGCGCGCGCTTCGATTCGGAACGAGGTCTGGCTTTCAATGTTTCAACTCTCCGGCGCGAACCGGCGACAGACTGAGCCCGGCGAGCTCTGCCGCACGCACCACGTACTTCCCGACCATGTCGCACTCGATGTTCACGCGATCCCGAATCTGTGCCCGCCTCAGATTCGTATGGCTCACTGTGAACGGAATCACCATGATATCGAACCGATCGTCGCCCAACCCGGCGACGGTCAGGCTGATGCCATCGATCGCCACCGACCCCTTGTTGATGATGTACGGGCGCAAATGGCTCGGAAAACTGACGGTGAGCCAGTGGTACTCCGCATCCTCACGCAGTTCCTCGATGTAGCCGGTCGCGTCGACGTGGCCCTGGACGAAGTGCCCGCCGAACCGGCTGTCGGCCCGCATCGACCTTTCGAGGTTCACGAGCGATCCGCGCTCGAGACCACCGAGCGTCGTGACACGCAGGGTCTCAGGTCCGACGTCAGCCTGCACCTCCCCGTTCTCCGCGACGATGACGGTGAGACAGACGCCGCTGACCGCGAGACTGTCGCCGGGCGAGAGTTCGCCGGCGAGTCCGGTGCCGACCCGGAGCCTGGCACCGCCGCTCGTCGGCTTCAGTTCGAGCACTTCGCCGACGCTTTCAACGAGACCCGTGAACATAACCCTCAATCAGGACATCCGGTCCCAGCGGTTCAACCCGACGCCCGTGCAGGGCGGCCGACCAGAACGTCCGGTCCGGCAAGAACGGCACGCCACCGGCGCCCAGCACGTGCGGCGTGACGTACAGCCGCACGGCATCGACCACCCCTGCATCCCAGGCGGCCGTGTGCAGCGTCGCGCCGCCCTCGAGCAGCAGCGAGCCGAGCTGCCAGTCGGCCGCCAGCCGTCCCAGGGCCTCGTGCACGCCGCCGCTGCCGGTCACCAGCAGGCGCGCCCCGCGGCGCTCCAGCGCCGCGCGGGCCGCCGCGTGCGCCGCTGCCTGGTCCGCCGATGTGACGATGATGACAGGGCCGGCGGTTGAAGTCGAGAGCACCCGGGCGTCCGGCGGAGTCCGCAGCTGCCGGTCGAAGACGACCCGGACCAGCGGGTTGGCGCGATAGGCGCCGCGCGCCGTCAACAGCGGATCGTCGGCCAGGATGGTCCCGACCCCCACGGCGATCGCGTCCACCTCGGCCCGAAACAGGTGGGCATGGCGGTTGGCCATTGCCGACGTCAGCGGCGTCCGGACGCCCGGTGCGGCGGCAATCCTGCCGTCGATGCTCAGCGCCGCCTTGAGGGTCACGAACGGCCGCTGTTCACGAAGGCGGGTGAAGAACGGCTGATTGAGCCGGGTCGCGATATCGGCCTGCAGACCGATCTCGACGTCGATGCCATGGTCCCGCAGGTAGGCGAAGCCGCGTCCGCGGACGAGCGGATTGGGATCCTCGACCGCCGCCACGACGCGCGCGATGCCGGCCGTCGCGATGCGGACGACGCACGGACCGGTGCGCCCGATGTGGCAACACGGCTCGAGCGTGCAGTACAGCGTGCCGCCGCGCGCCGCGGCGCCGGCGGCGTCGAGCGCGCGCACCTCGGCGTGCGCTTCGCCGGCCCGTTCGTGAAATCCCGACCCGACAATGACGCCGTCCGGAGACACCACCACCGCGCCAACCAGCGGATTGGGACTCGTACGCCCGCGCCCGCGACCGGCCAGGAAGAGCGCCCGCTCCATGTAGTCGGCCGGCGTCATGGCATCACAACCGATCCGGGCTACCACGTCTGGTCGAACAGCCCGGAGACGTACTCCTCGGCGGAGAACGGCACCAGGTCATCGATCCCTTCCCCGACGCCGACGTACCGGATCGGCAGCTTCAGGTCGTGCGCGATGCCGACGGCGACGCCGCCTTTCGCCGTGCCGTCGAGCTTGGTCAGCACGATGCCGTTCACCCCGGCGACGCTGGTGAACTCGCGCGCCTGCTGCAGGCCGTTCTGCCCGACCGTCGCGTCGAGGACGAGCAGCACGTCGTGCGGCGCCCCGGGGACTTCGCGAGCGGCGACGCGCCGGATCTTGTCCAGCTCGTTCATCAGGTTCACACGCGTATGCAGGCGGCCGGCGGTGTCGACCAGAATCGGGTCGCGCCCGCGCGCCTTGGCGGCCGAGATCGCGTCGAACACCACCGCGGCGGGGTCCGATCCCTCACGCGCCCGAATGATGTCGACGCCGGCACGCCGGGCCCAGATCTCGAGCTGCTCCACCGCCGCCGCACGAAACGTATCGGCCGCGCAAATGAGCGGCGTCTTGCCCTGCGAGACGAGGAAATTGGCGAGCTTGCCGACCGTCGTCGTCTTTCCGGTGCCGTTGACGCCGACAATCAGCGTCACGCTCGGCGGCGGCACGGCGGCCGACGGCCGCTGCACGGCAGCGAAGATGGCGAGGATTTCCGCCTTCACCAGCTCGCGCAGGCTCTCGCCGTGCCGCGACCGCTGCCGGACGGCAGCGATGATGCGGTCGGTCGCCGCGACGCCGAGGTCGGCCGAGATCAACAACTCCTCGAGCGCGTCGAGGGTGTCGACGTCCACGGGGCGCGACCGCCGCTCCGGGGCATCGGCGCGGCCGACGATCTCGTCGAAGCGCTCGACGATCTGCTGCGTGGTGCGGGTGAGGCTGTCGCGAAGCCGGCCGAGGATGCCCATCGCCGCGATCTTAGCAGGTGCGTGATCGGCTCAGCGGACCTCGACCTCGGTCCGCTGCGGCCGCACCATCAACGCCTCGACCGCCGACCGCACATCCGACCGCCCGTCGAGAACCGCCGCCATCTGCGTCGCAATCGGCAGCTCGACGCCGTACTTCTCACCGAGCGCCAGCGCGGCGCGCGTCGTATTCACCCCTTCGGCGACCATCTTCATGCCGGCGACGACATCGGCCAGCTGCCGGCCCCGCGCCAGCTCGATGCCGACGTGTCGGTTGCGGCTGAGCGTGCCGGTGCACGTCAGCACCAGATCGCCCAGGCCGCTGAGTCCGGCCGTCGTCTCACGGTGGCCCCCGGCGGCACAGGCGAGGCGGGTGATCTCCGCCAGCCCGCGCGTGATGAGCGCCGCGAGTGCGTTGTGGCCCAGTCCGAGTCCCTCGACGACACCGGCGGCAATCGCAATGACGTTCTTCATCGCGCCGCCGATCTCGACGCCGACGACATCGCCGGACACATAGAGGCGCAGCGCCGGACCGCGAAACTCGGACTGTACCAGTTCGCTCGCCGGGCCGCTGGTCGACGCGGCAACCAGCACGGTCGGCAGCTGTTGGGCGACCTCGCTGGCGAAGCTCGGTCCCGACAGCACGACCACCGGGCGCGCCTCGCCGAGCGTCTGGCCGATGACCTCCGACATCCGCAACAGACTCTCCGGCTCGAGCCCCTTGGTGGCACTCACAATCGTCGCGTGGCTGCGCAGGTGCGGCGCCGCGGCACGCATGACGGTCCGGCAGCCGTGCGACGGGATCGCGTTGACGACGATGTCGATGCCGTCCAGGGCCGGTGCCAGCGCGTCGGTCACGGTCACCGATGCCGGCAGGGTGACGTCGGGCAGGTACACCGCGTTGGCCCGCCGCGCCTGGATGTCGGTCACGAGCCGCGGGTCGCGCGCCCACAGGTGCACCCGATGTCCCTGCCGGCCCAGGTGCACCGCAATGGCCGTCCCCCAGCTCCCTGCCCCGAGTACTGCGATGGTCTGCATCGTGCCTCCGCTACCGCACCGACCGCGCGGTGATCGCTTCATCCCGTCCGAAACGCCGTTCGGTCCCGGCCAGCAGCCGCCGCACGTTGCTGCGATGCCGGAAGACGATGAGCGCCGCCGCCGCCGCGCCAGCCGCACACACGGCCGCCGGCTCCGCCGTCGCCCATGCCAGTGCCGGCACCATCACCGACGCGACGACCGAGCCCAGCGACACGTATCGCGTCTTCCAGACGCAGATAACGAACGACACGAGGGCTGCGGTGGCCGCCACCGGCGAGAGGATGACGAAGACGCCGCACGCCGTCGCGACACCCTTGCCGCCCCGGAATCCGATCCACACCGGGTAGATGTGGCCGACCACGGCGGCGAACCCGGCCAGGGCTGCCGGACCGGCGCCGCCGAAGAGCCGCTGGGCGATGAGCACGCTCGCCATCCCCTTGGACATGTCGAGGATGGCGACCAGCAGACCGGGCTTCAACCCCGAGGCGCGCACGACGTTTGCGGCGCCGACGTTGCCGCTGCCGACCTGGCGGAGATCGCCGGCGCCCCACCGTCGCGCCAGCAGCAGGGCGAACGGGATCGACCCAATCAGATAGCCGCCAACCGCGACGATCACGAACAGCCCGTCGACCATGACGTCACTCCATCCGCCGACTCATGACGGCGGCGTCCTCTGCAACGGCTCGCGTGGCGGTGTCCGGGTCGATGGCGACGAAGAGGCGCACCGGTCAGCCTCGCGGCCCGCTCATCAGCAGCCGCAGGAGATTGAGCGCGGCCTGCGTCGACTGGTACTTCACCTGTTCACGGGCGCCGAAGAACTGCACCGTCCTGACCGACCGCGCCGCGGGCGCGACCACGGCAAACGCCACCGTGCCGACCGGCTTGAGTTCGCTACCGCCCCCCGGCCCGGCGATGCCGGTGATGCCGATGCCGACACTGGTGCCGGCCCGCGCACGTATGCCGTCGGCCATGGCCAGTGCCACCGGCTCGCTGACCGCCCCGTGCTCGGCGATCATCGCCTCCGGCACGCCGAGTAGATCGCGCTTGGCTTCATTGCTATAGCACACGACGCCGCGGTCGAAGTACGCCGAACTGCCGGGCACGTCGGTCAGGCGCGACGCCAGCAGGCCGCCGGAACAGGACTCGGCGACGCCAATCGTCCAGCCGGCGTCCCGCAGGAGGTCGCCGACGACCGCCTCGAGCCCCCGCCCGTCGACGCTGTAGACGGAGGCGCCGAGGACGGCGCACAGCGCCTGCACGGCCGGCGCGAGCACGGCATCCGCGGCGTCCCGGCCGGCGGCCGCCGCCGTGAGATGCAGTTCGATCTGCCCGAGCGCCGCCAGGATCGTCGTGGAGATCGGCACGGCCTGTGACATCCACGGCGTGTAGATCGGCTGCGCGATCGCGTCCACCTCGGATTCGGGCCGGCCGGTGATTTTGAGTACCCGGCGGAACAGCCCGTCGCCGTGCGATGGAATCGCACCGTCGCCGATCAGCCGGTCGAGCATCGGCTTCATCTCGCGCGGCGGCCCCGGCAGCAGCACCACGATGGTGCGGTCCACGCGTGCCAGCAGTCCCGGCGCGGTGCCATTCGCGTTCTTCACCGCGATCGCGCCACGCGGCACGAGGGCCTGGCGGAGGTTGTTGTCGCGCATCACGATGCCGCGGCGCGCGAACCGGACCGTGAGATCCTCGAGGATGCCGGCATCGCGCTCCATGTCGACACCCATGATCCGGGCCAGGGCGTCGCGCGTCAGGTCGTCCTCCGTCGGACCGAGGCCGCCGGTGCAGACGAGGAGGTCGACCCGGCCGACCGCCGCCCGGAACGCCGCGACGATCTCGTCGAGATCGTCGCAGACCACGGCCTTGCCCCGGACCTCGTAGCCGATCGCATTCAGACGCTCGGTGACGTGCAGGGAGTTGGTGTCGACTTTGAACGGCGTGAGCATCTCACTGCCGACGGCGAGGATGGTGGCGGTCATGGCGCGTGACTGGACTGGTTGGCGACTGCCGGCCGGCTGGCCGCGTCACCGCTCCTACAGCAGACCGACGGGCGCAATGAGCAGCGCCAGACGAAGCACCATGTTCGCATAGACCCCGGCCATCGCGTCGTCGGCCATGACACCGAGGCCGCCGTGGAGCCGCTCGAGACGGTTGGCCGGATAGGGCTTCAGCACGTCGAAGAGACGGAACAGCAGGAAACCGAGAATCGCACCGCCCCACGTCACCGGATTGAACAGCAGCGTCACGAGCATCCCGAGCACTTCGTCGATGACGACGACGCCGGGATCGGTCGTCCGGTAATGCCGTTCGGTGACCGCCGCCGCCCAAACGCCGAGCGCAAAGACAATGGCGGTGACACCGAGGTGGAGCGGCGCCGAGGGCGGCAACAGCGCCCAGACCAGCAGCCCGGCGGCAGAACCGAAGGTGCCGGGCGCAAACGGCGCGTAGCCGACACCCAGCGAGGTGGCCAGAGCCAGCGCGATGCCAGTCATCAGCCCGGCTAGGCCGGCACCACGCGAATCACCCTCGTCCCCGAGAACCGATCGTGGAGGCCTCGACGGTCGTCGCTCAACAGCGCCGACAGCAGGCCGAGGCCGGCGGGCAGCGCCATGACCGTCCACAGCAGCGTGCGCTGCAGTGCCCGGCCGAGATCCAGGGCCTGACCGGGCTCCGAGGCGACGACACGGATGCCGGCCAGCATCTTGCCAATCGTCTGGCCGCCGGCGGTGAAGGCGACGAGGTAGCCGCCGTTCTGCACGACGAGGAAGGCGAGCAGCGGTCCAACCGGCAGGCGGTCGAGGTCGCCGATCGTCAACCCGCAAATCTGGATCGTGAAGTAGATGACCGAGAGGTCGACCAGCGCGAGCAGGAGCAGGTCGACCGCCGCGGCGAAGAATCGGCGCCCCAGCCCGGCCGCTTGCTGGACGACCGGTTCCGCCGGCGCGTACTCGGGATCGTGCGCACGGACGGCCGGGCTGACGACCGGCTCCTCGAACGGCATCTCCAGTTCCGGTTCCTGGAACGAGAGCGGCGGTGTCCGCGGTGCTTCACTGCGGAGACGGGGCACCTCGGGCGTGGCGCGGCGCACCGCCAGCGGCGGCCGCGGCGGCGACGCCTTCGTGATGAGCGGCACGTCGTCGTTGAAGAGCGGCAGTTCGCCGACCTCGTCGAGCCCATCGAGTCCATCAACGCGCCGCAGCGGTCCGCTCGGCGACGCCGCCGGCGTCCGCGGAATTGCGGCCGACGCGTCGATGAGATCGAGATCGTCGACCACCCGCTCGCCTGGCTGTTCCCGCAGCGACAGCTCGGGCTCGGCACGGCGTGACGCCAACGCGAACTCGTAGCTGCAATTGCGGCACCGGTCCGCCGGCTCGAATCCGAGATAGCCGCACTTCGGACACTTCATCGCGTGGCTTCCGTCGGGTCGGCCTGAGGCGCCGGCGCCGCAGCGCCAGCCGCGTACTGACCGGCCGCCAGCAACTGCCGTTGCACCTCCGCCCGCAGCCGGTCGGCGGCCGGCTTCTCCTCGTCCGTGATCGTGATCTGGTCGAGGGTGGCAAGCGCATCGCGCAGGCGTCCGGTCTGTGCCAGCAGGCGGGCCCGGCTCAGCGCCCGCTCGCCGCGGCGCGGCAGCGGCTGTTCGGCGGCGGGCGGTGACGAT
>CADEDC010000086.1:7076-23827 GCA_902825985.1 uncultured Acidobacteriota bacterium | reverse complement strand
GCGCCTGACCTGCGCGTAGGATGACGCCGTGTTCGAAGGCGGCCGCCGGGCGCAATCCTCCAGGAAGCGGGCCTTGCCGACCGGCGCTCCCGCGCCAGCGTCGGCACCAGCCCTCACCGGTGTGCCTGCCAGCAACGCCGCAGGTGTGCCGCTCTTCCTGCAGGCGGCAACGGCGGCCTCAGCACGAGCGGAGCTCCCGGCGAACCCCGTGCCAGCCGAGGACGCACGCGCCGGCTCGCCGCTGCCGCCACACGCACGCGGACAGCTGGAGCAGGCGGTCGGAGTGGACCTGCACGACGTCCGGCTGCACAGCAGCAACGACGTCGCGGCGGCCCATGGCGCCGAAGCGGTGACGGTCGGCAACGACGTCCACCTCGCGCGTCCCATGTCCGTCGAGTCCGGCGCCGGACGTCACGTCCTCGCGCACGAACTCACGCACGTCGTTCAGCAGCGCCGCGGCGCCGCCGGGATGCCGCCCGGCGCCGCTCACACTCTGGAGAACGAGGCGTACGCGATCGCCCCCACGCTCTCCGCCGGAGGCTCGGTGAACGTCCACGGCGCCGCTCAGTGGGGCGCACCTCAGGCGCTGGTCACCACCGATGGCGGCGACCGCCTGCCCGACCCGATCCTGGTGGACTGGACCGAACGGTTCCAGATCGGATTCGGCGTCCGGACGACCGGGTACGGCGACGTCAAGATCCAATACAAGATCAGCTATCTGGGCAGCTTCACCGGGGAACCGTCCGACCTGCATTTCGTCATCGAGCGCGATCCGGGCGGCCCCTGGGAGCTGGGCAAACCGCACGCACGCCGGATCAACGCCGCGATCGTCGAAAAGTCGCCAGAGTCGATCACGCTCGACGTCTATGGCGACGGCACGGTCCGTCACGTCCTGTTCCACACCATCGCATACTCACCCGGGCCGACGGGGTCGGTACATCAGTTCCAGCTGGAAGAGAACGGAAAGTGGGCCGCGACGCGGAACCTGACCACCCTCGACACGCAGGGCGTCACGCTCTCGCGCCCCGAGGGCGGCGTGATCGGTACGGTCGCGCCCCCGGCCTTCAAGCCCGATCCCAAGCGCGCCCCGCAGCTTCCGACGGGAATGCTGCTCGACATGATCGTCGGGCGGCTCAACGCCGCCAAGGTGCCGATCACATGGGCGATGGTGATGCTCCGATACAGGCTCGCCGAGGACATGCAGGCGGCGACGCAGGCGGGCGACGATGAGGGCCTCACCCGCAACGCGCAGCGGCTCCTCGACCTGCTCACCTACCTCAATCCGATCTTTCCGATGCTCGACGAGATGTACCGGTCGGACGAGTACATGGGCGGCCTGGCGACGGTGGCGCAGCAGGAGGTGTCCCGCATCACCGACCTGTACATCGCGGCGATGACGGAGGCCTACACGGCAGCCGGCGACACGCGGAGCCTGGCCGCGGCCGACACGGCGATGGCCGACTTCCCGAACTGGGTGAAGCGCCTCTACCTGCGTGACGCGAACGGCGTGAAGAGCCTCATCGCCCAGATCCCCGGCCTCGTGAACGAGCTGCGTGAGGCCCGCCGGCAGAAAGGCACCTTGTGGGGCACGTCGGCCACCTCGGAGGCCGACAATCTCGTCGGGCTGACATGGGGCGACCTGGCCGGAGATCTGGAGCGGAAGCGCGACTCGATCGAGTGGGACTGGCGGAACGAGCGGGACAACGTCCTCGAGTCGATTCAGTCGCTCTACGCGTCGGTGCAGCGGTCGATCGGCCTGCTGACCGCGATGATCTGGCAGGGTCAGCTCAGCGCCATCCGCTCCGAGCTCAGTAGCTCGCTGATCAACTCCGGGATGGAGGCGACGTTCTGGGGCGAGCGGACGGACCGGGCCGCGAAGTACGCCCACCAGCTGCAGATGCTCGTCTTTCGGCTCTCTGGGGTGAAGGTCGTCTACGGCTCGGGATACAACCTCACGGAGAAGAGCGATCGACAGCTGATCGACGACGCGCTGCGGGAGCTCGCCGACCTGGCCGAATCGGCTGAGTTCCAGCGGGATCTCGACGACTTCGCGACGCGCATCAAGTGGGTCGACCGCATCGCGTTTGTCGGCAAGCTGGTGCTGATCGTCGCCGCCGCCGCGCTGACCGGCGGCGCCGCCGGTTCACTGGCCTTCGGGGGGCTGCGGGCGGTCGGCGCCGGCGTGGCGTTCGCCACCGCCGGAGAACTGGTCATCGGCGGTCTGGTCTTCACGGCGGTGAGCCGCGCCGGCCAGGAGGTCGTGTTCGGCAAGGCCGAGGGCAACTTCTTCGTCGACTGGTTCTGGAACTCCATCACTCTCGGCGTGCTCAAGGCGGTCAACTACGGCTTCACCGGGCTGTTCAAGCTCAAGCTGGATCCCAACGTCGCCAAGATCCGGTTCGCGCTCGGCCGATCCACGTCGGCGATGATCTCGCTGCACGGCATCGGGGAGCTGCAGCACCTCGCCAGGAAGGGCGAGTTGATGAGCGGCGACGAGCGCGCCAACGCCATCTTCCAGAACGTCGCGCTGATGGTCGGGCTCGAGGCGGGCCGCTTCATCACGGCGCCGCTCGAAGCGCGGCTGACCCAGACGCTGATTACCAAGCTCAAAATCGACGTCAAGCTCGCGGCGCGCATCGACGCGCTCGCCGCGCAGCGCAAACCGCTGGTCGCGCGGATGGAGGCACTGTCGCGCGGCGAGGCGACCGCGGTCGAGATCGACACGACCCTCAAGAGCATCGAGAAGCTGTGGGCCGAGGAACTGAAGCTGGTCAACGACGGTGCGAACCGGAAGATCCTCACCGCGGACGAACTGACGACGGCGCTATCGTCGTACAGCGCCCACATCTCCGGGATGCAGCTCCGCCTGTCGCAGCTGGGCATCGAGGCGCCGATGCCGGGCGGCACCACCTTCCGCCCAATGGGGCGCGGCGTGGTGGCGTACACGCCGGAGGGGCGGGCCGCGCTCGAGAAGTACTACACGCCCGATCCGCTCGACCCGGCCACCGCTGGCCGATCGCTCAAGGAATCCACCGAAGTGCCCGGCGCGCTCGAGGGCCGCCTGCCGAATGGCGAGCTGACCTACTACGTGCCGGAGGGGTCGTTCGCCACCGGCATCCCCAAGGCCGCGGACCTGATCGCGGCGCGCGACGCCGCGGTGCTCGCCGCGAAGGGCGACCCGAAGGCGGCCGAGGGGCTGCGGCGCCTGAACGACGGCCTCAGAGGCGGACCGACATCCAAGGGGCTCGCGCAGCACAACGTCGACGCCATCCTGGGTTCGGTGCCGCCCGAACTCATCCCCGAATTCCTGCGGTCGATGGCCGACCCGACCTTCACCCAGAATCCAGGGCTGCCGTTCTACACGGGACTGGCGGCACGGCCGGCGGCCATCGAGTTCGCGCGCGCCTATGGCGGCGGCGCCGTCGTCAAAATCTGGCGGGCCTACGGCTGGCGCGCGTTCGACACGATGCTGACGCGAGCCCAGGTGGCGCTCGAGACGGCCGAGTCTCCCGCGGCGCGCCAGGAACTGATCGACAGACTGGCCCGGTCCGACCGCCCGGCGCTCGACAAGCTGCTCGACAACGTCAAGCCGAAGCTGCCCGCCGAACCGGCCGTCAGCAAGAAGACGCTCGGCGTCAACCGCAGCAGCACCGAATGGCAGAAGCTGCGGAACGACGCGGCGGACTTCGCGACGGATCACAAGACCACGGTGCCGCCCGAGGTGTCGAACCTCATGGCGGACATGCTGCAGATCCATGCGAAGGCGATGTCCGGCAAGTTCAGCAAGTGGTCGGGAAACCAGGACGCCATCGAGAACCTGCTGGATCGGTTCGACGCGATGGCCGAGCAGGTGGCAAAAGCCGATCCGACGGGCATGTCGGGGCCGTGGGCGAGGACCGTCGGGAACTGGCGGAACAGCCTGCGCGGCGCCATCGGCGAGGCCGTGGGCCGCCCGGCCGGGGTCCCGAAATTCAAAGGCGCGTTCCTGCTCGGTGTGCCGGCCACCATCGGGACGAAGGGCGTCACCACGCCCGACTACTCGCACATGGTCGGCGGCGTCGTGGAGTGGGTCAACATCAAGTCGGACCTCCTCACGCCCGGTCTGCCCGGCTCGCGCAGCGGCACCTACACCGAGGGGACCGCTGCCGCCCGCCAGTACCGTAACAACGCCGAGGCCGAGGCGCTCAACATTCCCACAGGCGATCGGTACAGCATCCAGTTCCTGCGCGATCCGCTGCGCGCCGACGACACGGCGGCAGGCCGGAGAACGATGACAGCCATGCTCGACACCTTGTTCAGCGCGGGGAGCCCGATTTCCCGAGTGAAGTTCGGCGACCGCCCGTGGATCTCGCGCGCCAGCCACGTCGACGGCGGTGGCAAGTGAGCAAGGGGACTCCCACACTTGGAATCGAATTGCGCTTCTGGCCCAGCGATCGCGCCGAGGAGTGGGAGCGCACGCTGTCGGCGCTGTGGGAGTGGGATCCCGCGCTTCGGCCGCAGGCGGTCCACATCGCCAGCGGCGAGGGGTCGACACAGGAGGGCGACCAGCCCTGGACCGGCGCGAGCCACGCCACGCTCGGCCGCCTGTGCGCCGGCCAGTCGGAGTTCTCGTGGTTCATGGGCAACGATGCGCGCCGCTACGTCCAGTGTTCCGGCCGCGGCGGCCGCATCTCCATTGCGATGCAGCTCCCCGAACTCGAGCGCCCCGCCGACGGCTATCTCGATCTGCTCGCCCGTCTGGCGGAGACCAACCGGCCGGAGCTCGGCCTGCTGTTCGACTATGGAGACGTCGACGTCCCGTTCGACCAGGAGGGGCTCCGTCGCCTGAGATACGTGCCGCCCATCCTCCACGTCGGCCCGCGTGCGGTGCTGAAGCTTGGCGGGCCCGAGAGGCTCCGCGCCGCACCCTGCGACGTCCGCGAGGCCGCCGGGGGTGGCCTGCTGTTGGTGGTCCGTCCCAACCCGTTGTCCAGGCCCACCAGTGAAGAGACGGCGCGGGCGCGGGCGGTTGCCGAATTCCTGGGAATCAGCGAGGACCACCCTCTCGCCCTCATGCCCGCTGCGCGGTGAGGCTGCAAGCGACAGACAGCAGGGGCAGTCGACGTCGGCCGGCCGCGATTTTCTACTTTTTGCGGTACGGATGCGTTCGATAATGGCGGCCGCGTCGTTTGATCTCACGTGCAGGGCCGCGTCGGCGACTCCATGACCACATATCGCGTCCTCGCCCTCGATGGTGGTGGCATCCGGGGCCTGCTGACCGTGGCGCTGCTCCGCCGCCTCTGCCAGCAGCCAGGACTGTCGGGCCTTCTGGATGGCGTCGACCTGTTCGCCGGCACCTCCAGCGGCGGTCTCATCGCCCTTGCACTGGCCCACCGCCTGGGTGGTCCGACCACACTCGACACGCTGCATCACATCGAGAAGGTGTTTCTCAACGGCCAGCAGACATTTGGCGAGGGCATTCCGCGGTTCCTCGGTGGTCAGTGGCTGTGGCCACGGTTCGGCACCCGGGCCCGTGAGCGCTCGTTCCGCGCAGCACTGGGCGAGGCCAGACTGGGCGAGCTGGATTCGCGAGTCCTCGTCACGAGCTTCGACCTGGACGACGAAGGGCGCGGTCCGGATCGGGCGCTGGGGCAACGCCGCTGGCGGCCGAAGATCTTCCACAACTTCGAGGGACTGGACAGCGATCGGGATCGCCTGGCCTGGAAGGTGGCGCTCTACACGACGGCCGGGCCAACCTACTTTCCGACGGTTGACGGCTACATCGACGGCGGCGTGTTCTCGAACAATCCGTCGATGTGTGCCCTCGCCCAGCTGTTCGACCGTCGCTACAAGCCGAACCCCTCGCTCGACGAGGTCGTGTTGCTGTCGGTTGGCGCCGGCCTCAATCTCCGGTTCATTCGCGGACCACGCCATCGATGGGGCCTGCTCGGGTGGGGCACCGACATCGTCCGCCTCATGGGGGACGGCACGGTTGGTATCGCCGACTACCAGTGCGGCCGCCTGCTGGGACCAGCGCGCTACCGGCGACTGGAGCCGACCTTTCCACCGGGCCTGATGATTGAAATCGACGATCTGGATCGGATATCCGACCTGGCCGACTTCGTCCAGACGGTATCGATCGAGGAAGACGTCGCCTGGATTCGGGAGCATTGGATGCCAGACATCATTCGTACCCCAGCTTCTGCGAGTGTGTCGACGGCCGCAGGCGTGAATGTGCCGCCCAGGCCACCGGCGCCGCCCGCCCCGCCAGGATTCGCCCTGCTGCCACTGAAAGGAAGCGAGGCTCGCGACACCAGCGCCGACGGTTGGTGGAACAAGTTCCGCTTCATCGCGCTGACACGCGGGAAGGCGGTGTGGGATCTCGTCCAGAAGAACGACTTCCTCACACGCGTGGTCAACGGATTTTTGATCAACCTGGCCATCATGGACGTCCCGCCGCGGCCCAACGCCTTGAGCATGAAGAGCGACCGTCCGACCTGGGATTCGTTGACCGATCGCACCTACTATGGGCGGCATCTCGGTCCGGCGCAGCCCACAAGCCTGCCAAGCCCCGAGGCGATCGCGCCGCTCTTCCGCCGTGGTGACGGCGAGTTCCGCCCGTCGAACAAGTCCACGGCCCTTTTTGGCTATTTCGCTCAGTGGTTCATCGACGGCGTCGTACGCACCGACTTCCGCGACCATCCCAACAACATCCTGAGAACGACATCGAGCCACGACATCGACCTCTCCAACCTGTACGGCCGGACAGAAGAGACGACTCGCGCGCTGAGGGAAGGCCGCGACGGCCGCCTGCGGAGCCAGTGCATCAATTGCGAGGAGTATCCCCCCTTCTACTTCCGGCGTGACGAACGGGGAGAGCTGATGGTGGACGGGAATGGCACACCTGTGCCGGACTGCAGCGCCATTCCGCCGCCGCTGCTCTCCGAAAAGCGGCCGCTCTCGAACGCGCAACTCCGCCTGCTGTTCGCGATGGGGGGCGATCGGATCAACATCACTCCCGGCTACGCGATGATGAACATCCTGTTTCTGCGCGAGCACAACTGGGTCGCCAGGGAGTTGAAGCAGGCCCATCCCAGGTGGGACGACGAGACGCTCTTCCAGGTGACGCGCAACGTACTGATCGTCGAGTTGCTGAAGATCGTCGTCGAGGACTACATCAACCACATCGCGCCGTACCACTTCAAGTTCCGTCTCGGAGCCGGCCGGCGGATCAACAAGGCCTGGCACCGGCCGAACTGGGTGTCGCTCGAGTTCAACCTGCTCTACCGTTGGCACAGCCTGATGCCGGACCACATCGATTTCGTCGACGACTCGGTCGAAGTTGCCGACTGCGCGTTCCGGAACGACCTGCTGCTGAAGCACGGACTGCAGAAGGCCTTCGCCGGCGCGTCGCGGCAGAAGGCCGGTGAGATCGGACTGTTCAATACGCCGCCCTTTCTGGTCCACGACGCCGAGCTGCCTAGCCTGAAAACGAGCCGGACGGCAAGCCTGCGCAGCTACAACGACTATCGCGAGTGGAGCGGGTTCCCACGCGCCACCCACGTGAATCAGATCTCGTCGAGCCCGCGAGTGCGCCAGGCGCTGATGGACGTCTACGGCGACGTCGACAAGATCGATCTCTTCACCGGGCTGTTCGCTGAGGATATCCGTCCCAACTCGGTGCTCGCGCCGTTGATGGGGCGCATGGTTGGCATCGATGCGTTCTCGCAGGCGCTCACCAACCCGCTGCTCGCAGAGTCGGTCTACGGCGAGGCAGCGTTGTCGCAGCGCGGCCTCCAGATCATCGATCGTACCCGCTCGCTGAACGACATCGTCGCCAGAAACGTCACGAACGCAACGCCGGTGTCCTTCACACACAGCGACTTCCGGCGCAGTTAACCGCAGTCATGCAAGGACGGTTGCCGATGCCTATCGAAACCCCGGTGGACGTCAATACGAACATCATCGACGGCTTCACGAAGCGGGCGCTGCGGCTGCAACAGACCCTCGCCGCGGCGCAGCCGTCGCTGCCGAACATCATGCGCCGTGGGGCCCACCCGAAGCATCATGGGCTGGTGCGAGCCGAGTTCGTCGTAACCGGCGACGTGCCGCCCCAGTTCCGGCACGGGCTGTTCGCCGAGCCGGGTTCATTTCGGGCCTACGTGCGCTTCTCGAACTCCGGATCCGAGATGGATGACTCCGTGAAGGATGCACACGGGATGGCCATCAAGCTGTTCGGCGTGCCTGGACGGAAGCTGCTGCCGGACGAGCAGTGGACCCACGACTTCCTGCTCGTGGACGCGCCCGTGTTCGTCGCGAAGAGCCCTGAGGCGTTCTTCGAACTGATGCAACTCGGCGCACAGATCGCGATGACGAAGGCGGCACTCGAGGCGGCAACGAAGGCGGGCCAGGTGGCCGACGTCCAGCGGCTGACGCAGGCGTTGACGACACTGGGACAACGCATGAACCATGAATTCCCCAACGTGGACCCGCTCAAGAAGGTGATTCCCAACCCGCTCACGGTGCCGTACTTCAGTCAGACGGCGTACGCGCTCGGGCCGCTGGCGGTGAAATACCAGATGCGGCCGACGGTAATCGACACCGAGATGCCTGAAGCGCGCCTCGCTACGGTCGCCTCACGCACCGACTTTCTTGCGGCGGCCATGGTCGAGACGCTGCAGGATCGCGCGGTCACGTTCGACTTTCTCGTTCAGCCGGGTGACGGCTCGACCGAGATGCCCGTGAACGACCCGACCGTCGCGTGGCCCGAGACTCGCTCACCCTTCGTCAAGGTCGCGACGCTGACCATCCCCCGCCAGACGTTCACGGCGCCGGAACAACAGGCCTTCGCGGAGAAGGTGTCTTTCAACCCGTGGCACGCTCGACCCGAACATACGCCACTCGAACGGGTCAATGAGAGCCGCCGCGACGTCTACCTCGCGATGCTCTCGACACGTCAGGCGGCCAATGGGTTCGTGGCGCGGGAGCCCGACGGGACGACTGACTTCTGATCAGACCGGAGACTGGCCGTGATCGGTCGACACCTCGGGCACTTCTACGTCATCCGGAATCTCGGCGGCGGCGGCATGGGTGTCGTCTATGAGGCGCAGGACACCCGTCTGCCGCGGTCGGTCGCACTCAAGTTCCTCAAGCCGGCGCTCGCCAAGGATCTGGCGGCGGTCCGGCGCTTCAGGCGCGAGGCACGGCTCGCGTCGACGCTGAATCATCCGAATATCTGCACGGTGCTCGATGTCCTGGAGGGCGACGGCTCGCCCTTCATTGCCATGGAGCTGCTTCACGGCACCACCGTTCGTGAGCGGCTCGCGCGCTCGCCGATGACGCCCCGGGAGCTGATGCTGGTGGCGCTGCAGGCCGTCGACGCGCTGGCCGCTGCGCACGAGCAGAGCATCCTCCACCGTGACATCACGCCGGGAAACATCTTCCTGACTGACGATGGGGTGGCGAAGCTCCTGGATTTCGGGCTCGCCAAGAGCTTCGCGGCCGGCGACGACGGCGACGTCCAGAGCGACCTCACGCAACCCGGGGCGCTCGTCGGCACGATCCACTACATGGCTCCGGAGCTGTTCGACGTCGACCTCGTCCCCGACGCGCGCAGCGACCTCTACGCTTTCGGCGCGGTCATCTACCAGATGGCCACCGGGACGCGGCCGTTCGAAGGTCGCTCGCGTGACGACGTCATTCACCTCGTCCGCAACCAGCCGCACATTCCGCTGCGACGGCTGGCGCCCAACTACCCGCCACTCCTCGAACAGATCATCGACCGCCTGCTGGCCAAGCGGCCGGAGGATCGCTACCCGTCCGCGGCGGCACTGAAGGTCGACCTGGACACGCTCGCCCGGCAGACGCACCAGCCGCGCAGTATGCTGCTCGCCCCGACGCGGATCCGGCGGCAGGGGGTCGTCGTACTGCCGTTCCGTGACATCGGGCGGCCGTCCGAAGAGGGCGTCCCCACCGGACACGAGTTCGCCCGCAGCATCACGGCCGAACTCGGCCGCCACGCTCATGTCCACGTCGTCGATCACGAACTGGCGGCGCAGGCGTCGTCGCTGTCGATGCGGGACATCGGCGTTCAGCTGCACGTCGCGACCATCGTCGAGGGCAGTCTGCAGCACGCGGCATCGCGCGTCCGCGTGACCGCCAACATCGTCGACACGACCAGCGAGCGGCCGCGTGGGCCGGCGATGCGGGCCGACAGGGAGGCCGCCCACCTGGTCGGAGGCGACGAGGATGTCGCCAGCCACTTCGCCGGACGGATCGCGGCCTACGTGCAGCAGTTCTCCGGCGGGGCGACCACCCGCGACGCCGACGCCAATGCCGCCTTCAAGCGCGGACTGCACCACTGGCAGTCGCGGTTCAGCGGCGGCTGGCGGGCCGCAATCGAGCAGTTCGAATATGCGATCCAGCGCGACGCCCGGTTCGCGCGCGCGCACGTCGCGCTGGCGGCGGTCTATGAGTTTCTCGGCTTCTACTCCTACATGAAACCGGCGCTGGCCTTTGCCATCGCCCGTGAGTCCATCGAGCGGGCGCTCGAGATCGACGACTCCCTCGGCGAGGCGCAGACCGAGCTGGCGCTCATCCGCTTCGGCGGCGACTGGGACTGGGAGGGTTCCGAGCAGGCGTTCCGGCGGGCACTGCAGCTCGATCCGACCAACGCCGTCACCCACGTCTGCTATTCGTGGCTGCTGATCCTCCTGGGTCGGGACGATGCGGCCTTTGCCGAGGCGCAGAGCGGCTACAACCTGTCGACCGGCTCGCGGTTCGTCATCAGTGGCCGCGCGCAGACGCTGTATCTGGCGAGGCGGTTTCAGGAAGCCATCGATCTCAGCAATGAGTGCCTGCGGCTGGATCCCGACTACGTGTTCGCGGTGGCGTTGCGCGGTCAGTGCTACGAATTGACCTCGCGGTGGGAGGAGGCGATTGCCGATCTCGAGCATGCGGCGAAACTGACGCAGCGGGCGCCCTTCTACATAGGCGTGTTGGGGCACTGCTATGGGCGGGTCGGCAGGCGGGCCGAGGCGCTCGCCCTGGTTCAGGAGCTGGACCGGCTGCGCCACGACATGTACGTCCCTCCCCAGTGCTACGTTTACATTTACGCCGGCCTGGGCGACCGGCCGAGGGCGCTGGAGTATCAGGACAAGGCGTACGATGACGGCGCGTCGCCGTTCAACTATTTTGCGCCGAGCATTCGGGATCTCTACGCTCTCGATCCCAGACACAAGCAGCGGCTTCAACAGATGCGACTCGTCATATGATTTGCGGATGAGGTCCCCGGGCATCGGTGTCGAGGCCGCGCGGTGGCCTCGGTCGCGAGCGAAGGCTCGCGTGGCAGGCCGATGATTGGAAGGCACATCTCGCACTTCTACGTCATCCGCACGCTCGGCAGCGGCGGCGCCGGTGTGGTGTACGAAGCGCAGGACACCAGGCTGCCTCGTTCCGTCGCACTCAAGATTCTCAAGCCCGGCCTCGCCGCTGACGTCGATGCCACGCGCCGGTTCCGGCGCGAGGCGCGTCTGGCCGCTTCGCTGAACCACCCGAATATCTGCACCATCCTCGACGTCGACGACGTCGGCGGGCAGCTGGTGATTGCCATGGAGCTGCTTCGCGGACGCAGCCTGCGTGAGCGGCTCGCCCGCGGCCCGGTGCCGTTGACGGAACTGCTGAACGTCGGCATCCGTACGGCCGCCGCCCTGGGCTTCGCGCACGGGCGTGGCATTCTCCATCGCGACATCACGCCGGCGAACATCTTCATCACCGACGACGAGCGGGTCAAAGTGCTCGACTTCGGCCTCGCGCACCGGATGCCGACCGGGGACGAGACGACGACCGACACGCCGTTCGCCGCCGGCTCGGTGTACGGGACGGCGCCGTACATGGCGCCGGAGCTGTTCGCCGCACCCGACAAGGTGGACCACCGGGGCGATCTCTACGCCCTGGGAGCCGTGTTGTACGAGATGGCGACCGGCGCGAAGCTCTTCGACGCGCGCTCGCGCCTCGATCTCGTCGAGTTGATTCTCGAGCAGCCGCACGTACCGGTCCGGCGGATGTCTCCCCACTGCCCGCCGGCCCTCGCGGCAGTGGTCGACCGGCTGCTCGCCAAGGACCCGCGAGACCGCCACAACAGCGCCGCCGAGGTGCAGGTCGAGCTCGAGGCGATTCGCGACGCGGGCACGCCGGCATCATCGGCGCGGCCGGAGTGGGCGCCCCGCCCTGTCGACATTGCCGTACTGCCTTTCAGCGTGTCCCCGAGCGAGTGGGGACCGCTGCACTCGATGGCCGAGGGGATCGCCGAGGACATCTGCAGCGCCTTGAGCCTCGTGCCGCAGCTGCGCGTGGCCCCGCGCACGCTGACCGGCCAGCTCGTCTCGCTGGCAGCGGACGAGGCAGCGCGGCGCCTCGGCGTGGCGCTCGTGGTGACCGGTCAACTGAGCCGCAACGGCGAGCGCTTCTGCGCCACTGCCACGGTCGTCGACGCGCGGGTCGGGGAAGCGCTGCCGTCGTTCACCGCCGAGACGGCGGTGGCCGACGTTTTCGGCGCGCAGGACCACCTCGCTCGCCAGATCGCCGGCTTCGTCGTGGGCCGGGTCACCGTCGGCGGCCTGCGCCCGGAAACCACCGATGCCGAGGCGCTTCAACAGTTCACGCGCGGGCAGCATCATTGGCAGGAGCGATTCGCCGGCGGCTGGCTGCCGGCGGTGGAGCACTTCGAGCGTGCGGTGACCCGCGATCCGAGCTTCGCGCAGGCGCACGTGGCGCTGGCGAGAACCTACGAGTTTCTCGGATCGTTCAGCGTGATGAAGCCGAAAGTCGCGTTTGGCATCGCGCGGCGATCGGTCGCCCGCGCGCTCGAACTGAACGACCGGCTGGCATCCGCGTACGTGCAGTTGGCGCTCATCGAACTGGGCGGCGACTGGAACTGGGAGGCCTCCGAGACGGCATTCCGGCGGGCGATCGATCTGGAGCCGGACAATGCCGTGTCGCACGTGTGCTATGCCTGGCTGCTGACGCTGGTCGGTCGCGAGGCCGCGGCAATCGAAGAGGCGCACACCGCCCACCAACTGGCGCCACGTTCACGGTTCGTGCTGTGTGGATGGGCGCATACGCTGTATCTCGCACGGCGGTACCAGGAGGCGGTCGAGCTGTGCAGCGAGTGCCTGCGGGCCGATCCGGACTACCTGCTTGCGCGGCTTCTTCGCGGCCAGTGCTTCGAACTGCAGGGCAAGGCCGACGAGGCGGTGGCCGACCTCGAAAGCGCGGTGATGATGACCCGCAACCTGCCGTACTTTATCGGCGTGCTGGGACACTGCTACGGTCTCGTCGGCATGCGACAGCAGGCACTGAGCCTGCTGCCCGAACTGGACCGGCAATCCCGCGACCGATACGTGCCGCCGCAGGCCTACGTCTTCATCTACGGTGGCCTGGGCGAACGGGAGAAGGCGCTCGCCTTCCAGGAGCGCGCCTACGAGGATGGCGCGTCACCGTTCAACTATCTGGCGCCGTACATCCGTGACCTCTATGCGCTCGACCCACACCACAAGGAGCGGCTCGCACAGATGCGACTGGCTATCTGACGGCAGCGCCGCTGGCAGCCGGCCCTGCTGACTCACTCGCGCGGCGGCTCGATACCCAACTCCTGCGCCAGACGTTTGATCGCCCGATTGACCGTCATCCGTGCCGCCGCTGCACTCGACTTGCCGAGCTGTCTTGCCATCTCGTCGTACGAGTAGCCCAGTTCCATGCGCCAGATGATGGCCTGCCTGTCCGTCGGTTTCAGGCGCTGCAGGGCGGCGAGGAAACGCGCTGCGGATTGACGCTTGATCGCCTGCTCGAGCGGCGAGGGGTTGTCGGTCGCGATGTCCTCGGTCGGTTCCAGGGGTACGCCACGCCGCCGGACCCGCCGAACGACGTCGCGCACGCTGTTGACGACTGTCTGCTTCAAGTAGGCCTGCAGCGACGCCACCGACCGGTGCTGGAACGCGTCGAGTCGCGACAGCATCCGAAGGACGGCATCCTGCACGACATCCTCGGTGTCAGCCGTCCCACGGCCGTAGCTGGGAATGCGACCGTGGGTGAAACGGCGCAGGCCCGGCACGGCTCGTTCGATCAACACGCGCGCGGCATCCTGGTCGCCTTCGCGGGCGCGATTGAAGACGTGCAGGGTCGACTCCCACATCGGAGCCTTGTCGCCGGCAGACGGGTCGTTCGGGGTTCGCTTGATGGTCACACGCGGTCCGGACTCATTCGGTATTATATCCGCCAATGTTGAGTACGCCCGACGACGCCATGCCGGTTCGCCGTGTCGCAGACATCAGCGGGGTCCTGGCAGCCGCGCGTCCCCATGAGACGGCGCTCGTGCACGGCACCCGGACCTCGACATTCAGCGACCTGCATTTGCGAACGAACCGTGTCGCACACGGACTTCGGGCCCTCCTGCCAGACGGTGGCCGCGTCGCGATGCTCGACGCGAACAGCGATGCGTACTTCGATCTGCTGCTCGGCGGCGCCAAAGCCAACCGCGCCTTCGTGCCGGTCAACTTCCGCCTCGCCCTGCCAGAGCTCGTGTTCGTGCTCGAGGATTGCCAGGCCGAAGTGCTGGTCATCGGCGAGCCCTTCGTCGGCCAGCTCGACGCCCTCTTGTCGCAGTGTCGAACGATCCGGCATGTGCTCACTCTCGGACCGGTGGCGTTCGCTGCTCCTGCGGGCGTCGTCTCGATGGCCTACGATTCCTGGGTCGCGGCGCAGTCGCCGGTCGACATCGTCGATCCCGCGTCCGGCAGCGACGTCGTGCTGCTCGTCTACACGAGCGGCACCAGCGGACATCCCAAAGGCGCCCTGCTGACCGACGCCAACCTGCTGGTGCTCCCGCCCGTCCTCAGGCGGGCATTCGACTGCACGCCCGCGGACGTGTCGCTGATCTGCCTGCCATTGTTCCACGTCGGTGGCGGGCTATGGGGTCTGGGAAGCCTCTTCGCCGGCATGACGACCGTCGTGTTGCGGACGAGCGCGCCGGCGGACATTCTTCGCGCGATTGCCGCACATCGGGTGACGAGCGTCTTCCTGGTTCCAGCGCTGCTCCAGCTGCTGCTCGACGAGCTCGCCAGGGAACGGCTGGACTGCTCGACGTTGCGTCTCGTGGTGTACGGCGGTTCGCCGATGCCTGCGCCGATATTGCGCGCCGCGCAGCAGGCGTTCGCGTGCCGTTTCGCCCAGCTGTACGGCCTGACCGAAACGGCCGGCGCCCTCACCCACCTGACGCCGGAAGACCACCTTCAGCCGGACAGCCCTCGATTGCACTCATGCGGGCGTCCGCTCGACGTCGTCACCATCCGGGTCGTGGACGTCGACGGACAGGAAGTGCCCCGTACGAGGATCGGCGAGATCGTGTGTCGTGGCCCACAGGTCATGGCCGGCTATTGGCAGCGCCCGAGCGACACGGAAGAGCTGTTGCGCGACGGCTGGTTTCATACGGGCGATGCTGGCTGCATGGACCAGGACGGATATCTGTACATCGTGGACCGGATCAAGGACATGATCATCACGGCAGGAGAGAACGTGTATCCCGCCGAGGTCGAGCGCGTGCTGGGTGCGCATCCGTCCGTCGGCGAGGTCGCGGTCGTCGGCGTCCCCGACCCGCGGTGGGGCGAAGCGGTCCACGCGGTCGTCGTGCCGCGGACGGGTCGAGTTGCGACGACGGACGAGCTGTCGACCTGGTGCCGCGGACAGCTCGCCGGCTACAAGGTGCCCAGAACGTTCGATTTCGTGACCGCCCTGCCGAGGAATGCGTCGGGAAAGGTCTTGAAGCGCGAACTGCGCCGCCGGTGAACCACCTGCCTATGCCTTGGCGTTGCCCGCCGCCTTCGAGCGCCGGTTGCGCGAGCGGGGCGCCGGCTTCACGGTCCGCGCCGCCGCCGGCTTCGACCTCCGTTTCGCTGACGGCGACGCCGGCGACGTCGACGTCATCCGTGACGCCGCTGCCGACGGCCGCTGCGGATCGGCAAAGTCATAGGCCTCGCGCAGCCAGTCGGTGAGAGGCGCTTCGACCTCGTCGCGATGCACCACGCGAAGCATGTGCGCGCGCTTGACGGTGGACGACTCGTAGACCTTCCGGATGCGCGGCGACTTCACCGCACGCGGCAGGAAGATGCACAACTCCAGATACCTCACCTTCGGGCGCACGAAGAAGTAGCAGACCTTGCGCGCGAACATGATCGAATGGTGCGACGCGTAGATGCGCTGCGCGCCGAATTCGACGGCGGTCTCGCGCAGGCGCTCCCAGGCGTCGCGCAGGTCGTCCGAGAGATCGCGCGTCAGCGCCGCTTCGGTCGTCGTCGCGCAGTCGTGCGCCTCACCCGCCCCGACCCACTGCTTGCAGTGGTAGCACTCGTAGCCCGGCATCACTGCAGTGTACGACCCGCGGGAGAGCGGCGTGTCGCTGCCGGCGTACGGCATACGGTCGAGGAAGACAAGTGGCCGACGCCCTCGCCCGGGCGCGGACGCATATAGTCCTGCCTCCCCCGAGCAAGGCGACTTGACAGGAGGACACGATGAAACGATCGCCGGTGATTACCCCTGGCGAGAACTGCGCTGGCTCGGCTGAGTTCCAGGTCGGTCGGCGGTTCGACGTGGTGGTGTTCGACAACTTCACCGAGATGGCCTGGATTCAGACCAATCCAGGCACGTCGTGACCGTCCAGATGAAGCGCCAGTAAAGCTCGACGCGCCACGTCGCTCGCCTCGGCGAGCCTGCGGGACATG
>CADEDC010000086.1:0-6976 GCA_902825985.1 uncultured Acidobacteriota bacterium | reverse complement strand
CATGCGCCGCAGGGTGTTCCCTGGCGTTGCGCGGGTGACGCTCGCGCTCGTCAGCCGAACATCTTCCAGAACATCGTAGAGCCGTAGGTGTCGTAGACGATGCCCGAGAAGCACGCCTGCTTCAGCATCGGATCGACGACGTCGGCCCACCACGATGCGACCGGAAAATCCGCGTTCACGTCGCCTGCCGCCACATCCCACAGGAAGCGGCGGGCGTCTGCTGGGGCGAGAAGGGTCAGCGCGCGGCCGGTTCGAGAACGGCAGGCGCAGTCGGCCGCGGCGAGACCTGCCTTGAACAGCGCGCGCTGTCCGGGCACGCCGTCGGTGGCACCGGCCAGGTTCGCGTCGATGGCGGCGGCGAGGCCGCTGTTCACTCCGTCCGGCGTGAGGCGATCGCCGGGACACAGGGCGTTCACCATCGCTTCGACGAACGCCGCCTCGGACAGGCTCAACGCCAGGTAGCGGGAACCCGAGGGACCGAGCGCAGCCGCCGCCGCGGTCGTCGCCGCGACCGGCTCTGCGACGATCAGCGGCAGTGTGCCGGCCAGGGCCAGGGTGCTGCCAAGGAAGCCGCGGCGACTCGGACCGGGGTCTGCGGAACCCATCACGCGTGCCCTCCGTCCACCGCCGGCGCACCGTCGTCCCGGGCGACGAGCGCCAGCCCCTTGTTGGCCTTGAAGAGCGCGTACAGGGCGTCGTAGGCGATGTAGCTGGCGTCGAGCCGCTCCTGGTCGTTGCTCTTGTGGAGCACCATGCCGTCGGAGAACGCCAGGAAGCCGACGCCGATCTGACCGTCACGGTCGGTGACGGGCGGGCGGTACTTCTCGAGCACGAACTTGACGCCCTTGTCGATCACTTCCGCCATGTGCACGAGCGCCGGGTCGCCCGTGAGCTTGTACTCCTTCAAGAGCTTGGTGAAGGTGGTCCCGTTCTCGTCGTGCGGCCCGAGCTTGGTGCCCGGAATGGCGATCGGAATGGCGTCGGCCGGGCGCTTGTCCACCTGGTTGCGAGCCACGAAGACGAACTCGGCCTGCGGATCGATGAACCGCTTGATCAGCCATGGCGAAGCCACGCGATCGAAGTGCACGTTGGCGGTCGTCACCCATTTCATCGGAACCTCCCCTGGCAAGCGGGCTGAACGATGGAGCCCGGGCGTTGTCGCCAGCGACCCTGTTGCGCCGCGCTGAGTATACGGCGTCGCGGCTGGGCGGCGAACGATGCGTCAAAACCGGAGTGACACCCCGGCCCGAAGCGGCAGCCTCGCCGACAGGTCATCTGCCGCCCGCCCGATCACGAGGATCAGCTTGGCGTCGGTGAAGAGTGCGACGGCAGGCGCGAGCGCGTAACGGACGCCGCCGCCGGCGTACACCAGGTCAGCGGTTCGCGTGATCGGATCCGGAAAGTGCTCGTTGACGTTCAACACCGACTCGCCGACGCCGCGACCGACGACGCCGTAGGGAATCCACCGCTCGCCGACGGGGATGGTCAGCCGGAATTCGCCGCTGATTGACGCCAGCCTGCCGTTGCGCGTGACGCTGTAGCCGTCGGGATGGGTGCGCAGCCTCGTCGGGATGTGACTGCGCTCGACGGTCGCCGCCAGGGTGACGAACCTCGACACCGCAAATCCGGCGGAGACGGACTGGAGGTCGCCGCCGTCCCTGACGTGCGAGCCGAGCCCGAGGTCCACGCTGAACCGGCGCGGCGTGGCCGTGCCCTGCGCGTGCGCGGCCGTGCCAAGCATCATCACGAAGACCGTCAACCCTGCCGCGAATCGCCACTGCATATGTCCCTCTGCACTGTATGCGACAACGGTTGGAAACGTGGCTCATCGACGGTCGACCCCGGACGGCTTCGCCATGGCCGACCTCGGCGCGACCCGAACCGTTCGCACGCGAGCCGTGCGCTACAATCCGGCGACGGAGCACGCGCCGCCCGCCTGCGCGGGGCGGCCGCACGATGACACATGGCCGAGCACGGTGAGTTTCGTTCGCTGGGTGCCGGGGACGATCGGGGCAGCCGCCTGTCGGGCCTGCTGATGATCGCGGGGGCGCTGATCCTGCCGTTGATCGCCTGGACCCATCGTCCGCTCGAGATGCGGAACTTCGGCGAGGCCACCATGGCCGCCATGCAGGGAGACTGGGTGCTCAGGCCGCCGTTCTTCTACGGCAGCCTGCTCGTCGCCGCCGGCCTGCTGGTCGTCGGCATCCTCAAGGTCAGAAGGCCAGTAGGCTCGTAGACGTCAGACGACGGCGCTCAACACCTGGCGCACCGCCTCGAGCTCGTCGTCGACGATGACGTGTCCCATGCCTGGATAGATGCGCGCGTCGACCGTCGCACCCATTCGCCGGAAGACGTCCGCGGATTCGTGGACCCGTTCGACCGGGATGTGCACGTCGACGTCGCTGCACCCGAGGAAGACCGGTGTGCCGTCGAAGCTACCGGCATAGCCGCGCGGCGTGCCGGGCGGACCGATCAAACCGCCGCTGAGGCCGAAGACACCGGCATAGCGCCGCGCGTGGCGCGCTGCATGCTCGAGCGCCAGGCAGGCGCCCTGCGAGAACCCGTAGAACGCGAGGCGGTGAGCCGGGACGCCCTGTGCCTCGAGGTCGGCCACCAACCGCGCCAGGATGGCGAGCGCCGAACTCAGTTGCGGTTCGTTCTGCGCCAGCGGCGACAGAAACGACCGCGGGTACCACGACCGGTCGGCCGCCTGCGGGGCCAGGTATGCCGCGTCTGCCTGGCGGAAGTCACGCGACCGGGCGATCACGTCGGGTGCCGCCCCACCACGTCCATGGAGGAGGATCACGGTGACCCGTGCGTCGGCTGGACGGAGGCCGGCCGTGAGCAGCGGCTGGCTGGCGTGCGGATTCTCGCTCATCACACGACTCGACCGGCGCCGACGCCTTGCGACGGGTCAGTGCGACGCGACGGCCAGTAGCGACCAGTCGGACGGCTGACCGACGAGCAGCGTGGCGTGCGCCCGATCGGGCGGCGGGCTCGGTTCGGCGCCGCACGCGGCGATGAGGTACGGCATGACGGAGATCGACGCGGGGGAGAAGAAGAGGGCGGGCGGTGGCTCGTCGCGCCCGGCGGCGGCGCGACGTCTTCCCGGTTCGGGTGAGACGGCAAACAGGCATACGCCGGCCGGCGCCTCGGCGCTGCCAAGCGCCTCGGCGAACTGCTCCCGGACGATCATGACCAGGCCGGCGCTCACCTGTTCGGCGGTGAGCACCGCGCGGTACCAGATGCGCGAGCTGACGACCGCTGGTGTGGACCCGTCGTCACGCGTCGATCTCGGCTCGGCACCCATGCGACCACTCCTTTGCGATGCGTTCAGTCCACGTGCATTGCCGCACCAGTCGCTCCACACGCGCGGGCGTCGCACCGTTGACGGGACGAACGCACCGCACGCCGCAGAGCCGCTGGCGGCGGCATCCAGTGTTCAGGCCAGTCGGATGTTTTCCGCGCGCGGTCCCTTCGGACCCTGTCCGCGTTCGAACGTCACCGGCTGCGATTCACGCAGCTGCTCGAAAACGATATCGCGGCAGCCGGAGTGATGGAAGAAGTACTCGTTGCCGTCGTCCGCGAGGATGAATCCGAAACCCTTGTCGCTGACGAGACGCTTGATCGTGCCATTCATTGCGGCCATGTGATGTTCTCCTGTGATGGTTGAAAGAGCTGCCCCGACCGGATGGTCGCGGTAGCAGCGTGGCGAGGGTCATTCAGTGTGCGAGGGCCGTCACTCGGTGTCGGCGCACAGTTCGTCGATGCGACGGAGGGCGCGCTGACGCAACGTCGCCGCGTCACGCGCGATCGCCGACTCACCGGCCCGCATCACCTGCGGCATCCGGCGATCGAGCGCCGCGACCAGCTCCTGCAGCTGGCGCACCAATGCCGTCCGAGATGACTGAGGCACGGGTGTGGAGACGGGAGAATCGAACACGGAGCCCTCCGGGAAGTGCTTGCGAGAGGGCTGAACGGTCAGAGTGACCGTCAGGGCTCAGGAAAGCCGCTGGAAACAGTATACGCGGTTTGACCGCAAGCGGCCCAACAATGCTCCTCCCCCTGGCGGGCGCCGGCCCCGGACACGGGGTCGGCCGGGCTCCACCTGAGCCGTGAGGTGTCCCGGAGCACCGGCGAAATCAACGTATACTGAAGGCTCCTGCTTTTCTGAGCTTTCGGCCACCCTGGTCGGGCCCTCACCAAAGCCACTCTTGGTGAGGTCAGCCATGTCTTCTTCCGTCTCTGCGACCGCGATCCTCGCGGCCGACCCGCTCGACGCCGACCGACTGCTCAATCCGGGCAACTCGACCCTCGAAGAACGCTGGGCCGTCTGGCAGGCCCGGGGCGCCGCGCACGAACTGGCGGTGGCCCGCAAAAGCAAGGTCGTCGTGCCGGTGCTCGCCGCGCTGCTCGCCGCCGGGCTGTACCTGCTCTTGGGGCGATGACCGCGCCACGACCGCCGCGCCGCACGATGACAGGAGGCCTGTGATGGTTCAACGTCCTATTGGCATGAGTCAGTTCGAGTTCTCGGTACTTTCTTCACTGCGGGCCGTTCAGCTGGCCCGCGGCTGCACCCCGCGCGTCGCCACCGGCAGCAAGCTGACGGTGATCGCGCAGATGGAAGTGGCGGCCGGCAAGGTCGTCCGTTCCGACGTCGCCCTGCCCACTCCCTAGCGCCTCCGCCGGGCGTCCGCCCCCGGCGATCTGAACGATCTGAACGATCTTGGCGCGCTTGGCGCGCGTCGGCCCCAGCCGCTCCCGGGCGGCCGCGGCCGCGGCGGCGGCGCCGAGTCAGGCCGTCACCGGCCTGGGACGCCGTTGACAGCGTTCCACCTTTTCGTCCATAACCGCCGGCGCGGGCGGATAATCCCAGGAACGCCATGGCGACCACCGTCACCGTCAACGGCACGGCCCACACCTTTGACGTCGAGCCCGACATGCCTTTGCTGTGGGTCCTGCGCGAGATCCTCGGCCTCACCGGGACGAAGTTCGGCTGCGGCATTGCCGCGTGCGGCGCCTGCACGGTGCACCTGGACGGCCGGGCGGTGCGATCGTGCACCCTGCCGTTGTCGGCAGCGGACGGCAAGGCCGTCACGACGATCGAGGGGCTCGCTCCGAGCGGCACCCTGCACGCGGTGCAGCAGGCGTGGATTGCCCACCAGGTGCCGCAATGCGGCTACTGTCAGTCGGGCATCATCATGGCCGTCGCCGGTCTGCTCGGCCAGACCGCGAAGCCGACCGACGCCGAGATCGATGCCGGCATCACGAATATCTGCCGCTGCGGCACGTTCGCTCGCGTCCGCGCCGCGATCCATGACGCGGCCGATCGCACCACGCCGGTCGGCGAGCGGGTGGTGTCATGAACAAGTGGACACGACGTGGGTTCATCGGCGCCGGGACGATCGCCGGCGGCGGCTTCCTGCTGGGCGTTGCCGGATTCACGTTCGCCCCGAACCGCCATGGACTGGTGGCGGACGATGCGGCCGACACGGGACAGTTGACGACCTGGATCACGATCGCGCCGGATAACCGGATCGTCATCCGGATTCCGCACTGCGAGATGGGCCAGGGCACGCTCACCGCACTCGCGATGATGGCGGCCGAGGAGCTCGAAGCCGACTGGTCGCTCGTCCACGTCGAAGAGGCACCGGCCCTGCCCGCCTACGCCAACGGCTACATCGTCCGCGCCGCCGGCGGCGACTACGTGCCGGCCGTGCTCGGCCGCGGCGTCGACTACGGCGCCTACAAGGTGGCGGAGTGGTTCGGATTCATGGTGACCGGCGGATCGACGGCGGTACGCGGTACCGGCGAGTACGGCATGCGGGTCGCCGGGGCCGCGGCGAGGGAAATGCTGGTCGAGACCGCGGCGCAGCAGTGGGGCGTGACCGGCAGCGGGTGCGTCGCGAAACTGTCGCGCGTCACGCACGTGGCATCGGGCCGCAGCGCGACGTTCGGCGAGCTGGCGCGCGCCGCTGCCAGCCGGTCGGTACCGACCAGTCCGACGTTGAAGCAACCGGAGGCGTTCACCATCCGTCGCACGCGGCAGCCCCGGCACGACATTCCGTCCAAGGTGAACGGCACGGCCAGGTACGCGATCGACTTCACGACACCAGGCATGCTCTACGCCGCCGTCGCGATCGCGCCGGTGCAGGGCGGCACGCTCGTCTCGGTGGATCCGGCGCCGGCGGTGTCGATGCCGGGCGTCAAGACGGTCGTTCAGCTGCAGGAAGCGGTCGCGGTGGTCGCCGACAGCTATTGGCGCGCCCGCCGCGCCCTGGCGGTGCTCACGCCGGAGTTCAGCGATGCCGGCCACGGCGGCGTCTCCACCTCCTCGATCTTCGCGGCGTTCGACGCGGCGCTCGGCGCGCCACCCGAGGTGCCGTCCGACGCCGCCCGGGTGATCACCGCCGATTACCGCGCGCCCTTCCTGGCGCACGCGACCATGGAACCGATGGTGTGCACGGCGAGGGTCGACGGCGACCGGGTCGAGATCTGGACCGGCGTGCAGGATCCGCTCAATGCGCGCTCGGTCGCGGCGCGGGCGCTCGGCATCGACGTCGAGAACGTCACGCTGACGAACTTCATGCTGGGTGGTGGATTCGGCCGGCGCCTGCCGTTCACCTTCGACTACGTCGACCTCGGCGTCCGCATCGCCCGGGCGGTGGCGCCGGTGGCGGTCAAGACGATCTGGTCGCGCGAGAACGACATCCAGCACGACTACTACCGCGGCGCCGCGATGGCGCGGCACGCCGGCGCGCTCGACGCGAACGGCGTCCCGCTGGCGGCGCACTCGTTCTACACGGGCGGTGGGAACGGCGAGGCCGTCGCGATGCCGTACGCGATTGCGGCGATGGACGCCGAAGAGAAGGACGCGCCGCATCCGATTCGCACCGGACAGTGGCGGTCGGTGCTCAACTCGCAGCACGGCTTCTTCAAGGAATCGTTCATCGACGAGATGGCGCATGCCGCCGGC
>CADEDC010000085.1 GCA_902825985.1 uncultured Acidobacteriota bacterium | reverse complement strand
CCCGGCCTCCCCGGCCTCCCCGGCCTCCCCGGCCGGCCCGGCCGACCCGGCCTCCCAGCTGTACCCCGGTTCCGTCGTCAGCCGCCCGTCGTCGACTGCACCACCGACAGTGAAGTGGTAGAGGCTCTGCACGGCGTGCGTCTCGAGCCCCAACACGCCGTGCACGCCATCGTCGTAGAAGCAGCCGATGCCCGTCCCGCGGGCACCCGCCGCCTCGGACTCGAGATACAACACCTGCCCGACGACCCCCGACTCCCAGAACAGATTGCGATAGAACGAAGGTCCGTAGTCGTTGAGGCCGCCATCGAAGTCGGCGAGCATGCCAAGGCTGAAGAAACCATCGGCGGCGATGTCCTGATCGCAACTGACCCGTTGCGCGAGGCGACGGCAATCCCCCTTCACCATGCGGAAGAGCGGTACCCGCTCGTCGACACGCTGCCAGTCGACAGCGCGGGTGATGGACGCCCGCAGCAGCGCTTCACCATCCTCGCTGCGCGGCAGCAGGTAGATTCCGGGCTCGATGCCGGCCACACGATGGATGAACAGCACGAGATGGATCCGTGGCGTCCACCACAAGGCATCCCACGGGGCTGACGTGCCGGGCATGACCCGTTCGAGCATGCCGATGAAGGTGTCGTGTGCGATGGACGACGTGCCGTCGAACCCGATCGCACTCCGCCGTTGCAGCACGATCCTGGCGGCCCCCACCCGGCCTTCCCGACCCACCAGGCCTTCCCGGCCCACCCGGCCCACCAGGCCTCCCCGGCCGCTCAACGACGGCTGCCCCGCGGACCGTGTCGCCAAGGCGACCGTATCGATGAACGTCCATTGGACGTGGTCTTCACTCAACTGGCTGGCGTGTCCCGTCCAGTGTCCGCGACGGATTGACTCGACGAGCGGTGCGCGTGCCGGCGCGTCGGTCGCCAGGGAAGGTCCGACGCGCAGCACGCACGCCGGCTCCTCGGGTTCGGCGTCGGCGTAGTCGCCCTCACGGTCGAGGCCGGCGGCCGCCGACATGTCGGCCGACGTCCAGTCAGGCAGCATTTCCGCCCGCCACCCGCAAAGCGCCGCGGACAGCCGCAGGGCCGCGATCGCGTGACCGACGTCGTGCTGGCAGTAGCGAAACGCACGCTCGCCGTACTTCCAGGCCTCGCGCCAGTGAATCGACGTGATCACCACCAGGAAGGCGTCGGTCCACTCGCGATCGGCAAAACGACAACGCTCTTCGAGGGCGTGGTGGTCCGGTGCGTAGTGCCACACCGCGGCACCGTCGATGACGAACGCCTCGGTCGGGTGCAGGTTGCCGCTCGACGGATTGACGCGCAGCGACCAGCGCGACTGATGAAACACCTTCCAGGCCGAGAGGCCGAGCGCGTGCCGGAGGAAATAGCCCAGCGCCGCCGGTGTGACCGCCACGGCAGCGGGGCTCGCCGCCCCGTCAGCGTCGGCGGCGGCGCTGAAGAGCGCGTCGTACGACTTCGTGGGAACCGCAGCCGTCGACGAGCCGCCACCGGGCGCCGGATGGAGCGGCACGCGTCGCGCGCCATCGAACGACCGGAACGGCTTCGGTTGTGACTGCCAATCGAGGTAGCCGAGCGAGCGGGCAAAGCGATGGAAGTCGTGCTTCGTCCCGTCGTGATACATCACCACCGACGCACGGGCATCTCCGGTCTTCGTCATGG
This sequence comes from uncultured Acidobacteriota bacterium, assembly GCA_902825985.1. GTDB lineage: Bacteria > Acidobacteriota > Vicinamibacteria > Vicinamibacterales > CAVVIG01 > VFZL01. The sequence continues at coordinate 22,174 of CADEDC010000085.1, read as the reverse complement.
TCGCTCGAGCACCATCAGGTTGCCGACGTCGACGCGATCGCGCCGCAGCGCCGCGGCGTCAGTTGGCGGGGCGCGATGCCGGTTTGCCCTTGTCCTTGATCATGAAGACGAGAATCGTCGCCGGCTCGGTGGCGCTGGCGTTCTTCGAGACCGCATGCACGTCTGATGGGCTCTCGTAGAACGTCTGTCCCGGCCCGAGGGTCACCGACTGGCCGCCGCCGACCGACATGATCATCGTGCCCTCGAGCACGTACACGAAGGTGTTCGCGTCATGCCGATGCGCTGGCGACGAGAATCCCGGCGGGTACACGATCTTCGAAATCGCGACCTCCTTCCCGGCAAGATCCGGCAGATCCTTGGTCAGGACCGGCGTCGCTTTGGTTTGCGCTTGCGCGACCCCGGAAAGGCCGAGCGTGATGAGAGCGACGACGACCGCGGCACAGCGTTTCATGTTCCGACCTCCAGCTGGTCACATTCTGTCATCGAGCGAGCTGCGACGCAGCCGCTTCGTCGAGCAGGCACACCACGTCGCCGTGCATCTGCAGCGCCGACGCCGGCACCTCGGCCGTGCGTGGACCGTCAACCGCGGCAGCGACGGCCGCCGCCTTCCCGAACCCGAACGCCAGCAGCAGGCAGGTGCGCGCCTCGAGGATGGTGCCGATCCCGAGGGTCAGCGCGTCGGCCGGCACGGCCACGGGGCTGCCGCCCCATTGCGCTGCGTTCGCCTGCCGGGTCTGCTCGCTCAGCCGGGCGACGCGCGTGCGCGAATCGAACGGCGAGCCGGGCTCGTTGAAGCCGATGTGCCCATTCCCGCCGATCCCGAGCAGCTGCACGTCGATACCGCCGGCGGCGCGAATCGCGTCTTCATATCGTGCACATTCGGCGTCCGGGTCGCTCGCGCGTCCATCCAGCATCTGGATGTGGGCCGGCCCGACGGCGAGTGGTCGCAGCACGTGCCGGTCCAGGAAGCCGCGGCACGACCCCAAATCGGCCGGGAGGGCGCCGCGGTACTCGTCGAGCGCGAACAGGCGGACCCGGGCGAAGCTCACTGCCGCCAGCTGCTGCTGCAGCACCAGTTCGCGATAGACCGGCACCATCGTCATGCCGGTGGCCAGGCCGAGCACCAGGTCGGGCTGGTGGCGCACGCGCGCCACCAGCAGACTGGCGGCGAGGCTGGCGACGACGTCCGGCGTCGGTTGCACGAGGATGCGCACGGGCGTTTCGGCGCGCTTACGGCAGGACGAACTCGTGCTGCGGGTGGCGCACCGTCAGCACCGGGCACGGTGCCATGCGCACCACCTTCTCGGCGACGCTGCCCATCAGCAGGTGTCCGAGCATGCCGCGACCGTGGGTGCCGACGATAATCAGATCGAGATCGCGTTCCTTGGCGTAGCGGACGATTTCGGCCCACGGTCCCGCCGGTCCGCACGCCCGGAGCACGAATTCCGTCTGCACCGATGCCTGCTCGTCCGCCGTCAACAGCCCGCCCATCAGCTCGTGCGCGGCGTTGTGGTGCCCATCCGCCGCAGCGGGATCCTGCAGGAACTTGTCGATGACCAGCTGCCGCTCGACCATCACTTCGAGGTCGTGCCGTCCGGCGGCGTGCAGCACGTGCAGCCGCGCCCCGAACGTGCGCGCCAGGGCGAGACCGTACTTGAGGGCGGCCGCAGAAGATTCACTGAAGTCGGTCGCGACGAGAATCCGCGTGAGCGCGATCATGAGTGCCGTCCGTGCGTCCGGGGGTCCTGCGATTGGCCCCGGGGAACCCGTTGTGAACCGTATGACCAGGTCCGAGCTGCCAGTGTGGCACGGTCGGCGGGCAAAAGCCCAGCCGGAGGACGAAATTCCGGACCTGGGCGCGTGGGAGGGGCCGTGCCGAAATAAGCCGACCGCCCGCGGCCGCTTTCGTTTACCTTTAACGTTCACGCTTGGGGGAATCAATGAAACGACTGTTCGTACTCGGCGCGCTGGTGGCCGCCGGCTCGCTCTCGGTCGCGGCGGCAGGCTTGCAGCAGCCGGCGGCGGCAAAGGTGCTCGAGGTCGAGAAGCTCAAGGACAACCTGTTCGTGCTGCGCGGCGGCGGCGGCAACGTCGCCGTGATGGTCGGCGCCAGCGGCGTCACCATCGTCGATGCCAAGAATCCAGGCTGGGGTCAGACGGTCATCGACAAGATCAAGGAGCTGACACCGAAGCCGGTGGTTCGCATCATCAACACGCACACCCATGGCGATCACGTGAGCGGCAACGTCGAGTTCCCCGCCACCGTCGACGTGGTGACGCACGAGAACACCAAGGTCAACATGGAGAAGATGGACATCTTCAAGACCGCTGGTGGGCGCGGACTGCCGAAGCGGACGTTCACGGACAAGCTGACCGTCGGCAACGGCGCCGAACAGATCGACCTGTACTATTTCGGCCGCGGCCACACCAACGGCGACACCTTCGTCGTGTTCACCGCGCTGCGGGTCGCGCACGCCGGCGACATCTTCTCCGGCAAGAACCTGCCGCTCATCGACACCGCGAATGGCGGCAGCGTCCTCCAGATCGCCGACTCGCTGCAAAAAGCGTCCGACGGCATCAAGAACGTCGACACGGTCATCCCCGGGCACAACCCGGTGTTCCCGTGGGCGGCCGTCGCCGAGTACGCGTCGTTCAACCGCGATGTCGTCGCGTGGGCGCAGGCGCAGAAGCAGGCCGGCAAGACGGCGGAGCAGGCAGCGGCCGAGTTCAAGGCGCCGGCCAAGTACGTCGGCTACTCGTCGACGATGGGCACGCTGATGGGCGGGCTTGCCGGACACATCCAGCGCATCTACGACGGCGTCTGACCCGGTTCACAGCTCGTTGTCCGACGCCCGGCGTCACCGCTGACGACGCCGGGCCGTCATGTCGCTGTCGGCCACCGCACCGACTCCACCGACGTCCAGCATCCATGAAGACCCGTATCGTGTCCGCTACCGCTGCGTTCGTCCTGGCGGCAGCTGCCGCGCCAGCCCAGTCGTCGTCCGCCGCCGCCGGCCAGCCCACGGCGGCCGAGGCGCCGGCGCGCCGCACCATGGTGGCGGCGGCGCTCGAGGAGGGCGAACGGATCCTCCTGGACGGGGTGCTCGACGAGCCGGCGTGGTCGCGCGCCGTCCCGGCCATCGATTTCCGCCAGCAGGACCCGCTGAACGGTGAAGCGGCGACCGAACAGACCGAGGTCCGCATCGTCTACACGGCGCGCGCGCTCTACATGGGCGTCATCTGCCACGACTCGGATCCCGGGAAGTGGCTCGGCTACCAGCGCCGCCGCGACGAGTTCCTGCAGGCCGATGACCGCTTTATGTGGAACATCGACACGTTCAACAACCAGCAGTCGGCCTACTTCTTCGAGATGAACCCTTCCGGGCTGATGGGCGATGCGCTGCGCAGTGCCGGCACCAACAACCGCCAGTGGGACGGCATCTGGAATGCGAAGGTCGTGAAGAGCGCGGTCGGCTGGATCATCGAGATCGAGATTCCGTTCAGCACCCTGAGCTTCGATCCGAACGCCGACGCCTGGGGGGTCAACTTCCAGCGGACGGTGCGGCGCAAGAACGAGGAGAGCCTGTGGAGCGGCTGGGCCCGCAATCAGGGGCTGCAGCGTCTGAACGCCGCCGGGCAGGTGGTCGGCCTGAAGGACCTGAGCCAGGGCCGCGGCATCGACCTGCGACCGTATGTCATCGGCGCGGCGGAGGCGTTTCCCGGACGCAACCGTGCGGAGGCGCAGTTCGACCGGGGGATCGGAATCGACGCGTTCTACAGTCCGAAGCCGGGGTTGCGAACGACCCTGACGGTGAACACCGACTTCGCGCAGACGGAAGTCGACCAACGGCTGACCAACCTGACGCGATTTCCGCTGTTCTTCCCCGAGCGCCGCGAGTTCTTCCTCGACGGGTCGACCTTCTTCGACTTCCAGAGCCTCACCCAGGGCAACAATACGTTGATACCGTTCTTCACCCGCCGCATCGGCCTCGACGCGGCCGGCAACCCGCAGAAGATCGACGTCGGCGGCAAGATGCAGTGGCAGTACCGGACCAATGACGTCGGCGCGATGTACGTCCGGACGGCGGCGGATGCCGCCAGCCCGGGCGAGGACTTCGCCATCGTGCGCGCCAAGCACCGCATGTTCCAGCAGTCGTACGTCGGCATGATGTACACGGGGCGCAATGCCCGCGCAACGGCGACGCCGACGCAGCAGACGCTGGGCATCGACTTCAACTTCGCCACCGCGACGTTTCTCGGCCGGCAGAACCTGAGCCTCGGCGGCTTCCTGCTGGACACGACGAATCCGGCGGACACCGGGCGCAACAAGGCGTTCGGCCTGCTGCTCGACCTGCCCAACGACCCCTGGCTCGGCAGCTTCCAGTACCGTGAGATTCAGGAGCACTACAACGCGGCCATCGGCTTCACGCCGCGCGTCGGCTTCCGCCGGTTCGCCCCGAGCCTGCAGTACACCCGGCGGCCGCGCAATCATCCGTGGATCCGCAACGCCGTGGTCGGGGTCGACGCGTCGGTGCAGACCGATACGCGGGACAACCGGCTGCTCAATCGCGACTTCGAGATCAACGCGATCCAGATCAACACCAACAGCCAGGACTCGTACGGATTCCGCCTGCTGCCCAGCTATGAGCGGCTCGATCGCAACTTCCCCATCGCCCCGGGCATCACGCTGCCGATCGGCAGCGACTACGAGTGGATGCGCTACCGGCTGACGATGAGCACGGCGCAGCGGCGCAAGGTGGCGTTCGGCCCGACCTACGAGTGGGGCGGCTTCTACAACGGCTCGCGGCGGCGTGTCGCCGCCGACACCAACCTCCGCCTCCGTCCCGGCGTCATCGTCTACACCTCGATCGAGTGGAACCGCGTCGACCTCCCGCAGGGCGTCTTCACGACGCGTCTCTATCGCCTGGTCCCCGAGCTGCAGTTCAGCCCGTGGATCGCCTGGGTGAACAACATCCAGTACGACAGCCAGAGCGGCGTCGTCGGCCTGCAGTCGCGCTTCCGCTGGATCCTCAAGCCGGGCAACGATCTCTACGTCGTCTACACGCACAACTGGCTCGACGACCCGCTGCGGAACCAGATCTACACGCTGGACCGCCGGATTGCCTCGAAGTTCCTGTTCACCAAGCGGTTCTGATCCGGGTGGCGGCGCCACCGGGGCGGCCGGCCGGCACGCCGGAGCGGCCCGCCGCCGGTCCCTTCGCGCTTGCTCCCGCCGCCGGTTTGTGGCTTGATTAGGACCGCCATTTTCGACCGTCTCCGCGGGTTTTTTGAGAGAGGACCACGATGCGCGTGCACACGCGACTTCTGACCGTACTGGCCGGCGTCACCGCGGCGTCGGCGCTCGCCTTCGCCGCCGACTACAAGATGACCGTCAGCCAGGATCGGCTGATCAACGCCGCCAACGAGCCGCAGAACTGGCTGCACATGAACGGCGACTACGCCGCCACCCGCTATTCGAAGCTGTCGCAGATCAACCGTGACAACGTCAAGAACCTGCGGATGGTCTGGGCGTTGGCCCTCGGCGGCATGCAGGACGTCGGGCAGAACGGTCCCGAGAACGAGGTCAACCCGCTCATCGACAACGGGATGATGTACACGACCGACGGCTGGGGCACGGTCTACAAGATCGATGCGAGCCACGGCGACCACGGCAAGTTCCTGTGGACCGCCGACGCCGGCGTCCGCCATCAGGGCAACGCTCCCCGGACCCGCGGCATCGCGCTCTGGGAGGACAAGGTGATTGCCAACCTGCCGGATGGCCGCGTCATTGCGATCAACCGCGACGACGGCGAGATCATCTGGGACAAGCGGGTCGCCGGCAAGAACGAGTTCGGCGGGCAGGAGGAGTTCTATACCGCGCCGCTCGTCGCCGACGGCAAGGTACTGGTCCAGAACGGCGCCGGCGACGGCGGCACACGCGGCTGGATTGCCGCGCTCGACGTCAAGACCGGCGAGGAGTTGTGGCGGTTCTACACCGTGCCCAAGCCGGGCGATCCCGGCAGCGACACCTGGAAGGACGATCACAACGCGTGGAAGACCGGCGGCGGCGGCATCTGGCAGACCGGCTCCTACGATCCGGCCACCAAGCTGTACATCGTCGGCACTGGCAACCCATATCCCATCTACGATCCGCAGTTCCGCCCGGGCGACAACCTCTACACGAACTCGGCGATTGCCATCAACGTCGAGACCGGCAAGCTGGCGTGGCACTTCCAGTACACGCCGAACGACTCGTGGGACTTCGACGAGGTCGGCGTCCACATGCTGTACGACATCAAGATCGACGGCGTGCTGCGCAAGGTGGTCGGCCACTACGCCCGCAACGGCTTCTACTACACGCTCGATCGGGCCACCGGAAAGTTCATCAAGTCCGAGAAGTACGTGAACGACCTGAACTGGACCAGGGGCATCGATCAGAAGACCGGCAAACCGTTCGAATACAACCCGAAGCTGGACGTGCAGCTGTACAATCCGGCGGCGCGGGCGCTGCGCGGCGACGGCCAGAAGCGCACCTGCCCGACATGGCATGGCGGTATCGCCCACCAGCCGCTGGCGTTCAACCCGGTCAAGCAGATCGCGTACGGGGTCGGCACGGAGGGCTGCTTCTCGCAGAACGGCGCCGCCGTGGCGTCGCTCGGTCCGGACGGCGGCGTCAACAACAAGGCGAGTGAGCCGCGCAAGTACAGCAGCGACCTCTACTACGGCGCGGTCACGGCGTTCGACGCAGCGAACCACAAGGTGCTGTCGAAGGTGGCCACCGACATCGAAATCCGCTCGGGCGTCACCGCCACGGCTGGCGGCCTCGTGTTCAGCGCCCTGCAGGACGGCTGGGTGGTCGCCTACAACGACGAGACGCTGGAGGAACTCTGGCGCTTCAACCTCGGCACGCCGCTGAAGGGATCGCCGGTGACCTACGCCATCGGTCCGAAGCAGTTCGTGGCGGTGCAGACCAGCGGTCGCCACCTGCACCCGGTGAAGTTCGACAACCTCGAGAACAGCAGCTACCTGTTCGTGTTCGCGTTGAACTAGGTTCGCGGGTTCGCAGGTTCGCGGCTTCGCAGGTTCGCGGGTTCGCGGGTTCGCGGGTTCGTCGACACGCTCCGGGGGTCCTGGCGTTCCAGGGCTTCCGGGCATCCCGTCCTACTTCGCGAACTCCCTGCACGCATCGACGTCTTCGCCCCAGTACTCGACGCACTTGGCGTGGTCCATGGCGCCCTTGCCGATCACCTTCTCGAACAGGAAGTCGGCGATCATCTCGATCTCGCGCGGCTGCAGCGTCGCCGCCGGATCGGACAGCGACTGCCCGCTCTTCTGCAAATCGGCGAGCGTCGTGCCGTTGCAGCGTGCCGCATCCTTGTAGGCCTGGCGATCGAATGCCGGCATGCCGCGACCGGGGCGGCCGCACTTGATCGCGTAGACGATACCGGCCCGGCCAAGACGCGTCGTTCGCAGGCTGGGCGCATCCGGCATCTGGGTGTCCATCTTGCGGCCGTCGGCCGCCCAGCCATGACAGGTCTGGCAATCGGCCTTCGTCCGGTAGATCGACATCCCTTCAGCGACGTCCTGCGGATCGGGCGCCGTCTGAGTCTGCGCCTGCGTCAGCGGTGCGGCGCTCCACACGACGGCGCAGGCGGCTATCGCCAGCACGCCGCGGGCGGCACCGCGCCACGAGCGCTGCCTGTTGCTCTCGACCGTCATCATTCCCCCTGCACGCTCACTTCTGGATCATCTCGGCCCGTTCGATGCCCGGCGCCGGGTCGACGTTCGGAATCTGAATCTCTACGTACTCAATCGTATCGTCAATCTGGCTGAGCCAGTGCGGCGTCCCCGGCAGGTTGATGATCACGTCACCAGGACCGACGCGCCGCGCCAGACCATCCTTGACGCCCAGGTCGCTGCGCACCAGCTGATTCGGCTCCGCGATCGGGTACGGGTCGCTGTCGATCGTCGGCGGAATCAGCGTGCCTCCGGTCACCATGGTGCCGGTACCCTTGGTGATGATCACGTATTCGAGCGATCGCGTGTGGGTAATCGCGTACTGCGGTCCCCGCATGCGGCGGCGGACGACGCCGGGGGCCTTGTTGGGAGCGATGGTCACCGCCCCTCCGGTGCGCGACGACACCAGCTTGGGATCGAGCGTGGCGAGCGCCGCCTGAATCTCTGCCGCGCTCATGTAGGGCGACGGTTCGCGGTACGGCGGCACCCGGTCGTGGCCCGGCTTCATCGCCGTCTGTGCTGCCAGGACGCCGCCGGCCCCCGCCAGGGCGGCAACAGCGAGTCCGATCGCGATCGTGACGGACCGCAGCTGGATGGTGCGCATGACGAACCTCATTTGCTCAACGCGGTCACGCGTTCGGGATCGACCCGGATGGTGATGTAGTCGATGCCGCCGTCGGCAATCTCGCTCCAGACGTGCGCAACACCGGGCGGGATGATCTGCATCTCACCGGGACCGAGCTTGATCGCGCGCGGGTTCGCAATCGGGCTGGCGCTGCTGGCGCCCGGACCGATGGTGGTCGAGCCGCGCTCGGCCTTCGCGTCCACCATCGTGCCGGTCATCGCCGTGCCGCTGCCGCGGACGACGTAGTAGATCTCGGTGATCTTGTCGTGGCTGAGCACGCGGCCCGACGGTACCGTCGTCGCCGGCCGCGTGACGAACGCGACGGTGACGTTGTAGGCACCGGTGTCGGACAGCGCGATGTTGCGATCGCTGACACTGACGCCGGGCTTCAGCGCCGCCATGCCGATTTTCGCCGCCTGCTCGAGCATCGCCGTCGTCACTTCGGTGGCGGGCCTGGGCGAACCGCCTGCGGCAGGGGTGATCTGCGCCACGGCCAGCGCCGGCACCAGCAGTGCCAACGCCAGAGTCCCGACGATTCTCATGCCCATCTCCCAACTCCTTCCGCAGCAGCCGCGGGATGCGGTCCGCAGTCTCGCGCATCCTACAACACGCCGGTGTACGCCGGCCGCGGTCGCGCCGCCGTTTGCGTAAACTCGACGGCGCACCGGCGGCTGGCGCGCCGGCCGGTATTGCCGTAAGCTGAAAACATGCGACGACTACTGGTCGAGTGCCTCGACGGGCTGCGGCAAATCATGCGCGGACTGGCGATGCCGTCGCACGGCACTTGAGGGATGGACCCGGTGGCCTGGCGCCAGGCCACACAAGCGTCCTACGAACGCCGGTGCGCCGCCGCACCGGCTGAGCGGGCGCGCCAATCAGGGCAGCCGCCGACCGGCGATCGGACGAATCCCCGGCCGGCCTGACGCGCCACGCGCGCGCCGTGGCTCACGGCCGTGGTGGCAGTGCAAAGCTCAGAATCAGGTCTCCGCCGCGCCGGCCGCGAGCCCCCCCTCCCGATGCCACCGCGACGAACTGCTCACCATTCATCATGTACGTGGACGGCGACGAGAAGACGCCGGACCCCGTGTTGTACTTCCACAGCAGCTCGCCGTTGCGCGCGTCGAAGGCAAAGAAGTAGCCGGCGATGTTGCTGCCGGTGCCGACGAACACGAGGTCGCTGGCGGTGACGAGCGAACCGGCCTGCCCGTAGCCTTCGAAGATCTGGCGCCATTTCATCTCGCCGGTGGTCGGGTCGTAGGCGGAGAAGTAGCCCTTCGGACCACGACCGGAGTTGAACGGCCAGTCGACGGCGTTGACGTAGAGCAGCCCGGTGCGCGGACTGTACGAGATCGGGCTGTAGTTCGAACCACCCTGCATGCCGGGCGCCCAGATCGTGTTCGGCTTGACCGGCGAGTAGAACGGCACGATCTTGTTCTTCGCCGCGTGTTCGGCCGGAATCTCGAGCGGCGTCGTCGGGCATACCGGCTCCATCGGCTTGCCGCTGGCGGTGAACGGGAACGGCTGCGTCGGCCATGGCTCCTCCCCGTCGCCCGGATCGTCGGTCGGCACCGGCAGTTCCTTCACCGGGTGTACCGGCTTGCCGGTCGCGCGATCGAGGATGAAGAGCAGCCCGTTCTTGCTGGCGTGGGCGAGCGCCTTCACCGGCCTGCCGTTCACCTGCATGTCGAACAACGTCGGCGGCCCGCCCGAGTCGTAGTCCCAGACGTCGTGGTGGGTTTCCTGGAAGTACCACTTCAGCTCACCGGTCTCGAGCGTCAGCGCGATGATCGAGTTGGTGAACAGGTTCATCCCGAGACGCCGCTTGGTCTCGCCGTACGGATTCCCGACCGCCATGTAGAGGAGACCGAGGTCGGGGTCGATCGCCGCCGTCTCCCAGATGCCGCCGCCGGTCCGCAGGCCACCGCGCCAGGTCGGGCCGGCGATCGCCCACCCCTGATCCTTCTCGTCCTGCGGGATGGTGTTGAAGTGCCACTTCACCTTGCCGGTCCTGGCATCGATGGCGAGGACGTGGCCGCCGGGGATGTTGCTCTCGCTGCGCGAATTGCCGATGTAGAGCGTGCCCTTGTAGTACTGCGGCGCCGTCGTGAACCAGTAGCCCATGCTGATCGCGGTCTTCACGTCCGGATACCGCTGCCGCAGCACGTCGAGAATGACCGACGCCTGACCGTTGGTGCCGAAGCCGGGGACCGGCTTGCCGGTCTTGGCGTCGAGCGCGAAGATGAAGGAGCCGCCGGCCGCGTAGATGACCCCGTCGCCGTAGGTGACGCCCCGATTGCGGAAGACGTAGCCTTCGCGGGCGCCACCGCCGAGCATCTGCGTGACGTCATAGGTCCACAGCAGGTGGCCGTCGGCCGCGTCGGTGGCGTAGACGCTGCCGCGCGAGTCGGTGACGTACATCACGCCATCGACGACGATCGGCGTCGTCTGGTTGCTGACGCCGTCGATGACACCATGCTGGAAGAGCCAGCGCGGGGCGAGGGTCTTCACGTTGGACCGGTTGATCTGGTCCATCGGCGTGAAGCGCGTGCCTGCGAGGTCGAGGTTGTGGAGCGCCCAGTCGACCCCCTTCGCGGCCGCGCGGGTCTGCGCGGCGAGCGGCGGAGCCCAGGCAGTGGAGCCGACTAGCGCGCCGGTCAGCGCGACCAGCGACAGTCCGACAGTGGCAATCAGACGCTGACGCTTCACGTCTCTCCCCCTTGTAGGCGTGGTGTAACTGTCCGGGGCAACCCGACGTCACCCCGACCGGGAGGAGATTACTGCGGCGGCTGGACGAGTGCAACGCCCCACGGGCCGTCGCCCACGGGAACCTTCTTGACGACCTGACGGGTCGTCAGGTCGATGATGGACACATCGTTGGACGGACCGTTGGCGGTGTAGGCGGTCTTGCCGTCGGCCGACACCGCAATCCCCCACGGCCGGGGTCCCGCGTCGATCGAGCCGACCACCTGGTCCGTCGCGGTGTCGACGATCAGCACCATCCTGCTGCGGCCAGTGGATACGTACAGCGCCGTGCCGTCGGGGGCGACGGCCACGCCCATCGGCCGCATGCCGTCACCGAGGGCAATCTGCTTCAGCACCTTCAGCGCCTTCACGTCGATCACCGCGAGGGTGGCGCCGTTTTCCGACGGAATGTAGGCGCGCGAGCCGTCCGGCAGAAACCCGACGGAGCGCGGACGCGGTCCGACCTCGATCGATCGCAGCAGCTTTCCCGCCGCGAGGTCGATGACGTAGACGGCGCCGGCATCCTCCGATGTGACCCACAGCTGCGAGCCGTCGGGTGAGACGGCGATGCCCTCCGGCTCCTCACCTACTGTGAAGCTCGTCGCTATCTGCCCATCAGCCAGCGTGACGATACTGGCTTGTGCGGTGTCTTCATTGGCGATGAACACGCGGCTGCCGTCGACGCTGACGGCGACCGTCTCGGGGTCCGAACCGGCGCGCAGGATCGTCAGCATGGCGCCGGTCCTCGTATCGACGACGCCGATGCCGTCGGCCCCCTTGTCGGCCGGCGGCAGGGTGCTTTCGTCGACACCGGGGCCGGCAATGGGCGAGCCGCTCAGGGCGACGTAAATCCTGGTCTGGTCTGGACTCACCGCCAGACCGCGGGGACGCTTGCCGAGCGGAACGGTGGCGATCACGTCCTGCGTCACCGTATCGATGAGCGAGACGTTGCCACTCCGCTCGTTGGTCACATACAGAATCGGCCCCCGTGCCGTGGGTGACGCCGGGGCAATGGTGGCGGCTGGCTCAGCCGGTGCCGGAGACGACGACGTGTCCGAGGCTCCGCCACAGGCGGCAGCGCTCGCGAGCCAGGCCAGGGAGATCCACGTCCGTCGATTCATGATGATGGTCGCTGCTGTCAGGAAACACTGGACTTACGGCTGTTCTGCGGCCTCGTCCTCTTCCTCGTCGTCGCCCCACGGCGACGGCTGGGGTCCCGGCACGATGCCGGCAATATCGGGGTCTTCCTCGCCAGCCGGACGGGGACCACCCTTGTTCATCTTGGCGACTTGCCGCCGCTCTTCCTTCTGCTTCCGCTTTTCTTGCCGGGCACGCTCTTTCGCGCGCTTTTCGAGCGTCGGTCTGGTGCGATTTGCCACGAAGCCTCCTGAACGTCTCCCAGTAATTTACCACTCCTCTCCGCCGGACTCGGCGGAATCGCCGCGACGCGCCTGCCGGAACGCCCGGCAAAATTTCCAGCAGAACGGCAGCGACCAGCCCATAATGTCCCGCATGAGCCGCAGGGAGCCTCGAACATGAGCATGCTGCAACGATCCGCCGCCGTCTTCCTCACGGCACTCGGCCTGTCGGCGAGCGTCGCCGTGCACGCGCAGCCCGCCGCCGGCAATCCGTACAACGGCAACGAGGCCGCCATCAAGACCGGCATGGGGCTGTTCCGCATCCGCTGCGCCGATTGCCACGGCATGGACGCGAAGGGCGTGCGCGGTCCGGACCTCACGCAGGTGTGGGCCTCGGGGCGCACCGACGACGGGCTGTTCGGCACGTTACGCGCCGGCGTACCGGGCACCGAGATGCCGGCCATCGACGTCCGGACGCCGGACGATGAGGTGTGGAAGCTGCTCGCCTATCTCCGTACCCTGGCGGCCCCGGCACCGAGCGAACAGGTCGCCGGCAACGCCCAGAACGGCGAGCGGATCTACCGCGTCAACTGCGCCAGCTGCCATCGCGTCAACGGACGCGGCGGACGCATCGGTCCGGATCTCTCGCGCATCGGCGTCGCCCGTGCCCGGCCGGTGCTGATTCGCCGCATCCGCGGCGCGATGGAAGACTTCCTGTCGGGATACGAACCGGTCACCGTCACGACGATGAACGGCCAGACCGTCCAGGGCGTGAAGAAGAACGAGGATCTCTTCTCGGTCCAGGTGATGGACAGCCGCGAGCGGCTGCAGGGCTACCTGCGGTCGGACGTCCGCGATGTGACCGGTGGCAAGCAATCGGCGATGCCGGTGTTCGGTCCCGAACGCCTCAGCGAGAACGATCTCAACGACCTGCTCAGTTATCTGTCCACGCTGCGCGGCTTCGATCCGTCGGTGAAGTAGGAGAGTGTCATGCGCTCGATTCCAGTCCTGTCCCGTGTGGCCCGTGTCGCCCTGCTGCTGCCGCTCGTCGGCGCCGTCACGCTGCTGGCGCAACAGGGGGCGCCTGGCCTCGTCACCAACCAGGAGATCCTCGACGGCCTGAAGGAGGACGGCCGGAACTGGCTCACCTTCGGCGGCAACTACGCCAACCACCGCTTCAGTCCGCTCACCCAAATCACGCCGGAGAACGTCGCCACGCTGCAGCCGCAATGGACGTTCCAGACCAACACGCTCGGCAACTTCGAGACGACGACGCTGGTCCGCGACAACATCCTCTATGTCACCGGGCCCCAGAACGTCGCCTGGGCGGTCGATGCGCGCAGCGGCCGTCAGATCTGGCGCTACCGCCGCGAACTGCCGGCCACCGGCCTCACCGCCTGCTGCGGCCTCGTCAATCGCGGCTTCGCCGTCCTCGGCGACAAGCTCTTCATGACCACGCTCGATGCGCACCTGCTCGCGCTCGACATGAAGACCGGCGCAATCGTGTGGGATGCGACGCTCGAGGACTACAAGATCGGCTACGCCTCGACCATCGCGCCGATCGTCGTCAAGGACAAGGTCATCGTCGGCGTCGCCGGCGGCGAGTACGGCATCCGCGGCTTCATCGACGCCTACGAAGCGAACACCGGCAAGCGGGCGTGGCGCTTCTACACCATCCCGGGTCCCGGTGAGCCGGGACACAATACGTGGGCCGGCGACTCGTGGAAGATTGGCGGCACCGGGGTGTGGGTGACCGGCGCCTACGACCCGGAGACCAATTCGCTGTTCTACGGCACCGGCAACCCCGGCCCGGACTACCACAGCGAGAGCCGCGAGGGGGACAACCTCTACAGCGATTCGCTCGTCGTGCTCGACGCCGACACCGGCAAGCTGAAGTGGCATTACCAGTTCACGCCGCACGACGTGCACGACTACGACTCCACTGAAGTGCCGATCCTGGCCGACATCCCCGTCAACGGGCAGATGCGCAAGGTCGTCATGTTCGCCAACCGGAACGGCTTCTACTACACACTCGATCGGAACACCGGCAAGATCATCGTCGCCAAGCCGTTCGTGGTGACGACCTGGGCGAAGGAGATCGATGCGCAGGGACGCCCGATGCTGATCCCGGGGCACACGCCGGACGAGAAGGGCGAGACGACCTGCCCCGACCTGACCGGCGGCACGAACTTCTGGCAGCCGGCCTTCGACCCGCGCACGCGGCTGTTCTTCGTCAACGCCCGTGAGGCGTGTGCCACCTTCTATGCCTACAAGCCGGAGTACGTGCCCGGGCAGCGGTTCACCGGCGGCGCCCAGCAGCTGGTGAACACGCGCGACAACAAGCCGTACGGCGCCATCCGCGCCCTCGACCCGGCGACCGGCGAGCGCAAGTGGGAGTTCGTCATGCCGACGCCGTCGCGCTCCGGGATTCTGACCACCACCACCAACCTGCTGTTCACCGGCGACAACGAGGGGAATGTCATCGCGCTCGACTCGCGCAACGGCAAGCTGCTGTGGCACCACCAGATGGGCGCCAACCTCCACGGCACCTCGCCGGTCACCTACATGCTGGACGGCCGCCAGCAGCTGCTCGTGCCGTCGGGCACGACGCTGACCGCCTGGGCGCTGCCGGCCGTGCCTCGCGCCACCGCCCAGCAGTAACCCCGTGTGCCGTCCCGCGGCGGCGGTGGGTCGTCCCCCGCCGTCGCCCGGACGCTACACTAGCAGGCCATGGCGGCGCAGCAGTTCCTCGACAGCCTCAGCGAATTCACCACGGTGCTGGCGATCAAGCTGTATCGCATGCAGCTCGATCGTCCACCCGGCGTGCCGGTGCTCCCCTGCCTCGATCACGAGGCGATGCTGCACGATGGCATCGACCCGCATACCGCCGCCTACGCCAAGGATGCCGGCGGCCATCTCCACGAGGCGGTCTTCATCCCGGATGCACGGCGTCTCGACGTCGAAGTGGCGTCGACGCTGGGTGAGTGCACGCCCGAGTCGCAGGAGCAGTTCGTGGCCGAATTACGGCGCCGCTTCCCCGTCTACACCGTGCGTCTGGTGCAGCCGTCGCGCCTGCGCGGCGAGTATCGGGTAATGAAGGCCTGTCGCGCCCAGGTGTCGCTGCGCGACGTACTGCTCGGCGACAATCTCGACCGGACGAAGGCCTCCGTCGATCGCCTGCAGCTGATCAGCTCGCTGATGGAGAAGCAGTCCCGGTCGGCATCGTGGGGCGCCCGCACCGTGATGACGCCGCTCATCGCGGTGGCCGGCTTCCTCACCTACGAGGTCCTCGGCTCGCTTGCCGGCAGTCTCGGCGACGCGGCGCTCTCCGCGATTCGCTATGCCGTCATTGCCGTCGTCGGCGGCGTCTTCCTCTACTATGGCGTCAAGGCGGTGCAGCTCACCGAGATGGCGAACCGCGTCTGGAAACGGACGGCTGAGTACTCGCTGATCCTGAGCGAGCGCCGCAAGCTGCGGTCGTAGCGGTGACCACCCTGGCGTCGGCCGACATCCTGCGCACGATCCAGGCGGCGATTGCGCCGGTCGTGCTGATCTCGGCCATCGGCCTGCTGCTGCTCACGCTGACCGCGCGGCTCGGCCGTATCGTCGACCGCAGCCGGCTGCTGGCGGCCGAGCGTCGCAGCGCGGCCGGCGACGCGGTGCCGCGCATCGAGGGCCAGCTGCGGATCCTGAGCGGCCGCGCCAGGCTCGTGCGCCTCGCCGTGGCCTTGAGCGCCATCGCCGTGGCGCTCAGCGGACTGCTCGTCGTCCTGCTCTTCGTCGCGATGCTGACGCAAGTCAACGTCGCGGTCGCCGCCGTCCTGCTGTTCGTCGCCAGCATGCTGAGTCTGGTCGCCGCGATGATGGCGTTCGTCCGCGAGCTGTTCCTCGCCCTGAAGGCGCTCGACGTCGAGATCGACGGATTCAGCTAGAATCCCCCCACCGCGGCGATGCTGGCTACGCTCGGGTTCCTGACCGTCGGTGCGCTGTTCGTCCTGATCGTCACCGGGCGGCTGACCCCGCTCGTCGCGCTGGTCCTGATTCCGCTCCTGGCGGCGCTCGTCGGCGGCTTCGGCCTGCGCACCGCAGCGTTCGTCGTCACCGGCATCCAGCAGATTGCGCCGGTGGCGGCGATGTTCGTCTTCGCCATCCTCTACTTCGGGATCGTCAGCGACGCCGGCACCCTCGACCCGGTGATTGACGGCATCCTGCGGGCGGTCGGCGCCCGCCCCACCTACGTCGTCATGGGTTCGGCGCTGCTGGCGCTGCTCATCCACCTCGATGGCTCAGGTGCGGTCACCTTCCTCGTCGCGGTGCCGGCGATGCTGCCGCTCTACGACCGGCTGAACATCGATCGGCGCATCCTCGCGTGCGTGACCTCGATGGCCGCCGGCGTGAACTTCCTGCCCTGGACCGGACCGATGGTGCGTGCCTCGGCAGCGCTCGAGATCCCGGTCGCCGCCCTCTTCCGTCCGCTCGTCGCCGTGCAGGTCGTCGGACTGCTGTTCGTCTTCGCCGTCGCTTTCGTGCTCGGACGGCGCGCCGAACGGACGGCCACCCGTAGCGATTCACTGGCGCCGATCGTCCGCACGCTGTCCGAGGACGAACGGCGGCTCCGGCGCCCCGGTCGCATCTGGATCAACGGACTGTTGACGGTCGCGATCATGGCCGCCATGGTCGCCGGCGTGGTCGACCCGGCGGTGATGTTCATGGCCGGCACGGCGCTGGCGCTGGTCATCAACTATCCCGAGCCGGCGCAGCAGCGGGCGCGCGTCGACGCGCACGCGCGCGCCGCCATGCTGATGGCCGGCATACTGCTGGCGGCCGGGGCGTTCACCGGCATCATGAAGGAGACCGGCATGCTCGCGGCAATGGCGGAGAGCGCCGTCGGCGTCGTGCCGCCGGCCTGGGGTCGCCATATCCCGGTCGCGCTCGCAGTGCTGTCGATGCCGCTCAGCCTCGTCTTCGATCCGGATTCGTTCTACCTCGGCGTGCTGCCGGTGATCGCCCGGACGGCGGGCGCCTTCGGCGTCGAGCCGCTGCACGTCGGCCAGGCGGCGCTGCTCGGGCAGATGACCACCGGGTTCCCGGTCAGCCCGCTCACCCCGGCGACGTTTCTCGTCGTCGGACTGACCGGAATCGAGCTCGGCGCGCACCAGCGCTTCACCGGGCCGTTCTTGTTCGCCGCGACGCTGGTCATGACGGCCGCGGCACTGCTGCTGGGGGTGCTGCCGCTATGAGCCATCGTGTGGCGCCACCGGAAGGACGGCCGGCCGGGCCGTTCCGGATCGGCTGTGGCGCCGGCTATTCCGGCGACCGCCTGGAGCCGGCGGTTGAACTCGTCGAACAGGGCGACCTGGACTGTCTGGTGTTCGAATGCCTGGCGGAGCGGACGATTGCGATTGCCCAGCAGGCGCGCGCCGCCGACCCGTCACGGGGATTCGACGATCGGCTCGAGGAGCGGATGTCGGCGGTGCTGGCCGCGAGCCACGCGCGCGGCATCCGGATCGTCACGAACATGGGCGCCGCGAATCCGATGGCCGCCGGTGAACGGGTGCGTCACATCGCCGCGCGGCTCGGCCTGCACGGACTGCGCATCGCCGTCGTCACCGGCGACGACGTCCTCGAAGTGATGCGGGCGGGGTCGTTCAGTGACATGGACGATGGGACGAGGCTCGCCGTCGAGCGGGTCGTCAGCGCCAACGCCTATCTCGGCGCCGAACCGATCGTCGCGGCCATCGCCGGGGGCGCGGACGTGATCGTCACCGGCCGGGTCGCCGATCCGTCGTTGTTCGTCGCGCCGATCGCGGCACACTACGGCTGGTCGCTCGACGACTGGACCCGACTCGGCCGCGGCACCCTCGTCGGGCATCTGCTCGAGTGTGCCGGGCAGGTCACCGGCGGTTATTTCGCCGACCCGGGCGCCGCCGGGGGCGCGAAGGACGTGCCGGGTCTCGCGCGCCTCGGCTTTCCGCTTGCCGAGGTGTCGGAGGATGGGTCGGCAACGATCACGAAGGTACCAGGATCCGGTGGCCGGGTCACCACGGCCACCTGCACCGAGCAGCTCCTCTACGAACTGCACGACCCGTCCGCCTACGTCACACCAGACGTGGTCGCCGACTTCAGCCGGGTGCACATGACGCAGGTGGGCGACGACCGCGTCCGTGTCGATGGCGCGACCGGGACGGCTCGCACCGGGCACGTGAAGGTGTCGGTCGGCCACTACGACGGCTGGATTGGCGACGGGCAGATTTCCTACGGCGGCCCTGGCGCCGTCGGCCGCGCCCGGCTGGCGGCGCAGATCGTGGAGGAACGGCTGCGGGTGATCGATCTGGCGCCGCGTGACATCCGCTACGATCTCATCGGCGTCGACGCGCTGCACGGCGCGGGACCGGCCCGTCACGCGCCGGAGCCGTACGAGGTGCGCCTGCGAGTGGCGGCGAGAACGGACTCCGCGGGCGAGGCCCGCCGCATCGCGCAGGAGGTCGAAGCGCTCTACACGAACGGACCGGCCGGTGGTGGCGGCGCCACGGTGACGGTCCGGCAGGTGCTCGCGATGCGGTCGCTGCTGATCCCGCGGCAGATGGTGCACGCCCGCGTGCAGACGCTGGAAGTAGAATGATACTCAGAGACCTCGCGCATGCGCGCACCGGCGACAAGGGCGACACCTGCAACATCTCGGTGATCGCCTACCATCGGCACGACTTCGCCCGGCTGCGCCGCCACGTCACCACCGATCGCCTGCGAGCGCTGCTCGGCGACATGGTGCGCGGTGACATCACCCGCTTCGAACTGCCGCAGCTCGGCGCCCTGAATTTCGTCCTGCAGGGCGCGTTGGGCGGTGGCGTCACCCGTTCGCTGGCGCTCGACGCCCACGGCAAGTCGCTCGGCTCGGCCGTGCTCGCGCTCGAGATTCCGGAGGAGGCCTGATGTCCCTGCGTATGGCCCGGCGACCGCGACTCCGGTTGCCTTTTTTGGCGGGTCTGGCCGCCGCCAGCCTGATGGCGGCAGCGGCGGGCGCCGACGTCGTGCGTCTGGAGATTCAGTCGCGCGAGGTGGCGAACGGCGGCGCGCCGGTCGGCGCCATTGGCGCCTACGAAATCATCCGCGGCCTGGCGCATGGTGAAATCGACCCGCGCGATCGCCACAACACGATCATCCAGGACCTCGCCCTGGCGCCGCGCAACGCCCGCGGCATGGTCGAGTACGTGGCGACCTTCGCCCTGGCCGCGCCGGTCGACCGGTCGAAGGCGGCGCGCGTGCTGCTCTATCAGGTGGTCAACCGCGGCAACGGCCAGGTGACGCTCGGCGAGGAAGGCTACGTCTCGCTGATCAGCGGCTGGCAGGGCGATCTGGCCGCCTCCCCGGCGCTGCAGACGATCCGCGTACCGGTGGCCCGCCAGCCTGACGGCGCACCGGTCACCGGTCCGGTCCTCGCGCGGTTCGTCGACGTGCCGCAGGGCAGCACCACGGCACCGTTGCGTCTGAGCTCGATGGGCGGGTCGCCGCCGCCGTACCTGCCCGCCGGCCTCGGCCAGCCGGATGCGACATTGACGATGCACGCGGTGGAGTCGACGACCGGCGTCATCGGTGGACAGCAGACCATCGCCCGCAGCGACTGGGCGTTCGCGAACTGCGAGCGGACGCCGTTTCCGGGCACGCCGGACGCGACGCGCATCTGCCTGAAGAGCGGTTTCCGCGCCGACCGGGTCTATACGCTCGTCTACACGGCGCAGGATCCGCTGGTGCTCGGCGTCGGCCTCGCGGCGACGCGCGACATCGTGTCGTTCTTCCGCCATGCGAAGGCCGATCGCGGCGGCACGCCCAATCCGGTGGCCGGCATCGTCGATCACGCCGTCAGCATCGGCGATTCGCAGTCCGGCAACTTCATCAGGACGTTTCTCCACCTCGGTTTCAACCAGGACGAGGCCGATCGAATCGTCTGGGACGGGGCGTTTCCGCGGATCGCGGCGCGCCAGACGCCGATGAACTTCCGCTTCGCACTTCCCGGCGGCGCCGCCACGCTCTTCGAGCCGGGCAGCGAAGGCGTCCTCTGGTGGACGCGCTACGACGACGCGGTGCGCGGGGTGGCTCCGGCCAGCCTGCTCGATCGCTGCACCGCCACGCGCACCTGTCCGAAGATCATCGAGGCCTTCGGATCGGCCGAGTTCTGGGGCCTGCGCATGTCGCCCGGCCTCATCGGCACCGACGCGAGGTCCGACATTCCGCTGCCCGCGAACGTCCGGCGCTACTACTACCCCGGTACGACGCATGGCGGCGGCCGGGGCGGATTCCAGATCGAGCCGTCGGGCGCCGCCGGCAATCGCTGCGTGCTGCCGGACAACCCCAACCCGGAGTCGGACACCACGCGGGCGCTGACGCGCGCGCTGGTCGAGTGGGTGACGCGTGACACGCCACCGCCTGACAGCCGCTACCCCCTGGTGGCGCGGGGCGACCTGGTGCCGGCCACCCGGGCCGCCATCGGTCTGCCCGACGTCCCCGGGCTGCCGTTCAACGACCAGATCCTCAATCCGATGCTGCACTACGCCTTCGGTCCATCGTTCCAGGCGGCCGACGTCTCCGGGGTGATCGATCGCTGGCCGCCGTCGATCCGGCAGGTCATCCCGACCTATGTGCCGCGCGTCAACGCCGACGGCAACGAGACGGCCGGCCTGCCATCGGTGCTGCACCAGGCGCCGCTCGGCACCTACCTGGGATGGAACGTGACGGCGGCAGGATTCTTCGCCGGCCATGGCTGCGGCTTCGCCGGCGGATACTTGCCGTTCGCCAGGACGGCGGCCGAACGGCAGGCCGCCGGCGACCCGCGGCCGTCCGTCGAAGAGCGTTACGGCACGCTCGAGGGCTACGTGTGTGTCGTCCGGCGGGCAATTGACCGGGCGGTCGACGACCGCGTGCTGTTGCCGGCCGATGGGCGGCGCCTGCTCGATCAGGCGTCGTCCAGCCATGTCCTTCCCGGTGCGACGGGCAGCAGTGCCGCGAACCGCGCGCGCGGCGACCAGCTCTGTCGCTGAGCGCGTCCCGTAGTCGATACCCTGTTTAGGGTATCTTTCGATGCCAAACTACGCAGTATCGGCGCAAATTGCAGCCGATTGTGCGTCTGTTCGATTGTTTCGATGGATCGAATTCGAACCTTCGATTTACACGAATAGTCCCGAAAATTGGATCTATCGATGATTCGACTTGAAACCGCGTATTTTTTCCATAGATGACCTCTCCGGCCGTGTTAGTTTCCTTCGGCCCACAGTTCCGCCAGTTTGGGTCGGGACACGTGGTCTTATAGGGAGGCTCTCCATGGGTCGTCGTTTAGTTTGTGCGATCGGACTGGCGCTCGTCGTGTTCCTGGCGCCGTCCATCGCTTCCGCGCAGAGCGCGATTACCGGTCTGGTGCGCGACACCAGCGGCGCGGTCATGCCTGGCGTCACGGTTGAAGTCGCCAGCCCCGTCCTGATTGAGAAAGTCCGTTCGGCGATCAGCGACGACCAGGGTCGGTATCAGATCATCGACCTGCGTCCTGGTGTCTATTCGGTGACGTTCACGCTCGAAGGCTTCAATACCTACAAGCAGGAGGCGCTCGAGCTGCCGTCCAGCTTCACCGCGACGGTGAACGCCGAGATGCGCGTCGGCGCGCTCGAGGAGTCGGTGACCGTCACCGGCGCCGCCCCGGTCGTCGACGTCCAGAACACGCAGCGCC
>CADEDC010000084.1 GCA_902825985.1 uncultured Acidobacteriota bacterium | reverse complement strand
ATCTCGTTCCGCGACATGCAGCGTCTGGCCGTCGGCCCGGTGATTCGCAAGGACGAATTGGAGTACTTCCGCGAAGTCGGGCTCCACGACACGGTCACGATCACGGTGGCGCTGCTGGGCCTCAGCCCGGATGGCGCCCGGTTCACCATCGAGAACGAGATGTGGCTGGCCAACGGTGAGCGTTCCGCGGTGGTGCGCTCGTCGGGCGGCTGGCTGGATCTTCGCGCCCGGAAACTGGTGGTGCCACCGCCCGCGCTGGTGGCGGCGATGCAGCAGATGCCTCGCGCCGAAGGCTACGTCGACCTGCCGCCCCGGCGAAGTGCATGACGCCAGACGTGGCAATCCAGCCGGGCAGCGGCGCCGGCTGCGGGCGCATGACCGGCGCGGCGTGGCGGATCGTGCTGCTCGCCAGCCTGGGCGGCACGCTGGAGTTCTACGATTTCGTCGTGTTCGGCATCTTCGCGCGCGACATCGCCACCGCGATCTTTCCCGGCAGTTCGCCGCTGGCGTCGCTGATGGCGTCGTTCGCCGCCTTTGCAGCCGGCTATCTGGCGCGGCCGCTCGGCGGCATCGTCCTCAGTCACTACGGCGACCGCTACGGACGTCGCCGCGTGTTCCTCGGCTCGCTCTTCGTCATGTCGGCGGCGACGCTCGGGATGGGGCTGGTGCCGACGCACGCGCAGTGGGGTGCCGCGGCCAGCGTGCTGATGGTGACGCTCCGTCTCGTCCAGGGGTTCTGCCTGGGTGGCGAATTGCCAGGGGCGCTCACCTACGTCGTCGAGACGGCGCCGCGTATCGCGCCGTTCGTCTGCAGCGTCGTGTTCGCCTGCGTCACGATGGGCGTGGCGGCGGCCACCGGCGTCAGCCTTGGCGTCCGGTCGCTGCTCGCGCCGGAGCTGGTTGCCGGCTACGGCTGGCGCATCGCGTTCGTTCTCGGCGGCCTCGGGGGCATCCTGAGCTTCCTCCTGCGCCGGCGGCTGGAAGAGTCGCCGGAGTTCGCGCGCATGCGGCGCCTCGCGTCGCGCCAGCCGTTCCGCGAAGTGCTGCGCACCCATCCGGCGGCGGTCGGCGTCGGCATCGCGCTGGTTGCCGGCACCGCCTGCTTCAACGGGCTGTTCTTCTCCCACCTGCCGGCCTACCTGTCGGGCGTCCTCCGCTACGATCCGCGAGAGGCGGTGTTCGCGCAGACGGTCGGCGTCATCGCCGCGTCGATCGGCATCCTCGTCACCGGCTGGCTGGCCGACCACGTGGCGCCGCGGCATCTCCTCCGTCTCGGTGTCGGTCTGCTGGGCGTGCTCGCCTATCCGTTCTATGGAGCGCTCGACGCACGGGCGGTGAACCTGACGGCGCTGCTCGTCCTGGCCGGGCTGGCGGCCGGACTGACCAACGGCGCCTTCGCCTGCCTGCTCACCGATCTGTTTCCCACCCGCGTCCGTTTCACCGGCGTGGCGTTGGTGTTCAACGTCAGCTTCACGCTGTTCAGTGGCACCGCGCCGCTGGTGGCGACGACGATGATCCGCGAGGCCGGAAGCGTGCGGGCACCGGCATTCCTGATGGTCGCGTGCAGCCTGCTGGCCCTGGCAGGCAGTCTGTGGACTCGCCGCCACGGCGGCCACGTCATTGCGACCACCGGGGCCGCGCCGGCAGCGGAATGACCCGCCGGGCGGGCGGCGGCTTGCCGCAGCCCGGCTGGAGTGCGAGGATGATGCGGCGGCGACGGTCCGCCAGGGGGATGCGAGGGCATGAAGTTCACGACGATGGTCATTGGCGGCCTGATCCTGGCCTCGAGCGGCACGACGACCGCGGCGGGCACCAGCCTGCTGTTCATCGGCAACAGCTTCCTGTTCGGGTCCGGATCGGCGGTG
The DNA here is from genome assembly GCA_902825985.1 of uncultured Acidobacteriota bacterium. Classification (GTDB taxonomy): domain Bacteria; phylum Acidobacteriota; class Vicinamibacteria; order Vicinamibacterales; family CAVVIG01; genus VFZL01. Next base: position 22,529 of record CADEDC010000084.1, on the reverse strand, counting down.
CGGTTCTACCGCGCCGAAACCGTCACGGACCTGAACAACGAGGGCATTGGCGGCGTGCCGGCGCTGTTCAAGTCGTTCACCCAGCAGGCCGGCCTGGATTACGAGGTGGCGCTCGAAACGCGCGGCGGCAGCGGTCTGGATTTCCACCTGGAGCAGAAGTTGGGCGTCGTCGGCCGGCGCGGCTGGGACAAGGTGGTGATGCACGGCTACAGCACGCTGGACGCCCAGAAGCCGCGTGATCCGGCGAAACTGGTGACGACGACCAGGCAGATGGCCGAGTTCCTGCGCGGCCGCAACGCGAACGTCGAGCTCTTCCTGATGGCGACGTGGTCCCGCGCCGACCAGACCTATCCGGAGAAGGGCGCGTGGGCCGGCACGCCGATCGACGTGATGGCCCGAGACATCCGCGCCGCCTACGATCAGGCGGCTGCTGGTGCCGGCATCCGGCAGGTGATTCCGGTGGGCGAGGCGTTCAACCGCGCCATCGCAACCGGTGTTGCCGACCCGAATCCGTACGACGGGATCGGCGGCGGCACGATCAACTTGTGGACGTTCGATCACTACCACGCCAGCACGCACGGCTACTATCTCGAGGCGCTGGTGATCTTCGGCAGCGTCACCGGCCGAGACCCGCGCTCGCTGGGCGACAACGAGTGCTCGGCGTACGAACTCGGGATCTCGCGGGCGGAGACGAAGTCGCTGCAGCAGGTCGCCTTCGACCAGCTCGCCGGAACCGTGCAGCCGTCACCGCTGGTGCTGCCGAAGCCGGTCAACCCGGAGCGCTGCGTCGCCGGCCGGTGACGGCAACCTTGGCTCGTCGGCTCCGTCCGCCGGTGGCGGCGGCCGGCGCCGGGTCGCGACGCACCGCCGGCGGGCGTCATGGCGCCGGGTAGAGGCGGCGGAGCGCCGTGACGTCACCCTCGGACATGCCGGACACCCGGCCGATGTCGTCGCGGGCCGTCAGCCGTCGACGGAAGCGCGCGAAGTACTCGACGATATCCCCGCCGTACTGGAACGAGTACATGATGTCGCGGTAGTCGTCGGTGTGTTCGAGGCCGAACGCGTGACCGAGTTCGTGCAGGCACGTCAGATACACCACGGTGTCCCTGAACAGCGGATCCGATGTCGCCAAGGCGTCGACGTCCGCACCGAGGGCGCGGGTGTCCGGACGGATGTAGACGGCCGCCCCGATCGCGCCGTCCACCGACAGCGACCGCATCTCCCCATACTGGCCGCTTTGGGGACCGGCCCAGTAGAGACGCACCCGCGCCCGATCCTCGCGCGCCGTCGCCAGCGTCAATCGCCCTCCCGTAGCCCGTTCCCAGGCCGCGAGCGCCCAGGCGGCGAGCTGGCGATCGGCGGGTCGATAGCCGTCGCGTCCGTCGCCCGGCCCCACGAAGGTGCCAATCGGTCGTGCCGGGTCGAGGGCGCGCGGCCCACCCGACTGTGCCACGAGCGCGGCCGGCGGCACGGTCGACAGCGCAGCCGTGAGCACGACCATCAGACCGACGACCCGTGGCTCGAAACGACAGCGCATCGCCCGTTCAGACTACACCGCCGGCCCGCCACGTGACGGCCCATGTGACGCGTCGGCGTCCAGTCGGCCGGCATCCCGCCAGCCGCGATAATGCGATAGGCTGGGACGCAGGAGCCGCTCACGTGACGCCGCTCGCCCTGGTCAGCGACATTCTTGGCAATCTGCCGGCCGTCGACGCCGTGGCGGTGGGCATCGCCGCCCGCCGGTGAGAGGCACCATGGGGCGTCGCCTGATTGTCGTCGGCGTCGTCGCGCTGGTGGTCTACGGGGCGGGGAGCAGTTCCCGGACCGGCGAAGAGGCGTATCTGACGGCACTCGAGGCCCGCGCCGGTCAGCGTGAGGCGGAGGTGGTGACGGCCGCCGGCCCCGCGACCGCGCAGACGACGCAGATCCACCCCGGCTGCGGCCGGTCGGGCGGTGTGCGCGAACTGGTGTACGAGGTCCGTCGCCGCCGGGCCGGTGGTCTGCTCGGCACGACCACCGAACTGGCGGCGGCGGTGTGCCTGGACCGCGCCGGCGTCGTGTTGTCCACCCGATTCACCAAGTTCTAGAGCAATAATGGGCGACCGGCAACCTGGTCCGGCATACCGCCGCCCATGCGCGGGGCGCTAGGCCGAACGCCGGCGGTCGCGCCGGTGCTGCGCTCCACCATTCACTGTCGTAGAGCGTCCGCGAGCGACGCACGGAAAGAGGCAGGTTGACGCGATGACGATGCCGAGGAGAATGCCGATGATCCTGACGTTGCTGGGTGTATTCGTGCTGGGGCTGGCCATCGGCCGGTTCACCGGGCCGGCCGCCGTGCTGCACGCGCAGGGTAACAACCGCGTCTTCGAACTGCGAACCTACACGGCACCCGACGGCAAGCTGAGCGACCTTCTCGCTCGCTTCCGCAACCACACGACCACGCTGTTCCAGAAGCATGGAATCACCAGCGTCGGCTACTGGGTTCCGCAGGACGCGCCGGCGTCGGCCAACACCCTCACCTACATCATCGCGTATCCGAATCGCGAGGAAGCCAAGCGGCGCTGGGCGGCGTTCCAGGCCGATCCCGAGTGGCAGAAGGCGTGGGCCGCCTCCGAGGTGAACGGCCGGCTGACCGGGAAAATCGAGTCCGTCTTCATGGACCCGACCGACTTCTCACCAATCAAGTAGCTGGATGACGGAGCGTCTCTACTACGACGATCCGTACTGCCGTGAGTTCGACGCCACCATCGTCCGCGTCGAGCCGCGCGGCGAGGTTCGCGCGCTGTGGCTCGATCGCAGCGCCTTCTATCCGACGTCGGGCGGTCAGCCGTTCGACACCGGTCGGCTCGGCCCGCTCGCCGTGGTGAACGTCGACGACGAAGACGGTGACGTCGTGCACGTGGTGCAGGGCGAGGCCGACCTGCAGGTCGGACAGGTGCTGCATGGCGCGATCGATTGGACCCGGCGCTTCGACCACATGCAGCAGCACACCGGCCAGCACGTGCTCTCCGCGGCGATCGTCCATCGCTACCAGGTGCCGACGATCAGCTTCCACCTCGGCGCCGGCGTCTCGACCATCGATGTCGCGCGCGAACTGTCGCCGGCCGAACTGGCGGCGGCCGAAGAAGACGCGAACCGGGTCGTGTTCGAGAACCGTCCGGTGACCATCCGCTACGCGGCGGCCGACGAAGCGGCGACGCTCGGGCTTCGCAAGGCGTCGAAACGCGAGGGGACGTTGCGGCTCGTCGAGGTCGAGCAGTTCGACCGCTCGGCGTGCGGCGGGTCGCACGTCCGCCAGACCGGGGCGATCGGCGCGATCGTCATCGGCGGGTGGGAGCGCTTCCGCGGCGGCCAGCGGCTCGAGTTTCTCTGCGGCGGTCGCGCCGTGCGGGCCCATCGTCAGCTGCGGGACACCGTCGGGGCGGCCGTCCGCCTGCTCTCGATCCTGCCGTCCGAACTGGCGCCGGCCGTCGAGCGTATGCAGGGAGAGCTGCGGCAGCAGGAAAGGGCCCTCGCGACGCTGACGGGCGAACTCGCAGCGGCGCAGGCCGACGGGCTGGCCGCCGCCGCCGAGCCGATTGGGACGGCGCGGTGGGTGCTGCGCGCCGTCGACGGCGATGCGAACCGGCTGAAGACGCTGGCGCTGACGCTCGTCACCAGGCCCGGCCTGATCGTCGTCCTGACCTCGACCACCACGCCGGCCCTGCTGGTCGCCGCACGGTCGGCAGACGTCGGCCTGCCGTGCGACACGGTCGTCAAGGCCCTGGTTGCCGCATTCGGCGGCCGCGGCGGCGGCCGTCCGGACTTCGCACAGGCGGGCAAGCTCGACGCGGCGCCCGACACGATTCTCGCGAAGGCCCGCACGCTTGCGGCCGGGTGGTAAGCTGCGGCGTTCACCAGCGACTCCGGTTCCCTAGCCGTCGAAGGAGCATGACATGCGGTGGTGGCTGCTCGTACTCGCTCAGTTCCTGCAGGCGCCGGGCGTTCTGAACGGTCCCGACCCGGCGCAGATGGAGAAGGCTCCCGACCTTGGGTACCGGGCGGTGCCGCACGGCATCGTGTTGCCGCAGGACATCCCGCTCGGCAGACCGTCGAGCGTGGCGTTCGACAGCCACGGTCACCTGCTGGTGTTCACGCGCGGCGATCGGACGCTGCTCGAGGTGGACGCGGCCACCGGCGGGCTCGTCAAGGCGTTCGGCGAAGGGCGCTATGTCCGCTCGCATGGCCTGCGCGTCGATCCGCAGGGCAGCATCTGGACGACCGACGTCGCCGGCCACACCGTCACCAAGATGACGCCGAGCGGCGAAGTCGTGCTGACACTCGGCACGAAGGGGAAGCCCGGGGCGTGGGACGAAGCGGCCGGCGCCCGGCTGCTGTTCGAGCCGACTGATATCGGCTTCGCCTCCAACGGCGACGTCATCGTCGTGCAGGGACATGGCAAGGGGGAGCCACGCGTGCTCCGCTTCGACCGGAACGGCACGTTCATCACGTCGTGGGGTGGACTGGGTACCGGTCCAGGACAGTTCGACCAGGCGCATTCAGTGGTGGTGGATGCCGCGAGCCTGGTCTACGTCGCCGATCGTCAGAACCGCCGCGTGCAGATCTTCGACCTCGATGGCAAGTACATCAAGGAGTGGAAGTTCGCCGGGCTGCCGTGCGGGCTCTTCCTGGGCCGGGACGGCCAGATGTACCTTGCGAGCGGATTTTCCGGACAGATTCTCACGCTCGACAAGAACGGCCGGGCGACCGGAATGTTCGGCCAACCCGGCCGCGGCCTGGGCGAGTTCGGCGAGGCGCACTACATGACCGTGGCGCCGGACGGCGACATCTACGTCGCCGACACCATCAACCCGGCGCTCCACAGGTTCACCAGGCGCTGACCGTGGTGAGCGCCCGGGCACGTGAGCTGATCGCGCGACTGCAGCTGGCGCCGCATCCGGAAGGTGGCCACTACCGCCAGATCTACAGGTCGGCGGACCGCGTGCAGCCGGCCGACGATCGTCCGCCGCGCGCGGCGCTGACGACGATTTACTTCCTGCTCGACGCGACACAGCACAGCCGCTGGCACCGGGTACGGTCCGACGAGGTGTGGCACTTCTACGAGGGCGAGCCGTTGGAGCTGCTGGTGGCCGATCCGGCGATGCGCCGGGTCGAGTCGGTGATGCTCGGCTCGACCGACGAAACCGACCGGGTCCACGTCGTCCAGGCCGGCTGGTGGCAGGCCGCCCGGCCTCACGGCGCCTACGCGCTGGTCGGCTGCACCGTCGCCCCCGGCTTCGAGTTCGCCGACTTCGACTTCCTCGCCGACGTCGAATCGTTGCGTCGCGCCCGCCCTGACCTGGTGGCCCTGGCGTGAGCGGTGGAGGTGGAGGGATGGCGCCGACGGATGACTTCCTGGCCGCGGCCATCGCGGAGGCCGAACTCGGCCTGGCGGAAGGCGGCATTCCGATCGGTTCCGTGCTGGTCCATGACGGCCGGATCATCGGGCGGGGCCACAACCGGCGGGTGCAACAGGGCAGCGTCGTGCTGCACGGCGAGATGGATGCGCTCGAGAACGCCGGCCGCCAGCCGGCGGCGGTGTACCGGCAGTCGGTGCTCTACACGACCCTGTCGCCCTGCCCGATGTGCTCGGGTGCGGTGCTGCTCTACGGCATCCCTCGTGTCATCATCGGAGAGCACACGACGTTCATGGGCGACGAGGACCTCCTGCGCGCCCGCGGCGTGTCGGTCGAGGTCCTCGACGACGGTCGCTGTATCGAGCTGATGCGTGCGTTCATCGCCGCCCATCCGGCGCTCTGGAACGAAGACATCGGCGTGTGAGGCTGCAGAACACCATGTGTCGGAACATCAAGACGCTCGCGAACTTCGAACCACCGGCCACCGATGACGAGATCCGCGCCTCGGCGCTGCAATTCGTCCGCAAGTTGAGCGGCACCACCAAGCCATCACGTGCGAACGAGGCGGCGTTCAACCGCGCCGTCGAGGAGGTCACCGAGGCGGCGCGCCGGCTCATCGCGTCGTTGACCACCGCGGCGGCGCCGCGCAACCGCGAGGAAGAGGCACGCAAGGCGCGCGAACGCGCCCGCGTCCGCTACGCCTGATGCCGCGGCCCGTCCCGTGTCGTTGACCGCCACCATCTACACGTTCGAGGTCGATCTCGCCGACCACGACCGCCAGGTCTACGACACGCTGTTCGTCCGTGCGGCGCGCCATCCGTCGGAGTCCGAGGAATACCTCTGGACGCGCGTGCTGGCGTTCGCCGCCGAACATGCCGCCGGCATCGAGTTCTCTCGCGGCGGCCTGTCGGCGCCGGACGAACCGGCGATCGTCGTCCGCGACCTGACTGGCACGGTGACGTCGTGGATCGAGGTGGGGCTGCCGGACGGCGAGCGGCTGCACCGCGCCATGAAGGCGGCGCCGCGGGTCGCAGTCTACGCGCATCGCGATCCGACGCAGCTGATCCGTCGCCTCTCGGGCGAGCGGATTCACCGAGCCGGGTCGCTCGAGTTCTACGCCATGGACCTGCGGCTGCTCACGGCCCTGGCACCGCACCTCAGCCGACGCGTCACTTTCGCGCTGTCGATTTCGGAGCGTGAGCTCACGGTCTCGATCGGCACCGAGACGCTCGTCGGCCAGATCACGCGGCTCGCGCTCAGTCCGGCGTGACCGACCGAATCTGACGTATCAGGTAGTCGGCCACGCGTTCGAACGGATCGAAACCGAACGCCGCGGCGACGGACGGGCGGAGGTTCGAGTTCGCGTTGATGTCGTAGAACACGCGGCGTCCGTCGAGCGTCTCGAGGTATTCGATGCCGCCGACGTCCAGCCGCGCCGCCTGGACGATCCGCCGCGCGATGGCCACCGCCTCGGCCGGCACCTCCGGGTAGGGATGGAACTCCACCGGCGGCATCGTCACCGGTGCCGGCGCTTCGCACACGCCAGTGCCCTCGTCCGGATTGCACACCGGTGACGGACACAGGTTGAAGCGGCCGTGCGTCTTGACCCGCATGGCATAGAGGAGCTCGCCACCGAGGAACTCGAGACGCACGATCCCCTCATCCGGGTCGTGCGGGAGGTATTCCTGCAGCAGGAACAGGTTGTCGGGTAGCCAGAGCGCCGGATCGCGGTCGAAGGCGGCGACCACCTCGTCCAGCGATTCGACCACCTGGATGCGGGCGCCGCTGCCGCCCTGGTCCGGTTTCAGCAGCGCTGGCCAGCGGATGTCGGGGGCGTGGGCCAATAACGCGCTGGCGTCGTTGAAGGTCACCGACCGCGGGGTGTCGATGCCGAGCGTGCCGAGCAGCGTCGCCTGGGCGCTCTTGCTGAGTTCGAGGGCGAAGACGTCGGCGCCATTCAGGACGCGGGCACCACGCAGTTCCAGCGTCCGCATGAGCGCCAGGGCGAAGGGCACGGCGCGCGTGTTGCCGCGGACGTAGGCGCTCGGGCTGGCCTGGTTGAAGTAGAGCCGGGCGTTCGCCGGCGCGACGTTGCTGAACGCGGCGCGCGTGAGGTCGAACGGCGCAAATGACACGCCGCGGCGCTCCAGCGCACCAAACAGTGGTTTCTGCCACTCCGGATGCTCGTGCAGGACGATGAGGTCTGGGGTGAGGGCAGGGGTGCGGTCAGACATGAGGGATGGCAGAAATTATAGAAGCAACCCTCCGGGCCGCGTCACCGCCCGCCGATAATAACGCTGAGGCGGTATACTCCGCCGATAGCGGGTTTCCGATTGGTGAGCGTTTTGTAGTCACCCACGCCGAGGGAGGAGAGGTCCTTGCGGAGGCGATTGGCGGAGGTCGCGGTAGGACTCGGGCTGATGAGCATTGCCATTCTGGTGCTGCCAGGATTGGCGCTGGTCTTCGCCTACGTCGCGCTCGTGCTGGGCACCCTGGCATTTCTGCGCGCCGGACTCAACCCTGCCTCACTGTCGGCCCGCTCGATTGCCACCGCCGTCTTCCTTGCCGGCGCCATGGTCTGGCCGCTCGCCAAACCGATGGACGTCGACACCCCCAAGGACGAAACCGGCACGCACGGCAAGGTGCTGCGCGTGCTGCGCGCCGTCCACAAGGCGGAAGCCAGCTACCAACAGGTCAACGGCTACTTCGATTCGCTCGAGTGCCTGCTGCAGACGCCGTGCATCGCCGGCACCCCTGCGCCGCCGCGCTATCTCAGCGCTGACGTCATGCACGACACCGAAAGCACCGGCTACCGCTTCCAGTTCCGATCGGGCCAGCGCGCCAGCGGGCGCCATCCCGGCGACCCCGTGTCGCCGACCGGCACGATGACCTACGCCATGGTGGCCACGCCGTCGGCGGCGGCGGCGCGCTCGGGTGCGACGCGCGCCTACTGCAGCGACGATAGCGGCCGCGTCTTCATGGCGCCAGACGGCCGGCTGCCGCTCGTCGACGGCGGACGGTGCGTGGATCGATCGCATCCGATCCAGTGACGGGAGGACCCGTGTCGCGGTCTCGTGCGTGGCGTCTGATCACGGTGCTGATCTGCCTGCTCCCTGGTGCGGGCGGACAATCCGGCCATGCCGACACCGTCGCGTGCGACAGGCTCCTGAGCTCGCAGGAACGCGCGCTTGCCCGTCTGTTCGAATCCGATCCCGGCCAGCGCCGCCCCATCCGTTCGTGCGATCCGGCCCTGACGGCGGTGGCCCGGGCCCGGGCGGTTGACATGGCAACCCGCGGCTACATGTCCCACGTGACGCCGGAAGGCGACGGGCCGAACCGGCAGGTCGCCCAGGCCGGCTATGCCTTGCCGCGGTTCTACAACCAGCGTCGGAATGCCAATAACGTCGAGGTGATCACGGCCGGCGACGCGACGGCCGACGAGGCCTGGCGCAGCTGGCTGAAGTCGCGCTCGCATCGCCGCCAGGTGCTGGGCCTGACGCCATTCTTTGCCGATCAGTCGGACTACGGCGTCGGATACGCCGAGAATCCTCGTAGCCGGTATACACGCTACTGGGTCCTCATCACCGCGCGGCACTGAGTGGCCGGCGGTGCGCCACTCTGCCGGTTTCCCTGTTTCGCTTCGCCTGGCCAGCCGCTAGAATGCGCCGACGCCACACTGGCAGACCGGAGAGGTCATGAGACTCGATTCACGGCACTGGCGCGCGGCGGGCTGTGCGGCGATGGGCGCGGTGCTCGTGCTGCTGATGGCACAACCGCCGGTCGAAACGCTGCCGACGCCGACGGCAATCGCGGTGCGCACGGTGTCGACACGCCCGGACCGTGTGAGCGGCGGCGACGTGCTGGTGGAGATCACGCCGCCGGTGCCGGATGCGGCAGACGACCTGCGGGTGACGGTGGATGGCCGCGACGTCTCTGGCGTCTTCAGGGCGGGACCGAACGGCAGCCGCTGGGGCCTCGTCACCGGATTGGCCCGCGGCCGCAACCTCCTGACGGTCGCCGGCGCGCCGTGGCAGGTCGCCGATGCCACGCTCGAGCTGACCAACTACCCGATCACCGGCCCGATCGTATCGGGCCCGCCGATCGCGCCATTCATCTGCCAGACCGCGCAGTTCACGTTACCCGGCGGGTCGACGCTCGGCCAGCCGCTGAACGCCGATTGCGCCGTTCGCCGGCGCGTCCAGCACGTCTACCTGCCGCGAGGAGCCAGGGAATTCAAGGTGCTGCCGAGCCGTGCGCGCCTGCCGGCCGACGTCGGGCAGACGCGGACGCTGACCGGGGTCACCGTACCGTTCGTCGTGCGGGTCGAGACCGGGACGATGAACCGCGGGATCTATCAGAACGTGATCCTGCACGATCCCACCACCGATCCCGAGCCGTCGCCGTTTGCCCCGCCACCGGCGTGGAACCGCCGGCTGATTGCGGTGCACGGCGTCGGCTGTCCGGGCGGCTGGTACCGGCAGGGCGGCGTCATGGGCGTGAACCCGCTGAACGTCCAGCGCCTCGGCGAAGGTTACGCCCTGTTCACCAACACGCTGAACCACCCGACCAACAGCTGCAACGCCTTCCTCGCCGGCGAGACGACGATGATGGGCAAGGAGCACTTCATCGAGACGTTCGGCGTACCGCTGTTCACCGTGAGCATGGGCGCGTCCGGCGGTGCCTACACCAGCCTGCAGGTCGCCGACGCCTTTCCCGGACTCGTCGATGGCGTGATCATCACGGCGACGTTTCCGGACGCTCTCTCCATCGCGCTCGCCGGACTCGACGCCCATCTGATGCGGCACTACTTCGCAACCCCGGCCGCCGGCGACCTGACCGACCTCCAGAAGCTGGCCATCACCGGCTACTCGGGGCTCACGGCCTTCGTCGATGCGGCGAACCAGGCGCAGCGCACCGATCCGGTGCCCGGACGGCACGACGTCAACGGCTACAACCCTGCCGTCTGGGACGCGTCGGTGCCGCAGCGGCTGCGCTACAACCCGCGCCACAGTCCGGCCGGGGCACGACCGACGGTGTTCGACGCAGCGCGCAACATCTACGGGATCGATCCGGCGACCGGGTTTGCGCGCCGGCCCTACGACAACATCGGCGTCCAGTTCGGCCTGCAGGCGTTGAACGACGGCGTCATCACCCTGCCACAGTTCCTCGACCTCAACGAGCGGGTCGGCGGCTACGATGCCGATGCGAACCATGTGGACGGGCGATCGACCGGCGACGTCGACGCGATTCGCCGCGCCTATCAGAGCGGCCTGACGCTCGGTGCGAACGGCGGCCTGGCGTCGATTCCGGTATTCGACGCCGGTGGCTACAACGACACGGAGCGCTATCACTACCAGTGGTTCCATTTCGCCGTGCGCCAGCGCCTGCTCGTGCAGAACGGCCGCGCCGACAATCACCTGATGTGGCGTGGCGCCGTGCCGGCCGACGAGTCGTGGGCCCTGATGGAGGCGTGGCTGACGGCCATCAAGACCGACACGTCGCTGGTGTCGCCCTACGAAAAAGTCGTCACGAACCGGCCGGCGCGCGCCGTCGACGGCTGCTGGCCGCTCGCCGCCGACGCCCCGGTTCGCTTCATCGCCGAGCCGCAGACGTTCAGCAGCCGGCCGGATTCCGAGTGCAACCGGCACCTGCCGTCCTACTCGTTCGTCCGGCAGGTCGCCGGCGGCCCGCTCGATGCCAACATCCTCAAGTGTCAGCTCAAGCCGATCGATCCGGCCGACTATCGCACACCCCTCACGGAGGCCGATCTGGAACGCCTGCGCGGCATCTTTCCCGGCGGCGTGTGTGACTGGAGCCGCCCCGGAGTGAGCCAGGTCGCCGTCGTGCCGTGGGCCTCCTTCGGTCCCGCGCCGACCAACCGCATCGGCGCCAGCACCAACTAGGCGCGATCTGGCGTATCCTCTTCGAGGGGTGTGGCGGTAGCGTGGAGGATCATGTCCATGCGTGCCTTGAGCTGCTCGCTCGTCGTTGCACTCCTCATCTGCTCATTCTCCGGCCGGCCGCTGCACGCGCAGCGGCGGAGCCGCGAACCAGGTTCGCCGCTGCCGGTGGCTCCTGCCAATCCCCGTCTCGAGACGCTGAAGAAAGCCGCCGTTGCCGAAGTCGACGCCCGTCAGGTGCTGACCCAGCAGATGGTCGACAGCATCTTCAGCTTCAGCGAGCTCGGCTTCGAGGAGGTCGAGACGCAGCGCTACGTCACCGGCATCCTCGCGCGGGAGGGGTTAACCGAGAACGACGACGACCGCGTGCTGGAGATGTGGAAGCTGGGCGACACCATGGCCAACGCCGCGGCGATGATGACCGGGACGACGGTCGAATCGCGCGTCCTGGGGTCGGCGTGGCCGGGGCACGGCAACCCGCACCCTCGCCGAAACCATGCAGGCGAACGTCGTGCAGGTGGGGATGCCGGCCTGGTCGGATGCCGATCAGCAGTTCGCCAAGGCGTTCCAGCGGGCGATGAAGGTGCCCGAGAGCGGGCTCGTCACCACCGTAGCGGACACGCTGCGCGGCCGCGAGGCGATGCCGGATGACGAGAAGATGGGCGGCCCGTCCGACGACGTCGGCGACATCATGTGGAGCCTGCCGACGGCGACGCTGAGCTTTCCGTCGAACATCCCGGGCGCCACCGGCCGCACGACACGCCGGCCCTGGATGTGAACGAGGCGGCGATGGCGAAGTTCCGGCCCGAGCTCCGGAAGTTCTACTACGACCCGACCCGGTACACCTCCTATCTCGAACAGCTCGGCGTGGCGTATCCGCCGGCAAGGCCGGAAGCGAAGTGAAGGCTGGGACTGGAGGGACTGGAGTGAGGGCAGGGACTGTATGAGGCAGTGGGGGAACGACGAGCCCGAGGTGACGCGTATCGGCACCGCGGCCCGGCACGGACTGCAGATTCGGGGCGGGCAATCCGGTCCCGAACCCGCAGTCTGGGTTGACAGTGCGCCTGCGTCCCGGCGCGTCAGCGGCCGGGCGACGCGGCGCTACCGTCTGTCGTTGTCGTCGAGTCGTGCGACGCTGTTCTGCATCCTGTCGATATAGTCGCTGACGCGCGCCTTCGAGAGGTCCCACCAGTCATCGGCTTCGGCCGTCTTCAACTGGTCGACGTCTTCGTCCAGCTTGTTGACGCGTGCCTTCAGGTCCTCGAGTTCGGTCTCCCGCGCACCCTTGGCGTTGACCTTGTCGAGCGACGCCTGCCAACCGTCGATGCGGGCCTGCAGGTCGGCGACGAAGCGATCGCGACGCGAGTTGAACGGCGCCGTACTCACCGCTTCTCCGGCGGCATCCACCTTCCGATCGGCGGGCGACGGGCTGGCGGCGCGGCTGCCCGTCATCCGCTGCACGTCGGCCGCGATGTCGTCGGCCGCGTGCTGCATCGCCTTTTCGTGCCGATCCCACCAGTTGTCGGCCGTCGTCGTCTTCAGGTCGGTCACCGCCTGCTTGAGGTCGTTCATCTCATCGTTGATCTCATGCCCCAGGCGGCCCGCCGCCGCCGAGCCGGACGTGCCGCGCGGACGAGCGGCGAACTTCTCGTCGAAATCGCGCTGCAACGCCATGTACTTTTCGTCGATGTCAGCAATATCGTTGTCGCGCGCCCGCTGCGCGTCGGCGATACGGTCGGCCTCGACCGCCGTGTCGTTCATGGTCGTGGTGTCGTTCACCTCGGTATTCGTGTCGCTCGTGCAGGCGGTGACGGTCAACGCACACGCGAGTGCGCCGATGGTGGTAAGGGTCCGATAGTGCATCGTTTGCCTCCTCAGTGTGGCGTTCGTGGTCACGCCCTCCAGAGACAGCAAACATGGATCCATCAGCGGGTCAGCTCGGCTGCGTCGGTGCGGGTCAGCTCAGGTGCGTCGCCGCCGTCGCCCGCTGTGTTGCCGCTCAAAAGAGGTCGAACTCGGGTGCGTACTCGACGAAGTCGCCGGCCAGGCGGGCGTGGCCGGCGATGACTTCGAGATACATGAAACTGTCGGCCTGATCGGTATCACGTGCATTGGGGTCAGCCGACCACCGGCACCGCAGGCCGATGGCGGCGGCGGATGCGAAGCCGAAGCGCGGATAGTAGCCGGGGTGTCCGAGCACCACGATGAGGCCGGCGCCGCGGCGGCGGCATTCCTCGATGCCGGCCCGCACGAGGGCGGAGCCGATGCCGCGCCGTTGGACGTCCGGGCGCACCGCCATGGGCGCGAGGCCGACTGCGCGGAGGCCGTCGCGGTGCGGCCGGCCTCGCACCGGGGAGAAGGTGATCGCGCCGACCACGACCTCGGCCTGCGTGGCGACGAGCGACCAGGCGGCGGACCGCCGGCGCAACTGTTCGACCAGCGTCGCCTCCTCTGTGCCGCCGAACGCCGCCAGCAGCAGCGCACGAATCTCGACCGCATCTGCGGCTGACTCGGGGCGAATCGTCGTCTCCATCGTCGGCTCGGATGTGCGTCGCCATTCTGCCACGGCCCGCCACGAACCGGACGCGTGAGACGAGGAGCGCAGCTACAATCGTGGCATGCGGAAACCGGGCGCAGTCGCCGTGGCCGCGCTATGCGCCGCCGTCCTTGCCGCGCCGCCGTCCGCCCGGACGCGACCGGCTGCCGGTGCGTCGCAGGCAGGGGAGACCATGAACGACATCGCCGAACAGTACGTCCGTCTGGTCCTCGCCGTCGGGCAGCACGACGCCGACTACGTGGACGCCTACTACGGTCCGCCGGCCCTCAAGGACGAGGCCGTGGCGCGCCAGCGTTCGCTCGCCGACATCGCTGCGGAGGCGCGCCGGCTGCTGGCGCAGGTGCCGCGGCTGATGCCCGGCGGCGCCGCCGACGAACTCACGATCCTGCGACACGAGTACGTGCGCCGGCAGCTGCAGTCGCTCGAGGCGCGCGTCCGGCTGCTCGAGGGGACGCGGATGACGTTCGACGAGGAGTCGCTGGCGCTCTACGACGCCGTGGCGCCCGAGCATCCGGCGTCGTACTACGAGGCGGCGCTGCGCGAGCTGGAACCGCTCGTGCCCGGAAACGGCCCGCTCATCGATCGGCTGGAGCAGTTCCGCCGCGCCTTCATCATCCCGACCGATCGGCTGTCGCCGGTCTTCGACCGCGCGATCCAGGAGTGTCGCACCCGCTCGCTGCAGCACATCACCCTGCCGGCCGGCGAGTCGTTCCGGGTCGAGTACGTCACCGGGAAATCGTGGAGCGGCTACAACTGGTACCAGGGCGGCTTCCACAGCTTGATTCAGGTGAACACCGATCTGCCGATTTACATCGATCGCGCCGTCGACCTGGCGTGTCACGAAGGATATCCCGGCCACCACGTCTACAACGTGCTGCTGGAGCAGCATCTCGTGCGCGCCCGCGGCTGGATCGAGTTCACCGTCTATCCGCTGTTCTCGCCGCAGTCGCTCATCGCCGAGGGGACGGCGAACTACGGCATCGAGGTCGCCTTTCCAGGTGCCGAGCGCCTCGCCTTCGAGCGCGACGTGCTGTTTCCGCTGGCCGGGCTGGATGGCGCCCGGACCGACAGCTACTATGCCGTCCAGATGCTGACCGAACGGCTCTCGTACGCCGGCAATGAGGCGGCGCGCGGCTACTTGAACGGCCGGCTGACTCGTGCGGAGGCCGCGGCATGGCTGACCCGCTTTGCGTTGATGTCGCCGGCGCGGGCCGAGCAGCGCACGCGCTTCATCGACCAGTACCGCAGCTACGTCATCAACTACAATCTCGGCAAGGATCTGGTGAAGAGCTACGTCGAATCCCTGGCCGGCGGATCCGGCGAGCGGCGGTGGCAGGCGTTCACCGCCCTGATCTCCTCGCCGCGGCTGCCGAGCGGCCTGCAGCCGGCGGTCCGCTGATGACGATGCGGCCCGACGTGACGGTGCGTGATGCGCGCGACGACGACGCCGATGCCCTGGCGCCATTGCTGGCGACGCTCGGCTACCCGACCGATGGCGAGACGGCACGGGCGCGCTGTCGCGCGCTGCGCGGCGCCGATGCCACGGCCCGCATTCTCGTCGGCGTCGTCGACGGCCGGGTGCTCGGTGTCGCGACGCTGCATGTGACACCGGTGATTCATCGGCCGACCGGCGTCGGGCGCATCACCGCACTGGTCGTGTTGCCGGAAGCGCAGGGCAGCGGTGTCGGCCGACAGCTGGTCGAGGCCAGCGAGCGGCATTTCGCTGCGCTCGGCATCGAGCGGATCGAGGTGACGAGCGGGACCTCGCACCGACCCGCCTACGACTTCTATCGCCACCTCGGGTATCAGGATCACGGCGTCCGCTTCGCCCGGACCCTGGCGGTGCCATCGACCGGCAGCGCCACGGTGGCGTGAGCGCTCCGCAGCAGGACCTCATGGGCAAGACACACACCGAGATCGACACCGCCTTGCGTGCATTCATCGAGCGGCAGCACCTGTTCTTCGTGGCGACGGCGCCGGCTGCCCGCTCGGGTCACGTCAACCTCTCCCCCAAGGGGCTCGACCTGATTCGCGTCACCGGTCCGCGCGAGGTCGCCTATCTCGACTGCATCGGCAGCGGCGCCGAGACGATTGCCCACGTGCGCGAGAACGGCCGCATCACGCTGATGTTCTGCGCCTTCGATGGCTCGCCGAACATCGTCCGACTGTACGGCGCCGGTGAGGTCGTCGAACCGCAGGACCCGCCGTTCGAACCGCTGCTCGGGTTGTTCGGACAGGTGCCGGGCGCTCGCGCTATCATCCGCGTGCGCGTGCAGCGGATCGCCGATTCGTGCGGCTTCGGCGTTCCGCTCTACGACTACCGCGGCCAGCGGTCGCAGTTGACCGCGTGGGCCGGCAAGAAGGACGCGAACGGGCTGCGCGCCTACCAGCGGCAGAAGAACGCGTCGAGCCTCGATGGGCTCCCGGCCCTGCGCTGGACTGAACAGGAATGAACCATGGGCATGACAGGAGGCGGCATGAACCGACGTGATTTCGTCTCAGGTGTGCTGGTGTCGGGGGGGCTCTCACCGCTGCTCGCGCTGGCGGGGGCCGAGGCCTCGCAAGCCCGTCCGGCGACGCCGCCGCCGGCGAAGATCCTGCTGTTCGACACCTTCGGCACCGTCGTCGACTGGCGCAGCTCGGTCGCCGCCGAGGGCGAGCGCATCGGCCGCGCCAAGGGGGTGACCGGCGTCGACTGGGCGGCGTTCGCCGACGCCTGGCGGGCCGGCTACGGACCGTCCATGAACCGCGTCCGGCGCGGCGAGCTGCCCTGGACCAAGCTCGACGTCCTCCACCGGATGGTGCTCGATCAGCTGCTGGTGACGTTCAAGATCGACGGGTGGAGTGAGGCCGAGAAGGTCGACTTCAACCGGGTGTGGCACCGGCTGAACCCGTGGCCGGATGCGGTCGAAGGGCTGACGCGCCTCAAGTCTCGTTTCATCATTGCGCCGCTGTCGAACGGCAACCTGTCGCTGCTGACCGAGATGGGGAAGCACGCGAAGCTGCCGTGGGACACGATCATGTCGACGGAGCTGGTGAAACATTACAAGCCCGATCGCGAGACCTACCTCATGGCGGCCGATTTCTTCGACGTCCAGCCGTCCGACCTGATGATGGTGGCGGCGCACGAGGGTGACCTCGATGCGGCAAAAGCGCTCGGCCTGAAGACGGCGTTCGTCTATCGGCCGAACGAGTACGGCCCGGCCCGTGTGCCGAAACGGGTGCCGCCCGGCAAGTTCGACTACAACACCCTTGATTTCAAGGAGCTCGCGACGCAGCTCGGCGTATGACGGACCCGGTTGGTGTCCGCCACTTCGCGACCGCTGCGGCCTTCCGGAAATGGCTCGAGCGGCATCATGCCGACACGGCGGAGCTCTGGGTCGGTTTCTACCGCCAGGCATCCGGACGCGGCGGCATGACCTACGTCGAAGCGGTGGAGCAGGCGCTGTGCTTCGGCTGGATCGACGGGGTGGTGCGAAAGGTGGACGCCGACAGCCGGATGCAGCGGTTCACGCCCCGGCGGGCCCGCAGCAACTGGAGTGCGATCAACCTGCAGCGCTTTGCCAGGCTGCAGGCGGCCGGACAGGTGGCGCCGGCCGGCCAGCGGGCGCGTGACGCCTGGCATGGGCGAACGGCGCCGTATGCCGCGGAGCACCGCGACACCGCGCTGTCGCCGGCGTTCCTGAAGCGCTTCACACACCACGGCGCGGCCTGGCGGTGGTTCTCCGCGAGCCCGCCCGGCTACCAGCGGACGGCCATTTTCTGGGTCATGAGCGCCAGGCGCGAGGCGACGCGCACCCGACGGCTGGAGACGCTCATCACCGATTCAGCCGCCGGCCTGCGGATCGCGCCCCTACGGAGGTCCTGACGTGAGACTGGCGTTCTTCTCGACCCATCTCTTCGACCGCCACTCGTTCGACGAGGCGAACGCCGGGGCGCACCAGATCGACTACTTCGAGCCGCGGCTCACACCCGAGACGGCGCCGCTCGCCGCCGGGTATCCGGCGGTCTGTGCCTTCGTGAACGACAAGCTCAGTGCGCCGGTGCTCGAGACGCTGGCGGCTGGCGGGACGCGGTATCTCCTGCTGCGGTCGGCCGGTTTCAACCATGTCGACCTTGCCGCGGCGCGGCGGCTCGGCCTGCGCGTCGCGCGCGTGCCGGCCTACTCGCCCCACGCCGTCGCCGAACACGCCGTGGCGTTGATGCTGGCGCTGAATCGCAAGATTTGTCGCGCCCATGCCCGCGTGCGCGAGGGCAATTTCGCGCTCGACGGCCTGCTCGGGATCGACCTGTACGGTCGCACGGTCGGCATCGTCGGCACCGGGAGGATCGGGACCATCGTCGCGCGGATCATGCAGGGGTTCGGCTGCCGGTTGCTGGGCTACGACGTCGTCCCGGCCGAGGACTGCCGGGCGCTCGGCATGGCCTACGTGCCGCTCGACACGCTGTGGGCGGAGGCCGACATCATCTCGCTGCACGCGCCGCTGACCCCCGCCACCCGCCACCTCGTGGACGCTGCCGCCATCGGGCTGATGAAGCCGGGCGTCATGCTGGTCAACACCGGCCGCGGCGCGCTCATCGACACGCCGGCGGTGATTGCCGCCTTGAAGAGCGGCCGCCTCGGGTCGCTGGCGCTCGACGTCTACGAGGAGGAGGAGGGGCTGTTCTTCCAGGATCTCTCCTCCGAAGTGCTGCAGGACGACGTGTTCGCGCGGCTGCTGACGTTCCCGAACGTCCTCATCACCGGGCACCAGGGGTTCTTCACGCGGGAGGCGCTCCGGGCGATTGCCGAGACGACGCTGGAGAACCTGACCGCCTTCGCACGGGGGGAGACCAGCGGGCGGGAGCTCGATCTCGGGTGAGCTCCCAGAGGGGAAATCGCGCTTTTCTCTCTAGAGAACCTGATCGGCCGGCGCCTTTTCATGGTACTCTCTGTCGACGCTTGAGCGTCTTCTAGAGGAGAACGCATGGCAAAAAAGACCGTGAAGAAGAAGGCCGCTGCTGCCAAGAAGGCGGCGAAGCCGGTGAAGAAGAAGGCCGCGCGCAAACCGAACGCCGCTTTCATGAAGCCGGTGACGCCGAGCGCTGCACTGGCCGAGGTCGTGGGTCCGAAGCCGGCGCCACGCACCGAGATCACCAAGAAGCTCTGGGCCTACATCAAGAAGAACGGTCTGCAGGACAAGAAGAACCGGCGCCAGATCAACGCCGACGCGAACCTCAAGGCGGTCTTCGGCGGCAAGTCCGAAGTCAACATGTTCGCGATGACGAAGCTGGTCAGCAAGCATCTGAAGTAGGCGCCAGCCGGCCGTATCGGCGTATCCTGACGGGCGACGGTTTCACCACCGTCGCCCGTTTTTTCGTTTGCGGTCCTGCGGTTGTCAGAGGGGGAACCATGAGTGCTGCACGCCTCGTGCGGAGTCTGCTGGGAGCTGGAGTCGCGCTGCTGTTCGTCGTCGCCGTGCCCGGGGCGCAGGCGCAGGACCGCCTGCCGCGAATCCCTCCGGACAAGCTGACCGACGCGCAGAAGAAGGCCATCGACGAGTTCAAGGCGGCGCGCGGCGTCGACGTCTCGGGCCCCTTCGTGCCGCTGCTGCGCAGTCCCGAAGTCATGAACCGCGCCCGTGCCATGGGCGACTACCTCCGCTTCAAGAGCACGCTGCCGCCGCGCCTCAGCGAGTTCGTCATCATCATCACCGCCCGTGAGTGGACGCAGAACTACGAGTGGGACGCGCATGCCCGCCTCGCCCTGGAGGCCGGCGTGAAGCCGGACACCGTGAACGCGATTGCGGCCGGGCGGCGTCCGGACGCGATGACCGACGACGAGACCCTGCTCTACGAGCTGACGAGCGAGCTCCACCATCACAAGTCGATCACGGACGACACCTACGCCAGGGCGGTGACGCGCTTCGGCGAGCAGGGCGTCATCGACGCGGTGGGCATCACCGGCTACTACACGCTGCTCGCCATGGTGCTCAATACGGCCCGCACGCCGGTCCCGGCCGGCCGGCCGCCGGCGCTGCAGCCGTTCACCAGATGACCGCGCGCGTCGTCGCCACCACCGTCGCCAGCGGTCCCGTCGTCTCATGAGCCACGCCGCCGCCGCGCGCCGCCTGCCGCTGCTGCTGTTGCTGTTCGTCGGCAGCGGCTGCGCTGCGCTCATCTATGAAGTCGTCTGGTTCCAGATGCTGGAGCTGGTCATCGGCTCCTCGGCCGTGTCGCTCGGCGTGCTGCTCGGCACCTTCATGGCCGGCATGTGCCTCGGCAGCCTGCTGCTGCCGCGCGTGCTGCCCGCCACCCTGCATCCGCTGCGCGTCTATGCGGTGCTCGAACTGGCGATCGGCGCCATCGGCGTGCTGCTGCTCGTCGCCATGCCGCTCGTCGGCCGCCTCTACACCGCGTGGGCGGGTACCGGCATGGCCGGCATCTTGGTCCGCGGCCTGGCCGCCGCCCTCTGCCTGCTGCCGCCGACACTGCTGATGGGCGCCACGCTGCCGGCGATCGGCCGCTGGGTGGATGCCTCGCCGCGCGGCGTCTCGTGGCTCGGGTTCTTCTACGGCGGCAACACGGCTGGTGCGGTGCTCGGCAGCCTGCTGGCCGGCTACTACCTGCTCCGTGTGCACGACACGGTCATCACCACCTTCGTCGCCGTCGGTCTCAACGTCGTCGTCGCGGTCGTGGCACTGGGGCTGGCCTCCCGGGCGCCGTTCGAGACGACGAGGGGCGACGCGCCGGCGGCCGACGCGTCCGCCAGCCGGTCGTCCGTCGCCGGGACGCCCGCCACCGACATCCTCGCGCCGGCGGCACCCGCGACAGGAATGCCGGCGGCCGACGTCGCGGGCGGCGGCCGGGCCGCGGCCGTGCCGCGCGCCGGTGAGCGCTGGCCGGTCTACCTCGCCATCGGACTTTCGGGGCTGACGGCGCTGGCCTGCGAGGTGCTGTGGACGCGCACCCTGTCATTGCTCTTCGGCGCCACCACCTACACGTTCTCCCTGCTTCTTGCCGTCTTCCTAGCCGGCCTCGGCATCGGCAGCAGCGCCGGGGCGTTCATCGGGCGCGAGAGTGCCCGTCCGCGCGTCGCGCTCGCCTGGTGTCAGCTCGGCCTGGCGCTGGCGATGGCCTGGACCTCCTACGTCCTCACCGAGTCGCTGCCGTACTGGCCGATCAATCCATCGCTGACGCCCGACCCGTGGTTCGTGTTCCAGCTCGATCTCACCCGCTCGCTGTTCGCCATCCTGCCGGGTGCGCTGCTGTGGGGCGCGAGCTTCCCGCTGGCGCTGGCGGCGCTCGCCGTCCGCGGCGAGGACACGGGGCGCATGGTCGGCCGCGTCTACGCCGCCAACACCCTCGGTGCCATCGTCGGCTCGCTCGGCGCCAGCCTGCTGCTCACCATCTGGCTCGGCACACAGCGCTCGCAGCAGTTGATGGTGGTGTGTGCGGCGCTATCGGGGCTCGTGCTGCTGTGGCGCGAGACGCGGACGCAGCCGTGGCTCGTCGCGCCGATTTCGCTTGCCGCCCTGCTGGCGCTGACCGTGCAGCCGGTGCCGGGCGAGTTGATCGCCTACGGACGCTACGTCCCAAGTCAGCAGGGGCAGTCGCAGGTGATCTACAGCGGCGAGGGGTGGAACGCCTCGGTGGCGGTCACCGAACGGCCGAACGGCGTGCTGAACTACCACAATGCCGGCAAGGTGCAGGCATCGAGCGAGCCGCAGGACATGCGCCTGCAGCGCATGCTCGGCCACCTGACGACGCTCATCCCGAAGAACCCGCGCAAGGTCGTCGTCATCGGCTGCGGTGCCGGGGTCACGGCGGGCGCGGTGTCGATCGATCCGGCCGTGCAGGATCAGACGATCGCCGAGATCGAGCCGCTCGTGCCCGAGGTGGTGTCCACCTACTTCTCCGAGCACAACTTCGCCGTCGTCACCAATCCGAAGGTCCGCGTGCACATCGACGATGCGCGGCACTTCCTGCAGACGACGGACGAGAGGTTCGATGCGATTACGTCGGATCCACTCGACCCGTGGGTGAAGGGCGCGGCGATGCTCTATACCCGTGAGTTCTTCGAACTGGCGAAGTCGCGGCTCAATCCCGGCGGCGTCGTCACGCTCTTCGTGCAGCTCTACGAGAGCAACACCGAGGCGGTGAAGAGCGAGATCGGGACGTTCTTCGAGGCGTTTCCGGACGGGATGATCTTCGCGAACACGTTCAACGGTGCCGGCTACGACCTCGTGCTGCTCGGGCAGGTGGAGGGGTCGCGCATCGACGTCGACGAGATCGAGGCGCGGCTCAAGCAGCCGGACTACGCACCGATCCTGCGGTCGCTGAATCAGGTGGGGATTTATTCCGCGGTCGAGCTGTTCGCCACCTACGCCGGCAGCGCGAAGGACTATCGCGGCTGGCTGAAGGATGCCGAGATCAATCGCGATCGCAACCTGCGGCTGCAGTACCTCGCCGGGCGTGGGCTGAACCTGTATCGCGCGGACGTCATCTTCGCCGAGATGCTGAATCACGCGCAGCCGCCGCCCGACGGCCTGTTCGTCGGGGCGCCGGCGACGATCGCCGAACTGCGCGAGAAGATACTCGTGTTTCTCGGGCGGGCGCCGGATCCCGGGGTCTAGCGTTCCAGGCCGGGTAGGCCGGGTAGGCCGGGTAGGCCGGGTAGGCCGGGTAGGCCGGGTA
>CADEDC010000083.1 GCA_902825985.1 uncultured Acidobacteriota bacterium | reverse complement strand
GCTCGAAGGCGGCCCGCTGGCCGACACCGGCGTCATCGCCGGCATGAGCGGCAGCCCCGTCTACGTGGATGGCCGGCTCATCGGCGCCGTCTCCTACTCGCTCGGCAGTTTCTCGAAGGAACCGATCGCCGGCATCACGCCGATCGACGAGATGATCGAGGCGACCGCGGTCAACGCCCCGCGTCCGGCGGCCGCACGGCTGCGCATCGACGATCCGGTCGACGGCGCCACGCTGGTGGCGGCGTTTCGCAAGGCGCTCAACTGGAACCGGCCGTTCGCCGATCGCCAGGGCGACGCACGTCTGCTCGGCAGCGACGGAGCGGTCGCCGGATTCGACGGCAGCGCCGTCGGCACCCTGCTCCGCCCGATTGCCACGCCGCTCGTCATGTCCGGTTTCAACGGCGCGGTCGCCGAGACGCTCGATGCGGCATTCCGCGACACCGGCTTCATCCCGACCGCCGCCGGCGCCGCCGCGGCACCGACCGCCGGCCTGATGCCATTCGACGGTCCGCTGAAGCCGGGCGACGCGGTCGGCGTGAACTTCGTCACCGGCGACCTGCTGCTCGGCGCCACCGGAACCGTCAGCCATATCGACGGCGACCGCGTCTATGCCTTCGGCCATCCGATGTACAACCTCGGACCGACCGAGTTCCCGATGACCCGGGCCTACGTCTATACGGTGCTGCCGAGTCTGTTCTCGTCGACCAAGCTCTCGACCACGGGCGAGACGATCGGCACGCTGCTCCAAGATCGCGCCACCGCGATTGCCGGCCGGCTCGGCCCGGCGCCGAAGATGACGCCGATCTCGATGACGTTGACGTCGGAGCGCGGCGCCAGCACGGCGTTCGCGTTCGAAGTCGTGCGCGATCAGCTCTTCGGACCGCTGATGACCTACTCGGCGCTGCTGCAGACCCTGGCATCCTACGAGCGGCAGTTCGGCAGCAGCACCTACACCGTCGAGGGTACGGCGGTGCTCCGCAACCACGGCACGGTCACGTTCGAGAACATGTACGCGGGCGACAACGTCGCGACGCCCGCCGCGGCCTTCCTCGTGTCGCCGCTCACCGCCCTCGTCACCAACGACAGTGAGCCGGTCGAGGTCGAGCGCGTCGATCTGAAGGTCCGCTCGGCCGAGCAACCGCGCACCGCGACGCTCGAACGCGTGTGGCTCGACGATCCGCGGCCGCGGCCGGGCAGGACGGTGCCGCTCAAAGTGCTCTTGCGCACCTACCGCGGCGAAGATCTGCTGCGGACCATCCCGATCGAGATTCCCGCGAACGCCACCGGCAGCCTGTCGATCATCGTGCAGGACGGCCAGCGGCTGCAGCAGGCCGAAACCCGCGAACTGCGCCTGCCGCAGCGCCGCAGCGTCGACCAGATCATCAAGGCGATGAACCGCGCCCGCCGCAATCACACCCTCTACGTCAAGCTGATGAGCGGCGACGCCGGCGCGGTCGTCAACGGCGAGGCGATGTCGTCACTGCCGCCATCGGTGCTCGCCGTCCTCGAGGGCGACCGTGCCGGCGGCACGTTCAGCCCGCTCAGCAGCGCGACGCTTGGCGAATGGTCGCTGGCGACGGATCACGCGGTCAGCGGTGTCCGGACCCTCACGCTGTCAGTCGCGTCCAACTGAACGGCGCCTGACACCCTCACAACGCATATGGCTCATACCTCGTGGCCGCGCGCGCTCGGGCTCGCGGCGGCTCTCCTCTCGGCTGGGACGCTCGTGCTGCAGGCTTCATCGCCGAAGTTCTTCCAGGCGGCGACGCAGGCGGACTTCCTCAAAGGTGAACTCGACGGGCTCGCCATCGACAGCCGCGGCCAGTTGACGATCGGCGCGGCCAGCGAACTCGTCTACGAAACCGCCGCGCCGTTCCTCTGGTCGATGATTCCGGCGCCAGACGGCGGGCTATGGGTCGGCACCGGCAACGAAGGCAAGGTCTTCCGTATCGACAGTCAGGGACGCGGGACGACGTTCTTCGATGCCGCCGAACTCGAAGCACATGCGCTCGCCCCGGCGCCCGATGGCGGCCTCTACGTCGGCACGTCGCCCGATGGCAAGGTCTACAAGATCGACCGCCGCGGCACCGCGGTCACGTTCTTCGAGCCGGGCGAGCGCTACATCTGGGCCATGGCATCCGATGCCCGCGGCCAGTTGTACGTCGCGACCGGACCGAAAGGCGGCGTGTACAAGGTCGCAGCGGACGGGACCGGCACGAAGTTCTACACGGCTCAGGCGACGAACGTCACCGCCATCGCGCTCGAGCCAGGCGGCCGCAACATCGTCATCGGCACCGATTCGCCCGGCCGCGTGCTGCGCATCGACGCCGACGGCAAGCCGTTCCTCTTGCTCGACACGCCGTTCGAGGAGATTCGGTCCCTGCGCTACGACGACAAGGGGGCGCTGTACGTCGCCGCCGTCAACGGCCGGGGCGGCAGCGCGCCGGCGCCGCGGGCCGACAGTGGCGCGCCGTCGGCGCCGTCGTCCGACGGCACGGCCGCGCCGGTTCCCGTCGTCTCGGTCTCCACTGAGATCACCGCCATCGCGGTCGTCGATTCCGGCCCGTCAGCGGCAGCGGCGAGCACGGCGCCCGATCGCCGCACCCTCAAGGGCGCGGTGTTCAAAATTGCGCCAGACGGCCTATGGGACAAGCTCTGGGAGTCGCGCGACGATTCGCCCTACGACGTATCGTTCGACGCGCAGAACCGTCTGATCGTGGCAACCGGCAATCGCGGGAAGCTGTATCGCCTCGAAGGCGACCCGCTGCAGCCGACGCTCGTCGCCACCGCCGGCGGTCAGCAGGTGACGTCGTTGTGGCGCGACGGCCGTGGACGCCTGCATTACGCGACGGCGAACCCGGGCAAGGTCTATCGGCTCTCGTCGGATCGGGCGCCGCGTGGCACCTACGAGTCGGACATCCGTGACGCCGGCATGGTGTCGACCTGGGGCGCTATCAGCTGGCGCGGTACCGCCCCCGCCGGCGCCACCATCCAGGTCTCGACCCGCTCGGGCAACAGCGAGCCGCCGAACGACACGTGGAGCGAGTGGTCGGCTCCGTACACGGTTCAGACCGGCTCCCCCGTCGTCAGTCCGAAAGCACGCTACCTGCAGTGGCGGGCGGTTCTCGCCGGCTCGAACTCGCCGGTGCTGACCTCGGTCACGGTGGCGTACCTGCAGCGCAACCTGCGGCCGCAGGTGCAATCGATCACCGTCCACCCGCCCGGCATCGTCTTCCAGAAGCCGTACAGCGCCGGCGATCCGGACCTGGCCGGCTTCGACAACCAGAGCACGCCGGAGCGCCGGCTCACCAACGCCGCGATGACCTCGGGAGCGGGCTCGGCGGTCGGCCGCAAGACCTACGCCCAGGGGCTGCAGACGCTGCAGTGGCGGGCCACGGACGAGAACGACGATGACCTGACCTTCGACGTCCTCTATCGCCGCGAAGGCGAGACGACATGGAAGACGCTGCGCCAGCGACTCGCAGAACCGATTCTGGTGTGGGACACCACGTCTGTCCCCAACGGCACCTACACGGTTCGCATCGTCGCATCCGATGCGCCGTCGAATCCGAACGACGCGGCGCTCACCGGAGAAGCCGACAGTACCGTGCTCGAGATTGACAACGCGGCTCCCGCCTTCACGGCGCAACCGGCCCAGTTCGCCGGCGGCCAGACGACGGTGACCCTCGAGGTCCGCGATGATCACTCCGCAATCCTGAAGGTGGAATACTCGCAGGACGGGACGACGTGGCGGTCGGCGTTTCCGGTCGACGGCATGGCCGACTCGCGCAGCGAGCGCTACGTGATCACCATCGCCGGAGAACTCGGCACGCGCGGACTGAGCGTCCGTGCCCAGGACGCACTCAACAACGTCGCGACGACGCACATCGAACCGCCGGCTGGCGGGACCGCCCCGGCACAGCGGCGATAGCCGCCGCGTCACCGGACGAGCGGGCGGAGCCCGCGGAGACACGACAATGGCCGCCGGGCGCGAGCTCTGGCGGCCATTCTTGTGAGCGGCGACGCCTGCCGATGATCGGCTGCCGAGTTCCGTGACTAGGCGTTGCGCAGGACCGTCTCGATGGAGTCGGCGAGCGTGGCGATGCGGCGCTTCCGGACGACCGGTGGCACGGCGGCGGTCGGTTCCGGCAACTTCGACGTGCCGCGGACGGTGGTGTGGGCGAACAGCCAGACCATGTTCACGGCCACCGGCAGCCCTTCGACGCTGGCCGGCTCGAAGCGGGCGCGCGACACGGCATCGAGCAGATTGGCGACGACCTTGGCCTCGTCGGTGCCCGGGACGACGCCGTTGCCGGACTCGCGCAGGAGTTCGAGATTCGCGACGCGTCCTTCGCGCGTGACGACGGCGGCGAGCGTGAAGACCGCATCGTCGTTGCCGTCGAACTCCGGGCCGGTGGCGAACGCCTGGTCGAGCGGCTTCGGCATCAACACGTTCGGACGCGGCACCACGGGATTCTGGTTCGATCCGGGCGTGAGCAGGTTGATCAGCGCCGCCAGCGAGTCGGGCTGCGGCGGGCTGGTCGCGAACCGCATCATGCCGAGCATCACGACGACGCAGACGAGCGCTGCGACAGCCGCCGCCGCACCGGCGTACACCAGATGCGCATCCTCGAACATCAGCTGGAAGCGGACCTGCCAGGAGACGTTCTCCTCCGCCTTCATGCGATTGACGACCGCCCCCGGGAACGAGGCCTGCGCCTCCGCATCGAACGCCTCGCGCCCGGGCAGCGCCATCCGCAACGCCGCACCGACCGCCCGCATGTCCTCGAACGCCGCCGCGCAGCCGTCACACCACTCGAGGTGGGAGGCCACGGCAATCTGCTCGGAAACCGGCAGTTCACCGTCGTGAAACGGGTGGAGGCGGCGACGGGTCGCAGCGCACGTGAGCGGCTTCATGCCGTCCTCACTTCCCTGAGCTCCTGCCGAAGCGCCTGACGAGCCCGGGTGAGACGGGACTTCACCGTGCCGACCGCAACACCGAGCGAGAACGCAATTTCGTCGTAGCTGAGCCCATCGACCTCCCGCAGAACGATGGCGGTGCGTTGATCGAAGGGCAGACCGTCGAGCGCCCGTTGCAGCCTGGTGGCGAGTTCTTTCTGTGCCAGGACGCGGTCGGGGCCGGCCTCGCGACCCGGCATCATGTCGCCGTGGGCTTCGACGTGCGCGTCGAGCGACACCTGGTCGTCGCGGTGACGGCGCCGCCAGAACCGGTGCCGGTTGCGCGCCTGATTCACGGCGATCCGGTAGATCCAGGTGCGAAGGCTGGACTGGCCGCGGAAGCGGCTGATCGTGCGGAAGACGCGCAGGAAGACCTCCTGCGACAGGTCGAGCGCTTCGTCGTGATCGCCCAGCAGGTTCATCGCCAGCTGTACGACCATCCGCTGGTGCTCGGCGACCAGTTCGGTGTACGCGGTCTCGTCGCCGGCCGCGCAGCGCTCGATGAGGGCTGCCTCACGGCCACCAACTTCCGACCATCCGACGACACGCACTTGTTTCAAGCGGATGTCCCCAATCGAAGCCAGTCCGATGATAGCTTCCCCCACTATACCGGTTTTAGACCCCGAGTCAGGGCGAAAGTTCCCGGGCGCCGGGGTGCCCGGGGGTCCGGGCGTCGGTCGCCGCTCCGGCCGCTCCCGCAGATTCGGCGGACGCAAACTGCTAAGATTCCGGTGTGAAACCTGGTCTCCTGCCGGTGGCGGTCCTCGGCCTCGTCGCCGTGGCTGCCGCCGTCGCCATGCAGACGGCGGGGCGCGAGCGCAGCTACCGCACCCTGCTCGATCAGGGCGAGCTGGCGCTGCAGGACGGCGATACGTTCGGCGCCATCGAAGCCTTCAGCGGCGCCGTCGCCCTGCATCCGGATTCGATGCTCGCGCATCTCCGCCGTGGCGAGAGCTACCGCCAGCGCGGCGAGTTGGAGGCGGCGGCGCGCGATTTCCGCTCGGCCGCCACCCTCGACAGTGCGTCGCCAGGTCCGTTGGAGGCGCTCGCCGATGTCTACTACGAACGCCAGCGCTACGACCGCGCCATCGACACATACGAGCGCCGGCTGCGCCTCGACGGCCGTGCCCCGCTCATCCGCTACAAGCTGGCCCTCGCGCACTATCGCGCCGGCCACATGGCCGACGCGATGACGGCGCTCGCCGCCGCGCTGGCGCTCGACGCGCGCATGCCCGACGCCCACTACCTGCTCGGCCTCTGCCTTCGCGATCAGCAGCAGCCGCGCGAGGCGGTCGAGGCGTTCGAGCGGGCAGTGACGCTGGCTCCGGGCATGATCCCCGCTCGCGAAGAGCTCGCGGCGCTCTACGAGCAGCTCGGTCGCTATCCCAATCAGCTCGAGCAACTGCAGGTGCTCGCCGCCCTCGACAGCGCCCATGTCCAGCGGCAAATCGCCGTCGGCACCGCGCACGCGCGCGCCGGGCACGCCGATGCGGCCGCCGTCACGCTCGCGAACGCCCTCGAACGCTCGCCCGACGAGCCGCTCATCTACCAGGAAATCGGCCGCATGTGGCTGGACGTGGCAGTCGCCGACAACGATCCGGCCGCCGTGCAGCGGGCCCTGGAGGCCTTCGACCACCTCGGCGCCGGCCCGACCGCGTCGAGCGAGATGTTGACGCTGTACGGCCGCGCGCTCGCGCTGAATGGCGAGCTCGATGCGGCCCAGCGGCTGCTCGAGCAGGCAACCCGCCGCTACCCGGTCTCGCCGGACGCGTTCTCGGCGCTCGCTGACGTCGCCGAGCAACACCATCAGGCGGAGGTGGCACGCGCCGCGCTCGTCGACTATCACGCGCTGGTCGGCGACGACGCGGATGCCGCCGTGCGGGCCGGGCGCATCGGCGTGCTGTCGCTGGCTGTGAACGACGTGACCGGCGCGATCCGCTGGCTGGGGCGCGCCCTGGCCGCGGAGGCCCAGGCCGGCAACCCGCGGTGGCTGAAGGCGCGGGCCGACGCAGAGTTCCAGTCCGGCGACGTCACCGCGGCGCAGGCGACGCTCGCTGCAGTGCTCGAGGCCGATCCGGAGAACCCGGACCTGCTCGCATTCAAACGCCGGCTCGACCGCGCGGCGATGCTGGCGGCCGTCGCGCCGGGTGCAGCGCCGCGAACCGGAGTGCCCGGCGCATCGAGTTCGACCGACCCGTCCTCGTTGGCCGACGCGCCGTCAACCGCACTGTCTGCCGGATCGACCGCAGTCGGTTCCGCCATTGGACGCGGTGCCGCGAGTGCGGGAGCAGGCGCGGCGCCCCCCCCGACCGCCGCCGGGCCCGACGGCGCCGCGCGCTAGACACCGGCGGTTCACCGTCGACTGTCGCGATCCAGGCGATCGCGCAGCCCGTCCCCGACGAAGTTGAACCCGAGCACCAGCGCGACAATCGCCAGCCCCGGAAAAAGCGTCAGGTGCGGCGCATCCAGCAGATGGGCGCGGCCGCCGTTGAGCATCGTGCCCCAGCTGGGCGTGGGCGGCTGGACGCCGAGACCGAGAAAGCTGAGCGACGCCTCGCCGATGATAGCGCCCGCCATCCCGAGCGCCGCCTGGACGACGACGGCGGGCATCGCCGTCGGAATCAGATGCCGCCGCAACAGATGCCAGGTGCCGGCACCGAGCGCCCGCGACGCCTGGACGTACTCGAATGCGCGGGCGCGCAGCACCACGCCACGGACCAGCCGCGCGTATCCCACCCAGCCGATGAGCGTCAGCGCGAGCAGGACGTTGAACAGGCCGGGCCCGAGCACCGCGACGAGCGCAATCGCCAGCAACAGGCCTGGAAATGCCATCAGCATGTCGATGGCGCGGCTGATGGCGTCGTCGAGCAGGCCACCAGCGTAGCCCCCGAGCGCGCCGAGCAGCGTCCCGACGGTGGCCGAGATCGACACGACGGTGAGACCGACGACAAACGACACCCGCGCGCCGGACGCCATGCGCGAGAAGATGTCTCGCCCCAACTCGTCCAGGCCGAACGGGTGCGCCCATGACGGCGGCGCCAGGCGCAGTGCCAGGTTCTGGGCCGCCGGGTCCAGCGGAATCACCCATGGACCGACGGCCGCCAGCAGCGCAGCGCCCGCCACCACCGCGCTGCCGATGCGCAGTACCCAGGACGCGGTCATTCGTAGCGAATCCTCGGATCGAGGACGCCGTAGAGCAGGTCGACGGCGAGGTTCACGCTGACGTAGGTCACCGCGATGAACAGGATGCAGCCCTGCACGAGCGGATAGTCGCGGAAGCTGATCGACTGGATGAGCAGCCGGCCGACGCCCGGCCAGGCGAAAATCGTCTCGGTGATGACCGCCCCGGTCAGCACCGACCCCATCTGCAGCCCGAGGACCGTGACAATGGGAATCAGGCTGTTGCGGCACGCGTGACGGATGACGGCGCGCCCTGCCGACAGGCCGCGGGCCCGCGCCGCGAGCACGTAGACCTCGCGCAGCTCTTCGATGACGCTGGTGCGAGTGATGCGGGCCAGCACGGCGGCGAGCGGGGCGCCCAGCGTGATCGCCGGCAGCACGAGGTGCGCCCACGTACCACGCCCCGATACCGGGAACCAGGCGAGGCCCACCGAAAAAACCAGGACCAGCGTCGGTCCGAGCCAGAAATTCGGCAGCGAGATTCCGAGCAGCGCCAGCAGCGACGCGCCCCGATCGATCGCGGTGCCACGGCGAACCGCGGCGACGGTCCCGAGCGGCAGGGCGACGACGGTCGCGACGACGAGCGCCGCGAGCGCCAGTTCGAAGGTCGCCGGCAGCCGCTCGGCAATCGAGGTGAGCACCGGCTGATTCGTGCGCAACGACACGCCGAGGTCGCCGCGCGCCAGGCCGGTGAGAAAGCTGACGTACTGGACCGCCAACGTTCGGTCGAGCCCGAGGCGGCGCCTGAGGTCGGCGACATCTGCGGGCGCCGCGGCATCGCCGAGCATGACCTGCGCGGGATCGCCAGGCACGAGGTGGATGAGGGCGAAGACGAGGGTGGCGACGCCGAGCAGCACCGGCACGGTGAGCAGCAGGCGGCGCACGAGGAAGCGACCCATCCTCGCGCGATCATAATCCCAGCCGGGCTTTCAGCCGCCGGCCCCGGCGTTCTCGTCGATGCCGAGGCGGGCCAGCAGTTTGCCCAGCCCCTGTCGCGACAGGCCGAGTTCCCGTGCCGCCCGGCCGCGATGGCCGCCGGCGCGCACGAGCGCCGCCTGCACGAACCGTGCGTCGAAGGCCCGCCGCGCCGCGTCGAGCCGGGCGATGCCGGCGGCGTCGTCGACGGCGCCCCAGGGCAGGGCCGACGGCGTGACGATGCCCCGGCGCGGCACCCGCACGGCGAGCGCCGCCATCACGTTCTGCAGTTCGCGGACGTTGCCCGGCCAGCGGTAGCCCGCGAGGGCGCTCATCGTCGCTGCGCTGAGGACGGCGCGACTGTGGACGCGCTCGGTGGCCTCTCGCCAGCAGCGCTCGATCAGCAGCGGCAGGTCGGCGATGCGCTCGCGGAGCGGCGGGACGGTGATCCGCACGACATCGAGCCGGTAGAGCAGATCGAGACGGAAGCGGCCGGCCGCCACTTCCTGTCGGAGGTGGCGATTGGTCGCCGCGACGATGCGGACGTCGACGCGCCGCGAGACGTTCTCACCAACCCGCCGGACTTCGCCTTCCTGGACGGTGCGCAGCAATTTCGCCTGGGCCCGCGGCGACAGTTCACCGACCTCGTCGAGGAACAGCGTGCCGCCGTGCGCCTCCTCGAACACCCCGGCGCGCTCGATCATCGCGCCGGTGAACGCGCCCCGCGCGTGGCCGAAGAATTCCGCCTCCATCAGATCGTCGGGCACGGCTGCGCAGTTGACGGCGACGAACGCCCGGTCGCGCCGCGTGCCGCGCCGGTGCAGCGCCCGCGCGACCAGCTCCTTGCCGCTGCCGCTCTCCCCTTCGATGAGGACCGGATAGCTGACCGGGGCGGCGCGCTCCACCGCCTGACGCACCGCGGCGATGGCGTCGCTGACGCCGACGAGTTCATCGGCGATGAGCGGCGGCTGACTGCGTGCCGCGACGGCCACGGCCGGCGCGGCGAGCGCGCTGGCCATCGTCAGCCAGGCCGCGACCCGGTCGGCCGGCGGTGCCGCGCCCGGCGACCAGCGGGCGACGAGCGCGCCGAGGATGCGGCCGGCGTAGCGCACCGGGGCACCCGCCCCGACGCCGGCCGCCGCCGGGCGCTCGGTGACCAGCTGTCCCAGTTCCATCGCCCGCTGCGCGACGGCGACGTCGACGCGCGGTCCGTCGGCGGCAATGACGCGCGCCGCCGTCCCGTCGGCCACCACCACGCCGACCGCGAGCCCCTGCAGCTGTCCGCGAACCGCGGCGCACATGGCCGTCAACGCCGCCGCGTCGTCATCCGCGTCCTGCAGCCGCGACACGATGTCGAGCATGTCGTCGAGACGGGGTTCGGCACCTGGCGCGGCAGCTGGACGCGGGGCGAAGAGGGTGAGGGCCGGCAGGCCGGTCGCAGCCGCCAGGCGCGCCGCCACGGCGGCGGCCGCGCCGCCGCCGACCAGTTCGCCGAGCAACGACACGCGGGCCGCCAGCGACGCCGGCAGACTCGCCCGGGGCACGCGCTGCAGCCGATTGAGCAGCCGGACCGCCGGACCGTTGCGTCCGTCCCGCCGGTGGGCTTCGGCGGCGATCCAGCGCGCCCGCAGCGCCAGCAGAGGATCGTGGGCGGCGTGCGCCCGGGCGACGGCGTGCGCGGCGTCGTGCCGCGTGCTCGCGGTGTCGCCGGCCACGAGCTGGGTGCACGCCGACACCAGCCAGGCCCGCGCCTGCCACGCCGGGTCGCCCAGCCGTTGGGCAGCGGCGCGCGCCCGCGCCGCCGCCGCCGGGGCGCCGTCGGTGGACTGCCCGAGTGCGGCGTAGGCTGTGCCGATCGACAGGCCAACCACCTCGCCATCCGTCCGCCGGCCATCGTCCAGCCGGACAATGACGTCGAGCGCCGGCGCGAAGCGCGCCTGCCAGAACAGCGCCCGCGACAGCGTGACGGCGGCCGCGACCGCCTGTTCCGCGTCGTCGCGCGCGAGCGCCGCCGCCAGGACGCTGCGCGCGACCGCCTCCGCCTCGCCGAGGGCGCCGACGTGCACGTGCCACGCGGCCAGGACCAACGACAACCGGCCGAGCGCCGCCGGATCGGCGGTCGACTCGGCCCAGCCGCGGGCGTCGTCAATCAGGCGCCGCGCGTCGCCGACGCGGCCGCGACGCAGCTGCGCGTCGGCCAAGGCGGTGAAGCCCTGCACGGCGGCAGGCAGATCCTGCCGACGGACGAGCGCCGCCACGCTGCTGCGGATGTCGCGCTCCGCTGCCGCAACCCGGCCGGCCTGCAGCCGTCGGAGCGCGGCGGTGAGCGAGTGACGCAGCGCCGCGATGTCGCCAGACACGGGCCACGCGCGTGCGGCGCGCGGCCCGCCGGCCGGTGCGCGGCGGCCGGCGTAGAGCGGTGGCCGTTCCGCTGCGGCACTCAACGAGGGTGGCGCCGCGGCGGCGCGGCCCCACAGCCGTGCCGCGAACCGCGCCGGGCTGCCGTCGGCGCGCCTCGCGGCTTCGACGATCCGCGTCCGATGCGCGACCTGCCACTCGTGCGGACCGACGGCGTCGACCAGCACGTCGGCCGCGATCGGTTCGAGGCGGACGTTGTGCACGCGCGGGACTTCGACCGTCGAGGCGATGACGAGCATATGGGCGCGGCCGCGGCGGCTGGCGGCTTCGAGCAGGCGTCGCCAGCCGTGCCCGTCGTCGCGACGGTCGATGACGACGACCGACCGATCGCCGATGGTGCTCCACACGCCGCGATCGTCGATCCCGGCGGCAACCGGAACGAATCCGGCGACCCGCGCGGCGCGCGCCACATGGCGCGCCGCCACGCGCAGCCCGCTGCCGGCACCGCCCCACAACGCCAGGGCGCGCGGCTCGCGGCGTCCCGGGTCGTGCAGCATCTCGACCAGCGCCTGGACGGCGGCACGCGGCACCGACTCGATGCCGCAGGCTTCCCATGCCCGCTCGGGCGGCGGCGGTGCGGGCGCCGCCTCGCATTCCCGCCCGGCAGCCGCATCGGGGATCACCATGGGCCTGCCGTCCCACGTAACGACCACCGCATCGCGGCACGGCGCGCAGCCGCTGGCCCGCAAGTACGCGTCACAGCGCGTGAGGGCCTGTGCGGCGAGGGCGGGATCGCCGCACCAGGCCGCGGCCCCGCGCCACGCCTCGAAGCGCCGGCCGTCGCCCAACCCGCCGAAGTCGACGAGCGCCGCGAGGTGCGCGTGGTGCGATGACGCGAACCGGCCGCAGCGCAGCGACCACTGCAGCTGTTCGGTCGGCCCGCCGGCGCTCGACTCGACGAGCGTGACCATCTCACCGGACGCCAGATCCCGAGCGCTGCGTCGCCGCGGCATGGCGGCGGTCGCCGCAACCCACGCCGCGCCGTCGGACTCGTCGTCATCGCAGAGAAAGCGATCCGCCATCAGCTCCACGCGCACCTCGCACCGGGCCCTCGTGCAAGAAGCATGACCGGCGCGAACTGGCGTGCATGGAGCGCTGGCGTGCTCCAGGGCAGTCATTTATTTCGGATAGAATGAAGGCCAGATGCTGCGATTTCTGACCGCCGGTGAGTCCCACGGCCCCTCCCTGGTCACCATCCTCGAAGGCATTCCGGCCGGCCTCGCGCTCGACTTCACCGCGATCAACCACGAGTTGCGGCGCCGCCAGCTCGGCTACGGCCGCGGCCGTCGCATGGTCATCGAGAGCGATCGCGCCCAGTTCGTCAGCGGCGTGCGGCACGGCCTCACGACCGGCGCGCCGATCACGATGATGATTGCCAACCGGGACTGGGAGAACTGGCGGCGGACGATGGCCATCGAAGCGCCGCCGACCGCCGACACGCCTGGCGTCGATCGGGCCACGGTCACGCGGCCGCGGCCCGGCCACGCCGACCTCGCCGGCATTGCCAAGTACGGATCGCCCGACATCCGCAACATCCTCGAGCGTGCCAGCGCGCGTGAAACCGCCGCCCGCGTCGCCGTCGGCGCCGTCGCGCGTCAGCTGCTTGCCGCGCTCGGCACCGACATCGTCAGCCACGTCGTGACGATCGGGCCGGCATCGATCGGCGATCCCCTGGCAGTGAGCTATGCGCAGGCGAAGGCGATTCCCGAAGACTCGCCGCTGCACTGCGTGAACCCCGCCGTCGAGCAGGCGATGATGCGGGCCATCGATGCGGCCAAGGAGGCGGGCGACACGATGGGCGGCTGCTTCGAAGTCATCGCCCACGGGGTACCACCCGGACTCGGCAGCCACGTCCAGTGGGACCGCAAACTCGACGGCCGACTGGCGCAGGCGGTGATGTCGATCCAGGCGATCAAGGGCGTCGGCATCGGTCGCGGCCCCGATGTGGCGACGCTGCCCGGGTCGCAGATCCACGACGAGATCCTGCCGGCCGCCGGAGTCACCGACGGGGCGCGGCTCGGCGTCGTCCGCCCGACCAACAACGCGGGCGGACTGGAAGGCGGCATCACGAATGGCGAGGATCTGCGCATCGTCGGCTACATGAAGCCGATTGCGACACTGATGAAACCGCTGCGCTCGGTCGACGTGACCACGATGAAGGACAGCCCGGCGGCCATCGAGCGGAGCGACGTCTGTGCGGTGTCGGCGGCAGCCGTCGTCGGCGAGGCGATGGTCGCCATCGTTCTGGCGGACGCGGCGCTCGAGAAATTCGGCGGTGACTCCATCGAAGAGGTGGTGGCGAACTGGCAGGCCGCGATCGCCCGTACCCGCGCCCGCTTCGTCAGCCAGCCCTGATGCTCCGTCCCATCCTGAAGTACGGCGACGCTCCGCTGCATCAAAAAGCCCAGCCGGTCGCCGCCATCACGCCCGACGTCGTGCGGCTCATCGACGACATGATCGAGACGATGTACGCGGCGCCGGGCATCGGTCTCGCCGCCCCGCAGGTCGGCGTGCCGCTCCGCATCTTCGTCGTCGACCTGTCGGTCGGCCGCGAGGCGGACGGCCTGCTGACATTCGTCAATCCCGAGTTCGTCGAGCGCGAGGGCCTGCAGCTCGAAGAGGAGGGATGCCTGAGCGTTCCCGGCTTCAATGCAACGGTGGTCCGGCCGCTGCGTGCCATCGTGAAGGGGCTCGACCGCAACGGCGAGCCGGTTCAGACGGAGGGAAACGGCCTGCTCGCGCGCGCCTTCCAGCACGAGATGGATCACCTCGACGGCACGATTTTCGTCGACCGCCTGCGCGGCATCAAACGCGATCTCATCGTGAAGAAGATTCGCAAGCTGACGAAATCGGGCAAATGGTGACCGGCACGCCGTTGCGGGTCGTCTTCTTCGGCACACCGGCCTTCGCCGTGCCGACGCTCGACGCCCTGATCGCGTCGGCCCACCCGGTCGTGGTGGTGGTGACGCAGCCCGATCGGCGGCGGGGCCGCGGCCAGCGGGTCCTCGATTCCGCCGTCAAGGCGCGCGCCGTCGCCGCCGGCATCCCGGTGCTGCAGCCGCCGTCCCTGACGGCGGCGGACTTCCTGGATCAGCTCGCTGCCTTGCATCCCGACCTTGGCGTCGTCGCCGCCTACGGCAAGATCCTGACGGAGCGGCTGCTGCAGATTCCGCGCCTCGGGATGATCAACGTGCACGCGTCGTTGCTGCCGCGTTATCGCGGCGCGGCACCCATCCATCGTGCCGTCGCCGCCGGCGAGCCGGAGACCGGCGTGACGATCATGCGGGTGGTCAAGGCGCTCGATGCCGGCCCGATGATCGCCGCGGCGCGTCGCCCGATCGGGCCGGACGATACAAGCGAACAGGTGGAGCACGACCTCGCACGGCTGGGCGCCGCCCTGCTCGTGGACGTCGTCGATCGCCTGGCACGGGGACCGGTGACCGAAACGCCGCAGGACGACCGCCTCGCGACCTACGCGCCCCGGCTGGCGAAGGACGACGGCGTCATCGACTGGTCGCAATCGGCACGCCGCGTTCACGATCTGATTCGCGGGATGCGGCCGTGGCCGAATGCCTGCTCGTACCTCGCCGGGACGCGCCTCATCCTGCTCCGCTCCGCGGTGGACGAGACGACGCACGACGTCGCACCCGGAACCGTGATTGCGGCGACGCCCGACGGGCTGCAGGTCGCCACCGGACGCGGCACGCTGGTGGTGCGCGAACTGCAAGCCGAAGGGAGACGGCCGATGGCGGTGCGCGAATTCCTGGCCGGTCACCGCCTCGTCGCCGGCGACCACTTCACCGCGGCGCCATGATCGCGCCGGCCCGCACCGCCGCCTATCGCTGCGCGATGGCGATCGCCGCCGGCACCGACCTGGCGTCGGCGCTGGAACAGGCGCGGCTGACGCTGGCCGACGCGCGCGACCGGGCCCTGGTGACCGATATCGTGACCGGGGTCGAGCGCTGGCGGGCGCTGCTCGACCACGTCATCTCGACCTTCGCGAAGCGGCGCACCGATCGTCTGGACCCCGAGATTCTCGCGATTCTGCGGCTGAGCGCCTACCAGCTGCTCCATCTCACCCGCGTACCGGCCGCCGCCGTCGTCGACGACGCGGTGAACCTGGCGGGCAAAATGGGCAAGAAGAGCGCGCGCGGCCTCGTGAATGCCGTGCTGCGGACGTTGTCGCGCGGTCGTGCCAGCCTGCCGCTGCCGCCGCGGCCCGGCGACCTGACGGATCGCGATGCCATCCTGGCCTACTGCACCATCACGCTGTCGCACCCGCAGTGGCTGGTGGAACGCTGGCTGGATCGCTACGGCTTCGAGGCCACCGAGCGGTGGCTGCAATTCAACAACACGTCACCGCCTCTGAGCCTCAGGGCGAATCGCCTGCGCACGACCGTCGGGGAGCTGGAGGCCGAGTTGGCGGCCCGCGGCATCGCCGCGACGCGAGGGCGCTTCGCGCCGGACTGCCTGTGCATCGAGCGCGGCGGTCGCGATCAGGTCGAGGATCTCGACCGGCTCCACGACCGCTTCGTCGTGCAGGACGAGGCGTCACAACTCGTGACGCTGCTCGCCGGTCCGGTCCCCGGGCCCCGCCTCCTCGATACCTGTGCATCGCCGGGCGGGAAGACCACCGCTCTCGCCGCCGCCATGGCAGCCGACGGCGCGTCGGGTGACCGGCGCCCGCCACCAGTCCTCGTCGCCTGCGACGTCCGCGACCGCCGTCTCCAGGTACTGCGCCGCACCGTGACGCGTGCCGGTGCCGCCCGCGTGCACATCGTGCAGGCCGACCTCGGCCAGCCGCTACCCTTCCGGGCGATCTTCGACTGCGTCTTTGTCGACGCCCCGTGTTCGGGTCTCGGTACGTTGCGCCGCGACCCCGACATCAAGTGGCGACGGCAAGCGGCGGACCTGGCGACCCTGGCGCGACACCAGGAGGCGATGCTGGCCCATGCCGCGGCCGCGCTGGCGGCGGGCGGGCGGCTGATCTATGCCACCTGCTCCAGCGAACCGGACGAGAACGACGCCGTGGTGCGGGCGTTCACGGCGGCGCACGGCTTCGAGCCGGTCGATGCCGGCACCATCCACCCGGACCTCCCGACCGCGGTCATCGATGCCGACGGCGCGCTCCGCACGCTGCCCCACCTGCACCACCTCGACGCCTTCTTCGGCGTCGTCCTGCAGCGCAGGCGGCAGCTGTAGTACGCTTTTTGTCCAATGGCCTTCGGCACCCGCGTGTGGAGTGCGGGAAAATTCTTCGTCCTGCTGGGAGCGCTCGCCGCAACCTACGTCCTGTTCGCGGCGGGCGCGATGCGCGTTGCCATTCGCGTCCGCGAGGTGCAGGTGCCGGACCTGCTGAACCGCCTGCCGAATGAGGCGACCAGCGTCGCCAACGAGCTCGGCCTGACGGTGCGCGTCGACGAGGCACGTCGTCCGGACTTGAAGGTGCCGGCCGGCCGCGTGCTGGCCCAGGACCCGGCTGCCGGCCTGACGACCCGCCGGCAGCGCAGCGTCCGCGTCTGGCTGAGCGCCGGGCCGCGGAACGCCTCGGTGCCGCTGCTGTCGGGCGAGACGGAACGGGCGGCGCAGGCCAGGCTGGTCGAGCAGGGGCTGGAACTGGTGGGTGTCTCGGAGATCCGGTCGCCGTCGTACGCGTCTGACGTCGTCGTCGCCCAGGATCCGGCGGCGAAGACCGGCGCGTCGAAGGTCCGTCTGCTGGTCAACCGCGGCCAGCAGGGCGACAGCTACGTGATGCCCGACCTGATTGGCGTCGACGGTGACCGGGCCGCGTCGCTGCTGCGGGACCAGGGCTTCCGTGTCGCCGTCGTCGGATCGGCGCCGTATCCGGGTGTCGCGGCCGGCATTGTCGTGCGCCAGAGCCCGGCTGGCGGCTTCCAGATTGCGGCCGGCGAACCGGTGTCGCTCGAGGTGAGTCGATGAGCGTGCAGATCGCGCCTTCCATCCTGTCGGCGGACTTCGCGGCGCTCGGCGCTGCCGTTGCCGCCGTCGAACGCGGCGGTGCCGATCTCATCCACGTCGACGTGATGGACGGCCACTTCGTCCCCAACATCACGATCGGGCCGCCGGTCGTGCGGTCGCTGAAGCGGGTCGCCGGTCGGCCGCTCGACGTCCACTTGATGATTGCGCAGCCGGACCGATACATCGAGGCCTTCGCGCAGGCCGGCGCGGCGATGATCTCGGTGCACGTCGAGGTGCTGCCGCACCTGCACCGGACGATTCACGCCATCAAGGCCCTGGGCGTCAAGGCCGGCGTCGTCCTCAATCCGTCGACGCCGGTGACCGCGCTCGAGCAAATCGCCGGCGACGTCGACTTCGTGCTGGTCATGTCGGTCAACCCCGGATTCGGCGGTCAGACGTTCATCGCGCGCAGCACGCGGAAGGTGGCCGAGGTGCGGGCAGCCCTCGATGCGGCCGGCAACCTCGACGCGCCCATCGAAGTCGACGGCGGCATCGACGCCGGCACGGCGCCCCAGGTGGTCGCCGCCGGCGCGCGCATTCTCGTCGCCGGCAACGCCATCTTCGGTTCGCCCGACGCCGAGCGCGCGACGCGCGAACTGCGCGCGCTCGCCAACGCCGCGCTGCCGGTTGCCGCGGCGCCGGGCCGCTGATGGACTGCGTCTGGTGACCGTGCCGCACTCCACCTCCCAGCTCCGCGTCCGCTACGCAGAGACCGACCAGATGGGCGTCGTCTACTACGCCAACTATCTGATCTGGTTCGAAGTCGCCCGCACCGACCTGCTGCGCGCCGCCGGCTGGAACTATCGGGAGATGGAAGAGGCCGGCTTCTCGCTGCCGGTGATCCAGGCGCACTGCGAGTACCGGCAGTCGGCCCGCTACGACGACGTCCTGGACATCCATACGACCGGCACGCTGATGTCGCCGGTGCGCGTGCGATTCGCGTATCAGGTGATCCGCGCCGCCGACGGCGCGCGGCTGGCCGAGGGCTACACCGAGCACGCCACACTCGACACGACCGGACGCCCGCGTCGGCTGCCGGCGCGGGCGCGCCAGATGTTCGAGAGAGCGGGGAGGACGGACGAATGAGAGCGCTGGTCACCGGCGTGGCCGGATTCATCGGATCGACGCTGGCCGAACGCCTGGTGCGTGATGGCGCAGATGTCGTCGGCATCGACTGCTTCACCGACTACTACGCCCGCGCCATCAAGGAACGGAATGTGGCGGCTCTGCTGTCGGGCCCCCGCTTCCGCCTGGTCGAGGCGGCGATCCAGGCCGCTCCCCTTGCCGACCTGCTGTCCGATCGCACCCATGTCTTCCATCTCGCGGCCCAGGCCGGGGTTCGCAAGAGCTGGGGACGCGATTTCAACGTCTATACGGAGAACAACGTCGCGGCGACACAGGTGCTGCTCGAGGCGTGCGTCGGATTGCCGATCGAGAAGCTGGTCTACTCGTCGAGTTCGTCGGTGTACGGCGACGAGGTGCCGTTGCCGATGCGTGAGAACGTCATGCCGCAGCCGCTGTCGCCCTACGGGGTGACCAAGCTCGCGGCCGAACAGTTGTGCGTGCTCTACTGGCACAATTTCAAGGTGCCGACGACGTCGCTCCGGTATTTCACGGTGTACGGGCCGCGGCAGCGGCCCGACATGGGCTTTCACAAGTTCCTGCGGGCAACGCTCACCGGGCAGCCGATTCCGGTCTTCGGCGACGGCGAACAGACGCGCGACTTTACCTTCGTCGCGGACGCGGTCGAGGCCAACCTCCTCGCCGCTGCACGGGGGACCCCGGGTGGCGTGTACAATATCGGGGGTGGCTCACGCGTCACGGTCAATGACGTGCTGCAGATGATCGGCCGGGTGACCGGGCGGCAGCCCGTCATCGAGCGGCTGTCGACGCAGAAGGGTGACATGCGCCACACGTTCGCGGATACGACACGTGCCAAGGCAGACCTTGGGTTCACGCCACGGGTTGGGCTTGAAGAAGGGTTAACGGCCGAGCATCGATGGCTGATGAGTATCCTGTGATGATTGTGTTCCGGCGTCTGCGCGTGGTTCGGGTCGTCGCGTTCGCCGCGCTGCTGGCCGCGGGGTCGGCGTGCGCCCCGAAAGGGCGCGGCACGATCCCGCAGGGAACGACGCAGCCGGACCGTTTCCTGTTCGACCGGGGCACCGAACTGCTCAAGGAAGAGAAGTGGCTGACGGCGCGCGAGTTCTACAAGCAGCTCACTGAGACCTACACACAGAGCCCGCTGCGTCCCGACGCCAAGCTCGGCATCGGCGACACCTACCTCGGGGAAGGGAACGTCGAATCGCTCGTGCTGGCGATCAACGAGTTCCAGGAATTCCTCGCCTTCTACCCGACCCACGCCCGCGCCGACTACGCCCAATACAAGATGGCGATGGCGCACTTCCGTCAGATGCGGGCGGCGCAACGCGATCAAACCGAAACGCGCGACACCATCCGCGAGCTGCAGACCTTCGTCACCCGCTACCCGAACAGCGAGCTGATGCCAGAGGTGAAGGCGAAGCTGCGCGAGGCGCAGGATCGGCTGAGTGAGTCGGATTTCCAGGTGGGGGTCTTCTACTATCGCCAGCGCTGGTACCCGGGCGCCATCGACCGGCTCAGCACCCTGCTGAAGAGTGACCCCGGCTTCACCAACAAGGACGGCGTCTACTTCTTCCTGGGCGAGTCGCTGGTCAAGATCGAGCGCAATGCCGAGGCGCTCCCCTTCTATGAACGGCTGGTCGCCGAGTTCGAGCAGAGCGAACACCTCGTCGAGGCCCGGAAGCGGATCGACATGGTGAAGGCGGCAATGGCCGCGAAGGGGGTCGACCCGCCGCCGCCGGCCCCAACAACCACACCAGCCACGGCGGCGGCGCCGTCCGCGCCCGGTGCCGCGCCGACGGCGGCACCAGCGCCCGTACCACCGGCGCCGGCCGGCAGCCAGCCGGTCGTCTCGAACCCGCGCTAGCCGGGTTCCGTGATTGGCGCACGGGCACGATGGCCGCCCGCTCGGGTCAGCCGACCCGTCGGCCGTGTTTTCCGCGGGCCATCGAGATGTCGGTGATTTTCGCCGGCGGGCCGAGATTGAAGCGTCTGAAGTAGTCGGCCGCCGAGACGAGCGCGGTGACGACGACCACCCACAGGGCGACGTGGCCGATCACGA
The DNA here is from genome assembly GCA_902825985.1 of uncultured Acidobacteriota bacterium. GTDB lineage: Bacteria > Acidobacteriota > Vicinamibacteria > Vicinamibacterales > CAVVIG01 > VFZL01. Next base: position 3,863 of record CADEDC010000083.1, on the reverse strand, counting down.
GAAACGCCCCGAGATGACGGTCGCCGAGGATGAGGGCCAGGATCGCCACCACCTGCGCCACCATCTTGATCTTGCCGAGCGGTGAGGCGGGAATCGGGATGCCGCGCGAGTAGAAGATGCTCCGCAGCGCGGTGACCGCGAACTCGCGGCCGATGACGATCGCCACCATCCATGCCGGGGCAAGCCCCATCTGGACCAGCGAGATGAACGCCGCCGACGTGAGCAGTTTGTCGGCGAGCGGGTCGATGACCTGACCGAGCGGCGTCACCTGCTTGCGGCGGCGGGCCAGATAGCCGTCGAGCCAATCGGTGATCGAGGCGACGGCGAAGATGGCGGCGCCAACGAGTTCCTTGCTGATGCCGAGAATCGCCCGCCCCTCGAACTTCGTCAACAGTACGACGACCAGCAACGGCACGAGGAAAATGCGCGTGATCGTGAGCGAGTTTGGCAGGTTCATACGGCGGTGCCGCGTCAAGGGCCATGATATCATCCCTGATTCGTATGAAAGCGATACTCCTTGCCGGGGGTAAGGGCACGCGGCTGCGGCCGCTGACGCTGCACACGCCCAAACCCATCGTCCCGATCCTCGAACGACCATTTCTCCACTACCAGCTCGACCTCCTCAAGCAGGTGCCCGAAATCGACGAGGTCATCCTCAGCCTCAACTATCAGCCGCGACGGATCGAGGAGATTTTCGGCGACGGCAGCGACGCCGGCATGAACATCCGCTACGTGGTCGAGCCGGCGCCGCTCGGCACCGCCGGCGCCGTCCGCTACGCCGGCGAGTCGCTTCACGACTCGGTCGTCGTCTTCAACGGCGACGTCCTGACGGACATCGACCTGGCGGCGGTCATCGCCCGCCATCGCGAGCGCCGCGCGAGGGCGACGATCGTCCTCACGCCGGTCGAGAATCCGGCCGCCTACGGCCTCGTGGAAACCGACGCGGACGGCAACATCCATCGCTTCCTGGAGAAGCCGAAGCCGGACGAGATCACCTGCGACACGATCAACGCCGGCATCTACATCCTCGAGCCGGACACCTTCGATCGGATTCCCAAGGATACGCCGTGGTCGATCGAGCGGAGTTTCTTTCCGTCGCTCATCGAGCGCCAGGAAACCTTCATCGCGGTGACGCACCGCGGCTACTGGATCGACATCGGCACGCCCGAGAAGTACATGCAGGTGCACCGCGACATCATGGACCAGCGATACCGGACGACGCCCTTCGACGGCGAACCGGGGCGCATCGTCGTGTCGCCGAAAGCCAAGATCGAAGCCGGCGCCATCCTCGAGGGACCGTGCTTCATCGACGACGGCGCCGTCGTGAAGGCCGGCGCGCGGGTCGGCCGCCACAGTGTGATCGGCCGGCAGTGCCACATCGAGGAACATGCGGTGGTCGAGCAGGCGATCCTCTGGGCCGGTACGAGGGTCGGCGCAGAGGCCATCGTCCGCCGGGCGATTCTCGGCCGCCAGTGTCACATCGGCCGTAACGCGCTGGTCGAGGATGGCGTCGTGCTCGGCGACAAGTCGACGCTCACCGACTACAGCAGACTCTAGGGGCACGGTCATGAAACTGAACCCGGACATCTTCAAGGCCTACGACGTACGCGGCACCTATCCTGACGAGGTCCACGAGGACGGCGCCCGTGCCATCGGCGCGGCATTCGTCGCCTACCTGCAGGCCAAACGGATTGGCGTCGGCCGCGACATGCGGCTGTCGTCGCCGACCATGGCGGCGGCATTCATCGACGGCGCCACCTCGATGGGGGCCGACGTCGTCGACTACGGAATGATTCCGACCGACGTCCTCTATTACGGGGTGGCCACCGACCAGCTCGATGGCGGCGTCCAGGTGACGGCGTCGCACAATCCGAAGCAGTACAACGGGATGAAGATGGTCCGGCAGGAGGCGTTCCCGCTGTCGGGTGACGCCGGCATCGGCGACATCCGCGACATGATCGCCGGCGGCACGATTCCGCCGCCGGCGGCGACGCGCGGCGCGGTGACGGCGAAGAATGTCGTCGCACCGTACGTCGACCACGTCATGTCGTTCATCGATCCATCGGTCATCCGGCCGTTCAACGTCGTCCTCGACGCCGGCAGCGGCATGGGCGGGCTCATCGGACCGCTGTTGTTCGATCGGCTGCCGTGCAAGACGACGCGGCTGTGCTTCGACATCGATGGCCGGTTCCCGAACCACGAAGCGAACCCGCTGATCGAGGAGAACCGGCTCGACATCACGGCGCGCGTCCTCGCCGAGAAGGCCGACATCGGCATCGCGTGGGACGGCGACGCCGACCGTTGTTTCTTCATCGACGGCACCGGCGAGTTCGTGTCGGGCGACTTCATCACGGCGCTGCTCGCCGAGGCCTTCCTGATGAAGCATCCAGGCGCGACGATCATCTACGACCTGCGGGCCAGCCATGCGGTGCGCGATATCGTGGCGCAGTACGGCGGGACGTCGCTGATGAACCGCGTCGGCCACGCGTTCTTCAAGCGGCGGATGCGCGAGACCAACGGCATCTTCGGCGGCGAGGTCACCGGACACTACTACTTCCGTGACAACTTCTTCGCCGACAACGGCTTCATCCCGGCGCTGCTGATCCTCGAGCTGATGTCGAAGAAGGGCAAGAGCCTGCACGAACTGCTCGAGCCGCTGCGCCGCACCTACTTCATCTCCGGCGAGATCAACACGAAGCTGTCCAGCATGGCGGCGGTGGCGCCGACCCTCGACCGCATCGCGGAGAAGTACGCCGACGCCAGCCAGTACAAGCTGGACGGCATCTCCATCGAGTATCCCGACTGGCACTTCAACGTCCGGGCTTCGAACACCGAACCGCTGCTGCGCCTGAATCTGGAAGCGACGACGGCGGAACGGATGGCGGCCAAGCGCGACGAGGTGCTGGCGCTCATACGAGCGTGAAATTTGGATTGCGGATGCCAGAGGGCAGACGGTAAAGTTTGAGTGGAACGCCCCGGCGTCCCACTCAACGCGCCGAACGTTGCGATTCCGAGCTGCCGGGGTCAGGCATGCGGGCTTAGCATAGTGGTAATGCCCTGGCTTCCCAAGCCAGATAGACGGGTTCGATCCCCGTAGCCCGCTCCACCATCACGCGCCGGCGACCGGGTACTGCGGGCTGTTCGTCACCTGGCTCCAACTGGTCATCGCGGCGGGACCCACCATGGCGCCGGTCGCGCTGTCCATCGCCTGGTAGACGACCTGCATGGCCCCATAGGCGAACGTCACCGACTCCTCCACTCCTTCGTCGCCCGGACCGGCCCAGTCCACGTTGGTACAGAAGACCATCGAGAAGCGCAGCACCAGGTACGGTGAGCCCGGCTTGCCGGCACTGGCCGTTCGCCGCACCGACAAGACCACTTCCGGGAAGTGGGCTCCGGCGCAACACGCCTGGAACAGCGGCCCGGACGCCTTGTCGACCCTCCTGCTGATGACGAGTTCCTTGAACCGCGCCTTTCCGACGCCGGCGCCAGCGCTGGCCGACCCAACCGTCGTCGCGTTCTCGGTGCCGATCGTGAACCCCGACACCGCGACGGCCCCCTTGAAGGCGGCATCGACGGTGTCACCGGTCGGCTGAATGTTGCCGGGTACCGCCGCTTTGGGGAACTGCAGAAATACATCGACTGCCATGTTCGTCTCCTTCTGGATACGTGGGGGGACCCAACAATATCCCAAGTGACGACGGCGCGGCGGCGGCGCGCGCGATCGCCGATCGGGCTGTGGTATGGTGTCCATCCATTTCGCCGGAATGCGCCCGGCAGCGGTCGGCTTACCCGTGCGCCGACCGGGCTGTCCCGAGCGCCTGATCACGGAGCCGTGACATCCGCGAGATCCGGCTGGTGCG
>CADEDC010000082.1 GCA_902825985.1 uncultured Acidobacteriota bacterium | reverse complement strand
GAACTTGAAGCCGATCTCGAGGTGCGACTTCGTGTCGCGACCGTTCGAGTGCAGGTGCACCGAGTCCGACACGATCGACGAGTTGGCCTTCAGCAGGCGCGCCGAGTCGAGGTCGAAGAAGTCGGCTTCGCGCCCCACCTCGTGAACCGGCCAGCCCGTGCTGCCGTCGTCGAACGCCGCGTCGGTGCCCTCATCGCCTTCACCGAGGACCTTGGTGCTCCAGATCATGTGGTGGAACACGTAGCGACCGCCGACCGTCGCGCGACCGCTGCCGGCCGACGGGACGTCGTTGACTTCCTTCACTTCGAGCGCCACGACATAGCGATCTTCCGTCACCGGGATCTTGACGCGCGGAATTTCGCCCCACCAGTCCGGGGTGCCGGCCTTCACTTCGATGTCGGTCGTCTTGACGACGACGTCGGGCGTGCCGATGGCCCATACGCTGGCGTCGTCCCACTTCTTCAGGGCCGGCGCGTCAGCGGCATTGCCACGCGGTGCACCGCTGTCGGCCCACCTGGCGATCTTCGCCACCTCTTCATCGCTCAGCGACGGATCGTTCTTGAACTTCTGGATGCCGATGTTCTTCTCGAGGTAGAACGGCGGCATGACGCCGGCGCGCGGGCCGATCCCGGTGCGGGTCTTGATGGATCGCGCCCACGGACGGACCTCTTCGTAGGTTACCAGCGACATCGGCGCGACGCCGTCCTGCCGATGGCACTTCTGGCAGCTGCGCTGCAGAATCGGCTCGATGTCTTTGTGGAACGTGACGCTGGCCGCCGTCGCCGGCTGCTGACCAGCCTGCGCCGCCGTCGCCATCACGGCCACGACCGCGGGAACAGCCATGGCCATCCCCAGAGTTCGCTTCCACCCCATAAGTTTTCCCCCTCCTTCACCCACTCGCAGGAGAACTCCCACCCAAAAACGTGCCGTTATTCTCTCATGATTTGCGAGGGGTGGGGTGGCAGAAGCGTCGATGACAATCGCTGCCGCATTGTCACCGAATTGCCACATGGAACGGCTCCCGGAGCAGCGGATCGGCGTTCGGCGGATGGCGCCTGGACCGGCCGGGTATCATGGACCGGTGCGCGCCCCGCTACGAGCCGGCCCGGGTCCCGCCCTGCTGCTGGCCTGCCTGACTGCCGGGTCGGTGGCCATCCCGGTGCTGACGCAGGGCCCGCTAGTCGGCCCGGGGTTCGGCTTCGCCGACATCACCCAGCCGGCCGGTATTTCGTTCAAGCACGACAACGGCGCGACCGGCGCCAAGTGGTACCCCGAACTCTTCGGTGGCGGCGTCGCCGTCCTGGACGTCGACGGCGACACCTGGCCCGATCTGCTCTTCGTCAACGGCCGCGACTGGAAGGGCCCGGGCCCGACCCGGCACGGCCTCTACCGCAATCAGCGGAACGGCACCTTTCGCGACAGCTTCGCCGGCAGCGGCCTCGACCGGAACAACCTGTACGGGCTGGGCGCCGCGGTCGCCGACTACGACAACGACGGCCGGGACGACCTCTTCATGACCGCGGCCGACGGCGGCCGCCTCTTCCACAACCAGGGTGACGGCCGCTTCACTGACGTCACGGTCCAGGCCGGCATCCGCAACAGCGAGTTCGCGGTCAGTGCCGCGTGGCTGGACGCCGACCGGGACGGGCTCGTCGACCTCTACATCGGCAATTACGTCCGCTGGTCGCCGGCGGTCGAGCCAGTGTGCGCCCAGGCCGGCGTCCGCGGATACTGCGGCCCGGATGCCTACAAGCCGACGGCACCGCAGCTGTATCGCAACCTGGGCGGCGGACGGTTCGAGGACATCACCAGCCGTGCCGGGCTCGCCGATCCGACCGATAAGGCGATGGGCATTGCGGTCCTGGACTACAACAGCGACGGCTGGCCCGACATCTTCGTCGGCAGCGACCGGGTGCCGGCCAAGTTGTACCGCAACGAGGGCGGCGGGCGCTTCGTCGACGACGGCGTCCGTGCCGGGGTCGCCCTGAGCGAAAACGGGGTGGCGCGGGCCAACATGGGCGTCGACGCGGCCGACTTCGACCGATCCGGCCGACCGCACATTGCCGTCGGCAACTTCCTGAACGAGATGCTCGGCGTCTATCACAACGACAACGGCCGGACGTTCACCGACGTCGCCCCGCGCAGCGAGATCGGCCGTGCGAGCCTGCTGAACGTCACCTGGGCGGTGTTCTTCCTGGATGCCGATCTCGACGGCCACCTCGATCTGTTCGCCCTGAACGGCGGCACCGACGAGTCGCAGGGCATGGACGCGCGCGCCCGTCTCAGCCAGCCGCCGCTGCTGCTGCGCAATCGTGGCGCCGGGACGTTCGAGAACGTCAGCCCGGCGCTCGGAGCGGCGTTCACGAAGCCGATCATGGGACGCGGCGCTGCCTACGCGGACGTCGATGGCGACGGCGACCTGGATATCGCGCTCACGACACTGAACGGACCGGCCGCCTTGCTGCGAAATGACGGCGGCAGCCGGCACCACTGGCTCCGAGTACGCACTGTCGGGCGGACATCGAATCGCAGCGGCATCGGTGCGGTGGTCCGGGTGACCGGCGCCGGCGGCACGCAATGGCAGATGGTACGCAGCGGCTCGAGCTACGCCTCCCAGAGCGAGTTGACCCTGACGTTCGGGCTCGGCACCGATTCACGGGCGGTCCGCGTGGACGTCGAGTGGCCGTCGGGCACCCGGCAGTCGTTCGGCGGCGTCGCCGTGGACCGGGTCGTGACCGTCGATGAGGTCAGCGGCCTCCAGGCGGGCGCGGCGACGCGGCCGCGCGCGCCTGACGGGCCAGCTCCTCCTCGATGAGCCGCTTCATGTAGTCGAAGGGCGGCAGGAACGTTGGCGGCTCGGGCGCCAGCCGTCCGTTGACGAGCAGTTCCGGGCTGCCGGTCACGCCGTACCGGGCCGCCTCACGCAGCGCCCGCTGCGGCAGTTCGTTCGCGGCAGCGCTCGCCAGGCAGGCGGCGAACGCCTGCGGTTCGACGCCGGCGTCGGAGACCAGCGCCGTCAGGCGGCTGCCGTCGAGCGTGCCCGGCCGTGCCGCTGCATCGTGATAGGGCCAGAACTTCCCCTGCGCGTGGGCACACGCAGCCGCCCGCGCGATCCCCTCGGACGGCCCACCGAACGTCGGCAGGTGCTTGAAGACGATGCGCACGCGGTCGCCGAACGTATCCCGCACCCGGCCGAACACCTGCGCCAGCCGCACGTACTCATTGCTCTGCAAATCGCCGAACGCGACGATGGTGACTGCCGCCGTCGGCGGGCCGAGCGCCGGATCGCGATCCGTGATGTCGACGCTGGCGGTGGGCGACGGCAGGACGACCTCGGCGCGCGTCGCCGTCTTGATCAGTTCCTCGACGTAGCCCATGCGCGCCAGTTCGGGCTCGGTATGCTTCGCCAGCCAGGCTCGCAGGGCCGGCCGCATCTGATCGATCGACGCACCCCGCGTCCGGTCGCCCATGCTCATGTAGAGTGCGGTGACCGACGAGTCGGGCATCGGGATGGTCCGCTTCGGCAGCTCCTGCGCCAGCAGCGCCTCGGTGGTGGTGCCGCGCACCGCCGCTTCGCGGGCCAGCACGGCATCAGCGACCATCTGGTTCGCGACCCGCCGGCGGCTCGCATCGATCTGCCGCATCGCGGCCAGGTAGCCGGCCGGGTCGGACTTCTGCCACTCGGTGTCGATCTCGGCGACGGTAATCGTGCGATCGCCGACCGTCGCGGCGGGACTCGAGCCGGCCAGTGACGGGACGGCCACCGCCGGCGGCATCGGCGTCGGCGACGCGGCTCCCCCGTTGATGGCGACGTCGAACGACGCCGATTCGCCCGGGCCCGGTCCCCGGCTGACGGTCAATTGATATTGACCCGGCGGCATCTCGGCCACCGGCACGACCGCCACCACGCGGGTGTCGATCGCGAGACGCACGTCGAGCGGGATCAGATCGAGCGTCACGAAGGGACGCGGACCGAAGTTCGCGCCGGCGATCGTCAGGGTCTGGCTGCCGGCATCCGGCACCGCGGAATCAATCGCCAGCGGCGCCGCACCGGCGGCCGTCGCCGGCTGCGCGCAGACTGGCGACGCGCCGCCGGCCGTCCAGATGGCAATCACCACCGCGGCAAGCCGCGTCACGACGACAGGCACAGGGCGGCTCACAATTCGGCTCCGGCTCGGCATCATGGATCAGTTCTGCCCGCTCCGCCGGGCGAACCTCGTCTTCGCCTCGGCAATCCGCGACTGGTTCTCCTCGTACGACAGCGCCGTCCCGGGATGGGAGCGCCCGGGATAGGCCGTCCCGCGATAAACGGGATACGCTTCGGTTCGCAGGTGTGCCGGCATGTGATGACCGACTCGGGTCTGCCGCTCGTGCCGCAGCGCCGAGATGTCGACCGGCGCGACGACGATGCGCTCGCCCGGCCCCGGCGACGCCTCGGCGAGCAGGCGTCCGTCACAGTCGATGATCTGCGACCCACCCGGCCACGAGTAGGGCGGGTAGTGCCGCAGGCTCGCCCCCTGATTCGCTGCCACCACGATGGCGACGTTCTCAATCGCCCTCGCGCGGTTGATCGTCGTCCACCAGTTCATCGGCTCGGTGGCGCCCCACGGGTCCATGTACGCCGACACGCGCACGAGCACTTCGGCGCCGTTGGCGGTCAACTGCCGCAGCGCTTCCGGAAACAGCCAGTCGTAGCAGATGGCGCAGCCGATGCGGCCGATCGGCGTATCCGCCACGGGAAACAACGGCGCCTCGTAACCGGGGATGTCGTGCGGACTGCTGTGAACCTCGTAGGGTATCCACGGGTTGACCTTCCGGTACTTGTACCAGATGCCCTCGGGTCCGATGAGGCAACTGGTATTGAAGACGACGCCCGGGTAGGTCGGGTCCGCCTCGAGCATCGAGCCGCTCTGGATGTAGACGCCGTGCTCGCGCGCTTTCGCGTGCAGCCGCGCCGTGTGCTCGTTCGGGATCTCGACCGCCAGTTTCGCGAGCAGCGCCGCCACGGTCGGGTACACCGGCGCGGCATGCGCGAACTCGGGAAAGACGATGAGTTTCACCGGCAGGAACGGCGCGCTGCCGGTCACCGCCGCGTCAATCATCGCCAGCATCCGGTCCGTATTGGCCGCCATGCCTGACCTGTCGAGCGGATTCGGCAGGTCGGTCTGACAGGCGGCGGCGGCGTAGCGTATCAGGTCCACATCACCACCCCGACGGGCCGCAGCCGCCGGCCCGCCTGCCCCCCGTCATCGCGTGGCCGGCAGCGACGGCCAGGGACGTCTGACGTGCCGCGTGTTGTAGGTTTCACGATAGGCCGTATGGGCGGCGGAGCCCGGATAGCGCTCCGTCGGCGGATAGGGATACCGGGTCATGCGATGGAACGGCAGCGGCTCGACGGTGTACGGGCTGGCAGAGTTCACGTCCATCTCCTTGCTGAAGCCGTCGGCTTTCAGCAGGTAGGTTCGCGTCCAGTTCTCGGGCAGCGGCGGCAGCCGGGTGGCATCGAACGTCAACGCGATCTCGTCGCCTGGTCGCGCGATGACGAACTGGTCGTCGCTCGCCGTCAACAGCGGCCTGACGTCGCCCTCGCGGGTGAACGCACCGGCCATCGCCTTCCACGGCGACGCGGGCGAGACGCGGCCGTAGTCGTAGAGCGTCGGACGACGGCCGTCGCCGCGAACCTCGGCGGAAAAGCCGCGGATGCGCAGCTGCGCGCTGCCGGCCGCCAGCGTCACCGGGGCCAGCGCAGCGGTGTCGGTCGCCGTCCCGATCAGGATTTGATCCCAGTAGACCCGCATGCTCGTCGACAGGCGCAGTTCGTGCTCGCCCGGACGCAGCAGTCCCGCCAGCGGCAGCGCGATGGTCTGCGGACGTCCCACCGGCAGTCCGACGTCGACCGGGAGCGCGCGCCATGATCCGCGCGCCGTCTTCACCGAGAGCACGGGCGGCTGGGACGTGAGTCCGGCCTGGCGGGCGGCGACGTTGTCGCTCGAAAACGCATAGTCGGTCCACGCCGTCAGCAGCAGCACCGGTGCCGTCTCGGCCCCGAGATCGATGGTCAGGAAATGCGGCGCCGCATAGCCACGGATCGGCTCGAGCGCGAAATCATCCGGCGCCCGCCAGTCGTGCGTCGCCACCCGCTCGGTGACGTCATGGCCGTGTTCGTCGCGCACTCGCGGCGACGGCCGCAGCCCGGAGGCGCCATGCAGCCGAAATGGCTTGGGCGGGTCGCTCATCCCCTCGTTCGGATACACCGACACGTCCCGCGGATGCGCCAGCACCAGCAGGTGGAGCTGGTCGAGGAAGAGCGTCTCCTCGAGTTCGTTCGTGATGCGCAGCGCGAACCCACCGTCCGTCGCCCGCAGCTGATCCTCCCGGATGCGGACGTATTCCAGCGGGTCGGGCCGTGTGTAGAGGCCCGGCGCCAGCCAGCCCCCCATCTCCCCGCCGCCAAGGAAGTCGGTGACGAACTCGAAGCGATCGCCGTTCCACGTGAAGAGGAAGGGGCACGACGATGGCTTGCGATCGAGTTCCCTGACCGAGAACGGCGACGGCAGCGGTGCGGCCACGCTGGCCGGCGCGGTCGCCGCTTCGGCGACTTCCGCCTGGAGAACACCCGACGGCCACAACACCCGGACCACTTCCGCGCCGGCGCGACGGCCGACGCCGAATACGACGTCCACCGGCGCCACGGCCGGAGTCGTCGCCGACACCTCGGCGCGGCTGCTCAGACTGCCGGCCCGCACCTGGATCTTCGCGCCGATGCCGGCGCTGTTGCTGACCAGTCCCGCGAGCTCGACACGCAACGTGCGGTTCGGGCTCTGCCCGCTGTTGCGCCAGAGCCAGACGCCGTCCGGCGCGAGGCTCACGACGTCGACCCGGCTGTCGCCGTCCGCGTCGGCCAGCGCCCACGCGCCAGCGGACACGAGCTGCGCCGCGCTGCCCGCCGCGCCGTCCAGCGCCACGTCCGTGACGTCCTGCCAGCCGCTTCCGATATTGCGCCACAGCCGTGGCCCCCGCCCGGTCCAGGCGATGGCGTCGAGCAGGCCGTCGGCGTCGTAGTCGACCAGTTGGGTCGCGACGGCGTCACCCAGGTCGGCCGCCACCACCTGCCGCGTGAACGCACCACGGCCGTCACTGACGGCGAGCACCAGTCCGGTCGACGTCGCCAGCAGGACGTCCGGGGCGTCATCCTTGTTGACGTCGCCGGCTGCCGCGGCGGTGACCTCCACCTCGCGTCCGACGATGCGGTCGAGTCCGGCGGCGGCCGATACGTCGCGAAACGTGCCGTCGCGCTGGTTGCCGAGCAGCGCCGGCGGTGCATCGCGGAACACCAGCAACAGATCGACATCACGATGGTTGTCGTAGTCGGTGGGCACGATGGCGATCACGTGGCCGCTGCGGTCGAGGCCGGCATCCCTGGTGATGTCGGTGAACGTGCCGTCCCGGTTGTTGCGCAGCAGCTGCAGCGGCGCCGGCGCGAAGTCGTCGGGAAACCGGCGGCCGGCCGCGTCGGCGGCGCCGGCCGTTCCGGCGACGTCGGCAAGCCCGGCGATGAGGAGGTCGACGTCGCCATCGTGATCGACGTCCGTGAAGGCTGCGGCACCGGGCAGCGCGGCGAAGCCCGAGATGCCCGCCGGCGCAGTCACGTCGGTGAAGCGGCCACGACCGTCGTTGCGGTAGAGACTGCTGCCGTTGTGACGAAGGACGAACAGGTCGACGGCACCGTCGTTGTCGATATCCGCGGCGACGGCGCCGAGGGTGGTGGTCTCGGCGCCACGGCTGCCCAGGCCGCTGTCAGCGGTCGCATCCCGCCACACGCCGGCGTCCTGGCGCAGCAGACGCTCGCCGGACGTATCGGCGACGAACGCGTCGAGGTCGCCGTCGCCGTCGCTGTCGAGCAGCGCCAGCGCGCCGGCAAGCCCCTGCACCAGTGAACGGCGCGCGTCGCCGGAGACCGCCGCGGCGGAGAACCGTCGTCCGAACGGCGACGGCGGCGCGCCGCCGGCCGGCGCGGCGGTGACGCGCGGTCCCAGCGCGGCGGCGACGAACGACACCTGCGGGCGGGCGGTGTCGACGAGATCCGGCTCGGCGCCGGTCGAGGCAATCCCTTCGGCGTACCGGCCCTGCTCGAGATAGCCGGTGCCGAAGGTCACCGCATAGCCGGTGCGACGGAGCGCCTGCGCCTGACCGAGGAGCCGCTGTCCTTCGTCGGCGGCGCCCGACCGGGTCAGCGCGAGCCCGAGGACGTAGGCGGCGGTGACGTTGGACGGCTCGGCCGCCACGACCGGCGTCAGCGCGGCGATGGCATCGGCGTAGCGCTGATCTTCGAGCGCGATCTGCGCCAGGTTGATGTTGGCCCCGACGTCCCGCGGATCGAGCTGCCGGACCCGCTCGAACTGCGTCCGCGCCACGTCGTTGCGGCTCTGCGAGCGGGCGATGAGCCCGAGCACGTACGACGGCTGCGGTGCATCCGGCAGGCGGCGGGCGGCCTCCTCTGCTTCGCTTCGGGCCCCGTCGTAGTCCTGGGCGTAGAGCAGCGAGAGGCTCAGGTTCAGGTGAGCGATGCCCAGGTCGCCATCGATCGCGAGCGCCTCGCGGAACGCCGTCGCCGCTTCGGGGTACTTCAGCTGCTCGAGCAGGGCGACGCCGACGTTGTTCATCCGGTACGCCCGCTCGCGGGTTCCATCCGGCGAGCGCGGCGCGGCCGGCGAGCACGCGGTCAGCGCCGCCAACGACAGAGCTACGATCCACAGGTACGGATGCATCAGGGTCGGCGGCCCGGAGCGGCGACCGGCGCGGGCGACCCGGCGGCGGTCCCGCCGCGACGGACGATCGGCTGCGTCTCGACGATACCGCTACCTTCCCGGATGGTGATCTGCCGGTTGGCGGCGACGTGGGTGGCGACGTCGACTTTGCCGCTCGGCCAGGTGACGCGCACTTCGTCGGCGGCGGCCGCCCGGCCGAGCCCGAAAGTCAGCGGCAGTTCGCTCTGGGACAGGTAGCTGGATCCGGTCTTGACGATCTGCCAGCGCGGCCGCCCCGCCACCGTCACCTGGACGTGGGCGCCGATGCCGTCACGGTTCGACACCACACCGGTCGTCTTCACCCGCAGGACGCCGGTCGTCGCGTCGCCGTCGTTGCGCAGCAGGCGTGCCGGGCCGTTGCTGGTGCTGATGACGACATCGGGGTCGCCATCGTCGTCGAAGTCGCCGTAGGCGGCGCCACGTGCCACCATGGCGGTGCCGAGCGCCGGTCCCGACGCCGCCGTCGTCTCCTCGAACTTCCCCTGGCCGGCGTTGCGGAAGAGATGCGGTCGCTGTCGGTAGGTGACCCGCGACTGGACCTTCTCGATGTCGTCGGCGACGTGGCCGTTCACCGCGAAGATGTCGGCGGCGCCGTCGAGATCGTAGTCGAAGAAGAAGCAGCCGAAGGTCAGTGTCAGCAGCGTCGCCCGCCCGATCGCGGATCGCGGCGCGTCGTCGATGAACAGCCCCTTGCCCTCGTTGTGATAGACGGCCATCATCTCGTTCGAGAAGTTGCCGATGATCAGGCTGGGCCGGCCGGAGCCGTCGTAGTCGGCAGCATCGACGCCCATCCCGGCGCGCGCCATGCCGGCCTCGCTGAAAGCGACGCCGGCGGCCACCGCCACGTCGACGAACGTGCCATCCCGGCGGTTGCGATACAGCCGGTTCGGCTGGGTGTCGTTCGAGACGAAGAGGTCCATCCAGCCGTCGGCATCGTAGTCGAGCATCGCGACGCCCAACCCCTTGGCCGCCGCGTCGAACAGGCCGGCCTTGCGCGTGACGTTCTCGAACGTGCCGTCGCCGCGATTGCGGAACAGGGTGCCGCTCTGCCCCTTGTACGATTCGGGCGTGCAGTACGACTTCGCCTTGCCGTCGAGCGTGCAGTGGATGTCGCCTTTTTCCGTCCACTCGACGTAGTGGGCGACGAACAGATCGAGGCGGCCGTCCTTGTCGTAGTCGAACCAGATGGCGCCGGTCGAGAAGCCGCCGTCGCCGACGCCGGCTTTCGCCGTGACATCGGCGAACCGGCCGCCGCCGAGCCCGCGGAAGAGCCGGTTGCCGCCGAGGGCGGTCACATACAGATCGGCACGGCCGTCGTTGTCGAAATCGGCTGCCGCACCGCCCATCCCGTAGTTTTCGACGTCGAGACCCGAGCCGCGCGTCACGTCGGCGAACTGGCCGCCGCCGCGGTTGTGGTAGAGGGCGGGCAGCGAGGCTCCGCCCGGACGGCCGGGCCACCTGGTACCGTTGGCGAAATAGAGATCCGGCCGGCCGTCACCGTCGGCGTCGAACACGACGACACCGGAGCCCAGCGTCTCCGGCAGGTACTTCTGGCCGAACGCGCCGTTACGGTGCGTGAAGCGGATTCCGGCGGCGGCGGTGACGTCGACGAAGGTCGGCGCCGCCGCGCCGCCGTCGACGATCAGTGCCATCGCGACGGCGATCGTGGCCGCCAGCCGACGGCGGACCGCCCGGCCCGCGGCCGCGCGACGGCCGGCATCAGTGGACATGGATGGATTGCCGCTCATTGTTGTCTTCCGGCGATCGCAGCCGGTACGGCCCGGTGATCGTCTGGGACGCCTCGTCGGCCTTGAAACGCTCGTACAACCGTCGTTCCCGGTCGGCGAGTTCGCTGTTGCCCATGCCCTGATAGGCGAGCATCAGATTGTAGTGGGCGAAGAGATCCTCGGGATCGACGCGCAACGCCCGTTCGAACGCCGCCACCGCCTCGGGGTAGCGCCGCTGCAGGAACTGCACGCGGCCGACCTGCCCGAGCACGACGCGGTCGCGCGGATACGCCGCTGCCGCCGCTTCGAACTGCGCCAGCGCCTCGTCGTACCGACCGTCCGCCTTGAGCGCCAGGCCCATGAAGTAGTGCGCTTTCGCCAGTCCCGGGGCCAGGGCGAGGGCCTGCTCGAGCAGCGGGATCGCCGCCTGCGTGTCGCCTTCCTGCACCAGCACGCGGGCGACGTTGACCGGGCCGTCGGCGTACTTCGGATCCATCGCCATCACACAGCGGAACGCCTGCTCCGCACCGGACAGATCTCCCTGCAGCAACAGGCCGATGCCGTAGTCGTTCCACCGTTCACGGACCGAGGCGTCGAGAAACGCCCCGGCGGCCGGCAGCGGCGCGTCGGCCGCGATGACCTGCACCGACGCTTCGGCGCTGGCCAGCGTCGTGATCGGCAGGTTCGGGATGCCCTTGATCTGCCCGGACACGGCGGCCGTGTCGCCGCTGAAGACCCACCGGCGATCGTCGAACGACGCGGCGACCGCGGCGTGCGGGTCGTTCGGGTCGGGCACGCCGGCAAATGCCCATTGGGTGTTCCACCAGGCGAACTTCCGGTAGTTCACCTTGGCGCGCAGAAAGATGGTCCCGCCGGCGTCGGCCGGAATGTCGAGGCGATAGTGCACCGTGTCGGCGGCGCCGGGCGGAATGAGCCGCACGTAGGCCACCGAACGGGTCATCCAGGCGTTGCGCTTGTTGATCGGATTGCCGTGCTCGTCCAGTTGCAGGCTTCGATACAGATGGGCCGCCGGCTCGAGCGGGCCGTTGCCGCCGTCGGCGACCGATCCGCTGTGCCGAATCACCCGTCCCCTGTCGTCGACCGCTTCGAACTCGACCCAGACCTCGAACGCATCGACGGTGCCGCCCGGAAAGAAGTGCCCGACCTTCCTGGTGCGGACGACCACCTCGACCAGCACCGACTCACCGCGCCGGACCGCCACGGGCACCTTGTCGAGCGGCGCCAACACCTCGGCCACCGGTCCGCTCGCCCGCCGGCCGCCGGCGGCGAACTGCGCCGACTCCTCGCCGATCGCAAACGTGCTCGACAGCGTCGGTTCCTGCCCGGACGGAGCCGCATCGCCGCCCGCTGCCCGGTCGATTCCGCGGGTGATGCCGAAGACGTCGACGGAAATCTGGCCGTCCTTCAGGAAGTCCTGGACCGCCTTCAACTGCACGTCGTCGCGATTGACGAACGGCAGCGCGGTGTTGGCGCCCGGGAACCGGTGCGACCTCACGAAGCCGCGCTTCGCCGCCGGATCGTTCGACGCGACGAGCGGCATGTGGCAGGAGCCGCAGGTGGATGACGTGGGGGGATAGTAGAAGGACCGGGCGCCTTCACCCGACACCCCGGACGCCTGCCAGTTGTCATAGTCGTTGAAGCCGCGCAGCCACCGGTAGCCGTTCACCGGCACGTCGAGGTGCACCTTGTGACAGGCGGAGCAGAACTCGGCCGTCTGCTCGCGCATGAACGGCTTGATGAAGGTGTCGCGGTGCGGGCCTGGCGCGAGATAGGTCAGCAGATCGTGCGTCTTCTGCAGGATGGGTTGCCGGCTCGCGGCCAGATCGTGCAGCGCCGGGTACTCGACCTCGAAGTCGCCCTGCCCCATCGTGCTGCCGACCTTCGTGATCGAGTGGCACGACGTGCAGCCGAGTCCGGCCTGCGCTTCCGGCGTGTCGATCTGCTCCTTGATCGGCCGGTCGAAGCGGCCGTTGAAGAACACCGCGTGATCGTGACAGCCGGCGCACCACTTCGATGGCCGGGTGCCGACGACGTCCTGCATGTACTCGATCGACTTCCGGTACCACTGGTTGTTGAACGAGGAGAAGTGATGCGCCGAGGAGTTCCACTGATCGTAGATGTCCTTGTGGCAGCGGCCGCACATCTCGCTGGTCATGAAGAAGTTCGCCGGAATGATGCCGCGCACGTTGGTGTCGGCGGACGAGGGGAAGAACGGACTCGCCGGTCCGCGCCCCTCCCCTTCCATCGTCGCCGGCGGGACGCGTGGATTTTCGATGCGATACGCGGCCCGCATCCGGTCGTCGCGCGTCGCCCGCGCCAGCACCGCGGCCCCGCTGCCGATGATCGCCACCGTGAGGACCGCCGATACCGCCAGGCGCAGCCGCGGCAGCGTCCGTCGCGCCAGCAGCATCGCGGCCAGTCCGATGACCGCACCGCCGCCGGCGAGTATGTGGGCATCGACCAGCGTGCGATTGCGGGTGGTGGCGCCGACGGCGAGAATGCCGATGCCGAGCGCGGCGGCGGCGACGTGCAGGCCGACGACCGCCCGGCCGAGACCTGTGCCGGCAGCCAGACGGCGCATCATCCGCCAGCCAGCGGCGGCGAGGGTCAGGCCGAGCAGCGGGTGAACGGCGACGTTGACGTAGTAGGCAAGCGTTGCGCTGGGGAATCCCCAGAGCCAGATCGACCCGAGCACCAGCCCGGCGTAGCCGATGCCGAGCGCGGCGCCCCGGCGCCGGTCGTCGGTCGCGGTCGGGAGCGGAACCTGTTGACTCATCCGGGACACTCACACGCGAACGGGAAACGGCGCGACGCCCACAGCTTAATAAAAAACCCCACCAGGTGCTATTCGGCACCTGGTGGGGCGGACGTCCAACGGCAACGGGACGGCGGCGGGTCAGTCGCGGCGCGTGCCGAGCGTCGACGGCGTGAAGTCTTCGACGCCGCCGTCGATGGCCAGGATACCGGCCGTGACACCGGCCGCAATGCCGAGAGCGATCAATACCTTGGAGCGCCGGCGCAGTCCGCTCGACTGCAATGAGCCGCCGCCCGGCTGCGCCGCCGCTGCCGGTGTGGCGCCCGGCCTACGCAGGGGCGCGCCGACCGGTTGCGCCGGCGACATCGGTGCCGCTGCCGCGGTGCGCGCCAGCTGCTGGGCGTGCCGGGTCCCTGTCTTCAACAGCGAATCCTGGGCGAGCGCGACCGGAGCGTTGCCCAGCGTGGCCACGACGGCAAATGCAAGCAACCGCGTCATGCGAATCCTCCCGACTGTCAACGTGGCGCCGGCCGCGAGCGACGACCGCCGGCCGGCGCGATGCCGATCCGGCGCGCCGCGCGCACCGGATCGATTGGCCTTAGAACGCGAAGCTGGCGGTGATGCGGGCCAGCCGCGGATCCATGAACAAGGTCGGGCGCAGCCAGCGGTTTTGCGCCAGCGCGTAGGTGGTGGTGACGTTCTGGATCGAATTGGAGTTCAGCGCGTTGTAGACGTCGAACGCCACCCGCAGGCGGCCGACGGCGGTATTGAAGTTCTTGTTCAACGCGAGGTCGAGTTGCGTGAAGCGGGGTCCGAACAGCTGCTGCGGGGCGTGCAGACTCACCGCACGGGCGGTCGACAGCGTCGTCCGGGCCGGGTTGACGAACTCGACGAGCCCGTTCGGGTTCGCCGCGGTCTTGACGTTCGCCGTCGTGACGTTCAAGACCGCCGACTGTTCGGCGCCGGCGGTGTTGCGCAGGATGAAACTGGCGTTGAAACCGCCCTTGAACGGCACGCTGCCGCGGATGCGGACGTCGGCGTTGTTGGCCCACGACGTGATCTGCCGGCAGAACGGCTGCCCGGCGGACGGCTGCGCCGTCTGTCCGCTCACCGTGTTGTTGATGTCCGCCGGCTGGTTCGGCACGTCGACGGTGTAACAGTTGTCCCGAACCTGACGGCCGAAGTCGATGCCGCCGCCGAGCGTGATCTGCTTCGGCAACCGGCCGTTGGCCGTGAAGGTGAAGCCATCCCAGTAGCGGGCCGGCTTGGCGCCGTCGAACTCCTTGGCGTTGGCGACGCGCAGTGTGCCCTGGCCGAACAGCGCCGGGCGGATGTCGTAGTAGCCGCACTGGCGCTGGCCGGCGTTCGGCAGGCGGGAATCGCCGGGCACCGTGACGCAGAACTCGTCGAAGTCCGACGGCCCGACGAGCAGGTTGTCGGTGACGATGAAGTTGCCGTCCCAGTTGTGGTTGTACACGGCGCTGATCGACAGCCCCTGGACGAGTTCGTGGACGAGCTCGGTGTTGATGTCCCAGAGGTAGTTGCGGTTGTCGTAGAGGACCTCATCCGAGAACTGCGTCGAGCTCGGGATGAACTGCCCGAAGTTCACGTTCGAGATGGCCCCGCACTCCCCGTTCAGCGAGAAGTCGTCCAGCTTGCAGTCCGGAATGAAGTTGTTGTTCGTGTCGGTCCAGTTCCGGAAGGCGGTATTGACCGACGAGCTGAACGGGTGGAACCGGCGGGTCATATCGCTGCGGCTCAACTCGAGGTAGCGGCCGACCGACGCCTTGATGGCGGTGCGGCCGTTTCCGAACACGTCATAGGCAAACCCGGCCCGTGGGTTGATGTCCTTCCAATTGGGTACGCCGCTCAGCGCAGACACCTGGCGCGCCGGGACGAACGGACCGGCCGGCAGATCCGCTTCCGGGAAGCCCATCGTCACCCAGTCATAGCGAATGCCCAGGTTCAGGGTCATCCGCTTGATCTTCCAATTATCCTGGATGAACAGACCCAGCTCCGCGTTCATACGCTCCTGCTGGAAGAATGGCAATGCGTAGTACTGCAGGCGGTTCGGCCGCCCGTTGAGGAAGTCGTAGTTGAGTCCGTCCACCTGATTGTTCCGGTCACGCGACTCGTCGTTGAACGCCTGCTCCAGCGTGAATCCGGTCTTCAGGTTGTGCGATCCGGTCACGTACGACACGGTGAAGCGCTGGGCGCTGCGGCCGGTGCGTGCAATCGGTGCCGTGAGCAGCGTGGTCGCGCCGTAGCGGTAGTTGGTCGCCAACTCGAGAATCGAGCGGTCGTCACGCGTGACGCCGGGCTCCGCGAAGTTCACCCAGTTGGCCACCTGCCACGACGCGCCCGCTTCGAGCAGCAGCCGGCTGGTGACCGGTGCCGTCCAGGTGCCCTGCACGACGCCAGACGGGAACCAGTCCCAGCCGCGCTCCGACTCGATGGCATTGGCGCCGGTGAACGGGCCGGTCGTGCAGCGGCACGATTTCTGGATGTCACCGTAGAGGTTGAGCCGATTCTTCTGATTCAGGTTGTAGGTGAGGCGTCCGGAGTGGTTCCGATACCAGTCGAAGCTGGCGGCCGGCGCCGCCCCGTTCGCATCGAGCGGCAGGGACTGGAAGGGGGTCCCGGGCTGGCCGGGGTAGAACAGCGTCGGTGTCGGGCCGAGCGCCGGACCGAACTCGGCCGAGGCCGGGCGGCCGGGAACATTCGCCGTACCCTGCAGCGGATTGAAGTAGGCGTTGGGCTGGTTCACGCGCGAGCCCCAGCGGCCGACCGCGCCGAAAAACCAGAGCGTGTCCTGTTTGACCGGGCCGCCGAGCTGGACGCCCAATCGATAGATGCGCTGCACCCGGCCGGACGCGTTGATGCCGGCGGCGCGCAGCAGCTCCGGATCCGACGTCCAGGTATTCAGGCTGTCGTCGATGTTCGTGCTCGCCATGTTCTGGTTCGAGTAGAAGCCGTCGACACCGCCCGTGAACGTGTTGCCGCCGCTCTTCGGCACGATGTTCAGCGAGACGCTGCCCGAGCCGGACTCGGCGCCCATGCCGCTCGTCTCCAGCTGCATCTCGCCGATGACCCCCTGATCGGACACGTAGCCGACGCCACTGGCCGCGCCGATGAAGTACTGGTTGCGGAAGCCGTCGAACGACGCCCGGGTGCCGTCCTTGCCGTGATACAGCTGGTAGGCGCCCTGGGCGGACCACGTATCACGACCGCCACCGACATCCGCCTGCGTCGTCGCGAAGCCGGGCGTCATGTACGCGAGGGTCTGGAGGCCGATGTTGCCGCTCGGCAGCGCCTCGAGCTCGCGCTGATCCAGCGTCTCCTGCCGGCGCATCGTCTGCGTGTCGACGACCGGTGCGGCGCCGCTCACCGTGATGGTTTCCTCGAGGGCGCCCACCTGCATGGCGACGTTGACGGTGGCCGTGAAGCCGGCGCCGATGTCGATGCCGTCACGTCTGACCGTCGAGAAGCCGGTCAGCGAGAACGTCACCGAATACAGACCGGGACGCAGGTCGACGATGTTGTAGCGGCCTTCGCCGTCGGTCGTCGTCGACCGCATCTTCTCGATGAGGGCGGGACTCGCGGCCTCGACGGTGACCCCGGGCATCGCGAGCCCGGCGCTATCCCGGACGACGCCGGCAATGCCGCTGGATTGTTGTGCGTGAACATCTGCAGTCGAAGCCAGGACCGTCGCGAACGTCAGGATGTTCGCTGCCGCGCTGCCAATGCGCCGGACTTGTCTCAAGGTCACGTGTGCCTCCCCGCGAGACGGGCGTCTCGCCACCCACGACCGAACAGGCGGAGTCGTCCCGCCTGGCATTGAGAGGGAGAACTTACCCGAGAGGACTCGCTGTGACAAGGGTGTCCATGAGGCGTCAGCCATCCGGATGGGCATGGTCACCTGGGGGGCACGCGCGTCATCCAAATCCTTGGAGAGGCGAATGGTACACTCTCCGAATGGCCTCGGACCCGATCGCCGCGCCAGCCGCCGCTCGCAGCGTTGCCCACCTCGTCGGTGTCGCGTGCGTGTCGGCAGCGCTGCTGATGATCGAGCTGGCGCTGACCCGGATCTTCTCCGTGGTGATGTACTACCACTTCGCTTTTCTCGCGATCTCCATCGCCCTCTTCGGGTTGAGCGCCAGCGGCGTGTTCGCGTTCGTCCGCCGCCGGGCGCTCTCCCGTCACCCCACCGGTTCGCTGCTCGCCGGCCGTTCCCTCGTGTTCGCCGGCTGCACGGTCGTCGCCCTTTTCGCGCTGGTGCGGTTGCGGGTCGGTCTGAACTACTCGCCCGAGAACCTGGTGCTGATGTTGACGATCTACGCCCTGGCCGCCGTCCCGTTCTTCACCGGCGGTCTGGTCGTGACGCTCGCCATTGCCCGGATGACCGAGCGGGTGAATGCGGTGTACGCGGCCGACCTGCTGGGTGCGGCCGCGGGCTGCCTGGTGCTGCTGCCATTGCTGAACTGGGTCGGGGCGCCCGGGGTCATTCTCACCGCCGCCGCGCTCGCCGTCATCGCCGCCTGGCTGTTCGCCGACCCTGCCCGACGGCAGCGGACGGCGGCCATCGGCGCCGCCCTGCTGATGGTGCCGCTGGCCGGTCAGCTGTCCGGCGTCGCCGGCTTCGACGTCACGGCAACGAAGGGCCACGAAACCGACCGGGTGCTGTTCAGCAAGTGGAACTCGTTCTCGCGCATCGGGGTCTACGAACGCGAGCATGGCGACTGGTCGCTCAGCTCGTCCTACACCGGACCGCGGCCGGAGTCGCGCTTCATGGACATCGACTCGGCCGCGTCCACGCCGATCCTCCGCATCGCGCCCGATTTGTCCAATGCCCAATACCTGCGCTATGAGTTGACGGCCCTCGGCTACCACCTCATGGAGCACCGGGACTTCTCGGCGCTCGTGATCGGGCCGGGCGGCGGCCGCGACCTGGCATCGGCGCTCGTCTTCGGCGCCCGGCGGGTCGACGGCGTCGAGATCAACCCGATCATCGCGCAGGACGTGATGAGCGATCGCTTCCGCGAGTTCTCGGGCGACCTCTACCACCACCCGAAGGTCCGCATCAGCGTCGACGATGGACGGAGCTTCGTGAATCGGTCGCCCGAGCGCTACGACATCATCCAGGCGTCGCTCGTCGACACCTGGGCGGCGACGGCAGCCGGCGCCTACACGCTCACCGAGAACAGTCTGTACACCGTCGAGGCCTTCACCGACTACTACGACCACCTGACCGACAACGGCATGCTGACGATCACGCGCTGGGTCTTCGACGGCCTGCGCCTCGTCTCGCTGGCACAGGACGCCTGCGAGCGCCGCGGCTGTGATCCGGCACAGCAGCTGGCCATCGTCCGCCAGGGCCGCGTCGCGACGTTCCTCTTCAAGCGGACACCGTTCACGCCCGACGAACGCCGGCAGCTGCGCGACATCAGCCAGCGGCTGGACTTCCAGGTGCTCTATGCGCCGGGCATGGAAGCGCCGGCCCTCACCCCGGCCGAATCGGCCGACAGCGCCACCGCGATGCTCGGCGACTACGCGCGGCTCATCACCGCCCCGGACCGCCAGGCGTTCTACGCCGGCTATGGACAGGACGTCCGGCCGACGACCGACGACCGGCCCTTCTTCTTCCACACGACGAAGCTCGCGGATCAGGTGGACGTCGCCTTTGGCCGGACCATGCTGTTCGGCAACGGTCTCAGCGCGCTGATGACCCTCATCGGGATTTCAGGCGGGCTCGTCGGGCTGTTCGTGCTGGTGCCCCTGGCGGTGGCGGGCGGCGCCGGTGCGCCACGGTGGCTGCCGACGCTCGCCTATTTCGCCTCGCTGGGCGCCGGCTTCATGCTGGTCGAAGTGTCCATCCTCCAGCGCTTCGTGCTGCTGCTCGGCCATCCGGTCTATTCGCTGACCGTCACCCTGTTCTCGCTGCTGCTGGGCACCGGGCTCGGAGCCGCGTTCAGCCGCCGGATTCCGCCCACCCACCTGGTCCGCTCGGCCGCGGTCGCGATGGGCATCATCGCCCTCGTCGCGGTGTCGTGGGGCACCCTGGTCGGGCCCATCATCGACTGGGCCATGCCGTTCCCGCGGTCGGCGCGCATCGGTGTCGCGGTGGTCACCCTCGTACCGGTGG
Organism: uncultured Acidobacteriota bacterium; assembly: GCA_902825985.1. Classification (GTDB taxonomy): domain Bacteria; phylum Acidobacteriota; class Vicinamibacteria; order Vicinamibacterales; family CAVVIG01; genus VFZL01. The sequence goes on along the minus strand of CADEDC010000082.1, from coordinate 5,077 downwards.
GGGTCCTGCTGGGTGTCCCCATGCCGGCCGGACTGCGGCTGCTGGCGGCCCGATCGCCCCAGATGATGCCGTGGGCCTGGGGCATGAACGGCGCCCTGTCGGTCGTCGGCGCCACGCTCGCCATCTTCATCGCGATGAACTGGGGATTCGGCCGGACGCTGATGACGGCGGCCGGCGCCTATCTGCTGGGTCTGCTGGCCCTGCTCATCGCGGAGCGTCCACGGGCAGACGCCGGGCGCTAGACCGCCTCCCAGCGACGCAGCCGTTCCGCTAGCTAGTCGCCGCCGGAACCCTCTCCCGCCAGCCGCCGTCTAACAATGTTAGCGCCCTGAACACTGTTCAGATGGTGAACTGCGGTCGATAGCACATCCAGGACCTATGGGAATCAAGGAACGACAGGAACGCGACCGGGAAACGGTTCGGCGCGCCATCCTCGATGCGGCTAGAGACCTTTTCGTGTCAGAAGGTTACGCGAACGTCTCGATTCGGAAGATTGCCGAGCGCATCGAGTACAGTCCGGCGGCGCTCTACAGCTACTTCCCGTCAAAGGACGACATTTTCTTCGCGCTCGCCGCCGAGGGGTTCACCCGGCTCAACGAGGCGGCGCCGATCGGATCCGGCGGGCGGTTCCATCCCGCCGCGCCAGCGACACCGCTCGATCACCTCCGTGAATCGGTCTGGCGCATCTACCAGTTCAGCTACGACCACCCGGAGTATTTCGCGCTGATGTTCCTGGATCGCACGGTTCCGCGGCTCAGTCAGGCCGACGAGTGCTTCGTTTCGGCGCGCGAAGGCAAGGAACGGCTCAGGGCGCTGATTCAATCGTGCATCGACGCCGGCGACCTCCCGGCGACGCTGCGGGCCGAGGTCGCGCTGCGGCTGCTGACCGTGGGCCTCGTCGGCATGGCGGCCCTGCGCATCTCGCACCGCATCTCGGAGCGCGAGCGACCGGATGCGCTGGCCCGCGACCTGCTCGACGTCACGATCGCCGGCCTGCAGTCCGGCCTGGCACTCCGCTCGTATTCATTCGAGGAATGGCCGCTGGAAATCGCGGCCCACGACCCGTCATCCCCGTCGTCATAGCCCAGGAGTCTCCGCATGTCCCGCGTGTTCTTTGTCTCTCCCCTTGCGCTCACCGTGCTCGTGTCGGCGCTGGCTGCCGGCTGCGGCTCGGCCGGCACCGGCGGCACGCAGGCCGCCGAAGCGCCGCCGATTGCCGTGAAAGTGGACCCGGTGGCGGCGATTGAGCAGCCGATCGCCCGCTTCATCCGCGCGACCGGCAGCCTCACTGCCGAGGAGCAGGCCGACGTCGCCGCCGAAATTGCCGGCCGCGTCATCAGCACGCCGGTCGAACGCGGCACTCCGGTGCGGGTCGGGACCGAGCTGGTGCGGATTTCGTCGGCGGAGACCGAGGCCCAGGCGAGGGAGGCGGAGGCCAATGCCGGCCAGATCGAAGCGCGGCTCGGCCTGAAGACCGGCAGCCCGTTCGACGTCAACGCCGTGCCCGAAGTGCAGAACGCCACGGCGTCGTACGCCCTCGCCCAGAACGAGTTCGCGCGCATCCAGTCGCTGCTCGATCAGCGCGTCGTCTCGCAGTCCGAGTTCGAGCAACGGCGCACGCAGCTGGAAGCGGCGCGCCAGCAGCTCGAGGTGGCCAGGAACGGGGCGGCGCAGCAGTACCAGGCGCTGCAGGCGGCGCGCGCCCGCGTCACGCTCGCACAGAAGGCGCTGTCGGACACGGTGGTCCGCGCACCGTTCGCCGGGGTGGTCGCCGAGCGGCTGGTCTCGATCGGTGACTACGTGACCAAGGGCATGCGGGTCGTCATCGTCGTTCGCGTCGATCCGCTGCGCGTCCAGCTCACCGTGCCGGCGCAGTTCATCTCGGCCGTCGGGGTCGGCCAGCCGGTGGTCTTCGAAGTCGATGCCTACGCCGGGCGGACGTTCGAGGGCAAGGTGCGCTATGTCTCACCGTCGCTCGAGGCCAACCAGCGTGCCCTGACGGTCGAGGCGGTCGTCGCCAATCCCAAGGGCGAGTTGAAGCCGGGACTCTTCGCCACCGCGCGCCTCGAGCAGGCGGAGCGGACGCCGGGCGTGCTGGTGCCGAGCGCCGCCGTACAGACGCTCGGCGGCACGAGCCGCGTCTACGTCGTCGCCGGCGACGCCGTCGAAGCGCGCCTGGTCACCATCGGCCAGACGGTCGACGCGCTGGTCGAGGTGACCAATGGCCTGAAGGCCGGCGAGCGGGTCGCCACCGCGAACGTCGCGCAGCTGGCCGACGGTCTGAAGATCGCCGCGAACTGAGGAACTGGGGAACCCGTCATGCAATGGCTCGCTGCACTCTGCGTCCGCCGGCCGGTCTTCGCGACCGTCCTCATCCTGTCGCTGACCGTCATCGGGGCGTTCTCGTTCACCCGCCTCGGCGTCGATCAGTTTCCGAAGATCGACTTCCCCACCGTGCTGGTGACGACGATCCAGCCCGGCGCCGCGCCGGAGCAGATCGAGACCGAGATCACCGACAAGATCGAGGAGGCGGTCAACACCATCAGCGGCATCGACGAGCTCCGCTCGACATCGTCGGAAGGCGTGTCGGTGGTGTTCATCAGCTTCCTGCTCGACAAGAACAGCGACGTCGCGGCGCAGGAGGTGCGTGACAAGGTCAACAGCGTGCTGCCGCGGCTGCCCCGCACGGTGCAGCAGCCGCGGGTCGAGAAGTTCGACCCGGATGCGGCGCCGATTCTCAGCGTCTCGGTGACGAGCGACCGGCCGGTCCGCGACGTCACCGAGTTCGCCGACAAGATCATCCGCCGCCAGATCGAGAGCGTCAGCGGGGTCGGCCAGGTGCTGCTGCTCGGCGGCCGCGAGCGCCAGGTCAACGTCTGGCTGGACGCCGACCGCCTGCGTGCCTTCAACCTGACGGTCACCGACGTCTCGCGTGCCCTGCAGTCGCAGAACATCGAGATCCCGGGCGGCCGCGTCGATCAGGGGCAGCAGTCCGTCACCCTGCGCACGCGCGGCCGCGTCCAGAGCATCGCCGAATTCAACGACATCGTCATCCGCGAACGCGACGGCCATCCGGTGCGCATCGGCGACGTCGCCGACGTGGAAGACGGCGAGTCCGAGCCGGACACGGTGGCCAACATCGACGGCGCGGCAACGGTGCTGCTGCAGATCCGTCGCCAGTCGGGCACCAACACCGTCGAGGTCGTCGACTCGGTGCTCGAGCGGCTGACCGAGATCGAGGCGACGCTGCCGACCGGCTACCGGATGCGCGTCGTGCAGGATCGATCCGAGTTCATCCGTGCGTCGATCAACGCGGTCGAGGAACATCTCATCGTCGGCTCGATTCTCGCCGCCCTCGTGGTCCTCGTCTTCCTCGCCAACCTGCGTTCGACGGTGATTGCTGCGGTCGCGATCCCGACGTCGATCATCGCGTCGTTCGGGCTGATCTGGTACATGGACTTCACGCTCAACTCGCTGACGATGCTGGCGCTGACCCTCGCGGTCGGTATCGTCATCGACGACGCGATCGTCGTGCTCGAGAACATCTACCGGTTCATCGAGGAGAAGCACGAGGACCACCATCGCGCCGCCATCGAGGCGACGGAGGAAATCGGACTGGCGGTGCTGGCGACGACGCTGTCGCTGGTCGCGATCTTCGTCCCGGTGGCGTTCATGGGCGGCATCGTCGGCCGCTTCATGCAGAGCTTCGGCCTGACCATGGCGTTCGCGATCATGGTGTCGCTGCTCGTCAGCTTCACGCTGACGCCGATGCTGGCGGCGCGCTGGCTCGAGGTGAAGCCGCACGGCAAGGACCGCCATTCGTCCAAGGACTCGCGGGTGTTCCATGCCGTCGACGTCGCCTACACGAGGATGCTCGAGTGGGCGATGTCGCACCGGCCGATCGTCGCCGTGGTCGCGCTCCTCGTCCTGGTGTCGAGCGTCCCGCTGTTCATCGCGGTCGACAAGAACTTCATCCCGAACGACGATCAGAGCGAGTTCGAGGTGAACCTGCGCGCCCCGGAGGGGACCAGCCTGGAAGGGACCGAGCTGCTGACCACCCGCATCCAGTCGGCGATCCGCCAGGCGCTGCCCGAGGTCGACTACACGGTCGCGACGATCGGCGGCGACCAGTCGAAGACGCGCAATCTGTCGTCGGTCTACGTCCGGCTGAAGCCGATCGAAGACCGAGAGCGCGATCAGTTCGAGCTGATGAACCTGGTCCGCAACGAGGTGCTGCCATCGCTGGCCGGCGGGCTGCGGACGACGGTGCAACCGGTCGCGGCGATCGGCGGCGGCGGCGCCCAGAATGCCGACATCATGTTCCTGATCAGCGGTCCCGACCTCAAGGTGCTGGAGCAGATCGGCCGCCGCCTGGTGGACAAGGCGAAGACAATCGACGGGCTCGTCGACGTCGATTCGACGCTGAACGTCGGCAAGCCGGAGCTCGGCGTCCAGCTCGATCGCCCGAAGGCGGCCGACATGGGCGTCCAGCTCGGCGATGCCGCCGAGGCGCTCCGCCTGCTGGTCGGCGGCGACCAGGTGACCACCTACAACGAAGGCAGCGACCAGTATGAGGTGCACCTGCGGGCGCTTGCGTCGAACCGCTCCACCGAGCAGGCGATCGGCGCCCTGACCGTCCCGTCGGCGAAGCTGGGCAGCGTCTCGCTCGACAACATCGCGCGGTTCACGCCGAGCGACGCGCCGTCCGACATCAACCGGCTCGCCCGGCAGCGCCAGGTGACCATCGTCGGCGGCCTGCTGCCCTCGGCCTCGCAGTCGGCGGTGCAGAACGCGATTGCCGACGAGTTCGCCCGCCTCAGTCCCGGACCGGAGTACCGCGGCGCCTTCACGGGCCGATCGAAGGAGCTCGGTCGCGCCGCCGAGAACTTCGTCCTCGCCTTCCTGCTGTCGCTGGTCTTCATGTATCTGATCCTCGCGGCGCAGTTCGAATCGTGGCTCCACCCGGTGACGATTCTGCTGTCGCTGCCGCTGACGCTGCCGTTCGCGCTGCTGTCGATCCTGATCTTCCAGCAGTCGCTGAACATCTTCTCGGGCCTCGGCCTGCTGGTGCTCTTCG
>CADEDC010000081.1 GCA_902825985.1 uncultured Acidobacteriota bacterium | reverse complement strand
ACCGGGCCTCGACGCCAGCCTGGTCGGCCGGCCGATGCGAACGGTGCTGAACCCGGCGTGGCCATGGGCCATCTGGTACCCGCTTCGGCGGAACGGCCGTTTCGCTCAGCTGTCCGAGCAGGAGCAGCGGGTCATCCTCGCCGAGCACGGCGCGATTGGCAGGGCCTACGGCGTCGGGGATTTCGCCCACGACGTCCGGCTGGCCTGTCACGGTCTGGACAAGTACGACAACGATTTCGTCGTCGGCCTGGTCGGCAAGCAGCTGTTCGCCCTGTCGCACCTCGTGCAGACCATGCGCAAGACGCAGCAGACGTCGCTCTTTCTCGAACGTCTCGGACCGTTCTTCGTCGGTCGCGCGGCGTGGCAGTCGCCGCACACCGCCGCCTGAGGCGCGGGCGTCACGCGCCAGGCGCCGGCAGGTCGATCGGCCGCTGTTCCACCTGGCCGAGCCATTCGAGGAGCGCCGATCGGTCGACGAGGTGCATCAGCAGCCAGTCCGCGGCGCGCACCACCTCGATGCACGCGGCATCGTCCAGCGCTCGACCGGCGGCGGAGCCGGCCGCCGCCGACGCATCGGCCAGCCGTCGCGCCGCCTCGACGTGGAGGACGAGCGCGGCGACCGCCAGTTCCGCCACCATCGTCCGGACTCCGAACGCGTCGTAGGCGGCCCACGCCGCAAACGCCTTGGCGGCCACATAGCGGCGCGCCACCCGCATGGGTAGCTGCCCGCCGAGCGCGCGCCAGCGTCGGCGGACGTCGGCCGACACCGCCGGCGGCCGCAAGCCGTCGGGGACGCACCGCCGTACTCGTTCGTAGGCCTCGATGTCGGCCAGCGGCGCGTAGCGACCCCAGGCGCGGTCGCACTCGTCATCCGATGGCGTCCGGCGTTCGAGCCCGCCGACGCGGGCATGCAGCGGCCCGTCTTCCGGCGTCCACGCCCGCAGGTGCTCGGCCGCGGCGGCGACGAGCCGCAGCTGGCCCCACACGGAGGCATCGCCGGCCGCCGGTTGGTCGAGCGCGGATAGGAGGAAACCCTCCCACCGCGTGTACGAGGGCAGATCGAAGAGCAGGTCGGCTCTCACCAGCGGCGGCCATGCCTCCCGGCCGTCGAGACCGTCGTACTCGCGTGCCCCGGGGAAGGCACCGGGAGACTCCACCACCGCCAAGCGGTCGGGTGAGCGCAGCAGGAGCGTCGCGGCGGTCGGGCAGAAATGCGAGAGGTTCACGAAGACGCCGCGATCGTCCACGAGCGCGCGTCTCGGGAAGTGAAAGCACGAGGACGGAAGCATCGTCTCGCCATGCTCGCTGTGCACGCGGCAACGGTGCGCCTCGCGGTCGTGGAAGGGGCAGTGCCCGGTCGCATCCGGCAGCAGCATCGCCCCACCGAGCAGCCGGCGGCGTTCAGGTTCGACCGGAATCGGCCAGCCGGCGGAGCAGCAGGCGCCCGAGTGGCGGCAGGCCCATGTCGCATGTGCGTTCAGCGCGTAGACTCGCGGCACGTCCGCCCTTCACGGCCGTCTGCCGTCGCAGCCGGGCCTCACCGCGGCGCCGCGAGCGTCTGTTGGACGAAGGCTTCGATGTCCGCCGCCGGGCGGGCCCCCGCGGTGCGTCCGATCTCGCGCCCGCCGGCGAAGACCGCCATCGTCGGAATGGAGCGGATGCCGAAGCGTGTGCCGAGATCGGTCAGTGCGTCGGTGTTGACCTTGACGATCAGCCAGCGCCCGGCGGCGCGCGCCGCCACCTTCTCGAGCTCCGGTGCGACCATCCGGCATGGGCCGCACCACGGCGCCCAGTAGTCGACGACCACCGGCAGTGAGGCGTTGGCGACCAGGCGATCGAAATCCGCCGCGGTCGCGGCTTCGAGTGGCGACGTCGACGCGCCGATCGGCTGTTTGCACCGGCCACACCGGCTGGCGGCGGCCAGACGGTCGAACGCCAGCCGGTTCCGCTGTCCGCAGGCCGGGCAGGCGACCAGCAGTCCCCGATCGTCGATCTCCAGGTTGGCCATGTCAGCGCTTCGCCCGGGCGGCCTGGCCAACCGCCACCCGTCTGGGTGCGGTTCGTGCGGCGGTGCGTGGTCGCCTGTGACGGCGGCGACCGGCGGCCGTCGGCGGCGGCGCCGCTGCCGCCGCGCGCGGCCTGGTGGAGGCGCTGGCGCCGGTCGCCGGGCCCAGCCGGTCGCCCAGCAGCGCGACGCTGAGCGCGTACGCGTGCGCACAGTTGTAGCCGAGCAGGGCGTCGTAGTTGCCATAGACGAGAAAGTGCCGCGACGCGCCGGAGACCAGCGACGCGGTGACGGCCGCCGTCGGCAGCGGCGAGCCGTTCTGGGCCCGGACGCCGAGCCGGGTCCACTCGGCCAGCGGCAGGCCGACGCTCATGTTGCGCGTCGCCTGGCAGGTGCCGTCGCGGCGGCCGACGCCGTCGGCAATCCTCTGCGCGGCATCGGCGCCGATCGACACCTCGCGGCCCCACCGTTGATCGGGCGTCCAGCCGTGTCCTTTCAGGTAGTTGGCGATCGACGCGAACACGTCCGGCGTCGACGTCCAGATGTCGCGCCGCCCATCGCCGTCATGGTCGGCGGCGTAGCGCAGATAGCTGGACGGCATGAACTGTGGTTGCCCCATGGCGCCCGCCCACGATCCCTTCATGCGGCCGTACTCGATGTCGCCGCGATTGAGAATCTCCAGCGCATCGAACAGCTCGCCACGGAAGAAGGTCGCGCGGCGCGGGTCCCACGCCAGCGTGGCGAGTGCGGCGACGGTGGGGCGCACACCACTGAAGCGTCCGAAGTTCGATTCGATGCCCCAGATGGCGACGATGATGCGTGCCGGCACCCCGTACTCGGCCTCGATGTCCGCCAGCACGGCCTGGTGCCTGGCGAACATCTGGCGGCCATTCGCGATGGTCCGTCGTGAGAGCCGGCGGTTGACGTAGGTTTCGAGCGGCAGGACGGTCTCGGCCTGGCTGCGATCGCGCTCGATCACGACCGGCAGCGGTTCCTGCACGTCGCCGAGCGCCTGCGTGACGATCTCGGGTCGGATGCCTCGCGTCAACGCCTCCTCGCGGACGGCCGCCAGCCACGCCTGGAACGGCGGCCGGTCGGGTTCCTGAGCGCCGCCGGTGGCGGGCGCTGCGATGACGCCGAGGCCGAGCACGGCCGCGCCGATCATGACGTGACGTCGCACATCGGCAGTGTACAACCGTTCGGAACGCCGTACAACCGTCCGACGCTTGCCGGTCCGTGTCAGTGGGCGGCCATCGGTCCGGCACCGGCACGCGGCCGTTTCATCAGGAAGAGCAGCGGCAGCATGAGGAGGAACAGCAATCCCATCAGTTCGAACATCGTCACGAACGACACCATCGCCGCCTGCTGCTGCAGCATGCCGAACAGCGCCCCGTAGGCGCGATTGGTGGCGGTGACGGCGTCGGCGCCGGCGGCGATGAAGCCGGCCCGCAGCTGGGCGAACACCGACTGCGTTTCCGGGTCGAGCGCGCTGATGTTGGTGCCGAACAGCGCGGTCATCGACTGCTGATGTCGCGCCACCATCGTGCCGGCTGCCGCGATGCCGACGCTGCCGCCGATGTTGCGCATCAAGTTGAACAGCGACGTCGCGTTGCCCATCCGTTCCCGCGGGATGGCCGCCATCGCCACGGTCGTCAGCGGGACGAACAGCAGCGACAGCGCTGCGCCCTGGATGAGCTGAGGCCAGAACAGGTCCCAGTAGCCGGCATTCAGGTTGATGCGGCCGAGCCAGAACAGGGTGATGCCGCCCACCGCGAGACCGCACGCCAGCAGCTTTCGCGGATCGACCCGTCCGACGATCAGGCCGGTGATCGGCATCATCAGAAACGAGCCGAGCCCGCGCGGCGCCAGCGCGATGCCGGCCTGCAGCGCCGGGTAGCCGAGCAGCGTCTGCATCATGATCGGCAGCAGCACCAGGCTGCCGTAGAGGACGAATCCGACGACCGACATCAGGAACACGCCGACGGCGTAGCTGCGCTCGCGGAACACCCGCAGGTCCACGATGGGATGCTCGGCGACCATCTCCCGGACGATGAGCGCCGCCAGGCCGAGGGCACTCACGACCGCGAACCCGACGATGAACGTCGATGAGAACCAATCCTCCTGCTGGCCCTTGTCGAGCACGATCTGGAGGGCGCCCATGCCGACGACGAGCAGGCCGATGCCCCAGTAGTCGATCCGGGCGGTGTCCCGCTTCAGATACGGCGGGTCGAAGATGAACATCTTCGTCATCACGATCGAGATGATGCCGATCGGAATGTTGATGTAGAACACCCAGCGCCAGCTGTAGGCGTCGGTGAGCCAGCCGCCGAGCACCGGCCCGAGGATCGGCGCGACGACGATCCCGAGCGCCCAGAAGCCCATGGCCTTGCCGCGCTCGTGCGGCGGGAAGGCCTCGAGCAGGACGGCCTGCGACAGCGGCTGCAGGGCGCCGCCGGTCGCCCCCTGGATGACCCGGAACAGGATGAGCGATCCCAGCGTCGGTGCCAGTCCGCACAGGAACGACGCCACGGTGAAGCCGACCACCGAGAACATCAGCAGCCGTTTGCGGCCGAAGACGCTCGCCAGCCAGCCGGTCATCGGCAGGATGATCGCGTTCGCCACCAAATACGACGTCAGCGCCCACGTCGCCTCGTCGATGGTCGACGACAGACTGCCGGCGATGTGCGGCAGCGAGACGTTCACCACGGTCGTGTCCAGCACCTCCATGAAGGTCCCGAACATCACCGACAGCGCGATGATCCAGGGGTTGACGTAGCGGGGGGCCGCGTCGCTCATACGGCGCTCACCGCGTGTGCACGGTCGGCGTCACCGACATGCCGGGGCGCAGCACGGCGCCGCCGTCCTGGCCCGCATCGAGCACGATCTTCACCGGGATCCGCTGGACGACCTTGACGAAGTTCCCGGTCGCGTTCTCGGGCGGCAGCAGGCTGAAGCGCGCCCCGGTCGCCGCGGCGATGCTGTCGACCGTGCCGGAGAACTCGCGGCCCCCGTAGGCATCGACGTCGAGGGTGACCCGCTGGCCCGGCCGCATGTTCGCCAGCTGGGTCTCCTTGAAGTTCGCGGTCACCCAGACGTCGTCGACCCGGACGATCGCGAAGAGCGGCTGGCCCGGCTGGATCACCTGCCCCGGGTTGACGCTCTTCTTGGCGATGATGCCGTCGGTCGCTGCCGTGATCGTGGTGTACTGCAGGTTCAGCTCGGCTTGTGCCAGCGTCGCCCGTGCCTGATCGACGCGCGCCTGCGCCGAGGTCGCGCGCGCCCGGATCGCCGTCACCTGGTCGGGCACCGTCCGCGCGCTGCGGACGGCGGCGGTCGCCTGCTGCTCACCCGTGCGCGCCTGCGCCAGACGGCTCTCGGCGACCGGCACGCCCGCTTCCGCTTCGCGCACCTGGGCGCGCGCCGAGTCGACGGCGGCGCGCCCGGCCGCCGCGGCGGCGACAGCGGCGTCGTACTGCTGCTGGGCGACTTCGTCCTTCGCCAGCAGCCCGGCGAGCCGCTCGACGTCGCGGGTGGCGCGCGTGGCATTGGCCTGGGCCTCCCGTTCGCGCGCCTGCAGCGCCGCGATCCGCGCCCGCGCGGCATCGACCTCGCGCTCGGCGGCAACCACGGCGCTGCGCGCCTGCGCGAGGCCGCCCTGGGCGGTCGTCAGATTGCTCGCGGCCGCCGTCGACGCGATCGGGACGTTGCTCTGCGCCGCGACCAGCGACGCGTCGGCGTCGGCGAGCTCGGCCCGCGCCCGGTCGAGTGCGATCTGGTAGTCCCGCGGATCGAGTTCGACGAGCACGGCGCCCGCGGTGACAGCCTGGTTGTCGGCGACGTGCACCTTCAGCACGGTGCCGCCGACGCGGGCCGCCATCTGGGTGACGTGCCCATCCACCTGCGCGTCGTCGGTCGACTCCTGGCCGCGCGTCAGCACGAGCCAGGCGGCGACGGCGCCGATGAGCAACACCGCCACGGCGACGATGATCTTGAAGCGGGTCGAGGACAGAAACGACGCCGGGTCGGCCATCAGCGAATCCCTCCGATGAACTGCCGCGCCGCCTCTTCCGCCACCCCGAGGCCGCGCGCGAGGACGGCCTTGGCGATGTTGAACCCATAGAGCGCGGTGATGTACTGCTCGCTGGCGAGCGCCACCGCCTCCTGCGCCTGCACGACTTCGATGGTGTTGGCGACGCCGGCCGCCAACCGGTCGCGCGCCTGTGTCAACTGGCGATCGGCAAGCTCGCGCGCGGTGCCGGCGACCGCCAGCTGCGACTCGGTCGTGGCCAGGTCGAGGAACGCGGTCCGCACGTCGTAGTCGATCTCGCCCCTCAGGCTGTCGGCCTCGGCGCGCCGGGTGCGGACGACGCTGTCGGCATCGAGCAGCCGCCCGCGGCGGCGCCCGCCGTCGAAGATCGGCACGGAGACGGCACCCGACAGCGCATACGTGCGTGCCGCCGATGACGGGCTCGGCCCGATGGTGCCGTAGTCGGCGTTGACGCGAACCGTCGGCAACGCGTCGCTGGCCGCCGCCGCCCGCTCGGCCTCGGCGGCGCGCAGCCGCTCCTGGGCCGCCAGATAGTCCGGCCTGGTCGCGAGCGCCTGGGCTATGGCCGCCTCGACCGACAACACCGGAAGCGGCAGGTCGGGCAGCTCGTCGACGAGGTCAATCGGCTGCCCGGGCGGCAGCCCGATGAGCCGGGCGAGCTGCAACCGCGCCCGCTCCGCGGCGTTCTGGGCCGCGCTCGTACGCTGCCGCTGGGTGCTGACCTGCAGTTCGGCACGCAGCACGTCGATGCCGGCGACCAGTCCACCCGCCTTCAAGTTCGCCGCCTGACTCAGCAGGGCGTCGGCCGTCCGCAGTTGCGCCTGCGCCGACTCGAGCCGGGCCGCCGCGGCCAGCGCCTGCAGATACGCGTTGCCGGCCGCCAGCACGACGACGTCACGGGCGCTCTTGTAGGCATAGTCGGCCGCGACCACGTTGTGGCGTTCGGCACGCACGCCGTTCAGCGCTCGCAGATCGAACACCGCCTGCTGCACCGACACGCGCGCGTCGAAGACGTTGAACGGACCGACGATGGAGGGGGTCCCGGCCGGTAGCGGAAAGCCGAACGCCGCGAGGTTGTTCACCTGCCGGCTCTCGGCGACGCGGCCGCTGACGTTCGGCAGCAGCGCGCTCAGCGCCGTCCAGCGCGCCGCCTGGGCGCGGGACGACGCGTGATCGGCGATGAGCAGGCCGAGGTTGTGCTCGAGTGCCTGGCCGATCGCCTCGCCGATCGTGACGCGCCGCGATGCTGGCGACGCCGTGCCGGTCGGCACGCTGGCCAGGAACGGGTTGCCGGCCAACGGCGGGCCGGCGCTCGCCTGGGCCTGCGCGGGCGTCGGTGGCGAGACGAGCAACGCGGCCAGCACCAGCAGCACGGAAAACACGACGGTCACGGATTCAGCCTTTCTCGCGGCGTGGCGTTACGAGCGGACGGACGAACCTCGGTCGAGGTTGGAGACGGTGCGGCGCGAAAGTCGCACGGCGCACAAACGCCAAGCGTACTACGCCGTGAACACGCGGCTCAACGCACACGGATGTAACCGGGCCGACAAATGCGTCGCGGTCCATCAGGGAAGCGCAAGGGCCGCGCACGCACCTCTCGAAGGTTGCCACCCCGCCCGGCCCGAGCCGCAGAGGCGTCTCCGGGCCACGGCCGGTCCGCCGCGACCACGGCCGCAGGTCGATTGGCTATCATGCCGTGGTGCGGGTGCTGCTCGTCGAAGACGATCAGGCGATCGCCGACTTCATCGGCCGCGGGCTGCGCGAGGCCGGCTATGCGGTCGAGCACGCGGCCGACGGCGAGGCGGGTCTGCGTGCCGCCCTCGAGCGTCCCGCCGATGTCGCCATCATCGACCTGATGCTGCCGAAGACGGACGGCCTTGCGCTAATCGAGCGGCTGCGCCAGCGCGGTCAGACGGTGCCCGTGCTGATTCTCAGCGCCCGTCGCAGCGTCGATGACCGCGTCCGCGGCCTGCAGGCCGGGGGCGACGACTACCTGACGAAGCCGTTCGCGTTCGCCGAGCTACTGGCGCGCATCCAGGCGCTGATGCGCCGCGCCAGCCGGAGCAGCGAGCCGACCGGATTGACGGTCGCCGATCTGACCCTCGACCTGTTGACGCGCCGGGTGACGCGCGCCGGCGTCACCATCGAACTGCGGCCGCGCGAGTTCGCCCTGCTGGAATTCCTGATGCGCAACGCCGGCCGGGTCGTCTCGAAAACCATGATCCTGTCGCACGTGTGGGAGTACAACTTCGACCCGCAGACCAATATCGTCGACGTCCTCGTGAGCCGGCTGCGCGACAAGATCGATCGCCCGTTCGACGCCAAGCTGCTGCGCACGGTCCGCGGCGTGGGCTACGTACTTGGCTGACCCGCGTCCCTTCGGCCTCCGCCTGGCGCTCTGGTACGCGACGCTGTTCCTGTGCGGGTCGGTGCTCATCGTCGGCCTGACGTACTGGGTGACGTCGCTGTCGCTGGCACAGCGCGACGAGCAGATCATCCAGGCCAAGCTCGGCGAATATGCGGTCGTCTATGCGAGCGGCGGCCTCGATGCGCTCAGTGACACGGTACGCGCCGAACAGCTGACGGCTCCGGAGCGGCTGTTCGTGCGGGTTGTCGATCGTGGTGCCGAGGCGGTGGTGTTCGCGGCGCCCGGCGGCTGGGATCCGTCGGTGCTCGAGATGGCGTCCCTCCGGCTGTCCGATGGCACCCTCGTGCAGGTCGGCAAGAGCAAGGAGGCACGGGTCGACCTCCTGCGACGCGTCCGCGCCGCCCTCGGCCTGGTGACGCTCTCAATCGTTCTCATCGCGTTCACCGGCGGCTGGTTGGCGACGCAGTCGGCCCTGCGGCCGATTCGCCGGCTCACCGCCGCCGCCGGGCGGATCGTCCGCACCGGGCGGACCGACGAGCGGGTCTCGGTCGGCGAGGACGACGACGCGATCGGTGAGCTCACGCGGCTCTTCAACGCGATGCTCGACCGCGTGGAAGGGCTGGTCACCGGCATGCGCGGCGCGCTCGACAACGTCTCGCACGATCTGCGGACCCCGTTGACCCGCCTGCGTGGCACCGCCGAAACCGCCCTGGCGGCGCCGCCGGACCTCGATCGCTACCGCGAGGCGCTCGCCGACTGCGTCGAAGAGAGCGACCGCGTGCTGGTCATGCTGCAGACGTTGATGGATATCTCCGAAGCCGAAAGTGGCGCCATGCCGCTGCAGCGCGCGCCGCTCGACCTGCGGGACATCGCGGAGCGGGCCGTCGATCTCTACCGCGACGTCGCCGAGTCGAAGGACGTGCAGCTCGCGTTGGCCGGTGAACCGGCACCGGCTGTCGGCGACCGCGTGCGGCTCGAGCAGGTCGCGGCGAACCTGCTCGACAATGCGGTGAAGTACACGCCGGCCGGCGGCCGGGTCACGGTGTCGACCGGGATCGCGCACGGGGGGCCGGTGCTGCGCGTGTCGGATACCGGACCGGGCATCCCGGCTGACGAACTGCCGCGCATCTGGGAACGGCTGTTCCGCGGTGACCGGAGCCGGACGGCGCGCGGCCTCGGACTCGGACTCAGCCTCGTCAAGGCGATTGTCGAGGCGCATGGCGGCACGGTCACCGCCCACAGCGGCGACGGCGCCGGAGCCACCTTCGACGTCCGGTTGCCCGGCTGACGCGCGTCGCCAACCCTTCACCGATGTAATCCTCCGGTAACGTCCGCGACAGCGGCTGCCCCGTCTAATGGACTGGAGAGCGGACGGCCACGCCATGGCGCGGGCCGCCGCTGGACTCGGAGAGCGCCGGCGGCGAAGGCGGCCGGCCGGATGGAGGGCAGACATGAGCATCCGATCGAGTGACATGAAGTCGCAGGCGGTGCGGACCGGGCTGGCCGTGATGGCCGGCGCCGTGCTGCTGACCGGCGCCACGTGGCGGGGGCTGGCGGCTGAGGCCGGCACATCCGAACCGGCGCGCGTCCAGACCGCTGTGGTCCAGGCGGGCAGCGCCGCCGTCGCGGCCGGCCGCCGCGACTCGTATGCCGACGTCGTGCAGATTGCGGCGCCGGCCGTCGTGACGATTCGCACCGAAGGGCGGGCGCGGGTGTCGCCAACCGGGTTCCCCCGCGGGCTGGACGACGAGGGCATGCTGCGCCGCTTCTTCGGTGACCGATTCGAGCAGGGCGAGGCGCCGCGCGCTCCGCGGCAGCCGCGCCAGCGCGGCCTCGGGTCCGGCGTCATCGTGAGTCCGGACGGCTATATCCTGACCAACCACCACGTCGTCGATGCCGCCGACGACATCTCGGTGGACATGAGCGACCATCGGACGCTGAAGGCCCGGCTGGTCGGTTCCGACAAGCCGAGCGATTTGGCGCTGCTGAAGGTGGAGGCGTCCAACCTGTCATCGCTGGCACTCGGCGACTCTGACGCCGTGCGGGTCGGCGACGTCGTGCTCGCCGTCGGCAACCCCCTCGGGATCGGCCAGACCGTCACGATGGGCATCATCAGCGCCAAGGGGCGGTCGACCGGCGTCGGCGACGGCAGCTACGAGGATTTCCTGCAGACCGACGCGCCGATCAACCACGGGAACTCGGGCGGCGCCCTCGTCAACCTCAAAGGCGAGCTCGTCGGCATCAACTCGCAGATCGTGTCGATGTCCGACGGCAACATCGGAATCGGCTTTGCGATTCCGGCCAACATGGCGCGCCACGTGATGGAGCAGCTGCGCTCCGACGGCCGCGTCCGTCGCGCCCAGCTGGGCGTGACGGTCCAGCAGGTGACGTCGGACCTCGCCGAGAGTCTCGGGCTGGCCCGCGTGACCGGCGCCATCGTCAGCAGCGTCGAAGCGGGCAGTGCGGCCGAACGCGCCGGCGTGAAGCGCGGCGACGTGATCATGGCGTTCAACGGGCAGCCGGTGCAGGACATGAACTCGCTGCGGAATCGCGTCGCCGAAACCTCGCCCGGCGCTGCGACGGCGATCGTCGTGAACCGGGATGGCCAGGAGCGCGAGCTGTCCCTCACGCTCGACGAGGCGGCGGCGAGCCGCCCCGGGCGCCATGAGCCGGGGCCGGACGGCGACCAGGCGGCACTTGGCGTCGCGGTGCAGCCGCTGACGCCGGAGCGCGCCGCGCGCGCCGGGATGAACCGTGATGCGACCGGGCTGCTGGTGGAAGACGTCGATCCCGACGGGCGAGCGGCGGCCGCCGGCATCCGGCCGATGGATGTCATCCAGGAGGTCAACCGCAAGCCGGTCGAGACGGTCGATGACCTGCGGGCGGCGGTGCGGGCGGCGAACGACCGGCCGGTGCTCATCCTCGTCAGCCGCGAGGGCAAAGGGCTGTTCGTGACGGTGAAACCCTCCTAGGGGCTCGTCCCCTGGACGCCGCCCCGACGTCGGTCTGGCGCCGGCCATCGCACGTCAATCGAGCGGTGGCTGGCGCGTCCGCCGGTCTCTATAATTTCCCCATGACGATGGCCGATCTCTTCGGTCTGCTCGACTATCACTACTGGGCTCGCGACCGCATGATGGCCGCGGCCGCCACCCTCTCGCCGGAGCAGTTCTCGCGCGACATGGGCAGTAGCTTTCGATCGGTGCGCGATACCCTGGTCCACATCTACGGGGCCGAATGGGTGTGGCACGCGCGCTGGCGGGGGGCGTCGCCGTCAGCGTTCCCGGCCGCCGGGCCGCTCGCCGATCTGCCTGGTCTCAGGACGGCCTGGATGGCGCTCGAATTCCAGGTCCGGGAGGCACTGCACGGCCTCGGTGCAGACGGCGCCGCACGTGCCGTGGATTACCTCAGCCTTGGCGGCACGCCGGCTCGCTCCACCTACGCGGAGATGGTGCAACACCTGGTGAACCATGGCAGCTACCACCGCGGCCAGCTCACGACGATGCTCCGCCAGTTGGGGGCGTCGCCGGCCGACGGCATGGACATGATTCTGTTCTTCAGAGAAAGGGGATGACCCCGTGGGCTCACCTGGGTCTACCCGTCACCCAGCGTGACCCCGGGCCATGTCCGCCCGGCCGCGAACCGTCGCGGTGGCGCCCGGCGTCCAACCCGGCGATGAGACGGCCGGCCGCGGGTCGCACCGCGATCGCGGCCGCGCGCCGGATGGTGACTGGCGTGACCGTGCGAGGCACGGCGCAATTCCCCGACCCTCGACGCGGTTCGACCGGTGTTCGGATGATGACGCCCGTTGTAGAATGGAACCGGTCCCTCCGCAGGGGGACACGCGCGCCCGTCGTCTCACGAGCGCTCGCATTGACAAGGAGTCTCGTATGGCGACCGGCACGATCAAACGCATTGCCCGTGACAAGGGCTTCGGATTCATCCGCGATGGTGCGGGGCAGGAGTACTTCTTCCACCGCAGCGCGGTGCAGGGGAGTTTCGACGACCTGCGCGAGGGTCAGCGCGTCAGCTTCGAAGAAGAGCAGTCCCCGAAAGGACCGCGCGCTGGCAGCGTCCAGCCCGAGTAGGTCATCGTTGGTCAGCGTCATTGGTCGTCGGTCCCTGACCGCCGACCGATGACGGTGCCGCCCCTCCCGCACCGCCTGCCGTCACCTGCTTCCCTCGCCTTCCTCGCACGATCAACGACTACTTGCGGGCCCCCGGTGTCAGCGTCGTCTGCTTCCGCTCGCCGTTCCGGGTGAACGCGACGTTGATGCCCACGCCGATCTTCAGCGTCTCCAGCGCGTAGGTGTAGTCGTAGCTGTTGGTGATGGCCTGGCCGGCGATCTCGACGATGATGTCGCCTTTCTGCAGACCGGCGGCATCGGCCGGACCGCCACCGATGACGCCGCTGAGCAGCAGCCCCTTCACTTCCGTCGAGTAATCGGGAATGGTGCCGGTGAAGACGCGCACACCGGCACGGCCGCCGCCCGGGTCCGCCTGTTGCTCGACCTTCGTGAACGTCGGGGCCGTCTCGAGATCGACGATGCGGCGGGCGATGGTCGCGGCAAACTCGACGATGCGGTCGAGATCCTCATAGTTGATCTTGTCGGCGGTGTCCGACGGCTTGTGGTAGTCCACGTGCGTGCCGGTGAAGAAGTTCAGGCACGGCACACCGGCCTGATTGAAGCTGGCGACGTCGGTCGGTTGATAGGGATCCGGCTGCAGGAGCAGGTCGAATCCGGCGGCGATGTTCGCCTGTTCGATCACCCGGCCCCATGCGTCGCTGGTGCCGGTGGCCTGGACCGTCAGCTTGTTGTCCTGCATCCGGCCGACCATGTCGAAATTGATGTACGCGGCGAGCTGGTCGAGAGCCACGGCCGGGCGGTTCACGTACGCCGCGGAGCCGAGCAGGCCGAGTTCTTCGCCGGACCAGAACTGCAGCAGCACATTCCGCTTTCGCGTCGCCTGCGACAGGATCTCGCCGACCGCCAGCACCGCGGACGTTCCAGAGGCGTTGTCGTCGGCGCCATGGTGGATCTTTCCCGCATCGTCCTTGGTGGCGAGCGAATTGCCATGGTCGCCGTGGCCGAGGTGATCGTAGTGCGCGCCGATGGCGACCCACGGCCGCGCGACGGACACCGTGCCGGTGGAGGCCGGGAGGTAGGCGAGGATGTTCGATGCGGTCCGGGTTTCGCGCGTCACCACCGGCGTCAATCGAACGGTCGCGGTCGGGATGGCGAAGCCGGCGACGTGCGGGTTCGCACTGTCGAGCGCCCTCTGCGCCGCGGCGAGTGTCTTGCTCGCGTCGCCGAGGCTGCCGAAGATGGCGTCAGCCACCGGCGCGCTGATGCTGGCCGCGGCGATGCCCGAGCCAGACAGGGCGGTGTCGAAGCTCATGGGGATGGTCTCGCCGGCGTTCGGCGAATTCGGGCCGGTGACGACGAGCAGCCCCTTCGCGCCGCGCTGCCGCGCCGCCATCGCCTTGTAGCGCAGGTCGGAATAGCGCGTCAGAATCGCCTTCGTCTGCGGATCCGCGTCTTCGGGGAAGTAGCGGAGCACCAGGACGATCTTGTCCTTGACGTCGAGCGTCGCATAGCTGTCGTAGCCGAAGTTCTGACTCTCGGGCACGACGATGCCGTAGCCGGCGAACACGAGGTCGGCGGTCACCTCGACGTTGTCCGAGAACGACAGCGCGCGGACATCGCGATCGACTGCGAACCGGCGCGGTGCGCAGCCGGCCCGGCCGGCCGCGCATTCCAGCGTCAGCGTCGTGCCGCCGTCCTTGGTGCCGGCGGTGAACTCGAACGGTGCGCGGAAGTCGCTGCGCCCGGGCAGCGGCCTGGCACCGATGCGCTGCAGCTGGGCGATGAGGTAGTCACCGGCCGCCTGCTCTCCCGGCGAGCCGGACATCCGGCCGTCGGTCCGATCAGAGGCGAGCGCCGTGACGTGCGCCCGGGTGCGCGTCGCGACGGCAGCGACGGGTTGGCCCCAGCCGGGCGTCGCCAGCAGCGACAGCACGAGCGGGAGCGCGGCAGCGACGTGACGGACGTGTGGATAGGTCATGGCTTCTTCGGGCTCTGGCGCGGCGGCGCAGTACGGATCGCCTCGAGCGCCTTCTCGTGATTCCACTGTGCCAGGAACAGTTGCCCGGCCGACCCGCTGCCGCCCGAGCGCGCCGACGTCCACGCCAGCTGGCGGCCATCCGGGGAGGGCACCGGCAGGCCATCGAACCCGTCGGTGTAGGTGACGCGGACCGGTTCCTTCGTGCCGGCACTGTCGACGATGAACAGCTCGAAGTTCTCGAATCCGAGCTTGTTCGACGCGAAGATGATGTACGAGCCGGAGGGGTGCTCGTAGGGGGCCCAGCTCATGGAACCGAAGTCGGTGATCTGCGTCTGGTCGGAGCCATCGAGCTTCATCGACCAGACGTTGGCGATGAGGCCGTTCTCGTCGAAGCGGCGCCAGACGATGCGGCTGCCGTCGTGGTTGAAGAACGGACCGCCGTCATACCCCGGCGTCGTCGTCAGCCGGGTCTGCCCGGAGCCGTCGGCCTTCATCAAATAGATTTCGGCGAAGTAGCTCGGATCGGTCTCGAGCTGCTTCTGCTCACCGGCGGTCAGCGTCCGGTTGTAGGCGTCACGCATCGACGAGAGGACGATCCACTGGCCGTCGGGCGAGTACGACGCCTCGGCGTCATAGCCTTTCGCCGTGGTCAGGCGCGTCAGGTCGCCCGTCTTCTCGCTGTAGGCGTAGATGTCGGTCTCGGTGTCGTAGTCCCACGAGTAGCGGCGCTCCTTGCCGGACGCCCGGAATGCCAGTTCCTCGTCCTGGAGCTGTTTCGAGCGGGGGTCGTGGTGTGTCGACGAGAACAGGATCTGGTCGCTGTTCGGACGGAAGAACGCGCAGGTCGTCTTGCCGAGCCCGTTGGAGATGCGGCTGATGTCGCCGCTCGTCATGTCGAGGACGTAGATTTGATAGAACGGGTTGCCCGGCTCGCGTTCGCTCTGGAACACCAGCCGCCTGCCGTCCGGCGACCAGTAGCCTTCGCCCGAGCGGCGTCCTTCCACCGTCAGTCGGCGCACCCGCGAGAGGAAGTCCCGCTCCTGGGCGCCGGCACCGGCGGCGCTTCCGCCAGCCCCCGGTTGTGCGACGGCGGCGGTGAGGACGGCGAGCGTTCCGGCGACGGCCAGGGACACACCAGTACCGACACGGGCTCGAATCATTGACGACCTCCGGCATGGCTCGGCGAAACCTCGACCGCGAGACGCTCGTCCAACGCCAGTATGGTCCATGGTAATCGATGATATTCTCATCGTCCGGCCATTTTGACCGCCCTCCGGCGTTATCCCGGACGTCCGGCGGGTCAGGGAGATGAGTGGAATGCATCGACTGAAGCTCGGCGTCGCAACCGTGGTGTTCCTGGCGCTGCCGGTCCTGGCGTCCGCGCAGACCGACATCACGGGCGCGTGGATCGTGACCGTCAACTCCCCCCAGGGCCAGATGGACCTGGAGACCACCTTCAAGCAGGATGGCGAGAAAATCAGTGGCGCGGTGACCAGTCCGATGGGCAGCGTCGACTTCACCGGCACCCTGGTGAAGAACGACCTTGCCGTCAACTACTCGGTGCCCATCCAGGGCCAGACCCTGGAGATCCGCATGACCGGCGTCGTCGGCCCCGACAATACGATGGCCGGTGCCCTCGACCTCGGCGGCATGATGCAGGCCGAGTGGTCGGCCAAGCGCAAGCCGGCCGAGAGCGCGACGGCCGCCGCCGCGCCGGCGGCGACCCCGGCGACGGTCACGCCCGGCTCCGTGAGCGGCAAGTGGAACATCACCGTGCAGATGGGCGCCCAGGCGCTGCCGCTGACCGGCGTCTTCAGCCAGAGCGGCGACGCCGTGACCGGTACCATCACGACGCCGCTCGGCGACCTGCCGGTGACCGGCACCATGGTCGGCGGCGCACTGACGCTGCAGTTCACGGCGCAGACGCCGCAGGGCGACATGAACGTGACGATGAATGGCCAGCTCGGCCCCGGCGGCCTGTCGGGCAAATCGGCGATCGCCGGGCTCGGTGAGTCCGACTGGTCCGCCACGCGCGTCGAATAGGCGCGTGGGAATCCGGTCCTCGATGAAGCGGAGGCCATGACGATGGCTTGTCGCGCGCGCCGTGTACTGGCCGTCCTCGGTCTGATCGGCCTCGCCGTGGCGCCGCCACCCGCGGCCGCCCAGGTCGTCGCGATCAAGCTGGCGACGGTCGTGCCCGAGAACTCCATCTGGGACAAGCAGCTCAAGCAGATGGCGGGCGAGTGGCAGCAGGCGACCGGCGGGCGGGTCACGGTCACGGTGTTCAGTGGCGGATCGCAGGGAGACGAGTCCAGCGTCCTGCGCAAGATGCGGCTCGACACCGTGCAGGCCGCCTCGCTGACCGTCGTCGGGCTCGCGACCATCGATCCGGCGTTCAACGTCTTCAACGTGCCGTTCTTCTTCAACTCCTACGACGAGCTGAACGCCGTCGTGGAGAAGCTGACGCCCGCCCTCAAGCAGCGGCTCGACGCCAAGGGTTACGTCCTGCTGAATTGGGGACACGGCGGCTGGCTGCAGGTGTTCTCCAAGAAGCCGGTCAAGACGGTGGCGGACCTCAAGACGCTCAAGCTGTACACATCGGCGGGCGACGACCGGATGACGCAGTTCTACAAGGCCCACGGCTACACACCAAGGGCGATGGCGATGACCGACATCCTGACCGGTCTGACGACCGGCATGATCGACGGCTTGCCGACGCCGCCGGTGGCGGCGCTCGCCTTCCAGTGGAATCGGCAGACGCCGTACATGCTCGACATCGGCCTCGCGCCGGTGGTCGGAGCGTCGGTCGTGACCAAGAAGACGTGGTTGCGCATCGCCGAGGCCGACCGCGCCCGGCTGCTGACATCGGCGGTCGGCGTCGAGACGCGGCTGAACGGCGACGTGCCGAAGCAGGATGCGCTCGCCGTGCTGATGATGCGGCAGCAGGGGCTGACGGTGACGGCGGCGTCCGGGCCCGAGTGGCGCATCGAAGCCGACAAACTCGGAGCGACGATGCGCGGCGAGATGGTGCCGCGCGACATCTACGACCTTGCCGTCAGGGAGCGCGACGCGTACCGCCAGCGTACGCCCCAGCCCGCCGCCCGGTGATGGCGGCGCTCGCCATCCTCGAAGACCTCCTCGCCTCCTGCGCGCTCGCGGCCATGGTGGTCCTGCCGCTGCTCGAGATTGTCCTGCGTCGATTCGCCGGCGTCGGCATCCCGGCCGCCGGCCCGATCGTCCAACACCTCGTCCTCTGGGTCGGCTTCCTTGGCGCCGCGATCGCGGCGCGTGACGGCAAACTGCTGGCGCTGGCGACCGGCGCGATGCTGCCCGAAGGGCCGGTCCGCCGCGGCGCGACCGTCGCGGCGGCGGCGATCGCGTCGGGATTGACGCTGCTGCTGGCGTGGGGGGCCGTCGAACTCGTGATCAACGAGCGGCAGGCGGCGACCTCGATCGGCGCGAACATCCGCACCTGGGTCGCGCAGCTCGCCTTGCCGATCGGCTTCGGCCTGATCGCACTGCGCCTGCTCTGGACGGCCGACCGCCGTTGGCTGGGGCGCGGCCTGGCGGCGCTCGGCGGCCTCGCGGCCGCGATGATCATCCGGGTCCCGGAGTGGCTGGTCGCGCAGGCCTTCACGCCATGGCTGCTGCTGCTCGGGGTCGCCGGCGTGTGTGGGGCACCGATCTTCGCACTGCTCGGCGGCGCCGCGGTGCTGCTCTTCATGATCGACGGGACGACGCCGGCGGCGGTGCTCATCGAGACCTATGCGCTGAACACCTCGCCGACGCTGCCGGCGATTCCATTGTTCACGCTGGCCGGGTTCGTGCTGGCGGAAGGGCACGCGTCGGCCCGGCTGCTGCGGGTGTTCCGCGCCTGGTTCGGCTGGATCCCCGGCGGCACGGCGGTTGTCTGTGCGGTGTTGTGTTCCTTCTTCACGGTCTTCACCGGCGGGTCCGGCGTCACCATCCTCGCGCTCGGCGGATTGCTGCTGCCGGCGCTGCTCAGGGACGGCTATCCGGAGCGCTTCTCGATTGGCCTGCTGACCGCCTCGGGTTCGCTGGGACTGCTGCTGCCGCCCGCCCTGCCGCTCATCCTCTACGGCATCGTCGCGCAACTGCCGATGGAGGATCTCTTCATCGGCGGCGTGCTGCCCGGCATCCTGCTGACCGCGATGACCGCCGGTTGGGGTGTACGACAGGGGCTCGCGGCCGGCGCCAGACGGACCGCCTTCGACTGGCGTGAGGGCGGTCGCGCGCTGTGGGCGGGGAAGTGGGAGCTGGCGATGCCGTTCATCGTGCTCGCGGCGCTGTTCAGCGGCGTCGCCACCGCCATCGAAGCCGCCGCCGTGATTGCCGCCTACGCCGTCATCGTCCAGACCGTCGTGCATCGGGACCTGACCACCGGACGCGATCTGCTGCGCGTGTTCACCGAATGCGTCACCGTCGTCGGCGGCGTGCTGATCATCCTCGGCGTTGCCGTCGGGCTGACCAACTACCTCATTGGCGCGCAGGTACCGGCCCGGCTGCTCGAGTGGACGACGGCGCACATCGGCTCGCGCGTCGCGTTCCTGCTGGGGCTGAACCTGTTCCTGCTGGTCGTCGGCTGTCTGATGGACATCTTCTCTGCCACCGTCGTCGTCGCTCCCCTGCTGGTGCCGCTCGGTGCCGCCTACGGGATCCACCCGGTCCATCTCGGGATCATCTTCATCGCCAACCTCGAGCTCGGCTACCTGACGCCGCCGGTCGGGCTGAATCTCTTCCTGGCGTCCTATCGATTCAAGCGTCCGATGCTCGAGGTCTGCCGCGCGGCGCTGCCGATGCTGGCCATCCTCGGCGCCGGGGTGTTGGTGATCACCTACGTGCCGTGGCTCACGCTCGGCATTCTCGATTGGCTCGGTCGTCTGTAAATGCCCCTGATCGCCCTCGACTCCGTCTCGCACGCGTTCGGCCACCTGCCGCTGCTCGACCGGGTGTCGCTGCAGATCGACGCCGGTGAACGCGTCTCCATCATCGGCCGCAACGGCACCGGCAAGTCGACGCTGCTGCAGATCATCGCGGGTGAGATCGAGCCGGATGCCGGGACGGTGTGGCGTCAGCCGGGGGCCCGCGTGGCCCGTCTGGTCCAGGACGTGCCGCTCACGGCGGCACGGTCGGTGTGGGATGTGGTCGCGGACGGCCTGACGCTGCCGGGCGGCACGCACGAACGCGAGGAGTGGCGCCGTGAGCACCAGGTCGACCTCATCCTGTCGCGTCTCGATCTGCCGGCCGGCGCGCGTGTCGATACGTTGTCGGGCGGCTGGCGGCGCCGGGTCCTGCTGGCGCGGGCGCTGGTCGCCGAGCCGGACGTGCTGCTCCTCGACGAACCGACCAACCACCTGGACATCGACGCCATCACCTGGCTCGAAACGTTCCTCGCCGACTTTCGCGGCGCGCTGGTCTTCGTCACCCACGATCGCGCGTTTCTGCAGCGCCTCGCCACGCGCATCATCGAACTCGACCGCGCCGTGCTGACCTCCTGGCCGGGCGACTATGCGACCTTCCTCCGGCAGAAGGAGGACCGGCTCGAGAACGAGGCGATCGGCGTTGCGAAGTTCGACAAGAAGCTGGCGCAGGAAGAGGCATGGCTGCGGCGCGGCGTGAAGGCGCGCCGGACGCGGGACGAGGGGCGCGTCAAGGCGCTGCTGCAGATGCGCGACGAGCGGGCGAGCCGCCGTGCCGTCATCGGCACGGTGAAGCTGCAGGTGGAGAAGGCCGACGCGTCGGGGCGTCTGGTCTTCGAGGCCGATCACGTGTCGAAGTCGTACGACGGCCGGGTCGTCGTGCGCGACTGCTCGACCCGGATCCTGCGCGGCGACCGCGTCGGCCTGATCGGTCCCAACGGCGCCGGCAAGACGACGCTGCTGCGGTTGCTGCTCGGAGACCTGTCGCCGGATGCCGGTGAGATCCGCCGCGGCGCGAACGTCCATGTTGCCTACTTCGACCAGCAGCGTGAACAGCTGGATCCCGAATGCTCCGTCTTCGACGTCGTCGGCGATGGCAACGACACCATCACCGTGAACGGACGGAGCCGCCACGTCCACGGCTACCTGCGCGACTTTCTGTTCTCGGACGAGCGCGCCCGGTCGCCGGTCAAGGCGCTGTCGGGCGGCGAGCGCAACCGCCTGCTGCTGGCGCGGCTGTTCACGCGGCCCGCCAACGTCCTGGTGCTCGACGAACCGACGAACGATCTCGATCTCGAGACGCTGGAACTGCTCGAGATGCAGCTGGTCGAATGGTCGGGGACGTTGCTGCTGGTCAGCCACGATCGGGTGTTTCTCGACAACGTGGTGACGAGCACGCTTGCCTTCGAAGGCGATGGCCGCGTGGCCGAATACGTCGGCGGCTACGAGGACTGGCTGCGCCAGCGGCGCAAGCCGGTGGCCGAGGCCTCGGGAGTGAGGCGCGACGGGACACGCGGCGCATCGGCCGGACAGCCGCCGGCGCTGGCGGCGGCGCCCGGCGCAGCGAAGAAGCTCTCCTACAAGGAGCAACGCGAACTCGAGGGGCTGCCGTCGCGCATCGAAGGGCTCGAGGCCGAGCAGGCGGCACTGCACGCGGCCGTCAACGGGCCGGAGTTCTACAAGGAGGGCGCCGACGCGATTGCCCGGACGCTGGCCAGGGTCGCGGCGGTCGACGCGCCGCGCCTGGCGGCGCTGGCGGGCTGGGATGAGCTCGAGTCGCGCCAGACGAAGGATCGGGCGTAGCGGCTACGAGTAGCGGCCGGACGGCCGCTCCACCTCGACGTCGTTCCACCCCTGCGACGTCCGCGCGGCGTGCTTCTCCTCGGCCCAGGCGAGCGCCTCGGCGTCGGTCTCGAAGACGCGCGTCAGCACGACGGTGCCGTCGTGCGCGATGTCGAGTTCGATCCCATAGGGGGCGAGGCGGGCGGCACACGTGACTTCCTTGCCATCCCGCTGCACGGTCCAGAGCGTCGTCGGGCGATCCTGCACGAGACGATTCTATCGCACCCGCATCGGACTACCCGCCGCCGGCTCGAATCCACGGGCCGGATCTCCGCTTCTCCGTCGGCGACGATGAGCGGTCGCGTTCTCGCGGCTATCGCACCGTCCGGAAGACGTCGCGTACGTGGATCAGCAGATCCGGCGGCTCGGTGATCGCTGATGGATGAAGTGATTGTTCAGCCCGTCGATGATGGTCGGAACTGCGCGAACTGGTTCAGGAGCCGCTCCTGTGCGCGACAGTCGGCTGGCGGACGAGATGCCGGTCATGGCGTCGACCCGGCGTACGGTTGCCGGTGCTGGTAGAGCGCCAGGCGCTGCGCGATCGCCGCAGCCAGGTCGGTCGCCCGGGCGCGCCGGGCGATCGCCAGCGCGTCGGTGGCGGCGGCAACCGCCTCCGCGAACTGTCCGGTGCGCGCCAGGGCGGCGGCCAGTGCGTCGAGCGCCAGCGGATTCGCGCGATCGCTGGCCTCGGTGGCGGCAGTCGCGAGCTGGAGCGCTTCACCGGGGACGCGGACGCGGGGGTCGGCGCTCGAGCTGAGCAGCCACGATAGCGCCAGCACGCCCGGCTCCCAGCCCGGTCGCAGGCGCAGCGCCTCACGGTGGTGTGTCACCGCGTCGGCCAGGCGTCCCGTCGTGGCGTACAGCTCCGCGAGATTGAACTGTGCCTCCGGATGCCGGGGATTCAGTCGCACCGCGGCTTCGAGGTGCGGCGCGGCATCGCTCGGACGATGGAGCGTGAGCAGCACCCGTCCGAGATTGTTGTGGGCCCCGAAGTCGTCGGGCGCGGCGCTCAGGGCCGCCGCGTACTCGCGCGCGGCTTCGGCCAGACGGCCCTGACGGACCCGCAGCGTGCCGAGGTTGACGTGCGCGGCGGCATAGGCTGCGTCAAGCGCCACGGCGCGCTCGTAGTGGATGGCCGCTTCGGCGATCGCTCCCGTGCGCTCGATGGCGGTACCGAGATTGAAATGGGCCACCGGCGAGTCGGGCGTCTGCTGCTCGACCGCCGCGAAGTGCCGAATCGCCTCGTTCGTGTGGCCCAGTGCCAGGTGCAGCAGCGCGGCGTCGTTGCGCAGGGGGACATTGGCCGGCGTCTGCGTGAGCTGCCGTTCGACGCCGACGAGATCCTCGGTGATCATCTTACGGCCGATGTCGGCGCGCAGCCGCTCGCGGTCGGCGTCCGTGCGGGTCACCACCTGAATCCAGATGTCGGCCATCTCGTCGGACGACTTGAAGCCCCAGACGGCGCGCGTCGGCGGCTGTTCGGGGTTGCGCGGGTTCGCGGCAGAGTTGTCGAACACGTACTCGCTCGAGATTCGGGTCCCGGCCGGCAGCCAGAACGGCTCGGCGACGCGGTAGACGTCCTGCCACGCGAAGTCCCACGTCGCGATGTGGATGACGGGACGGGTGGTGCCGTCCGGGAGTTCGGCGATCGCCCTGACGTCGCGGGCCCGATAGTGCGAGTGCGGCTGCACGGCTTCGACGCGCGCGTCAACCGGGAGGATATACGAGTCACGCGACGGATGATGGGCGTCGCCCGCCGGGATGTCGAGATTCTGGCGGCCGAGTCTCAGCATCACCGGCAGCTGCGCCGGCGCATCGTCGGTGAAATAGAGCCCGATGCGCGGCGCGATCGCCTCGGGCTTGCCGGTTGGCCGCATGTGCAGCTGGACGACGAAATCGGCGCCCGGGTTGAGACGCCAGGAGAGCCCCTTCGGCGCGAGCGGCGCGAACTGACCGGGGGTCCAGCCGAGGAAGTGGCCGTCTGGGTAGTCGGCCGAATGGAGGATCAACCCCTCGTAGCCGGGGCCGGAGTCGGCGTCATCCAGTGCTCGCGACGCCGCGGAGTAGTCGAGACGGATGTTGGCGTGGTGCACCGCCGGAGTGCCGGGCTGAAACTCGATGCCTCGGACGTAGCGCTGCGCCGCAACCGGGATCGGGATCACGAAGTTCCGGAAGACGTCGAGCCCCTCGGCGCGCAGCGTGTACGCGGGCAGCGCGACGACGAGATCGGGTCGGCCCAGCTGCCAGCCTGGCGTGAACGACGGCGCGGCGGGGCGATCGGCCGGCGCCCCCTCCGGCGTGCCGGCGGCCAGCCAGTGCGCGAACAGCGCGATCTGCGCGTCGTCGAGCCGCCGCGCGCCGGCGAACCGGCCAAAGCCGGGCTCCGGCTTCCAGGGCGGCATGTATCGCTCTGCCGTCACGGTCGCGATGAGCGCCGCCCGCCGCCGGACGTCGTCGAAGGTGACCAGGCTGAACGGCGCCGGGCCGTCCGGTCGATGGCAGCTGACGCAGTGCTGATACAGCAGCGGGGCGATGTCGCGGTTGAAGGTCACACCAGGTGACGGCGGCGCCGGTTGCCCCTGGGCCGACTGCGTCTTCGCGGATCGGGCGGCGCCGACCGCCAGCAGGATCATCAGGCTCGCCACGCGGCATCTCGTCCCGAGGCGCATGTCGCCCAGTATAGGGGGCTGGACCGCGGATCGATCCCGCTGGTCCGGACGGCTGAGGCGAACGGTTGTACCCTTTATTACTTGTCACGCTACCTGATACCGGGTAGTGCGACGAGCCGTCGGAAGAAATCCGCCTCGCGGCCACCGAAGCGCGTTTTGTGTGCCGTATACTCAGGTACGCCTCGACGCACGAGGTGCTCACGCAGCGCGTCGGTGAGACGCAACTTGCAGAAGGCACGGAGTTCGGCACCCGCGCGTGTTCCGGCGGCGGTGGTGGCGAGACCGTCCGAACATCCCGCCGATGGTGAACGACTGGAAGATCACGGCAATCACGGCGTTCGAGGACGACGCGACCCTCCGCGGCATGTGGCCGCACATGCACGGGCGCGGCAGGGACATGACCTTCGTCGCCACGTTGCCGGCGCCGGACATGCCGGTCTGCTGGTCGGAGCAGAGCTGGGACGAGATGTTCAACGGCTGGAGGGAAGTGTCCGTCGACAAGGACGTCCTGACCGCCCCGACGACGACGCAGCAGCAGTAGCGCATGCGATCGATGTCGGACCGACGCAATCGAGAAGGCCGGGACCGCTTCCCCCGAGGCGGACCGGCCTTTCGTGTCGTCGGCCGCCGGCGATCGCAACCTCGCGCGGTGGCGGGGGCCAGATTCCAGTGACAGAGTTGCGAGCCCCGGAGACCGGCGCTCGCAGGGGAACCAACAGCACGGGCTGTTCGGAAATCGACGCGTTCGTGGTATCCTCCCCCGGCTTTTTTTATGCAATTCCCGGGGCGGGGCCACGACGTAAGGAGGGCTGATTCCATGTCTGAAGAGAAGCGCACGATCGACCGGCGTAGCCTCTTGAAGCTCATGGGCACGGCGGGCG
>CADEDC010000080.1:13253-25213 GCA_902825985.1 uncultured Acidobacteriota bacterium | reverse complement strand
CCACCTTTTTCGTCTCTCGTAAACGCTTTGGCGTATACTGACGCCCTCGCAGGGTAGGTACACGTGCCTGCCAGGTGTTTGGGGCCGCTGCGATACGTTCGGTTCGCGGGATTGAGGAGGCGATATGAAGGGTAGACGGAACCTGTTCGCAGGGGTCATGACGCTGGGACTCCTGGGAGCTCTCGGCGTGGGACAGCAATGGCTGGAAACCGCCGCGGCAGCGCAGGCAGGCGGCGCCAAGCAGGCGCCACGGTTCGAAGTGGATCCGATGTGGCCGAAGCCGCTGCCGAATAACTGGCTGCTCGGCAATGCCATCGGCGTCGCGGTCGACTCGCGCCAGCACGTGTGGATCGTCCACCGCAGCTCGGCGACGCTCGGCAACAACGAAAAGGGGATGGAGCTGACGCCACCCACCTCGACGCATTGCTGCAAGGGTGCGCCGCCCATCCTGGAGTTCGACCAGGAAGGGACCGTCGTCAACTCGTGGGGCGGCCCGGTCGCCGGTGCGCCGTATGAGTGGCCGGACTCCAACCACGGCATCGACGTCGAGACCGACGGCACCGTGTGGATCGGCGGCAACGGCCCGAACGACGGCCACATGCTGAAGTTCACCCGCGAAGGCAAATTCATCCAGCAGATCGGCAAGAAGGGCGTCAAGCCGAACAGCCAGGCCCGGGACCACTTCTCCCAGGTCGCGAAGATGTTCATCGACGAGAAGGGCAACGAGACCTATGTCTCGGACGGTTACGGCAACAAGCGCGTCGCCGTCGTCGACCGCAAAACCGGCGAGATGAAGCGCTTCTGGGGTGCCTACGGCAACCCGCCGAGCGACGAAAACCTCGGCCGCTACAACCCGAGCGCGCCCCTCGTGCAGCAGTTCCGCAACCCGGTGCACTGCGCCGAGCTGTCGAACGACAACATCGTCTACGTCTGCGACCGTGTGAACAACCGCATCCAGACCTTCACGAAGGAAGGCAAGTTCCTGAAGGAAGCCCAGATCGAGAAGGAATCGCTGGCCGATGGCGCCGTGTGGGACCTCGTGTTCTCGACCGACGCGCAGCAGCGCTACCTGTTCGTCGCAGACGGCCGCAACCAGAAGATCCACGTGGTCGACCGCCAGTCGCTCGAAGTCCTCTATGCCTTCGGCAACGGCGGCCGTCAGGTCGGTCAGTGGTATGGCCTGCACTCCATCGCCATCGACTCCCAGGGCAACCTGTACACGACCGAAACCTATGAAGGCAAGCGCCTTCAGAAGTTCGTGAACAAGGGCGTTGGCCCGGTGCCCGGCCGCTACGTCCCGAGCGTGCGCCCGACCGGCACCCGCTAGTAGGTTCAGGTTCGCAGACTCCCGGGTTCGGCGGATCCGACCCGGGAGCCTGCAGCCGGCTCCTCTGCCCCCGCCCGCATTCGGCCGCCTGCCGCCGCCTCAGGCCCACCCTTTCTCGTTTGTTTACATCTCGCCGGTGCGATCCCGCGCCCGCTGTGAACCGGCGACCCGACGCCGCGAGATCCCGCTATACTGCTGTGCGTTCACCAACGTTCGAGGACGCCGACGCCGCCGAGCCGCCGCTCTGCGTGTGTCCGCACGTGTCAGCGCCCGGGCCCACCAGGGCCGGTCGGTCGCCGGGAGCAGGAAAGTCGATGGCAGGTTCACGCGTAGGTGTCGCCTCTCTGGCGCTGGCCATCGGTCTGGCTGGCGTCGCATCCGCTCAACCGCGCGCCGGGCAGGGCGGCGGGCGACCGGCTCCGCCAGCACCGGCGCGCCGCATGACCGGCACACGGGTCAGCGAGCCGCCGAACATCGACGGGCTGCTCGACGATGCCGCCTGGCGCAACGCGCCGCCGATCGCCGACTTCACGCAGGCCGAACCGTTCGAAGGGACGCCGGCGACCGAACCGACCGAGATCCGGCTGCTCTACGACGACCAGGCGGTCTACATCGGCATCATGTGCTTCGACTCGGATCCGTCGCAGATTGTCACGACCGACGCGCGGCGTGACTCCAGCCTCGGCGACTCCGACTCGGTGCAGATCATCTTCGACACCTACCACGATCGCCAGAACGGCTTCATCTTCGGCACCAATCCCGCCGGCATGGAATACGACGCCCAGGTGCGCAGCGAAGGGGAGACCCAGTCGAGTGGACCGCCGACCCTGGGGCGCGTCGGCGGCGGTTCGGGCGGCGGCATGAACGTGAACTGGGACGGTGCGTGGAGCGTGAAGGCGCAGATCACCGACAAGGGGTGGTCGGCCGAGTTCCGGATTCCGCTCCGCACCCTCCGCTACGGGCCGGCGCCTCAGACCTGGGGCATCAACTTCTCGCGCACGATCCGGCGCAAGCGCGAGCAGGTCTACTGGTCGCCGATCTCGCGCGCCTTCAACATCACCCGGCTCTCTGCCGCCGGCGAGGTCACCGACCTCCAGCTGAAGACGCCGATGAACCTCAAGGTGATGCCGTACGCGATCAACAACACGAACCGCAACTTCACCCCAGGCGCGAAGATCGACAACAACTCGGACTGGGGTGTTGACGCCAAGGTCGGCGTCACGTCGAGCATGAACCTCGACCTCACCTACAACACCGACTTCGCGCAGGTCGAGGTGGACGAGCAGCAGATCAATCTGACCCGCTTCAACCTGCTGTTCCCTGAGAAGCGGCCATTCTTCCTCGAGAACCGCGGCTTGTTCGCGGTCGGCCGCAGCGGCGAAGTCGACCTCTTCTTCAGCCGCGCGATTGGCATCAGCAACGGCATCTTCACGCCGATCGTCGGCGGCGCCCGCCTGACCGGGCGTACGCACGGCGTGAACGTCGGCGTCATCGACATGCAGACCGACGCGGTCGGCGATCCGCTGCGCGCCTCGAGCTACACGCCGGCGAGCAACTACTTGGCCGGCCGGGTGCAGCGGGAACTGTCGCCGCGGTCGAACGTCGGCGTGATGTTCGTCAACCGTCAAGCCACTGGTGGCGGCGCGAACAGCGATTCGTGGAACCGCACGTGGGGCGCCGACGGCCGTTGGGGCGTCAATCAGAATCTGACGATCAACGGGTTTGTCGCGCGCACCGAGACGCCGGGCGCGACCGGTGCCGAGCACGCGTTCAGCAGCGGCGTCGAGTATCGCAATCGAGTCACCCGTGCGTATTTCGACTACGTCGAGGTTGGTGCCGACTTCAACCCCGAGGTTGGCTTCCTCGAGCGCCCGGACGCCTACCGCCAGGTCAGCACCGGACTCTTCAAGAACCTGCGCCGGCCGTGGCTGCTGAAGACCTTGAAGATGCGCGAATATCGCCCGCACCTCACCTACGAGAGCTACTGGGGCTTCGACGGCGTCAACGAGACCGGTCTCCTGCACTTCGATCACGCGCTCGACTTCGAGAGCGGCAACTTCCTCAGTCCCGGGATCAACGTCCAGCACGAGACGCTGCGCGTCCCGTTCGCGGTGTACTCGCCCAGCGCGCGGCCGTCCGAGCAAGTCATCGTCCCGGCCGGCGATTACACGACGCCCTATTTCTTCCTGCAGTCGAACACCGACCGTAAACTCCTGGTGTCCGGCGGACTGGCCTGGAACTACGGCGGCTTCCTGTCCGGCCACCAGAACGCCCAGGCGCCGACGCTCACCGTGCGCTCGCCGAGCGGCAACTTCACCTCGACGCTGCGCTGGACGCGCAACGACATCTCGCTGCCGGAAGGCGACTTCGTCACCAACGTCGGCTCGCTGCGCGTCACCTACAACTTCACGCCGCGCATCAACGCCCAGGGGCTGATTCAGTACAACGACCTGACCGACCGCTGGTCCACCAACCTGCGCTTCAACCTGCAGCAGACCGCCGCCACCGGGCTCTACGTCGTCTACAACGATACGGAGGCGTTCAACGGCTTCGGGCCGGTGAATCGCGCGTTCGTCATGAAGTACGTCCACATGTGGGACGTGTTCCAGTAGCGCTCGGCAGGCCGCCGGGTAGGCCGGGCGGGTCGGGTGGGCCTGGTGGGCCTGGTGGGCCGGGTAGGCCTGGTGGGTCGAAGGGCGGCGTTCATGTACCGGAGAGACCTCATCGCCCTTCTCTCGACCGAGCCGCGGTCGGTGTCGTCGATTGCCCGTCAGCTCGGGCTGGCGCGGGGCGACGTCGAAGAGGACATGCGCCATGCGCTTCGTAGCGCGCGGAGCGCTGGGCACCAGGTGACCATCGTTCCGGCCATGTGCCGCACGTGCGGATTCACATTCGCCGAAGACCGTCTGGCGAAACCCGGCAAGTGTCCAGCCTGTAAGGGTTCCCGGATCATCGAAGCGCAGATTCACCTGTCGTAGGCTGCCTCAGCTGGCGAACCCGCGAACCCGCGAACCCGCGAACCCGCGAACCCGCGAACCCGCGAACCTGCGAACCTGACCGCCGCGTTTCCACCCGGCCGGTAGGGTGTGCCGGGCCGGACGAGCCAGAGCCACGTCGGACGATTGCGTCCGGCTTACCGTTCCCGCGCCGGCGTCGTCGTCAGGAGCCCGCGTTCGACGAGCACCGGCGGCCGGCGCCGCGTCGACGCCTGCTCCCACGCATACGCGACGCCGAGCAGGTCGCCATCCGTCCATGGCCGTGCCGAGAACTCCAGCCCGAACGGCAGACCGTTGGCGTAGTGGCCAGCCGGAACGACGATCGCCGGCACGCCGATCATGTTGACCCAGTTGGTATTCGAATGCGGACCGTCGCTCAAGCGGCCATCCTGCGGCATCGACTCGTCAGGCGGCGGCATCTGGATCGCCGGGTAGACGTAGCCATCGAGCTGCAGGCGGTTCAGCGGTTCGAGGTAGGCCGCCAGCATGGCGCGCCGCGGCGCATGGTAGGTGCGCTCTGCCTCCGGATCGGCGTCGAGGAGCCGTTGTTCGACTCGCGCGCCGATGAAGTAGCGGTAGCCCTCGTCGGTGCCGATCGAAGACGGGAACAGCGGCGCACCGACGACCCTCAGATAGTCGGCGGCCGAGTGATAGGCCGGCGGGCCGAACCGCGCGAGAAAGCGATTGGTGCCGTCCTGGACGTACGGGTAGGTGGCGACACGGCTGGCGAGAGCGGCGAAGCCGGCCGGCAGCAGGTCGTCTTGAACGATCACGTCGGCGCCGGCCCGGCGCAGCGTGTCGATCGCGGTCATGAACATCGCGCGCGTCTCGGGCCGCAGCGGGACGCGCGACGCGGCGCGCAGCCGGACGGCTGTGGTCTCCGGGACCCCAATCGGGATGCCATGGAACGGCACGCCGTCTCCCGCGAGCACGAAGGCCGGGACGCCGAATCGCTTGCCCGAGAGCGCATCGCGACGCAAGCGAGGCTCATAGGGCGCCTGCTGCACGGTGGCCGGCACATCGAGCGTCCGCGGATCGAGAGGATCGGCACCTGCCATCACGCCCAGGGCCACTGCCGTGTCCGCCGTGCTCCGGGCAATCGGCCCCGTGTTGTCCAGAAGCCAGTCGAGCGGTGCGATGCCGGCGATACTGACCAGGCCGCGGGTCGGGTAGACACCGACCAAGGCACTGGTTGCCGCCGGCATGCGAATCGAATTGCCGGTGTCGGTCCCGTTGCCGAGCACCGCCATGTTGGCGGCGACCGCCGTCACGGTGCCGCCCGATGAGCCGCCTGGCGAGAAACGGACGTCGTAGGCGTTGCCCGTGCGCCCGAACGAACTGCTCCGGTTCGTGTCGCTGGCCGCCAGGTCCGGCATGTTCGTGTGGCCGACGATGATGGCGCCGGCCGCCTTGAACTTCGCGACGACTGTGGCGTCCCGCGGAGCGATGAGCTCGTACCCGGGGCGCGTGAACCCTTCCCACCCGGCAGTGGTCGTCTCGCCGGCGATGCTGGTGTTGGCCTTGATGACGATCGGCACGCCCCAGAGCGGCGGGCGGGTGCCGGACCTCTGGGACGCCGCCTCACGGTCCAGCCGGGCGGCCTCGGCAAGGGCGCTGCGGCGGAACACCGTCTCGATGGCACCATACACGCCGTTGTAGCGGTCGATGCGGGCGAGGTGCCACTGGACGACCTGTGTGACCGAGTAGCGCCTCTCGGCGTAGAGGCGCTGCAGTTGAGCCACCGAGACATCGAGGAGGTCGCGATCGATCGTCGAGGCCGGCGACGGCTGTGCGCCGAGCGTGGCCTGGCGGAGGACTGTCGGGCCGGGCGAGCCGAACAGGATGCCAAGAGCAAGGATGAGCAGCCGACCGCGGACCATCTTCGCATCGTATCCGAAGCGGACGGAGAGACCGAGCGACGGCCAGACTGGACGAACAGGTGCGCGTGAGATCGGTCAGGCCGTCCCGAACCGCTGCAGTGCGTCACGCGCGTGCTGTGCAGCGGTCGCGTCCCGTGCCACGTCCTGGTCCGACAGCAGCGTGTAATGGACCAGGCTGTCGTTCGGAATGGCGCCCGACAGCGCCGTTGCCAGATCGGCCAGCAACGTGTACGCCCCCTTCGTCTGGACGACGCCGTTGCGCTTCGTGCCGAGCGCCGCATAGCCGGTGGCGGAGAAGGCCGAGCAGTCGCGCAGCGCGCCGTCGGGATCGATGTAGGCGCGTCCCTGCATGATCTGGCAGCCGGCCGACCACGTCGGGTCTGGTCCCCAGTGCACGTTGATGCTGCCGTTCCGCTCGGCCTGTGCCGTCAGGTCGCCGGCCGTGAGGGCCAGGTCCTTGCTGCGCACGACGAGCACGCCGCCGGTGGCCGGCTTCAACGCCTGGAAGATCTTCTTGCCGTCGCCCTGCTTGTGCCAGCCGAAGCGAAACCGATGCTGACCGGGGACGAGAAACGGATAGGCTTTCGCGCCGTCGGCCAGTACGCCCGGCTCGGTCGAACCGACGAACTTGAAGACGAGTCCGTTGATCAGCAGCACGAACAGGTCGTCCATCACCTGCGCCGGCTTTGCGACGCCTTCGTTCCGGCGGATGCCGAGGAGATGCGTCTTCTTCGGATCGAAGTCCCAGTCGGCCGGCTTGACGGTGTCGCTCGCCGACGTGAACCGGTTCACCAGCGCCAGCATCGGCGTCGGACTGGCGACCGACGCCGCCTGCGTCTGCGCCAGCACGCTCAGCCACGCGACGCACTCCGGACTCGGCCTGTCGGACGACCACTGGGCCCAATCCGCGGTGGTCCCGGCGGTCTGCCAGGCGCGCGCCTGCGCGGTGGTCTTCGGTCCCCACTTGCCATCCGGCGCGAAGGCCGGCAGGCCGTGCGTCCGCAGATACTCCTGGAACAGGCGGATCGCCGACGTGGTGCGGTAGCCGCAGATGCCGTCGGCCTTGCCGAACGGGAAGAACCCGGTGGCCGTCAGGAAGCGCTGGATGTCGACGACCTTCATCGGCTCGCCCGACACCGGCGTCAGGCTTTTCCATTCGCCCTCGCCTCGTAGTTGCGTCTGGAAGAAGGGGACGACGTCCGTGCCCAGCATCAGCTGACGGGCATTCGTGAGATACGTCTGACGTGCGGTCAGCGCCACGTCGTCGTCAAAGGCTCCCAGTTCAACCATGATGGTGCTCCTGCGTCGAGAGGATACCCCGGAATTCCGGCGAGCATGACGTCAGCGGGGCGTCAGGGCCTAGCCGCGACCACGCCTCGACGCAGCTCAGGCGGAGATACTGGCCGGCCTCGGACGCGATGACCGCTATACTCGCATGATGATCAACGTCTCAGAAACCGCGGCGTCGAAGATCCATGCACTGCTGGTCGAGGAACAGAAGACCGGCGGCGGACTGCGCGTCTACGTGCAGGGCGGCGGCTGCTCGGGCTTCCAATACGGGATGATGATCGAAGAAAACGGCCAGGGAGCCGGCGATCAGGTCTTTGAGGCTCACGGCATCAAGTTGTACGTCGATCCGATCAGCATTCAGTATCTGAAGAACGCCGAGGTCGACTTCGTCGACAGCGTGACGGGCGGTGGCTTCACCATCAAGAACCCGAATGCCACGTCGACGTGTGGCTGCGGGTCGTCCTTCTCGACCGAATAGGCGCAGGTTGGTCAGCAACCGAGCGCTCGCTCTCGGCCAGTTCTCTCTCCGGTCGGTGCAGGCGACTGCTGGGGCAGTTCCAGGCCGGTGGTACCTGTGCTACGAGTGCCACACCTGTCAGCAGCCGATACCGGTGCTCGCCTGCGACGAGAAGGTTTCGATCGCGTTCGCGGGTGGCGGAACCATGTCGATGGTCTGTCCCCACTGCGCCGCGAAACACCCATACGGCGTCCAGGAGCTGCGGAAGGTCCAGATGCCGCAGGCACACTGATGAGCCTTTTCGATCTCGACAACTAGACACGGGTCGACGCCGAACGGGAGCGTCATCGACCGCGAGCGGCGGTTCAACGGCCGCCGGGCGGCGCCAGGCCGTCGGCGCGCGGGACGAACCGTCGCGCCGAGATGTTGATGTCGCCGCAGTCGGCCAGCGCGATGCACCCACCGGGCGTCAGATCGTCATCGAGGCACCAACCGTCGACGCGGCAGACGAGGCCGATCGGGTGGACGACCTGTTCGTCAGGCCGGTGGGCTCGAATGCGGACGATCCGCGACTCGCGAATCGCGGTCACCAGCGCCGGCAGGCGAGGCTCCTCGTCGCGCGGTTCGGGCCGTGACGCGAACCGGAACCGGCGTGCCGCGGTGGCGGCGCGCTCGCGAACCAGATCGGGAAGCGATTCGAGCAGCTTGCCGCGGGCCCGTCTTGCGGCGTCGCCCATCCCCAGTGACTCCAGGGTGGTGAGTGGCTGCGACATCAGCACCCCGAACGCTTCCGCTTCATCAGCGGCCAGCCCGGTGAGCCGGGTCCGGTAGTTGAAGCCAAGCTCGATCCCGCCCCGGTGCCCCTGATGCACGATCATCGGCAGGCCCGCCTCGGCGAGCGCCTCCACGTCGCGCAGCACCGTGCGCTGGGCAACTTCCAGTTCGGCGGCGAGCGCCGCACTGGTGAGCCGGCCGCGGTTCTGCAGCAGCAGGAGGATATGGAGCAGTCGTGACGCCCGCATCGGACAGGCCGCAAATATGACACAAGATGTCATAGATGATGGGGGATAACACTGTCCGGGAGCCTTCAAATGAAGAGTTACGAGGTCCGCTGCACGATCGACGCGCCGCCCGAGCGGGTGTGGGCGCATCTGACTGATGCCGCGGCGCTGGCGTCGGGTGGGTTGGGCGTCTTGCGCCTCGAGGGGACGATTGCCCCGGGGGCGCGCCTGAAGGTGTGGTCCGAAATCAGTCCGAAGCGGGCGTTCGCCGTTCAGGTCGCCGAGCTCTCGCCATACCGGCGGATGGTCTGGTCCGGCGGGATGCCGCTGGGACTGTTCACCGGCGTCCGGACGTTCTCGCTGACGCCGGCCGGCGGCAAGACCGATTTCCATATGCGGGAGGAGTTCCGCGGCCTCCTGGCACCCCTGATCGGCCGGTCGATCCCCGACCTGACGCCGTCCTTCGACAAGTTCGCGCGCGGCCTCCGCGCGCTTGCGGAAAGGTAGCTGCGATGCACAAGCCGAAGGTGACCTACGGGGCCGGCACGGCCGACGACCCGTGGGTGTTGAAGACACCGTCGCTCAGTTCGGAGTACCAGGCGTGGCGCGACGAGACGCTCGACCCGCCGGCGCTGGTGGTTCAGGTCGGCACAACGAAGCTGTCATACCGGTTGCAGTGCCTCGACGACCTCACCGCGATGCTGAAACGACATGGCGACTGGATGGCGCTCGGCAACGCGGACGAAGGGAAGCCGGTGCAGGACGGCACCGTCGAAGCCTGGGCGCGCGATGCAAAGAATCCGGTCGGCGGCTACTACGGACTGCGCAAAGGCTATCGCGGCCGCTTCGCGAACTACGTGACGCCGATTCTCGAACTGATGGGCCGCGTCGAGCTCGAACACGGCGCGCGCAACAACCGTGTACGATTCACCACCGGTGCCCGCGGCTAGTAGAACAGCAGGTAGCTGATCAGCGAGCCGACGACCGCCATCGACAGGCCCCACACGAGCAGCTTGTTGAACAGCGGCCGGCTCTCCTCGGCCGTTGCCCCGGCGATGCACAGGGCGCCGATCGTCGAGAGCGGCGACACGTCGACGAGGTGGCCGCCGACGTTCATGGCGGCGGCAATGGCCACCGGATTCGCGCCGCCGAGCGACTCGGCAAGCCCCGGCACCATCGGCAGGAACGCCGGCAGCACGACGCCCGACGTACTGCTGTAGACCGACACGATCCCGGTCAGGAACGAGACGACGCCGGTCACGCTCTCTTTCGTCGAGAAGCGCGAGACGAGCGACACCAATAGGTCGATGCCCTGTGCCTTCTCGAGGATCGCAATCAGCACCGTCACGCCGCACACCATCAGGATGACGCGCCACGGCATCTTCTTGATCGCCTCGCCATCGTCGGCGCAGCCGGTGAGCACGAGGAAGACCGAGGCGACGAAGGCTGCCATGCCGATGCTGCCGGTGGCCCGGAGGTCCCTGACCAGTATGACGCTCACGAGCAGGACGACGATGGTCGCCAGCGTGACCCAGTGCTTCCGCTCGAAACGGTGGGCGGCGGCAGTCGCCGCCTCGAGCGTGAACGTCTCGCCGCCGGCTCGCGCGAACAGCCGCAGGCCGCCGAAGAGGAAGTAGCCCCCGAACGCGACCAGGGCGTGGGCGCCGGCATTGTAGAGGTACGTCGACAGCTCGTGTCCCGGCAGCTCGATGCGCGCCATGATGCCGTTGACGATGATGCCGGTCGGCGCGAACGGCGAGAGCGAGCCGGCGTTGGCGCCATTGCCGACCATGATCGCCATCAGGAACAGCGGGATGCCGATGCGTCCGGCGGTCGCCATCGCCATCGGGGCGAGCAGGGCCGCGGTTGCGATGTTGCCCGGCCCCATCGACGCCAGGATGAAGGCGAGCAGGAAGAAGATGACCGGGATCATGCCGCGGTTGCCGCGACAGCTCTGGACCGCGTGATGCGCCAGCCGATCGAGTGTGCCGTTGGTCTGCGCGAGCGCAAACAGCAACGTCATGCCGACCAGCGTCAGGAACAGCGGCACCGGAAATCCGGCCAGCACCGTGCCGATCGGCATGCCGCCGGCGTAGACGCCGACGATCCAGGCCAATGCCATCGCCAGCACACCGACGTTCAGACTGGTGACGCAGCTGACGAGGATGGCGACGCCGAGCGCGAGAACGGAGAGGACGGCGAGATTCATGCAGCTCCAGTCAGCAAAGGGTCAGCGTCGATCGATCAGCGCGCCAGCGCCTGGTGGTCCGTCGCCAGCAGCGACCGGAGCAGTTCCGCGGGGTGGACGGCCCGCGCCGCCGTGAAGTCCTCGACCTGATGGCGACAGGATACTCCGCTTGCGACCAGAACTTCATCCGCGGCGAGCCCGCGGGCCGCCGGGAGCAGCCGGCGCTCACCAATCGCCCGTGAGACGTCGTAGTGCTCACGCGCGTAGCCGAACGATCCGGCCATGCCGCAGCAGCCGGCGTCGAGGTCGACGACCGTCGTCTCCGGGATGCGGGCCAGCAGTGCGCGCGCCGGCGGCAGCAGGCCCATCGACTTCTGATGGCAGTGGCCGTGCAGCAGCACCCGCCGGGGCCCGGGGCGAAGCGGCACGGAGAGGCGCCCCAGCTGCCACTCGTCCTCGAGGAAGGCCTCGAAGAGCACGCTCGCCTCGGCGACCCGGCGGGCGCGCTGCTGCGCCTCGCCCCGCAGCAGATCTGGCGCGTCTTCGCGGACGGCCGACAGACAGCTGGGTTCGAAGAAGACGATGCGCCCGCCCGCCTCGACGAGCGGATGGAGCCGGTCGGTGTTCTCGGCCGCCCGCTCGCGCGCCTCGTCGAGCAGCCCCTGCGAGATCAGTGGACGTCCACAGCAGACATTCGGCGCGAGACTGACTCGGCATCCGGCGGCTTCGAGGACTTCCACCCCCGCCATTCCGACGTGCGGGTTGTAGTGGTTGGTGAAGGTGTCGCGGAACACGTACAGGGCGGGTAGGGCGGGTAGGCC
>CADEDC010000080.1:0-13153 GCA_902825985.1 uncultured Acidobacteriota bacterium | reverse complement strand
CGAACCAGCGAACCCTTGAACCTGCGAACCAGCGAACCCTCGAACCTGCGAACCCGCGAACCCGCCACCCTGCGAACCCGCGTTCAGCCGACCCGCCATGGCCAGGCGCAGGACGTTCGCCCGTCCTCTGGTGACGTCAGCCTCGTCACGGGTGGCCATATACGACGGGCACATCGTGCCCTCGAGCGTCTTGCGACAGGCGCCGAGGCCGCTGCACATGTCCACGGCGCCACCGAGGCCGGCGAACTCGCCATAGTCGAAGTGCGTGCGTGGATCCGGCGTCACGTAGTCGCTGCCATAGCGCAGGTTGTCCGTGAGCGGCGGCGCATCGACGATCTTCCCCGGATTCAGGATGCCATGCGGGTCGAATGCCCGTTTGATGTCGCGGAACGCCTCGTAGAGGACCGGACCGAACATCTTCCGCATGAACGGGCTGCGGACCAGGCCGTCGCCATGCTCACCGGACAGTGCGCCGCCGAACTCGAGCACGAGATCGGCGACGTCGTTCGCCAGCGCCTCGAACGTCTTCACACCGGCGTCGGTCTTCAGGTTCACCACCGGCCGGACGTGCAGGCAGCCGACCGACGCGTGGGCGTAGATGCCGGCGGTCGTCCCATGCTTGCGGATCAGCGCGAGGAAACGCGCGATGTAGTCGCGCAGCCGCTCGGGTGCCACGGCCGTGTCCTCGACGAACGAGATCGACTTTGCCGCCTCACGCATGGCCATCGACAGGCCGAGTGCCGCCTCGCGCAATCCCCAGATACGCTGTTGTGCCGGCAGATCGAGCGCGTGGACGTAGCGGTAGCCGTAGCCGCGCGCGCGGAGATCGGCTTCGAGCGCCTGGAGCCGCGGCGGCAGGTCGTCGGCCTCATCGGCGTAGAATTCGACGCAGAGCAGCGCACCCGGATCGCCGTCGATGAAGGTTCGCCGCAGGCGATCGAGGGCCGGGCTCTTCTTCGTGTTGTCGAGGATGAAGCCGTCCATGACCTCGACCGCCGACGGCCCGTGGGCCAGGATGAACGGCGTCGCTTCGAGAGCTTCGAGCAACTCCCTGAACTGGATGGCCAGGACTGCCTTCGCCCTCGGCAGCGGCACCAGGCGGATCTTCGCGGACAGGACTACCGCCAGCGTGCCTTCGGAGCCGACCAGCATCCGCGTCATGTCGAAAGGGACGTCGGACGCCGGGCTGGCAGGGCCGGCCGTGATGGCTGAGCGGTCCGGCCGCGATGGCGCGACGAACGCGTCGAGGTTGTAGCCGCCGACGCGGCGCAGGAGTTTCGGGTAGCGGCGATCGATTTCATCGGCGTGCGCGTGAGCCAGGCGCAGCACCTCGCGGTAGCAGGCGGCCTCCAGCGACGCACCGCGTGCAATCTCCGCCGCCTCATTGCGTGTAACCGGTCGGAAGTGGGCTGGCGAGCCGTCGGCGAGGACGACGTGCTGTTCGAGGACGTGGTCGATCGTCTTGCCGTAGAGCACCGAGCGGGCGCCGCTCGAGTTGTTGGCCATCATGCCGCCGATGGTGGCGCGGCTGGCGGTCGAGATGTCGGGCGCGAAGCGCAGTCCGTGCGGCTTGAGCTGGGCGTTCAGTTCGTCGAGGACGATACCCGGTTCGACGATGGCCCAGCGCTCGGCGACGTTGAGGTCGAGGATGCGATTGCAGTACTTCGAGGTGTCAACCTGCAGCCCCTCTCCGATGGCCTGCCCGGCTTGCGACGTCCCTCCGCCTCGCATCGTCAGCGGGCAGCGGTAGCGGGCACACAACTCGACGATACGGATGATGTCGTCACGGGTGCGCGGGATGACGACGCCGAGCGGACGGAGCTGGTAGACGGAGGCGTCGGTCGAGTAGAGTGCGCGCGACACCGCATCGAAGCGGGTTTCTCCCGCCAGCGACCGCTCGAGATCGCGGCGGAGGCCGTCGACATCCACCGCGGCGGCGGGCGCCTGGAACGTCGGGCGCCCTGTCTCGACTGCAATCATGCGCTCACGATTATA
The DNA here is from genome assembly GCA_902825985.1 of uncultured Acidobacteriota bacterium. Lineage (GTDB taxonomy): Bacteria > Acidobacteriota > Vicinamibacteria > Vicinamibacterales > CAVVIG01 > VFZL01. The sequence continues at coordinate 11,158 of CADEDC010000080.1, read as the reverse complement.
CGTATGGGGGCCTGGTAGGCCTGGTGGGCCTGGTGGGCCTGGTGGGCCTGGTGGGCCGGCCCGGTAGGCCTGGTGGGCCTGGTGGGGCGGGTAGGCCTGGTGGGACGGGTGGGTGAATTGCGGGCGGGGGCACTGAAACAGCCGCTGATCCGGCGTAGACTCAGCGTGAGCGCCACCCGCAACCTCACAGCATTCGGGGCCATGCTCGTGCCGTCGTTGCATACGGTCACCGACCTGCTCGAGTGGCTCCAGGGCGGATTCTCTTCCGTCCAGCTCTGGCTCAACTACCTGGCGTTCCTGCCGGTGCCTGTCGTCATGATCGGACTCTATGCGGCCCAGTTGCCGGGAGTCTCGCCGATCGGATTGGTGGGTGCGCTGCTCTATGGAAGTGCCTTCGTCTACTTCGCCCACACCACGCTCGTCGCGCTGGCCAGCGGTGTGCCGACGTACGAGGCGCTGTGGGCGCAACTGGGCGGGCTCTACACCGCGCATGGTGCCGTGATGGTCGTCGGCGGTCTGCTGTTCGGCTGGGCGGCCGCGCGCGCCGGCGTGTTTCCCCGGTGGACGGCGCGGGTCTTCATTCTCGGCGTCCTGATCAATCTCGGGCTTGCGTTTCTGCCGCTGCCAGACCTGCTGCAGACGCTGGGGACCGCTCTGCGCAACGCCGGCCTGGTTGGCATGGGATGGGCGACCGCCTGTCGGGCCGATGACGCGCCGAGGTCTGACATCGCCGGCGCGTCGTGCATCCGCGAGCTCCGGTGACCGCCTCACGAAGAACCGTCCAGGACCGCTCGAGCGCAACAGCGGCCGGACCGGGGGGCGCCAGTTCCTGATGTTGCGTCGCCAGCGCGTGAGCTCGTACTATCCTGCTCATGTCCATGCCCGAGCGCTCGCCACCGGGTCGATTTCCCGCCGCACTCCGCTGCGCAGCGGCGGCGCGCTGGTCGCACCGTGACCCTGTCGAGTCGGGTAACCCGTTTCCACCGGAAGACGGTCGTCATGAGGCGTGGCAGACGGCCACACGCCTTGCGAAGGACGCGCTCGTACGCATGGACGAGGAACTCGACGCCGCCGAAAGGTCGGGCCAGCCATCGGATCCGTACCCGCTCCGGCTGGTCGCGCTGGCGGCATCGCGGTTCGATGTCTGGGCGAGGCGGGTCCAGGCAGTCGTGCAGAGCCCGGAGGCGCTGGACGACTACCAGGCATGGCTCGCCGCATATGTCGCCAACTGGCTTGGGTACGTCGCCGATACCTGCCCGAAGGTCGACGTGGGGAACGAACTGCGCGCGCGGCTGGCGTCTCGAGCGCAGCACTGGGTTGCTGAATCGGGCCGCACCCTGCAACCTGTGGAGGAATCGCGCCAATAGCCGGCCAGCCAGTGGGTGGCCGTGGCGCCGCGAATCCAGCCGTTATGGCCGGCCCGGCGAACGGTCATGAGGCGGCGCAGTCTTGGGCGCGCGAGACGTGCTAACCTGCGCCCTCGGTGGAGGTCGGAGGGCCGCCCCCCGCCTCGCCACGGCCGGATCGAATCCCGGCCCATCCGTAGGTTGCTGCTGATTACCCCGTCCATGTTTCTCTCTTCAGGACTGACATCATGAAAACGCTGACCGTACTCACCCTCACGATCGCGACGCTAGTGTGTGCCTCCAGCCAGGCGGCAGCCCAGGGGATGCAGCTGCCGAACATGCAGGTTCGCAGTTCGGCCTTCCCGGATGGCGGCACCGTACCGCTCCGCTTCACGTCGCACGGGGAGAATGTGCAACCCGACTTCCAGATCACCGGCGCGCCGGCGACGACGAAGAGCTACGCGATCATCATGCACGACATCGAGGTGGCGCTCGGCGGCAACCCGGACGATGTGACGCACTGGGTGGCGTTCAACATCCCATCGCCGACCATCCCGGAGGGAAAGCTTCCCGAGGGGAGCGTGAATGGCAACAACATTCGCAACCAGCCTGGCTACATGGGCTCCGGGGCGCCGTTGAAGGACCGCTTCCATCACTACGTCTGGGAGTTCTATGCGCTCAACGCCAACCTCGAACTGCCGGCTGGCGCCACCCGTGACCAGGTCCTGCAGGCGATGCGGGGCAAGGTGGTGGCCAAGGCTGCCTACGTCGGCCGCTACGCCAACGCGCGACCCTGAGCGGACGCGGACGCGGATGCAGACGTGCCGGAGCTCAAGGTAATGGCGGCGACGCCCTCCAGCACCAGCAGGAACGAGTTGCCGAAACTCCCCGAGTGCATTGCCATCCACCGGGGCGGGCGCGGCTTCCGAGTCATCCTCGACGCTGGACCGGCCAATAGCCGTCGGCGCGCCATTGCTGGGGATCGGGATGCTCAGCCGGGCCGGTCTCGTCGGTCGTCACATCGGCGACGAGCGCCTGCGGTCCGAGGGGGGAGCGCGAGGTGAGCTGACGAATCGCGGCAATGAGCAGCGGCACCTGCACCGGCTTGGCGAGGTGAGCCTGGAAGCCGCTGGCCAAGGCGTGACGACGATCTTCCTCGCGCGCGTGGGCGGTCAGCGAAATGGCGGGAAGCGCGCCCCCTTCATCAGATGGGAGCTGGCGGATGCGGCGGATCAGCGTGTAGCCGTCCTCTCCAGGCATGCCGATGTCGAGGACGAGGAGGTCGGGGCGGAATTCGCCGATCGCCGTCGTGATCGTGGCGCCAGACTCCAGCGCCAACACGGAAGCGCCTGATTGCTCCAGCAGCCCGGCGACCGCCGTCCGCACGTCGGTCTCGTCGTCAACCACCACGACGCGAACGCCGCGCAGCGACAGGTCGAGATCGCTGTTCCGTACCGCCGTACCCACCGCCACTCTCGGCGCTGGCGCCGGCGTGTCGGCGAGCGGCAGACGGACGGTGAACGTCGCCCCCGTCCCGAGGCCCTGGCTCGTCGCGGTCAGCCGTCCGTGATGCAATTGCACGAGGTTCGAGACGATCGAAAGCCCCAGGCCCAGACCGCCGTGCCGTCGGGCGTTGCCGCTGTCGGCCTGGCGGAAGCGTTGGAAGATCTGCGGCATGAACGCCGGATCGATGCCGATGCCATCGTCGGCCACCGTCAGGACGGCTTCCTGGTCAACGGCGGAGAGCGACACGCGCACCGTCCTGCCGTCCGGGGTGAACTTCACCGCGTTCACCAGCAGGTTGGACGCGACCTGCTGCAGGCGGCTCGCGTCGCCAATCACTGTCGGCGCCGGTTCCGTGCACGCGAAGCGGATGGTGATCTGTTTGGCGTCGGCCGCGGGCCGGACCCCCTCGATGGCGGCGGCAATCGGTGCGTCGAGTGCCACCGGCGCGGTGTCGAGGAGGAGCGAGCCGGCCTGCATGCGCGTGGCATCGAGCAGGTCATCGACGAGGCGGGCCTGCATCCGGGCATTGCGCTCGATGACATCGAGTGCGCGTTCGGTCGTGGCCGTGGAACGACCGCTCTGCAGGATGGCGCACCAGCCGAGAATGGCGGCGAGCGGGGTCCGCAGCTCGTGCGACAAGGTCGCGAGGAACTCGTCCTTGATGCGGCTGGCCCGCTCGGCATCACTGCGGGCCGCCCGTTCGCTGGAGAGCAGTTCATCGCGCTGTGTCTCGGCCTGCTCGCGCCGGGCGACCTCGCGGCCGAAAAAGAACATTGCCAGCACCACGCACACCGAACCCCAGATGGCGATGACGGTGTTGAACACCGGTCCCGGCGTGACGCCGGTCGTCACCACCACCCGCCAGACGAGCATCGAGATCATGGCCCCGAGCAGCCAGAGCCACGCTCTGGCGGCGATGTGGTGGCGGCGAAGGAGCAGGACGCAGTAAGCGATCGCGACGACCTGCAACGAGGTGGCGATGTACAGGAGGAGCTGCATCGAGTGCTCAGCCGCCAGCTTACCCCGTTTACCTGAGGTCAGTGGCGGTCTGTCACCAGCTCGGCCGTCGAAGGCCGTCGGCACACCCGGCACACGCTGAGCTGTGAACTCGACCTCCAGCCGTCTCGTCTATCGCAGCGTGACCCCGGCGCCACTCCGGATGCTGATTGGCATCATCGCCACGACGCTGCTCGCCTGTGACGACAGCCATCCCCACGAAACCGCTGACCTGGTGATTCGCAACGTCACGGTCGTGAGCCCCGAACGGGTGCGGCCGCTTGCCGGCGTCGACGTCGCCGTCGACAAAGGACGTATCCTCTCCATCTCGCCGACCCTCGATCGCCGGGTCCCGGCTGCCCGTCAGACGATCGCGGGGCAGGGCCGCTACCTCGTTCCGGGGCTCATCGACAGTCACGTGCACCTGTATCACGCGACCGGACTGCAGCGCCGCTTCACGAAGGATTACGATCGACTCGACGCGGCCTACCAGGTCCAGCAGCCACGCAGCTTCCTCTATTACGGCTACACGAGCGTCATCGAATTGAATGCCCGCGCCAGGGCGAACCAGCGCTTCGAGTCGGCACCGCTCCACCCCGACCTGTTCCACTGCGGCAGGGGAGTCGTGCTGCCGAACGATTTCATGCGCCTCGAATACGACACCGACGATGCGTTCTTTGCCGAGTATCCCGATTTCCTGCACGACCGCTTCTCGGCCACGGCGCTGCCGGCCGGACACTCGGCCATCGATCACACGCCGGCGGCAGTCGTTGCTGCGGTGGTCAGACAAGGCGGCCGCTGCATCAAACTCTATTACGAGGAAGCGCTTTGGTGGCCGACGTCCACTCGACCGGCATTCGCGCTGCCCTCCGAAGCGATCGTCCGCGAGGTGGTGGCCGAGGCGCACGCGCGCCGCATGCCCGTGCTGCTGCACGGCACGACGCCGGCGGCCTACCGCTTTGCCGCCGCCACCGGCGTGGACGTCGTCGCGCACGGCCTGTGGGAGTGGGACGGTGCAAGCGTCGGCCGTGCCGACGTGCCCGCCGAGGCCCTTGCTGCCGCCAGCACCGTCGTCCACCGACGGCTGTTCGTGCAGCCGACCGTGCGCACGACGATGAATACGGCGGTGATGTTCGAGCCGACGTGGCTCGACCAGGACGCACTGCACAAGGTACTGCCGCGTTCGTTCATCGCATACCTGCGCCACGAGGCGCAGCCGGCGCGTCAGGAGTTCGAGCGCCGCATCGGACCGCCAGCCGCCGCGGCACGCGCGCGTGGTGAGGTCAGCGGCGGCACTCCGGAAGCGGTGGTACAGACGTACCTGGCGCATCAGCGGACGGTGTTGCAAGAGATGCAGGCGCGCGGCGTGCCGTTCCTGTTCGGCACTGATACCGCCGTGGGCGGCGCCGGATGGGGGAATCCACCGGGCTTGAACGGCTATCTGGAAATGCAGCATTGGGCGCACGCCGGCATTCCGCTGGCCACCATCTTCCGTGCGGCAACGCTCGACAACGCCAGAACGTTCCATCTCGACGCGGACCTCGGTACGGTCGAAGCTGGCAAACGGGCGAACCTGCTGCTGCTGACGCGAAGTCCGCTCGAACAGCTCGACGCATGGGATGCGATCGAGCAGGTCATCGTCGATGGTCACCCGATCGCTCGCGAGACGCTGGCCGCCGATTCTGGTGTGAGGATGGGCACTGAGACGCCTGGCCGACAGGAGCGCCAACGTCGGCCCGGGCGTGCTATAACCCGGCTTCATGGCGCCCCCCCCGGATAGTCGCGCGAACGGGACTTGCGCCGGCGCCCGCGGCGCGCTAGGCTGCGCCGCAGCGCGTGCGCCCACCGCACGACGAAGGAGTGCCATGTCCGTCGACAACGCGAAGAAGCTGCTGGCGCTCGCCAGCGCGAACGACACCCTGCGGCAACAGATTCAGGCTGCCGGACGAGCCGGATTCGCCGAACTCGCGCGGGCCAACGGTGTGTCCTGCAGTTACGACGACTTCGTCGAGGCGTCCCGTCTCGGTGTCGGCACGAAGCTGTCTGACAAGATCACCCACAGTTATCCCATCGTCCAGAACAACAACGCCATCGTCGTGTGAGCGAGACCACCGTCGCGCCTCGTCCACCTGGTCACCGCCAGGGCCGTGGGAGCAGTCGGCCGCCTGGCGAACTGCACGCGCTCGCGCTGCACGTGTGTCACGTGAAGCGCTTCATCGAGCGCTGGGCGGCTGACGATCGATTTCGCCAGGCGCTTCGACACGATCCGCAGGCGGCGGCGCGCCGGTGGCATCTGACCATCGATCCCGAGGCGATCCGGCCGCTCTGGGATTTGCCACCCGAGGCCACGGACTGGCGGCATTGGGACATGGGCGCGTGCGACGCCTATCCGCTCGCCGCGGCCTACCTGGCCTTTCGCCGCGTCCGCGTCGAGGCGGCCGAGGCGTTGCGCGACATCTCACCCGCGTTGCCCGCCTACCGGCGCTGGCGGGCGCGGCAGGTGGCGCGTTGCCACAGCGTCTTTCCCCGCGCCTTCGCCGACGCGCTGCCGCATGCTCCTTTCGCGTGCGAGCTGTCGCTGGGCTGTTCGGTCGGATGCTGGTTCTGCGGCGTCGGCGCCGACCGCCTGACGGCCCATGCGTGGTATGGGAACGGGCAGCAGTGGCGGGACATCCTGGCGGTGTTGCGTGGCCTCACCGGGTCCGACGCCGGGGCGCGTGGTCTGGTGTACTGGGCCTCGGACCCGCTCGATCATCCGCAGTTCGAGCACTTCGCGCGTGACTTCACGCAGGCATTCGGCGCGCCGCCGCATACGACTACGGCGCTCGCAACGCAGGACCTGGAGCGGACGCGACGCCTGCTGCCGCACGCGACCGCCGCGTCACCGCTGGGCGTCCGCCTGTCCGTACTGTCGGTCGCGATGCTCGACCGCATTCACGCCGCCTTCACTGCGGAGTCGCTCGCCCATGTGGAACTCGTGCCTCAGACCCCGGGGTCCGTCTTGCGCAAGGTGCCGGTCGGGAAGGCGCGCCTGCGTCTGACGGCCACGTCGCCGGCCCCGGCCGGACGGGTGCCGCTCAATGAGGGCGCTCCGAGCATCGCCTGCGTGTCGGGGTTTCTGATCAACCTCGTGTCCGGTCACGTGCGCCTGATCACGCCAGCGCCCTGCTCGGACCGCGAGCCCGATGGCTATCGCACGATTGCGCGTGGCGAGTTCGCGACCGCCGCCGACCTCGAGCCGCTCGTCGCACAGATGGTGGCCGAGCACATGCGCGTCCTGCCGGCGGAGCACGTCCCGCTGCGTGTCGTCGATGGACTGACGGTCCGCGAGCGTGACGACGGCTTCGAACTCGCCTCCGCGCATGCCCGGCACGTCGTTGCCGGCGGTCCGCTCACGCGGGGACTGGGGCAGCGGCTCGCCGGCGGGTGCACGGTCGCCGGGCTTCGCCAGTGGGTGACGTCGTTCGGTCTGCCGGCAGAGGTCGCCGACACCTGGGTCATCGAACTGCTGGACAGCGGTTGTCTTGCCTGAGGAAGAGGAACCTAACCCTACCCGCCCCACCCGGCCTACCCGCCCTACCCGCCCCACCCGGCCCACCCGCCCTACCCGGCCCACCCGGCCTACCCGGCCCATCCGGCCCACCCGCAGCAGCCCGGCGCGCAAGAAAGACCGGGCCGGCCCGTTCAGAGTACGGGACCTCGGTCAGGGACCACCTGACGCTGAGTCGGGTCTCAATCGGGAGGCAGCCATGAGACTCTCATGTCGTCGTATCGCCGTAAGCCTCGCCGTCGGCGCCGTCGGCCTCTCTGCGGCCGACGCGCTGGCCTGCTCGTGTGCGCCGTCCCCATCCCCGTGTGCCGTGTTGCAGGAGCGCGACTCGGTGGTGTTCGTGGGAACGGTCACCGACATCTCACCTTCATCACCGGTGGGAAACGACGGACGAGACTCCGACACGGCGCTGAACGTTCGCTTCTCGGTAAGTGAGCGGTTTGGCGACACGGGTGATCCGGCCGTCATCGTCGGCACGCCGGACAACGCCGGCATGTGCGGATATCCCTTCAGCATCGGTGAGTCATACCTTGTGCACGCCTTTCGCACCGCGGATGGCCTGCAGACGAGTGTGTGCTCGCGAACGGCGCCCCTGGTGGCGGCGCGTGATGACCTCGAAGTGCTTCGCGATGCAGGCCGGGGTGTCGTGCGTTCCCGGTTGCACGGTGCCGTGGCGCTCCTGGTGTCGCGGCTCGATGGCAGCGTGAGACAGGCCATTGCCGGTATGCTGCCCAACGTCAAGGTGGTGGCCACGCGCGATGCCGACGCCACCCCAGAACGTATGCCGCCAGACGCGGCGCCGGCAGCCGCGAAGCAGGCGGAGAGGCACGAAGCGGTCACGGATGCCACGGGCGAGTTCCGGTTCCTGGACCTCGAACCTGGCTGGTACGCGGTCCGCGCCGAAGTCGACCCGCCGCTCAAGCCGGCCCACGATCGAACGGCGTCCGTGCAACTGGACGGCTGCTCGGCGTCGAGCGATGTGCTGTTGACAGTCGAGTCGTTGGCGGGCACGATTCGCCGGCAGGACGGGTTGCCGGCTGGTCGCCACATCGCGGTCACCATCGTCGGCGTCGATCACGTCTCAGCCGAGCGCCGCGCGCTCGGCTTCACCGACGACGACGGGCGCTGGCAGGTCGATGGATTGTCCGACGGCCGCTATCTGATTGGCATCAACCTGTTCGAGGCGCCAACTGCCCAGAGTCCGTACCCGGCCGTGTGGTACCCCGGCGTCGCTGAAGCGAGCAGGGCCGAAGCCGTTGCGCTGGTCGACCATCGTCCTCGTCGGCTCGACGTCACGCTGCCGGCGCCTCTGCCCGTGCGGGCGATTCACGGCCTCGTGGTGGATGCCGCGGGGCAACTGCTCGCCGGCGCATGGGTGACGATGGCGGATCGCGCGTTCCCGACCACCGACGTGGGCTGGGCATCGACCGATGCGGATGGCCGGTTCAGCGTCAACGCGGTCGTGGGACGCCAGCTGACCGTACGGGCCCGGCACTACAGTCGTGCCGGCACCGTGGAGTCGGATCCGGTTGACGTCACGGTGGACGCGATCGACGCCGGTGGCAAGAGCGAGCTGACCCTGACGGTCTGGAGGCCACGGGCACCATCGGACCGGGAGTCACGCTAGGCGGGTGTGAAGGTCCGGCCCCGTTACCCGCGGGATGACAATGAGCCGTCACACATCCCCTTCACATACGAGAGAATTGCGTGCTTCGACCGCGAGTAACCTCGGGAGGGCCCCTCGGCCGGGTGGAGGGCGGCGACCGCGCGGTGAGTTCGGAGTTTGCGGATGGCCAACCAGATTCACTACAACTTGTATCGCTTCGGCATGGCCGAAGTCCCGATCGGCCGTCTCATCAACGGCGACGTGCCAGATGATGACGAGGAGCGCTGGCAGATGGTCGAGGCCCCTCGCTCTCACATTCGACGGATGCTGGACGAGCATACGCGTGCGCAGCAGGCCCTCCGGGCGTGCCGCGACTCGGGCCGTCCATTCGTGTTGTACCTGCGCAGCTTCAGCTCCGAACTTCGTACCGAGCGCTCCCGAGGGGCAATCCTCTCGACCTTTACGCCTGTGCCGCTTCTGTTTCAGCAGTCACTCCAGCAGCTCCTCGCATCTGACGGCATCCCGGTTGTGAAACTGCATGGCGGGTCCGACGGACTCGTCAGTGGACTCGTCACGGATGCGCTCGTCCTCTCGACGCACGCGCGCAACTGGGAGGCGACCGCCGTGGAACTGATCGATGCGGCGGCCGCGATCGTGTTCGTCATTTCGGAAATGAGTCCCGGAGTCTCGGCCGAACTGACTCGTCTACGCGAGCGGGGACGGGCCGCCCGCTGTCTGATCGCTTTGGCGGCTGGGCCCGTGCCCACTGGACGCGACTTGATCGATGCTGATGGCGTTCGCGCCAGCGTGCGGGATTTCGCGAACGTCTTCGAACTGCCGGAGGATGGAGACGGGGCCTTTCCGGATCGGTTCGTTCCGGCACTGCGTGGTCTGCTTTCGGCGACGTCTACCGAAGCGACGTTTCAGCATTCGCTCGAAGCGGAATTCACCTATCTGGAGCCAGACTTCGTGGAATCGGAGGATTTTGTCAGGACCCAACAGGTCATCTGGGCGGAACTACGGACATTGCGCGTCCTGTTCGAAGACACCTACTGGGCCGCCCTGAAGTCTCGCGGTATCTCCTACGAAGGGTTTACGTTCCCGATCCCCTGGAAGAGCGCTCACAAGGTGTATGGCCTGGCGATCGCCACGGCTGATTTCGTCGCAGCACAGGAAGCCCTTTCGTACCTGCACATGCTCTACATCGTCCGACTCGCGGACTACGCTCTGGCAATCCCGCAGCTCGCCCAACAATACCGTGAGCTGGCGACCGAGATGTACGGGCAAGTGCCAGACCTGGAAGCCCGATACGCGCGAGGCCCCGATGTCCTGAAGTACCCAAGAACGATCGACACGGCCGTGACATTGTTGGAGATGGCCCGGCGGCGTGACGCCGCCGACGATGCCACGGCCAGTGTCCTGTATCAGTCTGCCGTCATCGGTGCGTTACGAGCGGAGGACGGTGATTCACAGGAGCGCCTGAAGATCGCGGCGGATGCGTGCAGCAATTGGGCCCGGCTGCAAGCGGACATCCGTCTGCCCGTATGGGCTGCAGCGAATTTCAGCCTCGCCGTCGTGCTGTTCCGAGAATTGGCGCTTGAAGACCCATCTCGTTTTGAGCCGGACCTGGCGACCTGTCTGACCGACTTCGCCAGTTTTTACTGTGGCCAGCTCCAATGGCGCGCCGCCGAAGCTCCTTTGGAGCTGGCTCTTTCGATTCGGCGTGGTTTTGCCGGCGACGCGCGCGAGGATCTGGCGATGCTCGGCAGCGTGCTGTCGAAACTTGCGATCGTCCGCGATCAACTCGGGCAGCTCGACTCGGCGTCGGCGTTGCTTCGTGAAGCAATCCGGCTGTGCGAGAGCCGCCTGCCGGATGAACGCGAAGCCGTCATCGATCTGACCTGGCTTCAAGCCTTCCTGAGTCAGTGCCTCGTCCGGACGACTGCCGGCAGGTCCGAGGCTCGGATTCTAGCCGAGCAAGCGCACGCAAACCTGGACGCCGTGGCCGCGATCGATCGCAGCCGAGCCGAGGCGATCGGCGGCCTGGTTCGCACGGCGAGGGCGGCGTCTGCGGCAGCGCGGCTCTCGTGACGTGTCCCGCTGATGCATCCCGCTTCGGCAATCACACCGTATCCCTACCCGGCCCACCCGGCC
>CADEDC010000079.1 GCA_902825985.1 uncultured Acidobacteriota bacterium | reverse complement strand
GCGCCGCGTTCAGCGCAGCTTCGTTGACCAGGTTGGCCAGGTCGGCGCCCGAGAAGCCGGCCGAACCGCGCGCCAGCACCGGGACATCGACGTCGTCCGCCATCGGAATCTTGCGCGTGTGGACGTTGAGAATCCCCTCGCGGCCCTTGACGTCGGGGCGGTTCACCACGATGCGGCGGTCGAAGCGGCCGGGCCGCAGCAGCGCCGGGTCGAGGACGTCGGGACGGTTCGTCGCCGCGACGAGGATGACGCCTTCGTTCGATTCGAAGCCATCCATCTCGACGAGCAGCTGGTTCAGGGTCTGCTCGCGTTCGTCGTGGCCGCCGCCGAGGCCGGCGCCGCGATGACGGCCGACGGCGTCGATTTCGTCGATGAACACGATGCACGGCGCGTTCTTCTTGCCCTGCTCGAACAGATCGCGGACGCGCGAGGCGCCGACGCCGACGAACATCTCCACGAAATCCGAGCCGCTGATCGAGAAGAACGGGACGTTGGCCTCGCCGGCCACCGCACGCGCCAGCAGGGTCTTGCCGGTGCCTGGCGATCCCATCAACAGCACGCCCTTGGGAATGCGGCCGCCGAGCTTCTGGAATTTCTGCGGCTCCTTCAGGAATTCAATGATCTCCTGGAGCTCTTCCTTCGCTTCGTCGACCCCGGCCACGTCCTTGAACGTGACCTTCTTCTGCGAGCCGGACGACAGCTTCGCCTTGCTCTTGCCGAACGACAGCGCCTTGTTGCCGCCGCTCTGCATCTGGCGCATGAAGAACACCCAGAAGCCGACCATCAGCAGCACCGGCGCCCACGAGTAGAGCAGCGAGGCCCACGGGCTGGCTGTCGGTTCCTTGGCCTGGATGACCACGCCGCGTTCGATGAGTTTGTTGACCAGGCCCTCGTACTGACCGGGGGCATAGGTGCGGAAGGTTTCGTTGTCCGTGCTGACGCCAGAAATCTCCTGGCCAGTTATGACGACGCTCTGGATCTTCCCGGCTTCGGCGGAAGCCATGAAGTCGCTGAACCGGACCTGCAGCTCGTTCTGCTGCAGTTTGGTCGACACGTTCCAAATGAGCACGCCGACAACGACGAGCACCATCCAGAACAGCAAGCTCTTCAAGGTCGAATTCAAGCCGGGCCTCCCCAAAGCCTAAGTGTCAAGATTATCACGGCTTGCGCGGGGTCGGTGACGCGAAACTCGCCGGCGACGGCGTGCCCTGGCACCCACACAATCCTGTCGCGGTCGTCCACGACCAGCGGAATCCGGTCGCGCTGTTCACGCGGCACCTTGCGGTCGACGAAGAGGTCCTGAAGCTTCTTCCGGCCCGCTAACCCGTTCAAAGTCAATCGGTCGCCCGGCTTTCGGCTCCTCACCACCCACGCCGCCCCCACATCACGGTCGAGCCGGATTGCGACCCGGTCGCCGCGCTCTGACCAACTCATCTGACCGGCCTCGGCGCGTCCGACGCCGGCCGATACGGTGGCGCCGGCTTCCGGAATGCCCACCTCGCCGGGAATCGCCAGCGGATAGCTGAAAACAGTCGGCTGCTCCAGAGTGTCGGCTCCGCGGCCTCTGGCGGTCAGCCTGCTCCTTAAGACGACCTGCGGGCCGCGACGTTCCACACGTTGGCCCGGGAAGTCGGCTGCCCCATCCGTTTCAGCGAGGACGAGGGCGAGCAGGCCGTTGACATGCGCCGCTGTCACCGCCCGGCCGCCGGCCGCCTGCTCGAGCACTTCGCGCAGCGCCGCCCGCGCCACTGCGGGATGGACGTTCCGCAGCGGCGCCACCGCCAGACGCCACTCCGGCGACTCGCCGGTGAGCGCGGCGCGGGTCAACTCGGTCGCCGACTGCTGAAGCCACGCCCATTCGTCGCGGGCAATCTCGGCCTGCTGGGCCAGGTTCTCGACGATCCGGGGGTTGTAGTCGTGGACGAGCGCCGGCAGCAGCTCGGCGCGAATCCGATTGCGCGGAATCCGCCGGTCGGTGTTCGTCGGATCGTCGCGATAACTCGCACCGCGATCGCGCAGGAAGGAGCGGAGTGCGTCGCGGCGGACGTCGAGCAGCGGGCGGACGAACAGGCCGTGACGCGGGTACATGCCGGCCAGGCCGCGCGAGCCGGCGCCGCGAACCAGCCGCAACAGCACGGTCTCCGCCTGGTCGTCCATGGTGTGGGCGAGCGCCACCCGGTCGGCGTGCAACCGGCCGGCGGCGGCGCGCAGAAACGCGTAGCGCTCGTCGTGCGCCGCGGCTTCGATCGACAGCCCGTGGGCGGCGGCATGGCCGGCAACGTCAGCCTCCGCGGTTTCGCAGGGCACCTGCAGACCGACCGCAACCGCCTCGCAGAACGCCGCGTCGACCTCCGCATCAGCCCGCAGACGGTGATTCAGGTGGGCAACCCCGGCGAAGATCAGGTCACCGGCGTCGTGGAGCAGCCGGCAGACATGGGCGAGCGCCACGGAGTCCGACCCGCCCGAGAGCGCCACCATCACGCGCATTCCCGGCTGCAACAGATCGGCCCGACGAATCGTCGCCCGGACGTGATCCAGTAATGTCATGGCCCAATGCTGGCGGGGGGTGCGCAGGCAGGAACGCGGTGTCAGGGGTCGGCGAGCATCCGCCGACCGCGCCTGCGATGCCCGCCGAACCTGCCTGAGTGTTTGGTGCCGGAGGACGGACTTGAACCGTCGACCCCGCGCTTATGAGACGCGTGCTCTCACCAACTGAGCTACTCCGGCCGGAACCTCGAAGTGTATCACGCCCGACCGGCCGCGATGATCGCCGCCGCCAGCCATGGAATCATCAGTTCGTGGTGACCCACGAGGGCGTAGCCGCGCCCGATGCCGGCCGTCGGCCGCATCACGACGTTCGTCGTGGGACGATAGCCGCGGATGAAATCGAGGTTCACCGTCGTCAGTCCATCCAGCGACACACCGCGATTGCGCACCAGCGCCACCGCCTTCAGGAACACTTCGGGCAACACCACCGCCGATCCGCAATTCAGATAGACGCCACCCGCGAGCCGCGCCACGTTGGACACGAAGTAGCGGAAGTCGCGCAGGCTGCCAGCGCCCAGCGCCTCGCCAGAGGCCGCCGGGTGCATGTGAATGACGTCCGTTCCGATGGCGACGTGCACCGTCACCGGAATCCGCAGTCGCGCCGCCGCCGCCAGCACGCTCCGGTCGGCGAACGGCGGTGACGCCGTCGTGAGGTAGGCGCCGACCGCCTGTCCAATCCCGAGGCCACCGGCCACGCCGTCGTTGATGGCACCGTTCAGCAACCGGCCGGTCTCGTCGGCCATGCCGAACTGTCCCGGCCCGAGCGCCGCATCGACGTCCTCCGACGTGGCGCCGGACAGCGCGACCTCGAAGTCGTGAATGACCGCCGCACCGTTGGTGGCTATCGCCGACACGTAGCCGCGTTCCATGAGGTCGATGAGCACCGGTCCGAGCCCGGTCTTCACGACATGCGCACCGATTCCCCATGCCACGCCCCGGCCTGCCTGGACGGCGTCACTCACCGCCCGCACGATCGCGCGGAAGTCGGCGGCCGCCAGCACGTTCGGCAGGCTGTCGACCAGCCCCGCGACCGTCGCGTCTGGCGGGCAGGGCCGCGCAAAGTCCTCGACACGTGCCTTGCTCCGACGCGACGCCAGAGGATGGGTGCGGACGTCGGACAGATCGAACTCTTCATAGGGAAAGGTCATGGGCGCCCCTGCTGGCTAGAGGATGAGCATCGCGTCGCCGTAGCTGTAGAACCGGTAGCGGTGCTGCACGGCCACGGCATACGCGGCCCGCACCGCCTCGACGCCGGCGAACGCCGACACGAGCATCAGCAGCGAGGACCTCGGGACGTGGAAGTTCGTGAGCAGACCGCCAATCACCCGGAAGTCGAAGCCTGGGTAGATGAACAAATCGGTCTGGCCCTCGCTCGCGACCACCTGCCCGCCGTGGACACGCGCCACCGCCTCGAGCGTTCGAGTGGTCGTCGTCCCGACGGCAATGACGCGCCGCCGGTCGGCGCGGGCCCGCTCGATGGTCGCGGCGGCGACGGCACCGACGGCGTAACGCTCCGACTCCAAGTGATGCGCTGCGACGTCGTCGACCCGTACCGGCTGGAACGTGCCATAGCCCACGTGCAGCGTGATGGAGGTGGTCTCGATGCCGGCGACGTGCAACTGGTCGAGCAGTTCCCGGGTGAAGTGCAGGCCGGCCGTCGGCGCGGCGACCGAACCCCGACGGTCCGCGAACACCGTCTGGTAACGCTCGCGATCGGCATCGGCATCCGGTCGCTTGATGTACGGGGGAAGCGGGACGCGCCCGACCTGATCGATGGCAGCATCGACCGACTGCCCGCTCTCGGTCCACAGCCGGACCGAGCGCCGTCCGAAGGAACCCGACGCGAGGATCTCGCCGAACAGCGTGCCGTCGCCGAACGTCATGCGCGCCCCGCGCTTCAGCTTCTGTCCGGGGTGGACCAGCGCATCCCAGATATGGACGGTCGGCTCGTCAACCGCGGCGTGCGTCCGCCCGACGAGGAGACACTCGACCGCACCCCCGCTCGGCGTCCGTCGGCCGAGCAGGCGGGCGGGAAAGACCCGGGTGTCGTTGACCACGAGCAGGTCGCCGGCTGTCAGCAGGTTCGGCAGTTTCCGCACGCCGGCATGCACGATCGCCCCTGACTGCCGCGAAAGCTGCAGCAGTCGGGCGCTTCCGCGCTCGGGTGGCGGCTCCTGCGCAATCAATTCGGGCGGGAGGTCGAAATCGAACTCGCGGACGAGCATCCGCACTCAATGGTAGTGCAGCGCGGGCAGCTCAGGTGGAACGGGTGGGAAGGCGTGGCCGACGATGTCGGCGCTAGAACCCGTAGGCGTCCGCGGGGGCCTCGAGCACGGTGCCCCACACGATGTTGTCGTCACCGCGGCTGGTGCCCCACACGATGTTCTCGGCACTGTCCAGCGCGGTGCCCCACACGATGTTCTCGTCCCCGACGAGCGTGCCCCAGACGATGTTGTCGTCGACGAGCGTGCCCCACACGATGTTGTCCTCATCGGCCGCGGTGGCGCACGACGCCGGTTCGAACGCAGTGCCCCACACGATGTTGTCGTCGCTGGCAGACTGGCCCGCGGCACACGCCGAGCCGGCGGCCGGTTCGCCGAACTGCCACTCCTGGAAGCCGTTACTGCTGTCTGCCAGGCTCTGGGCGGCGGCAGGGGCTGCCGCCAGGGCGATCAGGACGCCGGCGAGCGCGAACACGTGGGATCGACGAAGATGCACGCCTGTGCTCCAAAGAATCCACCGACGACCGACCGAAGTCGAAGCGACGACGGCCAGATACGCCACGAGGAATGGTACTTACCATAGGTGTGTCGGGAAAGGCCATAGCACCCGTGGCCCTAAAGCCTGAGGAAACCGGGGTCTGCGGTGCCGGTCCCGCCGGCGCCCCGGGTACAACCAGCGCTCCGGCAACGACTTACCGGACCGTCATCGGTCTCGATCTTTACATGACTCCATGTGACATTTTTGTACACCAAGAGTGCCTGGAGGTGCTCTTGCACCCTTTTGAGACGTGTTCGACGTCATCGTGGTCGGAGGCGGGCCGGCAGGGCTGAGCGCCGCGCTGGTATTGGGCCGCTGCCGCCGCCGTGTGTTGGTGTGCGACGCAGGGGCGCCGCGCAATCGCCGCTCCCAGGCCCTGCACGGCTATCTCACCCGGGACGGCATCGCACCAGCCGATTTCATCGCTGCCGGTCGCGGCGAACTGGGTCGCTATGACGTGGCGCTGCGCCACGGAGTGGCGACGCGTGCCTGTCGGTCGACCGACGGCTCGGCCTTCGAGGTGACGTTCGATACGGGTCCGGTGGAACGGGCGACCTACCTGTTGATTGCAACCGGCGTTGCGGATGAGGTTCCAGCGGTGCCAGGTCTCGCCGCTTGCTACGGACGCAGCGTCTTTCACTGTCCATATTGCGACGGCTGGGAATGGCGCGACCGCCGGCTCGGAGTGCTCGCGGACGGCGTCTCGGGTGCGAGGCTTGCCATCTCGCTGAAGACCTGGAGCGCAGACGTGGTGGTGGTGCCCTTCCAGGCGCGCGGCGGCCGACTGTCGTCGGCCTGGCGCGAACGGCTCGCCGCCAACCAGATCGTCATCCGGGGCGCGCCCGCGGTGGCGCTGCACCACAGCGACGGACTGCTGCGCGACATCGAGCTGCGCACCGGAGAGCGGGTGCCCTGTGACGCACTGTTCTTCGCGATGCCGCAGCATCCGCAATCACCGCTCGCGGTCAGTCTCGGCTGTATGGTCAACGACAAGGGAACGGTGACCACCGGCAGGCTGTGCCACACGAACGTCTCGGGCGTCTTCGTCGCCGGCGACGCGTCGCACGATGCCCAGTACGTCGTCGTCGCGGCGGCCGAAGGGTTCAAGGCCGGATTGGCCATCAACCGGGCGCTGCAGGAAAGGCTGATCGGCCATGAATGACGAACCGGCCCTGCCGGGGACGCTCGACGTGCGCAGCGTCGCGCTGACCCTGCTGGCGGTGCTCGCCAGCATCGTGCTGTTGCAGCAGGCGCAGTCGCTCGTGATTCCCATCGTTCTCGGCCTGCTCATCAGCTACGCACTCTATCCCGTGGTGTCATGGCTGGCCGGCCTGCACGTGCCGCGTCCGATCGGGGCGGCCATCGTCCTGCTCCTGCTCGTTGGTCTCGGCGGGCTCGGTTTGTACCAGCTTCGCCCGCAGGTGGACGCCATCGTCCGGGAACTGCCATCCGCCGCGCGGCAACTGCGCCAGAGTTTCGAGCGGACCCGGGCCGGGGATCCCTCGACCTTACGGCAGGTGCAGCAGGCGGCGGCCGAATTGGAGCGGGCCGCAAGCGCCGCCTCTCCATCCGACGAGGCCGTACCACCCGGGGTCACGCGGGTACGGGTGGAAGAACCGGCCCTCGAGATCAGCAGCTACCTGATGACCGGGTCGCTCACGGTGGTCACCGCAACCGGTCAGGCGGTCCTCGTGCTGTTCCTTGCGTATTTCCTGCTCGCCAGCGGCGATCTCTATCGCCGAAAGCTGGTCAAGATCGCCGGACCATCGCTGACCAAGAAGAAGATCACGGTTCAAATTCTGGATGACATCGACCGCCAGATTGCGCACTTCCTGCTCGTCCAGGTGGCAACCAGCGTGATCGTCGGGGTGGCGTCGTGGGCGGCGTTCCGCTGGCTCGGCCTGAACCAGGCGGCGACGTGGGGGCTGATTGCCGGCGTCTTCAATTCCATCCCCTACGTCGGGCCGGTCATCGTCACGGGCGGCATCTCGACGGTGGCCTTCCTTCAGTTCGGCACGCTGGCCAAGACGTTGACCATCGCCACTGCGGCGCTGGTCATCACGTCGCTGGAAGGGTTTCTGTTGACGCCGTGGCTGACGAGTCGCGCCGCGCAGATGAATGCCGTCGCGGTCTTCGTCGGCCTGCTCTTCTGGGGCTGGGTCTGGGATGTCTGGGGGATGCTGCTGGCGGTGCCGATCCTCGTGGTCATCAAGTCGATCTGCGATCGCATCGAGGACTTCAAGTCGGTCGGCGAGTTGCTCGGCGAGTGACCGGTTCGGCCGCCGGCATCGGCAGCCGGACGCGACCGCGGGCCTGCAACAGCGGCTTCCAGAGGTCGCCCACCTGCGCGACCCGTTCGTACATGTTGGCGACCGCGAAGTCCTCGATGACGGCGCCGTCCTCGAGTTCCTGCCACGTGACCGGTGCCGAGACGGTCGCCAGGGGTGTCGGACGCACCGAGTAGATCGAGGCCAGCGTCCGTCCCCAGGCATTCTGGTTGTAGTCCACGAGCACGCGTCCGGGCGGGCGCCGGGCGACCCGGTACTCGGCCGTAATCAGGGCGGGATGGCGAACGGCGAGTTCCTGCGCCAGGGCCTTCGCGAACGTCCACACGTCCTTCTGCAGCGGGCCGCGGACGATCGGCACGTAGACGTGCAGTCCGCGCGACCCGGTGGTCTTCACGAGCGACGGCATCTTCAGCGCCTCGAGCGCGTCGCGGACGACGAACCCGGTTTCGCGAACCCGTTCGAAGTCGGCGCCCTCGCCCGGGTCGAGGTCGAAATGCAGATAGTCCGGCCGATCGACGTCGTCGCACCGGGCATACCACTGGTTCAGGTCGATACATCCCAGGTTGACGACCCACAACAGCGAGGCCCGATCCTGGATCATCGGGAACTCGATGACGTTGCCCGATTCGTGCGTGATGGCGCAGGTCTGGATCCACGCCGGTCGTGGCGACGGCGCCCGTTTCATGAAGAAGAACTCGCCGGCAGCGCCGTGCGGATAGCGCTTCATCACCATCGCGCGATCGCGGATGTGCGGCAGCAGGACGTCGGCCATCTGCGCGTAGTACCAGATGAGGTCACCCTTGGTGAGTCCGAGCGCCGGCCAGAACGGCTTGCGCAAGTTGGTCAGGCGGACCTCCTGGTCATCGATGGCGACGACGAGGTCGTCGCGGTCCCGCGGCAGGCCGGCCGTTGTCATCGTCGGCCCCTGCGGTCCGGGGGGGGCGAGCCCGGGGCCGCTGCCGAGATGCGCGGCAACGGCGCCAACCGCGGCGGCCGCACTCCGGTCCGCACCGCGCCGCGCACCGGGCCGTACTCGAGTTCGACGCCGGCGGTCACCTGGCGGAGCAGCAGCCCGCCCCGGCTCATGTCGCCGCGGCCGACGAATGCCAGCGGAAAACGCAGCTGATCGCCGAAGACATCGAGCAGCACGTCCACGTACTTCGGCGAGGCGATGCTGCCGAGGAGCACCACGTCGCAATCGGGTCCGAGTTCGCGCAGCAGGACGCGGCTGCTGCGGGCCAGCGGTGCGGTGAACGCGGGATTGTCAGCGGCGATGAGATCGCCGCCGAGACGCTGCAGTTCAGCGGCGGTCAGCGGATGCTCGGGCAGGCGCAGGCCGGCGGTGGGGGTGATGACGTGCACCCCGGCCGCGACCACCGGGTGCCCGGCTTCCGGTGGCGCAGCGAACCGGCGTGCGTACGCCAGCTTGCCACGGAAGTACAGGCCGCTGACGAAGGCGAAGACCTCTCCGATCGGCGCCCCGCGCGGTTCGCGCAGGCGGGCCCCGAGGGCCGCCCGTGTCGTCGGCGCCAACAGCTGCCGGGCGCGTCGGCCGCCGCAGTTGGCGGGCGACAGCAGGAAGATGCGTGACCTCACCACCACCTCATGGCCCGGCCGGCGTCGAAGACCAGCATGACCGGCAGGGCCACCAGCGCGGTCAGCGCGGCGGCGACGCCACCGACGAACAGCCAGTCGCCGGTGGTCGCGGGCACTTCGCGGGCGGCATGGCGCTCGAGCAACGCCATGTTCCGCGTGTTCGCCTTCCAGAAGATGTCGACCACGTCGCCGGCCACCGGCACCAGACCGACCGCGAGATCGATGGCGAGGTTGATCGCCATGCGCACCCTGACGACGGCCGGCACCCGCATGCGGTGGGCGTGGTACAGGATGACCAGTCCGAACAAGCCGGCGACGAGATCGCCGGCACCGGGGAGAAGCCCGGCAATCGCATCCCAGCCGAAGCGGATACGGGTCCCCGGAATCCGGAACGCTTCGTCGAGCAGCCGCTGCCAGACTCTGAGCCGGTCGAGTTGCCGCGCGGTCTCCACGCCCGATTCTAGGATCGACGCAGCCGCGGGGCCATCAATAGCCCCAGCGGATGAGCACGGCGCCGACGGTGAATCCGGCGCCGACCGACGCGAGCAGGACCAGATCGCCCTTCTTCAGACGACCGGCGGCGATCGCGTCGTTCAGCGCGAGCGGAATCGTCGCCGCCGTGGTATTGCCGAACCGCTCGATGTTGATGATCACCTTTGCCGGGTCGATGGCGAGCCTTTCGGTGGCCGACTGGATGATCCGGCGGTTCGCCTGATGCGACACGAACAGGCTGAGGTCGTCTGGCGTGAGGTGGTTGCGCTCCAGGAGGCGGCGCGAGATCTCCTCGGTCTTGCGCACGGCGAACTTGAACACCGTCTGGCCGTCCTGCTTGACGTAATGCAGCCGCTGCTCCACCGTCTCGTGCGACGGCGGCCGCAGGCTGCCGCCCGCCGGCATGCACAACGCCGGCCCGCCGCTGCCGTCGATTTCGTGTTCGAAATCGAGGATCGCCCCGTCGTCTGGACCGGCG
Organism: uncultured Acidobacteriota bacterium; assembly: GCA_902825985.1. GTDB lineage: Bacteria > Acidobacteriota > Vicinamibacteria > Vicinamibacterales > CAVVIG01 > VFZL01. Next base: position 15,054 of record CADEDC010000079.1, on the reverse strand, counting down.
GGTGCGAGCACGACGGCGCCGGCGCCATCGCCGAAGAGGACGCAGGTCGAGCGGTCCTGGTAGTCGATGATGCTGGACATCACGTCGGCGCCGACGACGAGGGCGTAGTCATGCGCCCCGCAGGCGACCATCTGGGTGCCGGTGGTCAGCGCATAGGTGAACGCCGAACAGGCGGCGCTGAGATCGAATCCCCAGGCATGGTGCGCCCCGATCTTGTGCTGCAGCAGGCACGCGGTGCTCGGGAACATCATGTCCGGCGTCACCGTGCCGACGACGAGGAAGCCGATATCGGCGGGCGTCAGACCGGCCCTGCCGATCGCCGCCAGCGCCGCTTCCTTCCCGAGGTCCGAGGTCGCGACGCCGGGGTCGACGACGTGCCGCTCGCGGATGCCGGTGCGCTGGAGAATCCACTCGTCGGTGGTGTCGACCAGCTTCTCGAGGTCGGCATTGGTCAGCAGCCGCGGCGGCACGTAGGTCGCCAGTGCTCGAATCGTCACCGGACGACCCTGGCAACGGGATGTCGTCCTCACAGCTTGGGCGGTTACCACAGTCGTGAATCCCTCCCGGGCGCGTCGAGCCCGAAATAGCCGTAGGCGCGCGGGGTGGCGACGCGGCCGCGCGGCGTCCGGTCCAGGAACCCGGCCTGGATCAGGAACGGCTCGTAGATGTCTTCGATGGCATCGCGTTCCTCGCTGATCGCCGCGGCGATGCTGTTGACGCCGACCGGACCGCCACCGAATTTGTCGATGATCGTGCGGAGCAGCTTGCGATCGATCTCGTCGAACCCGTACTCGTCCACTTCCAGCAGCTTGAGCGCCGCCTCGGCTACCGGCAGCGTGATCGTCCCGTCGGCGCGGACCTGCGCGTAGTCGCGGACACGGCGCAGCAACCGGTTGACGATGCGCGGCGTGCCGCGCGACCGCTTCGCGATCTCCGCGGCGGCCGGCGTGTCCATCGGGACGTTGAGAATCCGCGCCGACCGGCGCACGATCTCCTCGAGGTCGACGCTGTTGTAGAACTCCAGCCGGTGGACGATGCCGAAGCGGGCGCGCAGCGGCGCAGTCAGCAGTCCGGCGCGGGTCGTTGCGCCAATCAGCGTGAACTTCTGCAGCGGCACCTTGACCGAGCGCGCGCTCGGTCCCTGGCCGATGACGATATCGAGCTCGTAGTCCTCGAGCGCCGGGTAGAGGATCTCCTCGATGGTCGGCGACATCCGGTGGATCTCGTCGATGAACAGGACCTCCTTGTCGGCGAGGTTCGTCAGGATCGCCGCGAGATCGCCCGGCTTCTCGAGCACCGGCCCCGATGTCGAGCGGATGGCGGCGCCCATCTCGTTGGCAATGACGTAGGCGAGCGTCGTCTTGCCGAGCCCGGGCGGGCCGTAGACGAGCACGTGATCGAGCGCTTCCCCACGCTGCCGCGCGGCCGCGATCGACACCTGCAGGTTCTCGCGAACGCGGTCCTGGCCGATGTAGTCGTCGAGCGCACGCGGCCGCAGCCCCGCCTCGTACTGCGCGTCCTCGTCGACGCGGTCCGCCGTAACCAGTCGATCGTCCGGCATCTATGACTACCTGGCGAGCTCGCGAAGCGCCTGCCTCAGAAGTTGCTCGAAATCACCGCCTGCGGTCTGCTTGATCGCCGCATCGACGGCCTTTTCGGCAAGGGGGCGATGATACCCCAGGTTGATCAGGGCCGACAGGAGGTCGTCTCGCAGCGACGGCCCCGGCAGGTCGTCGACCGGCGTGCTGGCGGCGGCGTGGGGCAGGCGATCCTTCAGCTCGAGCACGATGCGTTCGGAGGTCTTCTTGCCGACGCCGGGAATCGCGGTGAGCCGCGCCACATCGGCGGTCTGGATCGCGCGAATCAGCTCGGGCGGTTCGATGCCGGACAGCACCGACAGCGCCAGCTTGGGACCGATGCCGCTGACCGAGATCAGCCGCTCGAACAGTTCCTGTTCGAGTCGCGTGGCGAAGCCGAAGAGCGCGAGGACGTCCTCCCGTACGTGCGTGTGAATCCGCAGCGACACGGCGCTGCCCGGCTCGCCGAGACCATAGAAGGTCGACAGCGGCACCGAGACGTCGTAGCCGACGCCGCTGACGTCGACGACGATCCGGTTCGGCTGCTTCTCGAACAGGCGGCCATGGAGGTGGGCGATCACGATGTCAGCGCGCCGGCCGGTAGTGGCGCCAGCTGGTGGCGGCGCGCGACCGCGGCACCGGCGCGACAACCGGCCCGACGCCGCGCGAATGGATGTGACAGATCGCCACGGCCAGGGCATCGGCAGCGTCGTGCGGCGACGGCACGGCATCGAGACCGAGAATCAGCTTGATCATCGATTGCACCTGCGGCTTCTCCGCCCGTCCGTAGCCGACGACCGCACGCTTGATCTCGGCCGGGGTGTACTCGAGTACCGGGAGCCCGGCCTGCACGGCTGCCAGCATCGCGACGCCACGCGCGTGCCCCAGCTTCAGCGCACTGCGGGCGTTGACTGCGTGAAAGATGCTTTCGATGGCGACGCAGTCCGGCTCGTGGTCGCGGAGCAGCTCGCCGAGGCGGGCATGGATGGCCAGCAACTTGTCGGGGAACGGCACCCGAGCGGATGAGACGATGGCGCCGCAAATCAGCAGTCGATGGCGCGACCCGTCGGTCTCGACGCAACCGAATCCGGTGCGTTCAGACCCCGGGTCGATGCCAAAGACCCTCACGCGAGAGATGCCTCGATCTCCTTCTCTTCGATATCGAAGTTCGACCAGACGTGACGCACGTCGTCGTGATCGTCGAGGGCATCCATCAACTTGACCATCTGCTGGGCCTGCTTGCCTTCGAGCTTCAGGTAGTTCTGCGGCAGCATCGTGATCTCGGCGGCCTCGGGTTCGATGCCGAGCTTCTTCACGGCGTCGAGCACCGCCTGGTAGGCCTCGACCGACGACAGGACTTCCCAGTTGTCGTCGTCGTCCCGCAGATCGTCGCCGCCGGCGTCGAGCACGGCGCTCATCAGCGTGTCCTCGTCGGCTTTGGCCTTGGGCACGACGATGTAGCCGCGTTTGGTGAACATCCAGGCCACCGCGTTGGTCTCGGCGAGGTTGCCGCCGTACTTGGTCAGCATGTGGCGCAGTTCACCGACCGTGCGGTTCTTGTTGTCGGTGAGGACGTCGATGATGACCGCCGCGCCGCCCGGGCCGTAGCCCTCGTACTGCGCCTCTTCGTACGACACGCCAGGTTCTTCACCGGTGCCGCGGCGGATGGCACGCTTGATGTTGTCGCTGGGCATGTTGTTCGCCTTCGCCTCAGCGATGATCGTGCGCAACCGCGGGTTCATGTCGGGATCGCCACCGCCGGACCGTGCGGCAATGGTCAGTTCCTTGATGATGCGGGTGAAGATCTTGCCGCGCTTGGCGTCAGCGGCGCCCTTCTTGTGCTTGATTGTGTGCCACTTGGAATGGCCGGACATGTCGAAACTCCAGAAAAATCAACGAGATGGGACGGAAAATCTTACACCTTTTCCGCCAGGATGATCCACACGTCGGCCCGGTCGTCCCAGGGGCTGCCACGATAATCCCCGAGGATGGAGCGAATTGCAAAACCGGCCCGTTCCAGCCGTCGAACCATACCGGAAATCGGCAGGGTGCGAAAGGTCAGCGTGAACGGATGACAGGTCGTTTCGCCGCCGCGGCGCACCCGGTACTCCTGCTCGAAGATGGTCAGGCGGCGCCGCCGGTCCTGGCGAACCGATTCGACCAGCGTGAGATGCGCACCGCCGGCCGCCTTGCCGCGCATCTGGATGCGATCCGTGTACTCCTTCCAGTGCGGGACGTCCGGCACCAGGTCCAGGCCGAACGTTCCGCCCGGCTTGAGCACCCGCGACACGGAATCGAGCGTCGCCTTCACATCCCGATCCCGCAGCAGGGACTGGAGGACCCCATAGGGCGCCATCACGAGATTGAAGTGTGCGGAGTCGAACGGCAGGCACCGGATATCGCCGCGCACGAGCCCGAGTCGCCGCTTCCGGCGCGGCTGGGCCTTGCGCCATCGTTCGGCCCTTCTGATCGCGTGCGCCAGCATCGCCTCGGAACGGTCGATGCCGACGAGCGAAATGCCCGCCCGCGCCAGCGGCAGCGCGATGCGGCCGGTGCCGCACCCGAGTTCGAGTGCCGGTCCGCGCGCCTCCCGTGCGACCCGGGTCCAGAACGGCACGTCACGGCGGCCGAGCGTCTGGGCGTTCTCCCAGTCGTAGAACGGCGCATACTCGTCCCAGCCGTGCCAACCTTGCGGGGCGCGTGCACTCATGCGGCTCTCAATCGGAGACCGCGAGCTCACCCGGCACGATGGGCCGTGTGCGCGGCAGGCGGCCGAGACGGGCGAGGTTGCCGACGAACGCCAGGATGCCAACGAACACCGCCAGCTTGAAGATGTCCGACGGACGATTCTGCGGCAACGCCTTCCACAGGAACCACAGGGTCGGTTGCGCCCAACACACCGCCCATACCGACCCGTAGAAGTACCGCCGTTCGTGCCCTTCGCCCTTGGTGGACGGCTTGACGCGCGGCAACGCGCCGAGCGCCCCCAGCAGCCAGACCGTGCCGGCGATCGGGAAATAGGCGACGCCGTAGATCTGCTTCAGATACCAGCCGCCGGTCACGATGGCGACGACGAGCCCGGCCATATTCAGCACCGCGAAGGTGATGACCTCACTCCACGCGAACGTGTAGCAGACCCGGCGGTACAGCGGATTCGGCCGGTCCTCCGTGAACCGGATGATGTACGGCTTCGGCTCGACACCCGGCAGTCGGCCGCGCAGTCCGGCGATCCCGGTGCCGACCAGCACCGCGCCCAGCCAGAGTGCCATCCGGCCGTCAAAGCCCCGTTCGAACAGGTCGAACGTGAGCGGGCCCGGCGCGATGAAGAACACGAAGATCCAAATCGGCCAGTGGTTGAATCGATAGTGCAGCTTGTTGCGTTCGCGGATCTTTCGTTGCGACGCGTATTCGACGGGAATCGTGACGGCCAAGGTTCTATGTCAATAAGCGGCTCGGGGGAGGATCCGCGTTGCGAGTATACCGGCGCAGCGCCCGGCTCGCCAACTAGGGCAGCGCCGGCGCCAGCCGCGAAAGGACGATCCCGCAGGCAACCGCCACGTTCAGGGAATCGACGGCAGCGGTCATCGGGATGCGGACGCTCCGGTCGGCATGCGCCAGTGCCGTGGCAGTCAGGCCCGGTCCTTCGGCGCCCAGCAACAGCGCCAGGCGAGCCGGCCGGGCGGACTCGGCCAGCGCGTCCAGCGTCGCCGCCGACCGCCGCGGCGTGAGGGCGAGCATCGTGAACCCGCCCGCCTTCAACGCACCCAGCGCCTCGGGCCACGGCGATGCCGTCGCGAACGGCACTCGCAGCGACGCCGCCATCGACGTGCGGATGGCCTTACGGTAGAGCGGGTCCGCACAGCCCGGCGACAGCACCACCGCGTCGCAGCCAAACGCCGCCGCGTTCCGAAAGATGCCACCGATGTTGTCGGGGTTGCCGATCGCCTCGAGGACGACAATCGTCCGGGCGGCGAGCGTCACGTCGCCAACCGCCCGCCGGGCGGGCCGGTGGACGAGCGCCAGGCAGCCGCGGTGCAGGTTCAATCCGGCCAGCCGTCGGAACGCCGCGGCGGGACACACGTAGGTCGGCACGTCGGCCCGTCGCAGAGCGCTCAAGCGGGCCAGCAGCGGCATCAGGCCGACCAGGGCCGCGTCACTGACCAGCAGCGACTCGATCCGGTACTGCTCCGTCTCGATCGCCTGCTCGAGGACCCGCTCGACGACAGCACGCCCCTCGGCCACGAACAGCCCGAGCCTGCGGACGAGTTCCGGTTCGGCGACGTGCTGATACGCGGCGACCCGCGGATCCTCCAGGCTATCGAGCGCGACAATCGGCATGCCGGCAGCTGGCGTCGCTGAGTTCAGTACTGGCGGAACGTCAGGTTCACGCGGCCTGACAGTCCGAGGGCCGCCGGCGCCGTGCCGGCAAGGATGCGCGCGACGCCGTGGTACCGCAGCCGCGCCGGTCCACCGAAGATGAACGCGTCTCCTGACAGGAGCGGCACGCTGTGCACCTCGTCTTGCCGCCGCAGGCCGCCAAGCCGGAAGTGAGCGGTATCGCCGAGCGAAAGCGAGACGACCGGGACGCCGGCCGCGATTGACCCGGCACTCTCATCCTTGTCCTGATGCAACCCCATCCGCCCGTGGCAGTCGTAGAAGTTGACGAGACAGATGTCCGGCTCAATCGCCATCCGCACGCGACCGGCCAGCTCGCGGGCCAGCGTCGCGAACCCCTCCGGCAGTGGCGGCGCCGGCCGGCCGTCGTGATCGCTGCGCGTCGGCTCGTAACGGTACCGCTGCCCGTTCCAGTGGCGTCCGAGACAGAGCATCCTCACGTGCATCCGTCGCCCGCCGCGCACGACGGGCACATAGGCCGGTGTCTCGCCGTCCAGCAGCCGCACGCACTCCGCCACCAACCGGCGCTGCCGGTCGGGCGGCACGGCGCCCGGGAGGTGGAACGCACCGGGAGCCAGCTCGCACACCGTGGCGACGTCGAACAACGGCAACATGGCCGTACGTTACCATTGCCGCTCCCATGTTGCGGCTGGCGGTCCTTGGCACGGCGCTCGCGCTGCTGATCGGCACGGCCGCCACCGCGGCCGCGCATCCTGCTCCCTTCACCTATCTCGACATCCGCGTCGTCGATCGCGTACTGGAGGTCTCGCTGATCGCGCACGCCTTCGACGTCGCGCACGACACCGGGCTCGTGACGCCTGAGGAGCTGATGCAGGATCCGGCGCTGCACGAGCGCGGACTCCGCTTCGCGCGGCTGCTGCCAGGCCGGGTGCGCCTGTCGGTCGACGGGCGTGCCGTGTCACCCGACCCATGGACCGTCGTCGAGGCGCTGCCGGAGCGGCAATCGATACGCCTGGCGACGCGCGCCAGCCTATCGGCGCTGCCTGGCGCGATTACCCTCGACGCCCATCTGTTTCCCTACGACACCGCCCACCAGACGTTCGTGAACTTCTACGACCAGGGCGCGATCGGCTCGCAGTCCATTCTCGACGCCTTCGAGCGTGAGACGACGTATTACGCCGGAACGACCGCTGGCGGCTGGGCGGCAGTCCGACTGGCGTTGCCGCAAGCCTTCACGCACATCGTCGCGGGCCTGGAACACCTCACGATCATCGTCGGCCTGCTGCTGCTCGGCGGTTCACGGCGGCACGCGGCCACCATCGCCATCGCGTTCACTGCCGGCCACCTGTTGACCACATCGCTGGCGGCGTTCAATCTCGTGAATCCGCCGGACCGCCTCATCGATCCGGCGCTCGCGTTGGCGGTCGTCTACATCGGCGCGGACAACCTGATGGCGGCCGGGGGCCGGGACGTGCGCCACTGGATGGCGTTCGGGGTCGGCAGCATCCACGGTTTCGCGTTTGCCGCGCTGCTGCGGTTTCTCGGGCTCTCCCGGCCGGCGCTCGTCTGGTCGATTGGGGCGGTGAACATCGGCGTGGCTGTGGCGAGTACACTGGCGGCCCTCGTCATCGCATCCGGCATCCTGGCCGTTGCGAACCGCTGGCCGCAACGGTCGAGCACGGTGACACGGGCTGGTTCGGTCGGGGTCATCGCGATCGGGATCGCCTGGTTCATCCAGCGGGTTTTCTTCCCTGCCTTCGCCGGCTTCCCGATTTGAGCGCCGCCATCACCATCGGTCGACAAACCTGCCGCGGCGCTCGCTGGCCGTGGACAGCCGTCGCCGGGAGCTGGCCGACCATCGAGGACACGCCTACGACAGCGGCCGGCGCGTGCGTGCCGTCGGAACGGCGCGCCACGGATCCTCGGGCCACGGATGCTTCGGATAACGTCCCCTGAGTTCGCGCCGCACCTGCGGATAGGTGGTGTTCCAGAAGCTCCGCAGGTCTTGCGTCAGCTGGACCGGGCGCCCGCCCGGCGAAAGCAAGGCCAGCAGGACCGGCTGGCGGTGCGGTCCGATGCGAGGGGTTTCGGCCAGGCCAAACAGTTCCTGTAACTTGACCGATGCGCGCACCCCGCCGTCCGCAGCGTACTCGAGGCGCATCCGCCGGCCGCTCGGCACCAGAACCGTCTCGGGGGCATCTCGATCCAGCTGCCGCAACGCTGCCGGATCCACCGCCGCGGCGAGATGCAGATCGCGGAGCGCCCGGCGACCGTAGGCGGCCGCCCGCATCAGGGCCTCGACGTCCGGGTCGTGGCCGGCAAAACGCATCCGACACAGGAGACGGGTGTCATCCTCGTCGAGTCCGCGTCGAATCCAGGCGTCGGCGAGCGCCACCGCGGCCGCCTCGTCGTCGATGCGGGTCGCGCGCTCGCGAAGGATCAGCTGATCGTAGTGGTCCACCAGCGCCGCCCGCACCTGGCCTGTCGGTGCGTCGAACCAGCATCGCGTCGTCGCGGCGGTCGGCACGAGCCACTCGGGCTCCACCTGCGAGGCGAGGTGGATGACGCCGTCTTCCGCCGATGGCGGTCCGTGCCGACCGCCGACTGCGAGGCCGCCGGCGCTGCGCAGGTCGAGCGCGACCAGATACTCGGCGGCGATGACGCCGCTGTCCGCTGCGAGTATCGCGCCGCTTCCGGTCGCCAGCTTCACACGGGTCGATGCCGGTTCGCGACGGCGCCCGACGCGATCCGCAAAGGCGGTGAAGACAGCATGCCGGAACCGGTACTCGTCGAGAGGCGATTCGTCCGGCTGGCCGAGCGAGCGGACGACCCTGGAGATGTCGTCGGCGACCTGCCTGACGTGCGCCGGCACGCCATCCCATTCGTCGAGCGCGGAAAGAAGGTCTGATGTCGTTGCCTGGCGACGCCGGGTCGTCACGTGACGCTCGGAGAGCAGGGCGCAGGCCTGGACCATGGCGCGGTGCCCGCGGGCATCGACCAACATCGCGGCAAGCCGGGGATGCAGCGGAAAGCGGTGTGTCTCCCTGCCGCGGTCCGTGAGCCGGCCGTCGTGAACCGCTCCAATCCGCTCGAGCAACTGGACCGCGGCGACGATGCGGTCGCGGCGCGGCGCATCGAACCACTCGAAGGACATCGGCTCGCCACCCCACGCCAGGATGTCGAGCACCGTGCCTGCGAGATCGATGCGCTGGATGTCCGCTTCGCGATGCGGCCGCAGTCGGTCGCGCGAGTCCCACAATCGGACGACGCGGCCGCGACCGACCCGACCAGCGCGACCGGCGCGCTGATCGGCGGCATCCTGCGTGATGCGCTCGGTCTCGAGGCAATCGATCCCGCGAGCCGGGTCGTAGCGGGCGACTTTCTGCCAGCCGGCGTCGACGACAGACCTGATGCCGGGAACCGTCAACGACGTCTCCGCGACGTTCGTCGCGACAATGACCCGCGTGATGCCCGGCGGTGGCGCGGCAAGGACCCGGTCCTGCTCGGCACCGTCCAGGGCACCGTAGAGCGGCAGCACTTCCGTCGCCGGTGGCAGGCCGCCGGCGACAATCTCGCTGATGGTGCGACGAATGTCGCCGGCCCCCGGCATGAAGCAGAGAATGTCCCCGTCGCGCAACGCCGCGAGCCGCCGCACGACGTCGGCGGCGCGGGATTCGGGGTCGTAGGCGATGTCCAGCGGGTGGGTGCGGCCAGGTACGTCGATGATCGGACAGTCATCGAGGAACGCCGACACGGCGCCACCGTCGAGTGTCGCGGACATCACCACGATCCGCAGATCGTCCCGGGCCCGCCATGCCTGCTTCGCCAGTGCCAGCGCGAGATCGGCGTGGATGCTGCGTTCGTGGAACTCGTCGATGACGATGGTGGCGAAGTCGGTGAGGAGCGGGTCACGCTGCAGACGCGCGGTGAGTATCCCTTCCGTGACCACCAGCAACCGCGTGCGGCGCGATGCCCGGCGCTCGAAGCGAATCTGCCAGCCGACCTCCTCACCAACGGTCCAGCCGCGTTCGCCAGCGATCCGGGCGGCGACCGCGCGCGCCGCGACGCGGCGGGGCTGCAACAGGATGACCGGGCCGGCGTCGGTGAGTGCCGGTGGAATGCGAGTGGTCTTGCCGGTGCCGGGCTGGGCGCTGACGACCGCCGCGCGAGCCCGTCGAAGCGCGCCTCGAACGGCGTCGACGTGCGGATCAATCGGAAGCGGGATCACGGCGGCCGATCGCGATCGTTCAGCCGCCGATCACGCCGGCGGGGCAGCTGACGCCCGTACCGCCGAGACCGCAGTATCCACCGGGATTCTTGGCCAGATACTGCTGATGGTACTCCTCGGCGTAGTAGAACTCCGGCGCCGGCAGGATCTCGGTGGTAATCCGGCCATAGCCGGCCTTCGTCAGCTCGTGCTGGAACGCATCGCGCGACGCTTCGGCGGACCGCAGTTGTTCGTCGGAGTAGGCGTAGATGCCGGACCGGTACTGGGAGCCGACGTCGTTTCCTTGGCGCATCCCCTGCGTCGGGTCGTGGCTTTCCCAGAAGACGCGCAAGAGGTCGTCGTAGGCAATCACCGCTGGATCGAACGCCACGAGCACGGCCTCGGTGTGCCCGGTGAGGCCGCTGCAGACTTCGCGGTAGGTCGGATTGGGCGTTGTTCCGGCGGCGTAGCCGACTGCAGTCGAGTAGACGCCGGCCAGTTGCCAGAACACGCGCTCGGCCCCCCAGAAGCATCCCAGGCCGAACAGGGCGAGCTGCAGTCCGGCGGGAAATGGCGGCTGCAGAGTCCGGCCGCTGACGAAATGCTGCGCCGGCACCGGCATGCGCTCATCGCGTCCGGGCAATAGTTCCGACGGTGACGGCATCCGGATGGACTTTCCAAACATCGTGTGTCGCTCCTGTGCGCTCACCTGGGATTGATCATTCCGTGCCGGCTGGCTGAAAGGCCAGCGCCACGCCATTCATGCAGAAGCGCTGTCCGGTGGGGGCCGGACCGTCTGGAAACACATGACCGAGATGACCACCGCAGGTCGCGCAATGCACTTCGACGCGGGACATGAAGTGACTGTCGTCGACCGTCGTCTCGATCGCGCCGGGCAGCGGCGCCCAGAAGCTGGGCCAGCCGGTGCCGCTCTCGAACTTGGTATCGGATGAGAACAGCGGCCGTTCGCACCCGGCGCAGGAAAACACCCCGGTCCGCTGCTCGTAGTTCAACGGACTCGAACCAGGACGCTCGGTCCCGTGCTGACGCAGGACCTTGAACTGATCGGGCGAAAGACAGTGGCGCCAGTCGTCCTCGCTCCGCATATCATCGCGCTGGATTTCAGCCATACGTCAGTGTAACTCCCCTCCCGCGGAGCCTCGGACTCGAATGCTATGCTCCGAAGATGGAGCTCCCGTCGAGCCTGCGTGTCCGTAGGGTGAACGCCGCGCCGGTCCGGCCGGACGGCACGTTCGTACTGTATTGGATGATCGCCGCACGCCGCGCGGTTCTGAATTTCGCGCTGGACCGTGCGGTCGACTGGGCTCAGTCGCTGCACCGTCCACTGGTGGTCTTCGAGGGGCTGCGGTCGGACTACCCGTGGGCATCCGACCGGCTGCATCGGTTCGTCATGGACGGCATGCAGGACAATGCCGCGGCGCTGGCGAGGACCCCCGCGCTCTACCTGCCTTACCTGGAGCGGGCGCATCATGAGAGCCGGGGCCTGCTCCCCTCCCTCGCCCGCCAAGCCTGCGTCGTCGTCACCGATGAGTTTCCCTGTTTCTTCCTGCCACGGATGGTCGAGCGGGCGGGCCAAGCCCTGCCGATCCGGTTGGAAGCCGTCGACAGCAACGGGATCCTGCCGATGCGCGCGACCGACCGCGCGTATCCGGCAGCCGTGCATTTTCGTCGTCACCTCCAAAAGCAGCTGCGGAGTCATCTTTCGGAGTTCCCACGGGAGGAGCCGTTTCGTGACCGGGCGATACCGCCGGCGACGGAGAACCTGATCACGTCAGCGCTGGGACCGAACTGGCTGCCGGCCTCGAAGGCGGCGCTGGATGGCGCCAGCGACGCGCTGCGTCGCCTGCCGATAGATCATCGGGTCGGCGCGCTGTCGGTGCGCGGCGGTTCGCGGGCGGCGGAGGCCGCGCTCACGCGATTCGTCTCCTCCCGGCTCGAGTTCTACCATGACGCGCACAACCATCCCGACGACGATGGGACGAGCCGGTTCTCCCCCTATCTGCATTTCGGGCACCTGTCGGTGCATGCCGTGTTCAACGCGGTGATGCGGCGAGAGTCATGGTCGGTCGGCAAGCTCGGAACGGCCAGTGGCGCCCGTGAGGGTTGGTGGGGCGTTCGGAGCGGCGCCGAAGCCTTTCTGGATCAGCTGCTCGTCTGGCGAGAGCTCGCGTTCAATACGTGCGTGATGCGTCCTGACGACTACGACAGGTTCGGCTCGCTGCCGAAGTGGGCGCTGGCCACGCTCGAGGCCCACCGCGGCGACCATCGCCGATTCGTGTACACCCGACAGCAGTTCGAAGACGCCGACACACACGACCCGCTGTGGAATGCGGCGCAACGACAACTGCGCGAGGAGGGCTGGTGCCACAACTACCTGAGGATGCTGTGGGGCAAGAAGATCCTGGAATGGTCGGCATCACCGGAAGAGGCGCTCGACACCATGCGCACGGTCATGGACCGTTGGTCGCTGGATGGTCGTGACCCGAATTCCTATGCGGGCTACTTCTGGACGCTGGGACGCTACGACCGGCCGTGGCCGGAGCGGCCGATTTATGGGACGGTCCGATCGATGAGCTCGGAGAGTGCGCGGAAGAAGATCCGTGTGGCCGCCCTGCTGGCGAAGTACGGGACGGGACTGACGGGAGGCGGCCCCGTTCAGGGCGACCTCCTGTCGAGCTGACTCCCGGTCCCGAGCGACGGCTCAGGAGGCGAGTGAGAGCGAGGACTTCTTCTCGGCGGTCTCGATCCGGCCGTTGACCATGGCGCCCTCGGCGAGACTGACCACGGGGGCGGCGATATCGCCTTCCACCTTGGCGGTTTCCATCACCACCACGCGAGCCGTCGCGGTCAAGATGCCGTTGGCGTTCCCGCTGATGACGATCGTGTGCGCGGAGACGGTCGCCGCGATGGAGCCGCCCGGGTCGATCGTCAGCGGGTGCCCGTTGACTTCGATGGTGCCATCGACGTGTCCAGCGACCACGAGCGGTTCGCCGGAACGGACGTCTCCTTTGATGCGAATGGAGGGACCAATGCGAGCGGCGGTTTCCATGAAATCTCCCTCTGACCAGCCGGTTCAGTGCAAGCGTGACGGGTGAGCGTGGATCGTCTCACGGAATTTATCGTCCGGAGCCGCCTCGCCGTTAGAGGCGCATCGACCCACGGTGCGGCTCAAACCAGGATCTGCACCTTCCGCTTGGCCTTGGCCTGCTCGATGAACGCCTGGATCTTGGCATCGCGTTGCTGGCCGGTGAGGAACTGGCGAATCTGGGCACTGACCTCTTCCAGCGGAGCCGTGCGAGCGGCGCGGTGCTCGTGCAGCTTGATGACGTGGAAGCCGAATTGCGTTTCGACGACGTCGCTGACGGCGCCGGGCTTGAGGGCGAAGGCGGCCGACTCGAACGCGGGGTCGGTCTGGCCCTTGGGGAAGAAGCCCAGGTCGCCGCCGCCGGGGGCGCTTCCGGGATCTTGCGACTGTTCCTTGGCGAGCGCGGCGAAGTCGCTGCCGGACTTGACCTGTTTCAGCAGCTCATCAGCCTTGGCCTTCGCCGCCGTCTTCTGCGCCGGCTGCGCGTCCCTGGGGGTGCTGATCAGGATGTGGCTGGCGTGAACGCTCTCGCCCTGGGCGAACTGCTGCAGATTCTGCTGGTAGAAGGCGCCGACCTCGGCCTCCTCTACTTTCACTTCGGAGCCGACCTTGGTTTCGAGGACCTTGTCGATGTCCATGCCCATTCGGGTCTGGCGCTGCAGCTGGTCGAGCGTGATGCCCTGCGCGGTCAGAGCCTGCTGGAACGCCTGCTCGTCGGGGAACCCGCCCTTGATCTGGGCCAGGCGGGCCGTGACGTCGGCGTCGGTCGCGGCGATCTTGCTGTCGCGTGCCTCACGCGCCAGGACGTGGTAGGCGACGATCTGATCGAGCAGTCCACGGATGATTTCGTCGCGGCGCTCGGCCGGAATCGGTGACCCGGCGCGCGCCTCGAGGCCTCGAAGCGCACCCTCGAGCTCCCAGCGTTCGATCTTCTCGTCGTCGACGGTGGCGACAATCTCGGGCAGTTGGGCGGGAACGGGTTTCGCTGGAGCGGCGGCACCGGGCTGGGCAGCTCCGGCGGCGGCTCCAGCCGGCGCGGCTCCCGCAACGGCCGCTCCGGGCGCCGGCGACTCCGCCGTGGCGGCTGCGGCGGTTCCGGTCTGGTTGCGGCACCCGCTGGCAATCACGGTCGTCAACGCCAGGACGGCAAGCTTCTTCATCGACTTCTCCTGGCGGAGGCTGGCCTCCGCGGCACGGCGAGCTGGATGACGGGCTCGGCGCGCGACACCCAGAAACACAAAAAGGCCCGACATCTGCTTGATGTCGGGCCTCTGATATTACTGCCGGCAGCGACCTACTCTCCCACGCAGTTTCCCACGCAGTACCATCGGCGGTATCAGGCTTAACTTCCGTGTTCGGAATGGGAACGGGTGTGACCCTGATCCTATGACCACCGGCATACTTGTTCCGGAGCGGACTCCGGGACCTTGCTGCCTGGGGTTCGACGCGCTGGATCGCGGCTCACAAGCCGCGCATTGACGCACCACGTCGATCGTCCCAGACAATCTTTGATCCGAGGTAACCCTCGGGTCTTCAAAGAGCGACTGACAACTGAATATCCTGCAAACGGTAGTTTGACCGCCACTCCACGCAGCGTTTCTGCGTGCATTGCACTTGCTGTTCCGGGACGAGCCCGGAGCGAAAGTTTATGGTCAAGCCTCACGGCTGATTAGTATCGGTAAGCTCAACGTGTCACCACGCTTACACACCCGACCTATCGCCTGGTAATCTTCCAGGAGCCTTTAGGGACTTGCGTCCAGGGAGATCTCATCTTGTGGAGGGTTTCACGCTTAGATGCATTCAGCGTT
>CADEDC010000078.1 GCA_902825985.1 uncultured Acidobacteriota bacterium | reverse complement strand
CCTGGAGGTACGGCTCGAGCAGGTCGATGACCTTGATGCCGGTCTCGAACATCTTGAGCTCGGTCGACTGCTCCTCGAGCGTCGGCGCCGGGCGGTGGATGGGCCAGCGGTGCTCCGACTGCACCGGCCGATCCGGGAAGTCGACCGGCTCGCCGAGGACGTTCAGCACCCGGCCGAGCGTCTGCGGACCGACCGGCACCGAAATCGGCTCGCCGAGATCCTCCGCGCTCATGCCGCGCTGCATCCCGTCTGTCGGCTTCATCGCGACCGCGCGGACGCGGTTCTCGCCGAGGTGCTGCTCGACTTCGCAGATGACGTCGAGGGTCGCGCCACCCGCGACCTGCGAGCGGATGCGCAGCGCATTGTAGATTTCCGGCAGGTGCCCGGCTTCGAACTCGACGTCGACCACCGGTCCGATCACCTGAACGATTCTTCCGACCTTCTTGTCAGCCATGTTCGCTTTCCGCGGCCGGTCCTGCGGGACCCGGCCTCACTAGAGCGCCGACGCGCCGGAGACCACTTCGATGATCTCCCGCGTGATCGCCGCCTGGCGCACCTTGTTCATGTACAACGTCAGACTGCCGATCATCTCCGCCGAGTTCTTGGTGGCGGTATCCATAGCCGTCATCTGGGCGGCGAAGAACGCCGCGTTCGACTCGAGCAGCGCCCGGTAGACCTGGACCTCGACGTAACGCGGCAACAGCGCGTCGAAGATGTGCTGTGCCGACGGCTCGAAGAGATAGTCGGTCTGCCCCGCGACGCCGCCGGTCGCGGTGGTGTCGACGTCGCTGCGGGCAATCGGCAGCAGCTGGTCGACGACCACGCGCTGCGAGATCACCGACTTGAACTCGTTGTAGATCAGCATCACCCGGTCGACCTCGCCGGAGGTGAAGGCGTCGATGGCGAGCTGCGCCACGGTACGGGCATCGTCGAATCGCAGCTTCTGGAAGATGCCGGACTGATCGAACTGGATCGGGTAGCCACGCCGACCGAAGAAGTCGCGTCCCTTGCGACCGACGAGGCCGAGGACGCACTTGTCCGTGCTGCCGACGACGTAGGTGGCGCCCGCCTTGATGACGTTGGTGTTGAAGCTGCCGCACAATCCCTTGTCACCGGTGACGACGATGACCAGCGTCCGGCTGCCGGCGGTCCGCTCCCGCGTGATCAGCAGCGGATGGATGGTCGAGTCGACGCGCCCGGCGAGGCCGCCGAGCACCCGCTGCATCTGCACGGCGTAGGGGCGGGCGTTCATGATCCGCTCCTGTGCGCGGCGCAGCTTCGACGCCGCGACCATCTTCATGGCCTTGGTGATCTGCTGCGTGTTCTTCACCGCGCGTACGCGGCGCCTGAGGTCGATCAATGACGGCATGGCCGGTTACGCCGCGCTGGCCTTGCGGGCCGTGAAGTCGCCGGCGAACTCCTTGACCGCCTGGTTCAGCGCGCCCTTCAGCTGGTCGTCGAGCTGCTTCTTCTCGACGATGTCGCGGAACACCTGCGGATAGCGGCTTTCGATGAACTTGAACAGCTCGATCTCGAAATTGCGGACCTCGCCGATCGCCACGGTGTCGAGATAGCCGTTCGTGCCGGCGTAGATGATCGCGACCTGCCGTTCGACCGGCAGCGGATCGTACTGCGGCTGCTTGAGAATCTCGACCAGGCGGGCGCCGCGCGTCAGCTGCGCCTGCGTCGACTTGTCGAGGTCGCTGCCGAACTGCGCGAAGGCGGCCAGTTCGCGATACTGCGCGAGATCGAGGCGCAGCGTGCCGGCGACCTGGCGCATCGCCTTGATCTGCGCCGAGCCGCCGACCCGCGACACCGAGTTGCCGACGTTGATGGCCGGTCGTACGCCCTGGTGAAACAGGTCGGACTCGAGGAAGATCTGGCCGTCGGTGATCGAGATGACGTTCGTCGGGATGTACGCCGACAGGTCACCGGCCTGCGTTTCGATGATCGGCAGCGCCGTCAGGGAACCGCCGCCGAGCTCCTTGTTCAGCTTGGCCGCACGCTCCAGCAGGCGGGAGTGCAGATAGAAGACGTCGCCCGGGTATGCCTCGCGGCCGGGTGGGCGGCGCAGCAGCAGCGAGATTTCGCGGTACGACTGGGCGTGCTTCGAGAGGTCGTCATAGACGACCAGCGCGTGGCGACCGGTGTCGCGGAAGTACTCACCGAGCGTGCATGCCGAGTACGGGCTGATGTACAACAGCGGCGCCGGATCCGAGGCGGTGGCAGCCACGACAATGGTGTAGCGCATGGCGTCCGCCTCTTCGAGCGTCCGCACGACCTGCGCCACCGTCGACTGCTTCTGGCCGATCGCGTTGTAGATGCAGATGACGCCGGTGTCCTTCTGGTTGAGGATGGCGTCGATCGCCACCGCGGTCTTGCCGGTCTGGCGGTCGCCGATGATCAGCTCGCGCTGGCCGCGGCCGATCGGGACCATCGCGTCGATGGCCTTCAGGCCGGTCTGCAGCGGCTCCTTCACCGACTGGCGGTCGACGACGCCTGGCGCCAGACGCTCGATCGGCGAGAACTGCTTGGTGGCGATCGGACCTTTGCCGTCAATCGGCTGGCCGAGCGCGTTCACGACCCGGCCGAGCATCTCCTCGCCCACCGGGACGGAGATGATGCGACCGGTGCGCTTGACCTGGTCGCCCTCCTTGATGGCGGTGAACTCGCCCAGGAGCACTGCGCCGACGCTGTCCTCTTCGAGGTTCAGGGCGATGCCGAAGACGCCGTGCGGAAACTCGAGCATCTCGCCGGCCATGGCGTTCTCGATGCCGTGGACGCGGGCGATGCCGTCACCGAGCGAGATGATGCTGCCGACTTCGGCGACGTCGACGTCGACGGCGTAGCTGCCGATCTGCTCGCGGATGATCTTGGAAATCTCTTCTGCTTTGATGTCCATTTTTCACTCCGGCCCTCGACGTTTGCCCGGGCCGCCCTGAGCCTGTCGAAGGGCGGGGTCCCTTCTGCTGTTCCCCGAGCGTCGCCCGGGAGTCCTGCTGTTCGAAACGTTGCCCCGGCTGCGAATCAGAGTCCTGCGGCGAGTCGCGCCTTCATCTTCTGCAACTGCATCGTCACGCTGCCGTCGTAGACGGTACCGCCGACGCGCGCCACCATGCCGCCGACGACCGCGGGATCGACGGTGGTCGTGAGGATGACACGTCGTCCGGTGACTTCGGCGAGCCGTCGCTCGATGCCCTGGGCGCGGGCGGGCTCGAGCGGCACGGCGGTGGTGACTTCGGCGCGGACGACCTTCTGATGGTCCATGAGACGGCTGCGAAAGGCCGCCAGCAGCTCGGGCAGCACGACCAGCCGATCGCGCTGCGCGAGCAGCACGAGCAGCTTGCGCACCACGTCCGAGGCGCCCGCCTGCGCGGCAATCTGCTCGACGGCGGCGCCCTTGCGCGGCGCCGGGACAGCGGGATTGAGCAGGACCTTCTTGATGGTGTCGTTGGAAGTGAAGAGATCGACGAACGCGACGAGCTCGTCCTCGACGCGGTTGAGATCGGCCTTCTCCTGAAGGGCGACGTCGAGGAGCGCGCGGGCGTAACGGGTGGCCGCAGTTCTATTCGTCATGCGTTACGGGTGGGGCGGAGCGCTCGTGCCTTGTTTCACAAGCTCCTCGACGCCCGGCTATCGGCGAAAATTTCCGTGGTCCCTGGGCGTGCCAGCGCCCGCGTTGCCGTGAATCTGGGGTCTGTCGAAGCCGGCCGGCCGACGTGATCCAGCCGCATTCGTCCCGCGCGGAGGACGCCGAGGTGCGTGGCACCGCGCGAGGGAAAACAGCAATTTATACCATACTCTCCGGCTTGTACCCTAACCAGCACGGCCGGGGCGGCCGTCAACGGTCGCCGGTCAACTGGTCGAAGAGCCGGATCAGTTCGTTCTCCGAGGTGAAATCGATCTCGATCCGTCCCCGGGTGCCCTGCCTGACAATGCGGACGCGACTGCCGAGCAGGAGGCGGAGGCGCTCCTCCGCTGCACGGGTGTGCACGTCGGATTTGGCGGTCTCGGCCGTCACCGCGGGCCGGCCAGGCGCCTCGACGGCCTTCTTGACCACGGTTTCCGTCTCACGGACGGACAGTTTGCGGGCCAGCACGTCGCGCGACACGCGGAGCTGATCGTTCTCGGTGGGCAGCGACAGCAGCGCCCTGGCATGTCCCATCGACAGTGCCCCGGCGGCGACGTCGGCCTGCACCTCCGCGGGCAACCGCAGGAGCCGCAACGTGTTCGCCACGGTGGCACGGTCCTTCCCGACGGCGGCGGCAATCGCCTCCTGGGTCATCTGGAATTCGTCGGCGAGACGGCGGTAGGCATGCGCCTCTTCGATGGCGTTCAGGTCCTCGCGCTGGATGTTCTCGATGAGCGCCATCTCCAGGAGCGCCCGGCCGTTCGGAGCGTCGCGGACGACGATCGGCACGCGCTGCAGTCCGGCCTTCTGCGCGGCGCGCCAGCGCCGCTCACCGGCGATGATTTGAAAGCGATCGCCGACGCGCTGCACCACGATCGGCTGAATCACGCCGTTCGATCTGATTGAGCGCGCGAGCTCGTCGAGACGGCCGTCATCGAACTGACTCCGCGGCTGAAAGGCGTTCGGCGCGAGCCGGTCGATGTCGACGTCGGTGGTGGCCGATGCCCGCGGCTCGGGCGAGTCGGGAATCAGCGCGCTCAGACCTTTTCCCAGGGCGGGACGTTTTTCCATGGTGGCATTCTCAATCGGGTGAGGCGACGGCAATGGGTGCGAGACGCTCCCGGATCTCGCGCGCGAGCGCCGCGTAGGCATCGGCGCCCTTGGATTTCGGGTCGTACAGCATCACCGGCAGGCCGTGACTCGGCGCCTCACCCAGGCGGACGTTGCGAGGAATCACGGTCTTGTAGACCTTCTCCTGGAAGAACGCCCGGACATCGCTGGCGACCTGCTGTCCGAGGTTCGTGCGCTCGTCGTACATGGTGAGCAGGACCCCGTCGATGTCGAGGGCCGGGTTCATTGCGCCGCGGACGCGGCGCAAGGTGCCGACCAGATCGGCGAGCCCCTCGAGGGCGAAGTATTCGCAATGCAGCGGGATGATGACGGCGTCGGCCGCGACGAGGGCGTTCAGGGTGAGCAGGCCCAGCGATGGCGGGCAATCGATGAAGACGAAGTCGTAGGCGTCGCGGATGGATGCGAGAAGCAGCCGGAGCCGTTCTTCGCGCTGCGGGAGGCTGACCATTTCGATCTCGGCGCCGGTCAGATGGCGGTCGGCGCCGATGAGGTCGAGCTGCTCGATGACGGTGCCGTGGATGTAGTGCATCGAATCGGTGATCGGCACGTCAGCCGTGAGGGCGTGGTACACGGTCCGTCCCTCGGCGAGTTTGCCTCGCTGACCGACTCCGCTCGTGAGATTGCCTTGCGGGTCGACGTCGACGGCGAGGACCCGGGCGCCGGTGAGCGCCAACGCCGCCGCGATGTTGATGGCGGTTGTGGTTTTGCCAACGCCGCCCTTTTGGTTCGCGACGGCGATCACTCGTCCCATTTTTTTTGGCGTTCAACAGAACAACTAAATTGGACTGTCTTTGTGTGAGGCCAATGATACGACTGGCGCCAGATTCCGTCAACGCGATGTTTACCTGATGACCTGCCTGATACTATCTCGCAAGTGTCTACAATATAAGGACTTAATGTACTATTTTGAGCCTGACGCAGCTGGTGAGGCGGCTGTTCCACGTGGAACTATTTCGCGCTCCTCACGTTGTGTTCCACGTGGAACACCGCCGCAGGACGGACGTCGTCCCGTTCTGTGCCTGCATTTCAAAGTCAGATTGAAGCGCCGACGGGTCCACCGAACCGAACAGGAGTAGTTCGCCATTACGGGAGAGCAGATGCCTAATGGTTCCGGCAACGGCTGGGTCGATTCGAACCGCCCGGAGCGATACCAGCGAAAGGCTGCCGGCAGCGGTGCTGGTGACAAGCGATTCAATGCGCTCGCACCGAACCGTCGAGTCTGGCAAGCCTACGACCCGTATCGCCTCCCGGAGGAATGCCGCCTTGCGGCTGCGCGACTCGACCATGCTGAGCTTCGACTGCGTCATCGCCACCCGCATCGGAATGGCGGGGGAACCACCACCAGAGCCGAGGTCGAACCAGGCGCCGTGCCGCTGAGACACAAAAGCGCACGCCTCCAGCGGCTCTCGCACCAGTCGGTCGAGTGTGATGTCTGGAAATCCGGCCAAGGGTAGTGCCGTCAAATTGATGGTGCGATTCCAACGCTCCAAGAGCCGGAGATATGTCTCCAATTGACCAATCTGATCGGAGGACAGCGTCAGCCCTATCTCTTGCGCAGTCCGCTCCAGTCGAGGACGTAGAGACGACGGGTCAGACACGGTCATGAAGCGCCGATTTTCCAACCCATGCCGCCAGCACGGCAATGGCCGCCGGCGTGAGACCAGGAATTCTCGCCGCCTGTCCAAGCGTGTCCGGCAGCACCTGCTCCAGTCTTTCGACAACTTCCCGCGACAGCCCAGGCACGGCCGCAAAGCGGAATCCCGCCGGGATCCTTCGACGCTCGTTGCGCTTCGCCAGCTCGATCTCGCGCTCCTGCCGCTTCAGATACCCTTCGTACTTCACCGATACCTCGACGCTGCACAGATCGATGCCTGGGGAGGTCGGATCGGATTCGAGCGCCACTTCCCCGCCGGCCACAAGCTCCGCCAACGACACCTCCGGCACCTTGAGTAGCTGGCTGGCCGACACCCGATCGCCCTGTTTCGTCCGCACCATCGTGGTGGCCATCGTCCGCAAGTTCCGTGTGAACCGACCCTGGCGGGCACAAAAGCGCTCCCAGCGGGTTGCGGATATCAGTCCCGCCTCCCGTCCGATCGGCGTCAGGCGGAGGTCGGCATTGTCAATTCGTAGCAGCAATCGGTGTTCGGCCCTTGACGTGAACATCCGGTAGGGCTCAAGGCAGCCCTTCGTGATCAGATCGTCAACCAGAATCCCCATGTAGGCTTCGTCACGCCCAAGCGTGAGCTGGCTCGTGCCACGCACCGAGAGGGCCGCGTTTGCCCCCGCGATCAAGCCCTGGGCTGCAGCCTCTTCGTAGCCCGACGTACCGTTGATTTGGCCGGCAAGGAACAACCCTGACACCCGTTTTGTTTCGAGCGAGCGGCTCAGCTCCGTCGGCTGAATGAAGTCGTATTCAATCGCGTACCCCGGCCTCAACATGCGAGCTTCCTGCAGCCCCGGCAGGGAGTGGACGAGGTCCAGCTGTACGTCAGCGGGAAGGCTCGTCGAAAAGCCATTGACGTATATCTCCCGCGCCGAGGCCCCCTCCGGCTCGAGGAAAATCTGGTGGCGCTCGCGATCCGGAAACCTCAGGACCTTGTCCTCCAGCGAGGGGCAGTATCGTGGGCCGATTCCCTTGATCTGCCCGTTGAACAGCGGTGAGCGGTCCACGTTCGCTCGAACCAGCGCATGCACCCTGTCGTTCGTGTGCAGCAGGTAGCACGGGGCCTGCGGGCGGCGGATCTCGCCGGTCAGGAACGAGAACGGGACGGCCGGGTCGTCGCCACCGTCCCGACGAAACCAACCCTTCGAGACGGCAGTCTCGAAATCGATGCTCTCCCTGTCCAATCGTGGAGGCGTGCCGGTCTTGAGACGACCCCACTGAAAGCCGAAGGCCTTCAGGCTCTCCGCCAGCTCACGCGACGGCGGTTCGCCAGCACGACCGGCCGGCCGTTGTTCCTGGCCGATGTGAACAAGCCCATTCAGAAAAGTGCCGGTTGTCACCACGAGTGACGAGCACCCGAACTCGTCGCCCTCCTCCAGCGCCAACCCCACCACTCGCCCGCCAGCAGTCAGGATCCGCCCCGCCCGACCAACGATCCACTCGATGCCGGACTCGGCGCGCAGGGTGTCGCGCATCCAGGAGCCATACGTGTGTTTGTCAGCTTGAGCGCGCGGGGACCATACCGCCGGTCCACGGCTGCGGTTCAACAACTTGAACTGAATACCGGTCTCGTCGATGGCGCGACCCATCAACCCGCCGAGGGCATCTATCTCTCGAACGAGGTGACCTTTAGCGGTGCCGCCAATGGCCGGATTGCAGGGCATATGGCCTACCGTGTCGACGGACAACGTGCAAATCGCCACACGGACGCCCAGGCGCGCAGCCGCGAAAGCCGCCTCGCAGCCAGCGTGGCCGGCGCCGATGACGATGACGTCGAAATGGGCCGCCATTTCACTTGCCGATGCAGAAACGATCGAAGACGTGCTGAAGGAGGTCGTCCGTGGTCCGCCGGCCCGTGATCTCCTCCAGCGCCGCACGCGCCTGCTGGAGGTCGGCCAGCACGAACTCCTCCGACATCGCCCCGCCGGCTGTGGCGAGGGCCCGATCGGCTGATTGAATCGCCGTCAACGCGCCGTCAAGCAGCTCGAGATGTCTGATGTTCGTGATATGCGGGCATTCAACAGAATCTACGAGCCCAACACGGCGCGCGATCGCCGATCGCAGTTCATCCAGACCACTGCCCGTCAGTGCTGATACAGCAAGAACATCAGGCTGCCCGACAAAGCCCGGACAATCCGACTTGTTACCCACCTGAAGCACCGGGCCGGAAATCTGGGGCACACCATCCGATGAAGTGCCGTCGCGCACCAAGATGATCAAGTCGGCGATCCGTGCCGCCCCGTACGACCGGACGACCCCTTCTGCCTCGACCACATCCACGGTGTCCCGCACGCCCGCGGTATCCACCAGCGTGACGCGAAGGCCGTCGATGTCCACTGTCTCCGTCACCAGGTCCCTGGTGGTTCCGGGGACTGCCGTCACAATCGCGCGGGATGTCCCGACCAGCGCGTTGAAGAGGCTCGACTTTCCGACGTTCGGGCCACCGACGATCGCAACCACCCGCCCTTCGCGAATCAATCGTCCCTGACGTCCCGTGGCTCGCAACGACTCCAGCCGCGCCGCGATGCGCGTCAGCGCCGCCTGCAGGGCGCCGGGTTCGACGAAGTGATAGCCCTCCTCGGGAAAATCGACCGACGCCTCGAGCCTGGCCATGAGATCGAAGAGTTCGCTGTCGATCTCGCCGATCATCCGGGTCAATGTACCCTGCAGCTGATCGAACGCCGCGGCCGCCTGGCGTGGCGTCACCGCGTCGATCAGATCGATCACCGCTTCCGCCTGCGGAAGATCGATTCGCCCGTTGAGAAACGCCCGCAACGTGAACTCCCCTGGCCGCGCCAGCCTGGCGCCCGCGTCCACCGCCGCCTGGACGATGGTGTGCAGAACGACCGGGCTGCCATGCGTGCTCAGTTCGACAACGTGCTCGCCGGTGTAGGAGTGCGGAGCCGGGAAGAACGTCGCGATTGCCTGGTCGATGGGCACGAGGGAACCGGTCGCGTCCGCCCGATGCACGACGGTCAGCGTCGCATAGCGGGGGGTGTACGGCCCGCCATGTGACGTCAATCGACTGACGATCCCGGCTGCCAGCGGACCGCTGATGCGTATCACGCCGAGGCCGCCGCGTCCCGGCGGAGTGGCAATCGCAACGATCGTGTCTTCAGTGGAGAACATCTGAGGCACGCCTGGCGCGCGAGGCGCTCGATCAGTGGATGCGACGCGACTACTTGCGCAGTGAGATGTGTACCGTCTTCGAGAAAGCATCGCCGATGCTTTCGGTGGCGACGCCGGGGACCTCGGCGACCGCCATGTGCACGAGACGGCGCTCGTAGGGATTCAGCGGACCGAGCTGCTGGTCGACGCCGGTCGACTTCACGCGTTCGGCGAGCAGCCGCGCCATCTGCCGAAGTTCGACATCCTTGCCCTTCCGATACGCCAGCGCATCGATGAAGACCCGCTTGTCTTCCGTCGTACTCCGGCCGAATGCCATGTCGACGACGTGCTGCAGCGCCTTCAGCGGTTCGCCGCGATGCCGCACCAGCAGTTCGGCCTCGTCGCCGGTGATGTTGATGCGCGGGCCGTCGCCACTCTGCTCCACCTCAATGCTCGTGGCGATGCCGAGCGCGCCGTTGAACGCCGTCAGGAACTCGACAATCGGTTGCATCGCGTCTGCCATGTCAACTCTCCCGGGCTGCTGCTTCGGTCTTGCCGCTGCCGGCGCGCTTGATCCGACGTTCGGCTGCCGATCCTGGCGGGCGAACATTCGGTGGACCGATGAGATAGGTCGTCAGGTATTGCTGTCCGATGCCCCAGATGTTCGAAATGAACCAGTAAATCGCCACGCCGGCCGGTGCCCACAGAAACAGGAACATCATGGCGACCGGCATGAACATCATCACCTTCTGCTGCGCCGGATCGGCACCAGCTTGCGGGGTGATCTTGGTCTGCCAGATTTGGCTCAGCAGCATCAGGATGGGGGTGACGTAGTAGGGGTCGGGCATCGAGAGATCGTGAATCCACCCCATGAACGGTGCACCGCGCAGCTCGATGGCGGTCGTCAGCATGTTGTAGAAGGCGATGAGCACCGGAAAGGTGAGCAGCATCGGCACGCAGCCGCTCGCCGGGTTGACGCCGCGCTCACGGTAGAGCGCCATCAACTCCTGGTTCATCTTCTGCTTTTCCGGATCGGTCGACTTGTACTTGGCGTAGCGATCCTGGATCGCCTTCGCCTCTGGCTGAATCTCCTGCATCCTCCGCATGGAGACCACGCTCTTGTGGCGCAGCGGGAACATCACGGCGTTGATCAGGATGGTCAGGATGATGATCGACCAGCCGTAGTTGCCGATGTAGCCGTACACCCACTTGAGCGCGCGCAGCAGCGGTACGATGACGAACGCGAAGTAGCCGAAATCGATGGCACGAACCATCGGACGGTCGACCGCCGCCAACTGGTCGAAGTCCTTGGGCCCGACGTAGAACGCGACCGGACCTGGCCCGCCCGGCTTCAGCGAGAACGACATCAGCTCGCGCGGCTCCGCATCGGACCCGGCGGCCGCCGGAATCGCGATGTGCTGATACGCCACGCCGGCGTTGCCGGGATTCACGGCCACGGTCATGAAATAGTGGTCGTCGACGCCGACGAACTGGAAGTCGCCGCCGTGACCCGGTTGCCCGGCCACATCGTCCGCTGCCAGCCGTGTGACGCTGTCGGCGATGGCGTAAAGGCCGCGCGGCTTGACCGAATAGCGCCCGGTCGCGGTGTCGTTGTCGCCGACCGCCGGGCCCCAGACGATGGTGGGCGTCAGTTGCTGTTCGCCGACCGACACTGCCGCGTTCACCGAGACGACGTAACTGGCCGGCTCGAACGCAAACGACTTCACCGCCCGCAGGCCGGTGCTGTCGCTGAACTCGAAGGTAATCGTCGTCGGGCCGCTGATCGGCCCCGCGGGAGCGCCGGACACCGTATAGAGCGCGCCGTCGAGCGCCCGGGTCAGCGCTTCGTCTTCGAGTTGCAGGGTGAACGGCAGGACGACATTGCTGGCCACGTCGTGCGCAACCAGCTCGAGCGGCTCACGGCGCTCGTCGAGATAGTCCTTCAGCCGCCAGCTCTTGAGTCGGGCGCCGCGGTTGCTGAAGGTTGCGATGACGCGCTGGGTCTCGATCCGGATGTCGCGTTCGCCGGTATCGCCCGTGACGACCGATCCCTCCCTGGGCGCGGCGTCGCTGGCGGCAGCCGGGCTGATCGGAATGGCTGGCGCCACCGGGGCCGAACCCGCTTCGGCGGCGGTCTGGGCCGGAGGCACCGGCTTCACGAACATCGCCTGGTAGCCGTACAGGACCAGGAACGAGAGGATGATGGCGATGAGAACGCGTCTTTCCATGTCGGTGTTTGTGTGACCTGCTCGTCAGTGGCCGCTGGTATGAACTGGCGGCACCGGGTCGTAACCGGCCGCACACAGAGGATGGCAGCGCACGAGGCGGCGCGCCGCCAGCCAGCACCCGCGAAGCGCCCCATGTCGGTGGACCGCCTCGCGCGCATAGTCGGCGCAACTCGGCAGGAACCGACACGACCCTGCGAAATGCGGCGAGATCAGGCGCTTGTACAGCGTGAGCGCACCCAGCAGAAGTCCGGCGACCGGACCCGGCTCGGGCCACGTCCTTCCCGGATCACCGACGAGTGCGCCGTTCGAGGAGGCGGCAGAATTCGGCTTCAAAGGCGCTCAGGCTGACGTCGAGTAAAGGACGCTTCGGTATGACGACGATGTCGAATCCTGGGGCGATCTTGTTCCGGCGGAACACGTCACGGATTCGCCGTTTGGCCCGATTCCTGTCGACCGCACCACCGAACTTTCGGGTGGCCGCGATACCGAGGCGGGCCCACGCCAGACCGTTGGGGAACAGGAAGAGGGTGCCGAGACGGCTATGGAGCTTGACGCCCCGGTCGTAGACCGCCTGGAATTCCTCGCGACGGCGAATCCGTTCGCTCGGCCTGAATCGGGCCGGGGCATTCACAGTGGGCACGACAACGGCGTGTCGAGTTGGCGCGCTATTCGCTGCTGACGGTGAGGCGTTTGCGCCCCTTCGCGCGACGCCGTTTCAGAACGAGGCGGCCATTCTTCGTCGCCATACGCACGAGAAAGCCGTGAGCCTTGGCACGCCGGCGCGTGTTGGGCTGAAAAGTACGCTTACCCTTCATGGTCTATCAGTCTCCAGTGAAACGAACCGACAATGTTAGCCAAGCGCTCCGTAGCGTGTCAACGCAGTCCAAGGTGTGCTAGAGTTCACGTCTTCCCGCGGTCGATCTGACCCGAAGCTGAACCCCTAGAGGCTGCTACCCGTTTGGTCTCTTCCCAAACTTTTCCACAGCTGTGGAAAAAACTGTGGAAATTCCACGGGTTCCGGTCATTTTTTAGAGAGTCCCCCTAGGACAGACTCAAGTTTAGCGCTGTAAATGGCTGTTTGAATTAGAGTTCCGGTTTCGATTCGGCGGCGGTCTTCACAAAGTTGCACAGGTTCACCAGGGCGCATTTCTCCCGCGCAGGGACCCGCTGAGGCACATGAATCTCTGGGAACAGCTGCTGGCGCACGTCGAAACCAAGGTCAACCGGCACAGCTACTACACCTGGTTCAAGCCGACCACGTTCGTCTCGGCCCAGGGCTCCACATTGACGGTCCGGGTCCCGAACGGCCTCTTCAAGGACTGGCTCACCAAGCACTACTCCGGCGTCATCGGCGAGGCGTTGGCAGACATCGGCCGTGAGACGTTCAGTATCGACTTCGTCACCGAGGTGCCCAGCGACGTCGGCGACATCGAGTTGACGTCGGATGAGCAGACGGCGCTGGAAACCGCCGCCGCGCCGGTGCCCAACACTGGTCCGGCGGGCCTGAATCCCCGCTATACCTTCGACACCTTCATCGTCGGGTCTTCGAACCAGTTCGCGCACGCGGCGTCCCGGGCGGTTGCCGAGGCGCCCTCGCGCTCGTACAACCCGCTGTTCATTTACGGTGGAGTCGGTCTCGGCAAGACCCACCTCATGCATGCGGTCGGCCACTACGTACTGCGTTACGACCGCAACCTCAAGCTCACCTACATCTCGTCCGAGCGCTTCATGAACGAGATGATCAATGCGGTCCGCTTCGACCGGGTGCTCGACTTTCGCGAGCGCTACCGCAGCGTGGATGTCCTGCTGGTCGACGACATCCAGTTTCTCGCGGGCAAGGAAGGCACGCAGACGGAGTTCTTCCACACCTTCAACGCGCTCTACGATTCGCAGAAGCAGATCGTGCTCAGCAGCGACCGGCCGCCGCACGAGATCCCGCAGCTCGAGGAACGGCTGCGGTCGCGTTTCGAATGGGGTCTCATCGCCGACATCCAGTCGCCGGATCTCGAGACGAAGATCGCGATTCTGAAGAAGAAAGCCGAAACCGAAGCGGTCCCGCTGCCTGATGACGTCGCGATTTACATCGCCGGCAAAATCAAATCGAACATCCGCGAACTCGAGGGGTCACTCATCCGCCTGATCGCCTACGCCTCGCTGACCGGCACCCAGATCTCGCTGGGTCTGGCGCAGGAGGTGCTGAAGAACATCCTCGATCACGAAGACAAGGCGGTCACGATCGAGGTCATCCAGAAGTTCGTCGCCGACTACTACAACCTGAAGCTGACCGAGTTGAAGTCACGCAACAATTCCAAGTCGGTGGCCATGCCGCGGCAGATCGCCATGTACCTCTGTAAATCGCTGACACATGCGTCACTACCGGAGATCGGGCGAAGCTTCGGCGGCAAGCATCATTCGACAGTGATCCATTCGATTCGGAAGGTCGAAGACCTCCGGAAGAAGGACACTGCTTTCAACAGCCTGATCGGCACTTTTGTCGAGGGTTTCAAGTGACTTCCACAGCCGTCCACAGGACTTTTGCACACGTTCCGTGGAAAAGCTGTGCAACTCTGCCGACCTCAGCCGCGACGGTTGGCGGCAGTGTTTAAAACCACATTTTTTGCACAACTTAAATTACTGAAAATAAAGCCTTAATAAGACCGTTACATTTTTCAACACACCCTATTCTCCTATATACTTTCTCATTCTCGAATCTTCCCTCTCCTTCAAGGGGATCGCGGGCCGGATCCCGCCCTTTTCGAGGTCAGCACAGCTATGGAACTCGTCGTCCGAAAGAACGACCTTCTGCGAGAACTGCAACTTTTCCAGGGGATCGTCGAACGCAAGAACACGATCCCCATCCTCGCGAACGTCCTGATCGAGGCCAAGGGGGAAGAGGTGAAGTTTCTCGCGACTGACCTCGAGGTCGGACTCCGCAGTAAGTGCGCGGCATCGGTCGCCAAGAGCGGCTCGCTGACCCTGCCGGCCAAGAAGTTCTACGAGATCATCAAGTCGCTGCCCGAAACCGATGTCCGCATCGCCGAGGAGAAGGGCTCGGTGAAGGTGGCCGCCGACCGCTTCGACTCGCGGATCCAGACGCTGCCGCGCGAAGACTTTCCGGCGCTGCCCGAGTCGGCGGGAGCGCAGATCACGACGATTGCGCGCAGCGGCCTCCGGGAGATGGTGTCTAAAACCCACTTCGCAATCACCGGTGAGGACACCCGCTACTTCTTGAACGGCGCCCTCTTCGTCCTGAAGCCCGACTCGATGAGCCTGGTCGCCACCGACGGTCATCGCCTCGCGCTCGTCACCGTGCCGCGCAATGGCGGCCCGGAAGAGAAGGACGAGATCAAGGCGATCCTGCCGAAGAAGACGCTCAGCGAACTGTCGCGTCTGCTCGCCGACGGCGATGGTGACATCCGTTACGAACGCGGCGAGAACCACCTGTTCTTCGAGGTCGGCGGCCGGTTGCTGATCTCTCGCATGATCGACGGCCAGTTCCCGGCCTACGAGCGGGTGATTCCCAAGGGGAACGACAAGCACATCGAGTTCGAACGCGATCGGCTGTCCAATGCCGTCAAGCGGGTTGCGCTGCTCTCGAACGAGCGGTCGCGGGCGGTGAAGTTCCAGATCGACAAGGGCAAGGTGGACGTCACGTCGAGCAGCCCGGAACTCGGCGAGGCGCACGAAACGCTGCTCGTGGACTACGACGGCGGCTCGATGCAAATCTGCTTCAACGCGCAGTACGTCCTCGATTTCCTGTCGGCCGTGCCCACCGACGTCGTGGCGCTCGACCTCAAGGACGAAGTCAGCCAGGCGGTGATGCGACCGGTTGCCGCCGACGGCTACGACTACACCTACGTGATTATGCCGATGCGCGTGTGACCGGGTCCGACAGCAGCGTCATTCCGCTCGTCGGCACCCGAGGTCAGGACTACGAGTGACACAACTCGATCAGGAACGCACACCCGAAAAGATGGCTGTCGACGAACAGAACAACATGGCCGACGCGGCCGCAGTCGAAGGGAAGAGCGAGCACACGCCCGGCACGAACGGCCACGGTACGGCGGCCGACGTCAACGACTACTCGGCTGACAAGATCAAGGTGCTCGAAGGGCTCGAAGCGGTGCGGAAGCGCCCGGCGATGTACATCGGCTCCACGGGCGCGGCCGGCCTGCACCATCTCGTCTACGAGATCGTCGACAACTCGATCGACGAGGCACTCGCGGGATTCTGCGACCAGGTCAATGTCACGATTCACATCGACGGATCGATCACCGTCGTCGACAACGGGCGCGGCATCCCGGTGGATCGGCACACCAGCGGCAAGTCGGCGGCCGAGGTCGTGCTCACCGTGCTGCACGCCGGTGGCAAGTTCGACAACGACAGCTACAAGGTCTCCGGCGGGCTGCACGGCGTCGGTGTTTCGGTCGTCAACGCCCTCTCGGAATCGCTCGACCTCGAGATCTGGCGCAACGGCGAGACCTATCAGCAAAGCTATCGGCGCGGCGATCCGCTCGCCGACCTGGTGCAGACCGGGACGACCAGGCGTCGCGGCACCAAGGTGACGTTCAAGCCTGATCACGAGATTTTCGAGACGACGGTCTTCAGCTTCGACGTGCTCGCCCAGCGGCTGCGCGAATTGGCCTTCCTGAACGGCGGCATCGTCGTGACCCTCGACGACGAGCGCGATGGCAAGTCACATCACTTCCACTACGAAGGCGGCATCGTTTCGTTCGTCGAGCACCTGAACAAGAACAAGGCGGCGGTCAACGAGAAGCCGATCTACATGCGCGGCGAGAAGGACGGCATCGATGCCGAGATCGCCCTGCAGTGGAACGACGGCTACGCCGAGACGCTGTATTCCTTCGCCAACAACATCAACACGCACGAAGGCGGCACGCACCTCTCCGGCTTCCGCTCCGCGTTGACGCGGACCGTCAACAGCTACGCCACCAAGAACAACCTCGCCAAGGATCTCAAGGAGAGCGTCTCCGGCGACGACATTCGCGAAGGGCTGACCGGTGTCATCTCGGTCAAGATTCCGCACCCGCAATTCGAGGGGCAAACCAAGACCAAGCTCGGGAACACCGAAGTCAAGGGCATCGTCGAGACGATTCTCAACGACAAGCTCGGGGCCTATCTCGAAGAGAACCCCGGCGTCGCCAAGCGCATCGTCGGCAAGGCGATCGACGCTGCACGGGCCCGCGAAGCGGCGCGCAAGGCCCGCGATCTGGTCCGCCGCAAGGGAGCGCTCGACGGCAGTTCCCTGCCCGGCAAGCTCGCCGATTGTCAGGAGCGCGATCCGGCCCAGAGCGAGCTCTACATCGTCGAAGGCGAGTCGGCCGGCGGTTCCGCCAAGCAGGGGCGCGATCGGCGCTTCCAGGCGATCCTGCCGCTCAAGGGAAAGATCCTCAACGTCGAGAAGGCGCGGTTCGACAAGATGCTGGGGAGCGACGAGATCAAGACCCTGATCGCGGCGCTCGGCTGCGGCATCGGGGCGGAGGATTTCGATCTCGCGCGCCTGCGCTACCATCGCATCATCATCATGACGGATGCCGATGTCGATGGCTCGCACATCCGGACGTTGCTGCTGACGTTCTTCTACCGGCAGTACCCGGCGCTCATCGAGAACGGTTACATCTATATCGCCCAGCCGCCGCTGTTTCGCGTGAAGCGCGGCAAGGCCGAGAACTACATCAAGGACGAACGCGACCTCGAGTCGTACCTGATTCGCCGCGCCACGGAAGCCCGGCTCGTCCGCTTCCGCAGCAGCGCCCAGGAGGTTTCGGGCGCCGACCTCGAGAAGTTGCTGCACCGGACCATCGCCTACCAGAAACTGCTGCGCATGATGGAACGGCGCGGCCATGCGAAGAGCATCGTCGAGGCCCTGATCGACCAGCGCGTCGACCGCGACTTCCTGGTCGATGCCGACCGGGTGGCGACTCTGGCGGCCGCCCTGACCTCCGCGACGCGCACCGCGACGGGTCAGCGCGACGAAGAACACAACGGATTCCAGCTGCACATCGAAGACCGTTCGAACGGCTATCCGCGGCAGCTGATGTTCGGCTTCGATTTCGTCACCACCGTGGAGTATCGAACCCTGCTGGCGACGCGCCGCGAAATCCCGGCGTTCACCGGCGATCTCGTCGTGTCGACGCTGGCCGAGGCGGACACGGCCGACGAACCGGCCGACGGTGAGGGTGCCGCGGCCGATGGCACCGGCATCGGCGGCGCCGCCGTCGACCAGGCCACCGCACTGGCAGCCGAGCCCAAGGAGCGGGCCCGCCGTCCGCTCAAGGACAAGCAACCGGACGTCGTCCTGCACTCGCTCGACGAGCTGGTGGAGTTCTTCCTGGCCGCCGGCAAGCGGGGCGTCGCCATCAACCGCTACAAGGGCCTGGGCGAGATGAACCCCGAGCAGTTGTGGGAGACGACGATGGACCCGGCGATTCGCACGCTGCTCCAGGTCCGCGCCGAGGACCACACCGAGGCCGATCAGATGTTCACCACGCTGATGGGCGATCAGGTCGAGCCACGCCGCAAGTTCATCGAGGACAACGCGCTCGACGTCAAGAATCTCGATGTGTAGCGCCCCGCGCGAGGGCGACTCCGTGACGACAACGCTATTGTGAACGGCCGCTGACTCCCTATGTCTGATCTCGTCCCAGCGCTGCATCCCGTCAACATCGAAGACGAAATGAAGCGGTCGTACATGGATTACGCGATGAGCGTGATCATTGGACGGGCGCTTCCGGATGCCAGAGACGGTCTGAAGCCGGCCCATCGACGCGTCCTCTACGGCATGAAGACGATGGGGCTGTCGTCGACCCGTGGCTATCGCAAGTGCGCGAAGATCGTCGGCGAGGTGATGGGCAATTTCCACCCGCACGGCGACGCGTCGATCTACGACACGCTGGTCCGTCTCGCGCAGGAATTCAACATGCGCTATCCCCTGGTCGACGGGCAGGGGAACTTCGGATCGATCGACGGCGATCCGCCGGCCGCCATGCGGTACACCGAGGCCAGGCTGCAGCCGCTCGCCGACGACATGATGGCGGATCTCGACAAGGAGACCGTCGACTTCACGCCGAACTACGACGAGACGACGGAAGAACCGACGGTGCTGCCGGCGCCGTTCCCGAACCTGCTGGTCAACGGATCCGCCGGCATCGCGGTCGGGATGGCGACCAACGTGCCGCCGCACAACCTCCGCGAAGTCATCGCCGGGTGCATCTGGGTGATCGAGAACACGCACCTGGCGGCGCCGGAACAGGCGGCCGCCCTGACCCGCGGCGACAAACTCAAGCAGTTGATCCGGCTGATCCCCGGCCCCGACTTCCCCACCGGCGGCTACATCGTCGGCCGCGGCGGCATCATCCAGGCCTACTCCACCGGGCGCGGTTCGGTTCTCATGCGTGCGAAGCACGACATCGAGACCAACAAGAAGGGTGACCGGCAATCGATCGTCTTCACGGCGATTCCCTATCAGGTCAACAAGGCAAAGCTGATCGAGCGGATCGCCGAACTGGTTCGCGAGAAGACGATCGAAGGCATCTCGGACCTGCGCGACGAGTCGGACCGTGACGGCATGCGGATCGCCGTCGAGCTCAAGCGCGGCGAGGTGCCGGAGGTGGTGCTCAACAACCTCTACAAGCACACGCCGCTGCAGTCGAGCTTCGGCATCATCATGCTCGCGATCGTCGGCGGCCGACCGAAGGTGCTGAACCTGCTGGAACTGGTCGAAAGCTTCGTCGACTTCCGCCGCGACGTCGTGCGCCGTCGCACCGAGTTCGAGCTCCGCAAGGCAGAAGCGCGCTACCACATCCTGGAAGGCCTGAAGATCGCCCTCGATCACCTCGACGCGGTGATCGCACTGATTCGCGCCTCGAGGAATCCCGCCGAGGCGCGCGACGGCCTGATGACGAACTTCCGCCTGTCGCAGCTGCAGGCACAGGCGATTCTCGACATGCAGTTGCAGCGGCTCACCGGCCTGGAGCGTCAGAAGATTCTCGACGAGCTCGCCGAACTGCTGAAGACGATCGAACGGCTGCGCGCCATCCTCAGCAGCGAACGCCTGCTGATGCAGATCATCATCGACGAGCTGAAGGACGTGATGAGCCGCTACGGCGACGATCGCCGTACCGAGCTCATCGAAGGCGAGTTCGGAGATCTGAGCATCGAAGACCTGATTGCCGAAGAGGACATGGCGATCACGGTCAGCAACACGGGGTACATCAAGCGGACCGCGATTTCCACCTACCGGAACCAGCGCCGCGGCGGCAAGGGCCGCATCGGCATGCGCACGAAGGACGAAGATTCGGTCGAACGTCTGTTCGTCGCCTCGACGCATGCCTACATCATGATCTTCTCGGACAAGGGGCGGGCCTACTGGCTCAAGGTGCACGAGATCCCAGACGTCGGCCCCGGCGGCAAGGGCAAGTCGATCGCCAACCTCGTGTCGCTCGAGGAAGGCGAACGGATCGCGGCGCTGCTTGCCGTGAAGGAATTCGACGACACCCGCTTCATCGTCATGGGTTCGCGCAAGGGCATCGTCAAGAAGACGGCGCTGTCGGCGTTCAGCAACCCGCGGGCCGGCGGCATCATCGCCATGGGCGTCGAGACGGGCGACTCCGTCATCGCCGTGCAACTGTCCGACGGCACCGGCGAGCTGTTCCTCGGCACGCGGCACGGGATGGCGATCCGCTTCCAGGAAACCGACGTCCGGCCGATGGGACGCACCGCCTATGGCGTGCGTGGCATCACGCTGCGCGCGGATGACTATGTCGTCGCGATGGAAGTGGTGAGACCGGGCGGCGCCCTGCTCAGCGTCACCGAACACGGCTACGGCAAGCGTACCGACATCGAGGAGTACCGCGTCCAGACGCGTGGTGGCGTCGGCATCATCAACATCGCGGACTCGGAACGGAACGGCGAAGTGGTCGGCGTCCTCTGCGTGCAGGAGAGCGACGAGATCCTCATGATCACGCAGCAGGGCATGATCCTCCGGATGCCGACGAGCGACGTTCGCGCCATCGGACGGGCCACGCAGGGGGTCAGGCTCATCGACATAGAAGAGGACGACCTCGTCGTGTCGGTCGCCCGTCTGGAGAAGGAAGACGAGCCCGAGAGTCCGGCGGCCGCAGCAGACGCCCAGGCATCACCTGCCACCACCCCGGCGACGGGCGCCGTCGAGGTCGATCCGGAGACGCCGCCCGACGACACCTCCGGGGGCGGCGCCCCCCCGGCCGGATAGCCGGCGGCTTTCGACGCCGGTGCAGATGCCAGGGTCGTCCCACCCTGCGGTATCGGGCCCACTCCGGTGCACGGCGCTGGTGTCGGTGCTGCTGTGGGCGTGCACCGGCGCAGGCTGCGCCGATGCGGGAGCGGAACGGCTGCTGCTCGAGCGCTTTTTTGCCGCGTCGCGGTTGCTCGATCGCACCGACCTGGCGCGCTACGCGACGACGGTGTTCGAACCGACCACCGATGGCATCGTCGTGCGGTTCCGCATCCTGTCGAGCGCCGCCGGCGGCGCGGTGGCCCCGACAGCCGTCCCGGACGACCTGCGGCGGCGGATCGTGGAATTGAGCCTTGTCGACCCGACGTCGCCCGCCTCGCCGCCGGTTGATGCCGCCCTGTTCACCCGACGCGTGAGTGCGGCCGCTACCGTTCGATCGCCGGCAGGGGATGTGTCACAGCGGACGCTCGAGGTCACGCTGCAGCGGGCAGTCGCCGCCGGCGCCGGTTCGCGTCGCGGCCGGTGGATCGTGACCGAAGTCCGGGCGCGCGACTAGGCCGGTTCGAGCTTGGCGAATTTCGCCCGCAGGGTTTTCAATCCCCCAGTCGTGAAACGCACCGCGAGTTTCACGTCGCCGTCGAGCGGCTCGACCGAGACCACCGTGCCGACACCGAATGTCTGGTGACGCACGCGCATGCCGGGACGCAGGTTCATCCCGGTGGTCTGATCCTCGTCCTCATACGCGTAGCCAGGCGACTCCTCGCGAACCCCGCCAGGCCGCCCTCGCCCCCTGGCGTACTGGGTGGGACGAAATTCGCCGCGGCCAAAGCTGCCCTGGTGGGCCGAACCCGAGAAGGAGGGCGTGACGCGATCGACCAGATCGAACGGCACCTCGTCGACGAAGCGTGACGGCTCCGACGATTGATACTCACCGAAGACGCGGCGCCTGGCCGCGCCGGTCAGGACCAGCCGCTGCCGCGCGCGGGTCATCCCGACGTAGCAGAGGCGTCGCTCCTCCTCCAGTTCCTCCTCGTCCTCGCTCGACCGTGAATGCGGAAACAGCCCTTCCTCGAGTCCGGCCAGGATGACCATCGGGAACTCCAGCCCCTTGGCGGCGTGCAGCGTCATCAGCCAGATCCGCGCGTCCTTGGTGCCTTGCTCCTCATCGACATCGGACAGCAGCGACAGGCGATCGACGAAACCGCCCAGCGACGGCTCCGGCTCCCGCGATTCGTACTCGCGGGCTGCCGACACCAGTTCGGCCAGGTTCTCGATCCGGGCCTCGCCGTCCTCGCTGCGATCCTCGCGCAGCGACTGCAGGTAGCCGCTGCGGTCCAGCATCTTGCCGATGGCGATGGACACCGTGTCCTGTCTGGCAATGCCGCTCAGCTCGACGATGAGATCGCGGAACGTGGCGAGCGAGGCGACGCCGCGGCCGCTGAACGATCTGTCCTTCAGCCCCCTGACCAGGCGAGACCACAGGGAATTGACCGCCGGGGCCGGCCGCAGCCCGGCTGAGAGCAGCGGCAGATCCTCGAAGTCGGCATCGCCGTCGATCGTGGCACCCGGCGCCACCGCTTCGAGCGACTCCATCATCCCCTTTCCGATCCCGCGGGCCGGCACGTTGATCACCCGCCGGAGACTGACGTCGTCGTGCGGATTGATGATCAGCTTCAGGTATGCGAGTGCGTCCTTGATCTCCCTGCGCTCGTAGAACCGGACACCGCCGACGATGCGGTAATGCAGCCCTTCGCGCATCAGCGCATCCTCGATCGTGCGCGACTGCGAGTTGGTCCGATACAGCACTGCGACGGTCGCGTCCACATCGTCGGCGAGACCGCCCCGCGCGGTCCGCATGATGAAGTCGGCCTCCTCGAGCTCATCGCCGCCGCGGAAGTAGACGATCCGCGCACCGCCCTTGCGATCGGTCCACAGGGTCTTTTCCTTGCGGTTGCGGTTGCGGCCGATGACCGCCGACGCGGCGTCGAGGATGATCTGGGTGGAGCGATAGTTGCGCTCCAGCTTGACGGTCACCGCTTCCGGGAAGTCGTGCTCGAAGTCGAGAATGTTGCGGAGGTCGGCGCCGCGCCACTTGTAGATCGACTGATCCGGATCGCCGACCACGCAGAGATTGCGGTGGATCTCCGACAGCCGGCGGATCAGCATGTACTGCGGGCGGTTCGTGTCCTGGTACTCGTCGACCATCACGAACCGGAACTGCTGCGCGTACTTGCCACGGACGAACGCCGAGCTCTCGAACAGGTCGACCGTCTTGAGCAGCAGGTCGTCGAAGTCCAGTGCGCTCGCCTCCTTGAGCGCCCTGACGTAGTAGGCGTAGATCTTCGCGATCACTTCCTCGCGGCGATTCCAGCCCGCCGCCGCCGTCATCTGCTCCGGGCTCTCCATCTTGTTCTTCGCATGGCTGATGCGGGAGAGCGCGGCGCGCGGCTGGACGAAGCCGTCGTCGATGTGCAGGTCCTTCATCGCCTGCTTGACGACAACCATCTGGTCCGACGAGTCGTAGATGACGAAATCGCGCGACAGCGCGATTGCCGGCGCCTCGCGCCGCAGCAGGCGGGCACAGAGCGAATGGAAGGTCGAAATCCACATGCCGCTGCAGTCCGACCCAAGCAGCGCCTCGACACGGGCCCGCATCTCCTCCGCCGCCTTGTTCGTGAAGGTCACGGCGAGCACCTGGTTGATCGCGGCCTCGCCGTTGCCGATCAGGTAGGCGATGCGACTGGTGATGACCTTGGTCTTGCCGGATCCCGCCCCGGCAAGAATCAGCAGCGGACCGTGGTTGTGAAGGACGGCTTCGCGCTGCTCGGGATTGAGCGCTTCAAGGAACTGCATCGGACGGACCAGAGGTCGAGACGAAACCGCAGTGGACTGGAGGCACGGTGCCGTGGCGAACGTCACAGCTTAACACTCCCGCCGGTCGGCAGTCGCGGGTCGCGTCGCGATCCGTCCCGGTCGGCGGCGCTACTCGACCGTGACCGACTTGGCGAGGTTCCTCGGCTGGTCGACGTCGCAGCCGCGGCGCACCGCGATGTCGTACGACAGCAGTTGCAACGGCACGACGTTGATGATCGGCGACAACAACTCGGGTGCCGGCGGCACCTCGAGGATGAAATCACGGGAGCCGTCCAGGATCGACCGGAGTTTGGTGTCGCCCTTCGTCGTGATCGCGATGACGGCGCCGCCGCGCGCCTTGACCTCCTGCATGTTGCCGATCATCTTCTCGAAGACGGCGTCATGCGGCGCGATGGTCACCACCGGCAGTTGCTCGTCGATGAGGGCGATTGGTCCGTGCTTCATCTCGCCGGCCGGGTAGCCCTCGGCGTGGATGTAGGAGATCTCCTTGAGCTTCAGCGCCCCCTCGAGGGCAATCGGATAGTTGATGCCGCGGCCGAGGTACAGGAAGTCTGTGCGGTTGTGGAACCTGGCGGCCACCTCCTCGATCGTCGGCGCCAGCTTGAGCACCTGTTCGAGCAGGTGCGGCAATTGCAGCAGCGCGTCGACGTGCGGCCGCGAGGCCTCGGCCGACAGCGTGCCGCGGATCTGGCCGAGGCGAAGTCCGAGCAGGTAGAGGGCGACCAGCTGCGACGTGAACGCCTTCGTCGAGGCGACGCCGATCTCCGGTCCGGCATGCGTGTAGATGGTGCCATCGGTCTCGCGCGTCGCCATGCTGCCGACGACGTTGCAGA
This sequence comes from uncultured Acidobacteriota bacterium, assembly GCA_902825985.1. Lineage (GTDB taxonomy): Bacteria > Acidobacteriota > Vicinamibacteria > Vicinamibacterales > CAVVIG01 > VFZL01. The sequence continues at coordinate 767 of CADEDC010000078.1, read as the reverse complement.
TCGCGATGCTGCAGGCACCATCGCGCTTGGCCTCACGCAGCGCCGCCAACGTATCGGCAGTCTCGCCCGACTGCGTGATCACCACGGCCAGTGACTGGCTGCCGACGATGGGATGGCGGTAGCGGTATTCGGACCCGTAGTCCACTTCCACCGGCAGGCGAGCCAGCTGCTCGATCATGAACTTGCCGACCAGCGCCGCATGCCATGACGTCCCGCACGCGAGAATGGTGACCCGATCGACCGCCGCCAGGCGCTCGTCCGGAATCTGCATCTCCGCGAGAAACACGCGGCCGGAATCCTGCGACACGCGACCGAGAATGGTCTCGCGGACCGCCGTCGGCTGCTCGAAGATCTCCTTGAGCATGAAGTGCTTGTAGCCGGCCTTCTCCGCCATGATCGGGTCCCAGAGAACCCGTTGCGTGGCCTTCGAGACCGGCCGGCCGAAGAAGTCGGTGAAGGTGACGCCGGTCTTCGTGATGATCGCCATCTCCTCGTCGCCGAGGAAGACGACGTCGCGCGTGTGGTTCAGGATGGCCGGGATGTCCGACGCGACGAAGAACTCGTTCGAGCCGAGGCCGACGACGATCGGCGGACCGTTGCGGACCGTGACGATCTTGTCGGGATCGTCGGCCGAGATCAGCACCAGTGCGAACAGGCCGCGCATCAGCAGCAGCGCGCGCCGGACCGCGTTCTCCAACCCATCGTCCTTCATCTCGCGCTCGACGAGGTGGGCGACGATCTCGGTGTCGGTCTCGGTGACGAACGTG
>CADEDC010000077.1:22585-25966 GCA_902825985.1 uncultured Acidobacteriota bacterium | reverse complement strand
GGGGGGGGGGGGGGGGGGGGGGGGGGGGGGGGGGGGGGGGGGGGGGTGGGGGGGGTGGGGGATCTACGAGGGACCGCGCAGTCGCTGCGTCACGAGCACCTTCACCGCTTCGAAGCCGTCGTGCCAGCGGATCTTCTTGCCCGCCGCCTTCGTCCGCGGCGTGAAGCGCACCGGCATCTCGACGATGCGATGGCCGCGCAGCAGCAGCTGCGCCGTGATCTCCGGTTCGATGTCGAAGCGGTTGCAGCGCAGTGTCAGGCTGCGCGCGATGTCGGTTCGCATCACCTTGTAACAGGTCTCCATGTCGGTGAGCGCCGCGGCGAACAGCAGGTTGGTGACGCCGGTCAGCAGGCGGTTGCCGGCCAGGCCAATCCCCGATGCCGCACCGGCACCCTGCAGGAATCGCGACCCGTACACGACGTCCGCCTTGCCGGCCAGAATCGGCTCGACCAGCCCGGCGAGCTGCGCGGGATCGAGCTCCAGATCCGCATCCTGAATGGCCGTCACCGTGCCGGTGGCGCGTCCGAATCCGACGCGCACCGCGTGCCCCTTGCCGCGGTTCTGCTGCACGTGGACGATCTGGAGTTCCCGATGGCGGCCGTCCAGCGCATCGAGGGCGGACCGTGTGCCATCCCGCGAGCCGTCGTTGATGACGATGACCTCGCGCGGCGCCGGCAGCGGCATGCGTAACAGACTGTCGATGACGAGTCCGACGGTCGCCTCTTCGTTGTAGACGGGGACGACAATCGAGATCAGGGCGGCAGGCACCGGGAGCGCGAGCATCATACCGGATCGGGACGAACGGGGTATACTGCGCGCCGCGACAGCGGGACCTTCAGGAGGTCAGCTCTCATGAAACGGTTGGCGTCGGTCGCCGTGCTGGTGGGCGTGTTCGCCGTGACGACACGGATGATTCAGGTGCAGGAGCTGAATCGTGCGCATTTCCATCACGTGCGGGTCAACTCGACCGATCCGCAGAAGACGATGGAGTGGTACGAGAGGTTCTTCGGCTCGCAGAGGATCAAGTTCAAGAACGTCGCGGACGGGTTGTTCACGAGCCGCGGCTTCATCCTGATCGACAAGGTGGCGGCGCCGCCCAAGGACCTCGAGCTCACTGCCATCCGTCACATCGGCTGGGCCGGCGTCGACGGGCCGAGCGAGTACGCCTGGCGGAAGGCCCAGGGCGCCACCGTCCACACGCCGCTGACGCCGCTGAACCAGAACTGGTTCTTCTACATCTACGGCCCCGATCGCGAGATCGCCGAGGTGTTCACCGGCGACAAGAACCACCTGTTCAACCACCTGCACTTTTCGACGAACGATGTGGCGGCGATGGCCGGCTGGTTCGAGAGGCACCTGGGCATGACCTTCCCGGCCGCCGCCACGGGCCCCCGACCCACGGATCCGGCCGTCCGCTGGGGGACCAGTGCGCGTATCGACGGCGTCAGCGTCGTGATCATCTACAAGGACCACTACTACGCCGAGAGCGAGAAACGCTTGCCGATCGGACGCCGCCTGGAAACGACGAAGGGCAGCCCGATCAACCACATTGCGTTCTCCTATGCGAACATCCAGCCGGTGTTCGAACGGATGCGCGCGGCGGGCGTCCCGATCGTCGAGCCGATGGCCATGCGGCCGCAGCACAATCTGAAGAGCTTCTTCGTCCAGGGGCCCGACAACGTGCTCATCGAGATCGTCGAAGCGAAGCCGATTCCCGACGGCCTCTGGCAATAGCCACCAGCCGACGATCGCCGGCGACCTACGGTGCCGGCGGCAGCTGCTCGTCCTCGCAGGCAGCAGGCCCACGCCGGCGGATGATGGCGGCAGTGTCGAAGCGGGCGATGACGTCGAGATCGTCACGGACGTCGCGCGACAACGCGGGCAGATCCGCGATCGCATAGGGCAGTCCGGCCTCGGTCGACAACCAGCGGATGATCGTCCGGTCCATCGAGTACGTCGCCAGATCGGCCGATCGCGCCCCCATCCGCGGATTGCGCAACACGGCCAGGTGCAGCCAGTACGACGTGTCGTCGTCGGGCACCATGTAGGCAATGCAGCCGCGCGGGAGATGGTCGTGGGCCCACGTGCCGGCCCGCAGCACCGCCTCGGTGAGCGCCGGCGCCGGCCGGCGGACGGCGCGCAGGCGGATGGCGGCATGCACGCCGATCAGAACGACGAAGAGCCAGGCGATGGCGGGCGCAACCGCGGACCAAGGGCCGCGCGACGTCGCGTGCCGGGCATGCCGCCAACGGTTGCCGAGCCAGGCGACCGGCACGATCGAGAGAACCGCCAGCGGATACGGCGCCAGGTACAGCGTCTTGAACGCCATGTAGGCCGTGTCGTTGCCCGCGGCGCGCGCCTGCAGGTAGAGCACGCCGGACTGCAGCGCGATGCCCGCGAGCAGGAACAACGCCGCACGCGTCCGCGGTGCGCCGTCGGCCGGACGCCGCAGCGCGGCGAGACCGGCCACCAGGCCGGCGCCGCCGAGGCCCAGCAGCAGCGCGCTCGCGGCGCCGATCGATGGCCGCAGCACCGCCCCGGCGGCAGCGCTCATGCCGAGTTGCGAGATGCGTCCGGCGAGGTAGATGGCGACGATCACCGCGAGCGGGCCGAACGCCAGGGCGCCGTGCCGGAAGCGGGTCCGGAATGCCGGCTGGCGTCGAAACACGAGAGCCAGGCCCAGAGCGACGCACGGCGGGCCAATCCAGATCGGCCAGGTGAGAAACGCCCCAGCTGCGAACAGCGCGAACAGCGCCATCGACCACGGCGTCGGCGCCTCGTCCCAGATCACCAGGGCCCACCACATCGCGACGGCGAAACACTCGGACATCACCTGCGCCAGAAACGAGTCGCGCAGCAGCGAGTCGAGGACGTACGGGTAGGGCAGCAGGAGCATGCCGGCACTGGCCGCGGCGAGCGGCAGGCGCAGGTGGTGCGCCGCCAGCGCGCGCAGGGTGATGAGCACGACGAAGGCGGCTTTCAAGGCGATCGAAAAGGCGACGACGGCATGCACCGCGTGCAGTCCGTCGCCGCCGGTCCAGGCACCGACGAGGGCCGATAGCACGTGCACGCCCGGCGTGTAGTGCACCATTTCGCCGAGGTATGGTTCGACCAGCTGCGGATCGTGCACGAGGCGCCAGTGCCGCTCGAGGTAGTCCACGAGCTGGAGATGGTGGGTGAGATCGCCGCCGCCGATCGGGAGACCGGAGGGCGCCGCCAGCCATGTCAGCCAGCCAAACAGCGCGGCGAACACCGCGACGACGACGGCCGACTCGCCCGGGCGGCGGTTTGGACCTCGCTGGACGTGCCGACGGAACGACCAGGCTGCCGCGCCGGCGACGACGAGCGCGAATGGCAGGACCAGCGTCGGCGTGAACGCGA
>CADEDC010000077.1:0-22485 GCA_902825985.1 uncultured Acidobacteriota bacterium | reverse complement strand
GCCGCGCCGGCGACGACGAGCGCGAATGGCAGGACCAGCGTCGGCGTGAACGCGATGCCGACGCGATCGCACAGATACGTGAAAAGGATGATCGCGGCCGCGACGGCAGCGACGCTCGCCGCGAGCGCGTCGGCCGCTGTCAGCGCCATCGCCGGCCTGGCGTATGAAGAGCCATCCGCAGAATGGCGCGATTATACCGGCTTCTGTATTAGCCTTGGGGTCTGTGTCCGCGCCCGCGCCGCTGCGTGTCGTCGTTCTGACGACCTACTTCAGGCCGATCATCGGAGGGGTGGAGAGCACCGCCGAACGCCTCGCCCGCTTCCTCGCCCGTTCCGGCGTGGAGACGCGGGTGCTGACCAAGCGCGTCTCGCCGGACGTCCCGGACACGGAGGTGCTGGACGGGTTCCAGATCGAGCGGATTGGCGCGCCGGGCGACCGTGATCCCGGCGGGAAGTGGCGGCTGATCCCGACGGCCACGCGCTGGCTGTCGGCGCACCGCGATCAGCACGACGTCGTGTGTTGCATCGACTACCGCGGCATCGGCTGTGCGGCGCTGTTGGCCCGCCGCCTCACCGGGAAGCCGGTGCTGTTCCAGGCGCAGACGACCGGCGTGCTTTCGGCTGCCAATGCCGACGATGCCCTGAGCCGGCTCGGCATCGCTCCTGGCGCGTGGATTGGACGGACGATGAAATCGGCGGTGACGCGCCTGTATGCCGGTGCCGATGCCTTTGCCTGCATCTCCCACGACATCGAGCGGGAGACGCGCGAGGCCGGCGTCGCGGCCGGGCGGATTCATTTTCTGCCGAATCCGGTCGACACCGAGCACTTCAGCCCGCCGGATCCCGAGACGCGTCGCGCGCTGCGCGCCGGCTTCGGTGTCACCGACTCGCGCGTCATCGTCGCCTATGCCGGGCGGCTGAGCCGCGAGAAGGGGCTGGCCGAGCTGCTGGACGCGTGGCGGCAGTTGGCCGCGGCGGTCCAGTCGGGTGGGCAGCGCGTTGCGGACGGCGGGCCGCCGCTCCTGCTCGTCGCCGGACCAGACATGCCGGGCCATGCGTGGAACCTCGGCGACTCGGCACGCGCCTTCGTCGCCCAGCATGGCCTCGCCTCGTCGGTGAGGTTCCTGGGGCCACTGAGAGACGTGGCGCCGCTCTACCGCGCCGCGGATGTGGCGGTGGTGCCGTCGCATTTCGAAGCGCTCGGCCTCTCGGCGCTCGAAGCGCTGGCCTGCGGCACGCCGGTCGTCGCATCGGCTGTAGGAGGGCTGCTCGACTTCATGAAGGACGGCGAGAACGGCGCGTTGTGTCGGCCGCAGGATCCGGCGTCGCTGGCGGCGCAGCTGGCGCCGCTGCTCGACGACGCTGCCGCGCGGCACCGTCTGGCGGCCGCGGCGCGCGCGACGGTGGTCGACACCTACAGCGAACGCGAGGTGTTGACCCGGTTCGCGGCCGTGCTAGCAGGACTGGCACTCGGCGGCCGGCCGCAATAACCGCCGAGTCGGCGTGCGTCCTACTCTGTGCGTTGGACGGGCTCCCTGCGCACCTGTCCTGTCCATTCAAAAAGGTGGAGCAGCGGCCGTCCTTACACCACTTTGATGTTTGCCCGGCAGTTCCCGATTGATCGCCCTCCGATCGGGGGCTAGCATCCACACGCTCAACCACCGGCGGCGAGTTCATCGTGTCCGCTCGCTGTTTCTCCGGAGAGAGCCAGTCCTGCCGCCCGCGCGCGGTCCTCGGGGCTTGCAGTTCAGCGGTCATCCATCACAACCCTGGGGTGTGTGCGGCATCGGCGTTCGGTCGTGGTCGCTTCAACGGGAGGGTATCGGCATGACGAGGCAACGCTGTCGGACGGTCGTGCTCATCGCACTCGTGTTCCTCACGCTCGGCCCATCGCTGGCGATGGCGCAGAGCGCCTTCACCGGCATCGTCCGCGACGAGTCCGGCGCGGTCCTGCCAGGCGTCACGGTCGAGGCCGCGAGCCCCGCGCTCATCGAGAAATCGAAGTCGGCCGTCACCGACGGCAACGGCGTCTATCGACTGGTGGATCTTCGCCCAGGCGCCTACAGCCTCACCTTCTCACTGGAGGGGTTCTCGACGATCCGGCGCGAGGGGATCGAGCTGTCCTCGGACTTCACGATGACGGTCAACAGCGAGATGAAGGTGGGGGCCCTCGAAGAGACGCTCACCGTGACCGGCACGGCGCCGACCGTCGACGTGCAGAGCACGACGCGCTCTCAGGTGCTGTCGCGCGAAGTGCTCGACGCGGTGCCGACCGGCCGCACCATCCAGGGGATGGGGCAGCTGATTACCGGGGTGTCGCTCAACATCCCGGACGTCGGCGGCTCGCGCGCGATGCAGCAGACCTACATGTCGGCACACGGCATGGGCGCGTCGCAGACCACGGTGATGGTGGATGGCCTGCTGGTGAACGGGCTGGACGGCGACGGCGCGGTCCAGAACTACTTCAACAGCTCGATGAGCCAGGAGATGGTCTACACCACCAGCGGGTCGGCGGCCGACGTCTCCGGCGGCGGCGTCCGGCTCAACATGATCCCGAAGGACGGCGGCAACCAGTTCAATGGCAGCCTCTTCGCCGGCTACCAGAACCAGGACTTCCAGAGCGACAACCTGAATGACGAACTGCGGGGCCGCGGCCTGCGATCCGCGGACGGCATCGAGATGCTGTCGAACTATGAAGCGTCGCTCGGCGGACCGATCAAGCGCGATCGGGTCTGGTTCTTCGCGTCCGCCCGGACCTTCCACCTGAACACGCTGCCGGCCGACGTCTTCAATGCCGACGGCACCCCCGGCGTCGACCCGCAGAACATCAACAGTGCCCAGGCCCGCGTGATCTGGCAGATCAGCCCGAAGTACAAGTTCTCCGTGTACAACGATCGGCTGGGCAAGAATCGCGGCGCGGCGATGACAGCCGGCATGGATCCCGCCACTGCCTCGCAGGTGTGGAACTCGCCCATCTACACCACCGGTTCAGCGAAGCTGGCCGCCACCGTCACGAACCGGATCCTGGTCGAGGGCGGTTTCTCCACCAACTACGAGCGCTACAACATCCTGTATCAGCCCGGCATCGCCCAGGAGCGCGGGACGCCCGCCTGGTACAGCATGATCAACCGGCAGGACACGGCGCTCATCACGCAGACCGGGGCCACCGCCAACGAGTTCGGCCAGTATCCGGACCGCTTCGCGCTCGCCGGCTCCGTGTCGTATATCACCGGCGCGCACAACGTCAAGGTGGGCGTCCAGAACACCTGGGGACGGTATCGCCGGACGCGCAGCGCGAACGGCGACATCCGCGCCTTCTTCAACAACGGCGTCCCGTTCCGGGTGGATGCCCTGAACACGCCGCTCGAGTGGCTCGACCAGCTCGACGCCGACCTCGGCGTCTATGCGCAGGACGCCTGGACGATCAACCGGCTGACGATGAACGTCGGGGTGCGATTCGAGCACTTCAAGCACCAGATTCCCGAAGAGACCGCGCCGGCCGGCCGTTTCACGGCGGCCCGCAGCTTCGGGCCGATCCAGCTGCCGACCTGGAACAGCGCGGCGCCGCGCTTCGGCGCCGTCTACGATCTGTTCGGGAACCAGAAGACCGCCATCAAGTTCTCCCTGGGCAAGTACATGCAGCAGGGGACCACCGGATTCTCCGAGCAGTTCAACCCGCTGGCGCTCACGGCAGCGCAGCTGACCTGGAACGATCAGAACGGTGACCGCATTCCGCAGGGTGAGCTCGGCTGCGTCTTCCTGACGCCGGGCTGCGAGCTGAACATGGCGCAGCTACCCAACGGCTTCGGCGTCGCCAACATCACCCGCTTCGATCCCGACATCAAGCGGATGTACAACATCGAGCAGAGCGTCAGCGTGCAGCACGAGCTGCTGCCGCGCGTCTCGATCACCGGCGGCTGGTACCGTCGCGACTTCAAGAACCTCCGCCGGCGCGACAACGACCTGCAGACTTTCGCCGACTACACGCCGTTCACGATGTGGAGCCCGATCGACGGGTCGCCGATCACCTACTACAACGTGAGTACCGCGGCGCGGCAGCGGGTGTCGACCATCGATCGCACCGCCGGCAGCGACCGCAAGATGACCTACAGCGGCTTCGAGTACAGCTACAACGCCCGCCTGCCGAAGGGGATCACGATTTTCGGCGGCGGCATGAGCGAGCGGACCATCGCGCAGCTGTGCGACGAGCAGTGGAATCCGAACCTGCTTCTGTACTGCGATCAACGCGACAGCGGCATTCCGTTCCGCACGCAGTTCAAGCTGGCCGGCACCATCCCGCTGCCGTACGCCATCCAGACCAGCTTCTCGTTCCAGAGCCTGCCCGGATACCGCTATGGCACGCCGGCGCTGTGGGCGGCAGACGGCGTCTCCGGTCCGAGCGGGCAGCCGGCAGCCGCAGCGCTGTCGGCACCGAACGGTGCCGGCACGGTGTGGCTGATTACGCCGACCACCCGCTACAGCACCTGTCCGGGGAGCTCGGCGTCGCAGGGCTGTGTCGTCGGAGCGCTGGTCGATCCGGGGATGACGGTGGCGTCGCTGTCGGTGCCGCTCGCGGCGCCGATGACCGAATATGGCGACCGCATCAATCAGCTGGATCTCAACGTCACGCGGACGTTCCGGTGGGGCCGCGGCTCCTTCCAGCCGAAGTTCGACCTGTTCAACGTCTTCAACGTCTCGTCGGTGTATGCCGTGCGCAGCTTGAACTACGGGACGGCGGCCTACCAGCAACCGCAGTCCATCATCAACGGACGCGTTTTCCAACTGGGGGGCATCGTCAAGTTCTGACCTCGTGACCCGCGGGGCAAGAGGGGGCTCTCGTCGGCCTCCTGCTGCCCCGCGTCCGGCCAGCCCCGCCCGTTCCGACCCGCCGTCCGCGGCGCGGCGGCACCCTCCCGGTTCAGGCCGGGCCGCCCGGCCGGCGGACCGGCCGTCCGCTTCACCCTCCCGCACAGCAGGCGAAAGTCGATCCAAAAACCCGGACATTTGGCGGAAATACCCGTAACGGCAGCCTCCAGGGTGCGCTTTGGTCGTACCCCTAATTGACGGCGGACTTCACGGACTTGTAGCATCACGTGCTACCTGTTCTCAGGGAGTCGGAGGGTGAACAGGTGTCCCGCCAACGCCGGAGGTACCCCCAGGTCTCGCAGCGAGGTCTGTGGAGTCGGCATGCACGGGATCCTCGGATCGTCGAGGGGCTACGGGTCGTTTTCTGGAGGTTAGCGGAATGAGAAGAGCTCGCGTTTATGGAGCCGTGTTTCTCGCGCTGACGGTACTCGGCTTTCTGCCCAGCTCAGCGCTGGCGCAGAGCGCCTTCACTGGCGTCGTCAAGGACGACACCGGTGCGGTGCTGCCGGGTGTGACCGTCGAAGCGTCGAGCCCGGCACTGATCGAGAAGTCCAAGGCCACCGTCACCGACGGCAGCGGCGCATATCGCCTCGTCGATCTGCGTCCCGGCACCTACACGATCACGTTCGCGCTCGAAGGGTTTTCCACCGTTCGGCGGGAAGGCGTTGAATTGTCGTCGGACTTCACGATGACGCTGAATACCGAACTGAAGGTTGGCGCGCTCGAAGAGACGCTGACCGTGACCGGGGCGGCGCCGACCGTGGACGTGCAGAGCACGACCCGCGCGCAGGTCTTGAATCGCGACGCGCTGGACGCCATTCCGACCGGCCGCACGATTCAGGGGATGGGGCAGCTCATCACCGGCGTCACGCTGAACCAGCCGGACGTCGGCGGGTCGCGCGCCATGCAGCAGACCTACATGTCGGCGCACGGCTCAGGCGCGTCGCAGACGACGGTCCAGGTCGATGGCCTCATGGTCAACGGTCTCGACGTCGACGGCGCGGTGCAGAACTATTTCAACAGCTCGATGAGCCAGGAAATGGTCTACACCACGTCGGGTGCGGCGGCTGACGTCGCCGGCGGCGGTGTCCGCTTGAATCAGATCCCGCGCGACGGAGGCAACACGGTCAGCGGCAGCCTGTTCCTCGGTTTCCAGAACGAGAGCTTCCAGAGCGAGAACATCACTGACGAGCTGCGCTCGCGCGGTATCCGCTCGACCGATGGCATCGCGAAGCTCTACAACATCGAAGGGGCGGTCGGCGGCCCGATCAAGAAGGACAAGGTCTGGTATTTCGTGTCGGCACGTGACTTCGTGCTGCACACGGCGCCCGCCGACGTCTTCATGGGCATCCCCGGCACCGGCACGCTGAACCGTGCACCGACGCCAGGCACCGAGAAGGGCCTCGACGAGCAGGACATCAAGAGCGTCCAGGCCCGCCTCGTGTGGCAGATGAGCCAGAAGAACAAGCTGGCCGTCTACAACGATCGCATCGCCAAGAACCGCGGCGCGGCGATGACCGCCGGCCTCGATCCGGCGAGCGCCTCGATCGTCTGGAACTCGCCGATCTACACCGTCGGCATCGTCAAGTTCACGTCGGCTGTGTCGAACAAGCTGTTGTTCGAGGGCGGCTTCTCGACGAACTACGAGCGCTACAACACCATCTACCAGGACGGCCTCGCAGAGGACCGCAACACCACCGCCTGGCTCAACAACATCAACCGGCAGGACCAGGCATTGGGAACGTCCTGGGGCGTCGGCGCCAGCCAGAACGGCATGGCACCCGACCGCTTCGCGTTCTCCGCGGCGATGTCGTACGTGACCGGCGCGCACAACGTCAAGGTGGGCGTGCAGGATACGTGGGGCCGCTACGCCCAGTGGCGTAACGCCAACGGCGACATCCGGGCCATCTTCAACAACGGCGCCCCGGCGTTCGCGACGATCCTGAACACGCCATTGGCATGGCGGGACGAGCTCAACTACGACTTCGGCGTGTTCGCGCAGGATTCGTGGACCCTCAACCGCCTGACGCTGAACTACGGCGCGCGATTCGAGATGTTCAAGTCGGGGCAGCCGCGTCAGGTGTCCGAGCCCGGCCGGTTCGTCGGCGCGCGTGAGTTCGACCCGATTCCGATGCCCAAGTGGACGAGCGTCGCGCCGCGCATGGGTGTGGTCTACGACCTCTTCGGCAACCAGAAGACCGCGATCAAGTTCGGCCTCGGCAAGTACATGCAGGCCGGCACGACCGGGTTCTCGAACTCCTACAACCCCAACGCCCTGCTCACCCAGAACGTCACCTGGACCGACCTCAACGGCGACCTGACGCCGCAGGGGCAGCGGGGCTGCGTCTACCTGCAGGCCGGCTGCGAGATCAACCTCGCGCAGCTGCCGGCGGGATTCGGCGTCGCGAACCTCGGTCGCTACGCGGACGACATCGACCGGATGTACAACATCGAATCGAGCGTCAGCGTCCAGCACGAACTGCTGCCGCGCGTCTCGGTGACCGGCGGCTGGTACCGTCGCAGCTTCTACAACCTGCGCCGCCGCACCAACGTGCTGCGGACATTCGCCGACTACAACCAGTTCACGGTGTACAGCCCGATCGACGCGAGCCCGATCACCTACTACACGGTGCAGCCCGGCAAGCTGTCGTCGGTGTCGAACGTCGACGAGAACGCGCCGGACCGTTCGATGGTCTACAACGGCTTCGAATACAGCTACAACGTCCGCGCCGGCCGCGGGATCACGCTGTTCGGCGGCGGCATGAGCGAACGGATGCTCGCCAACGTCTGCGATGAGATCTCGGATCCGAACCGCCTGCTGTACTGCGATCAGTCGCAGAGCGGCATGCCGTTCCGCACCCAGTTCAAGCTGGCCGGGACGGTGCCGGTGAAGTACGGCATCACGATGGGAATCTCGTTCCAGAGCCTCCCGGGCTATGTCTACGGCACGACGGCGCAGTACGCGCTGACCGGTGTGTCGGGGCCGAGCGGCATCACGACGAACAACCCGCCGAACGGTGCCGCGACCGTGTGGCAGATCACCCGCAACACGACGTACGCCGCGTCGCATCCGTGCGTCGCTGCGGGCCTGTGCACGGCCGGCCAGCGGGTGAACGCGAACATCAGCGAAGCGTCGTTGAACGTGCCGCTGGTGGCGCCGATGACCGAGTACGGCGACCGCATCAACCAGCTCGACATCAACGTGACGAAGACGTTCCGTTTCGGCCGCGCGACGATTCAGCCGAAGTTCGACGTCTTCAACCTGTTGAATGTCGCGCCGGTCTACACGGTTCGCAGCCTGCTCTTCGGCACGGGCGCGTACAACCAGCCGTCGTCGGTCCTCAACCCGCGCACGATGCAGATCGGCGCGGTGATGCGCTTCTAACCTCGACGGGCCGGCTCGACTGAGCCGGCCGTGTCGCGGCTCGACTGAAAGGCTCGCTCTCGATCCGGGAGCGGGCCTTTTTTCTGTACAATCGCGCGTGCTGCGGGGACGGCTGCACCAGCCTGCGTCGCCCGCGTGCGGAGGCCGCATGAATCGAGTCAGACATGTCGTCGCAGCCGTTGCCGGAGTGCTCGCCCTGGCGGGAGCCGCTGCGGCCCAGAATCCACCGGCCGCGCCCGCCGCGCCCGCCATGACGCTGACGACCCCGGCCTGGGCGGACGGGACGCAGATTCCGGTTCGCCATACCCAGGCCGGCGAGCAGGTCTCACCGGAGCTGCGCTGGACCAACACGCCGCCCGGCACGCAGAGCTTCGTCCTGTACTTCCACGACCCGGACGTGGCCCGCAACAAGACCACCGACGACCAGGTCCACTGGATTGTCTGGAACATCCCGGCGACCGCGACCGGCCTGCCGGAAGGCGTGCCCGCCGGAGCCGAGCGGCCGGACGGCAGCCGCCAGATCAGCGCCAGTGGTCCGGTGTATCGCGGTCCTGGCGCGCCGGCGACCGGGCCGCTGCATCACTACACGTTCGAGGTCTACGCCCTCGACACGAAGCTCGACATCCCGGCCAGCAGCGACGCCTTCGACACGCGCGCCAATGTCATCAAGGCGATGCAGGGGCACGTGCTGGGCAAGGCGGTCTACGTCGGACTGTTCAGGCGACCGAAGTGAGCTGACGCAGGCGCAGGGACCGGCGGCTCCGTGACCCGGTCAGATCAGCCTGAACGCCAGGGTTGCGATCAGCGTCGGCACCAGGGCGGCTGCCAGCAGTCCGAGCGGATGAATCGCGCCGTCGAAGAACCGAGACAGCAAGGCCTGCCCGGCGGGGTTGGGCGCGTTGGCGATCACCGTCAGGCCGCCGCCGGTGACGGCACCTTCGACCACCGCGAGCTTCATCGGCTCGCTGAAGTCCGGCACGAGCGTCGACAGATAGGTGATGAGGGCGTTGTCGTTGAAGGCGGTCAGCACGGTTGCGCCGAAGAACAGCGGCTCCTCGGCGAGGCTGGCGAGCGTCGGCGCGATCCACCAGCCCTGCAGCCCGCCGTGCACCACCAACGCGGCGAGGAAGAACCCGACCAGGAGCGGCGATCGCAGCGCGACCTCGCTCTGATACGCCGCGGTGGCACGGACAAACCCCAGGAAGAACAGGAAGCCGCCGAGGAACAGCGCCGGATAATGGGCGTTGAACACCGTCCAGGCCATGAATGCGAGGTGGACGGCGACAATCCAGGCGGGCACCGGCAGGAGATGGCCGGCGCCGTTCAGTGCGTCCTCATCCGGCCGCTCCACGTCCTGCACCGGCGGGCGGTCGGCCAGCGTGCGGAGCTCGGCGCGAAACGCGAGGAAGTAGGCGCCGGTGGCCACCAGGATGGCGATCACCGAGCGCCAGCCGAAATGCCCGATCATGAACGGCGTATCCCACTCCCACACCCGGGCGACCATCAGCACCGGCGGGGCAGCGAAGTGCGTGAGCGTGCCGCCGATCGAGACGTTGACGAACAGCAACCCGAGGGTCGCGTACTTCAGGCGGGTTGACGGCTGCAGATCGTAGAACTGCCGTCCCAGCAGCAGGGCGCAGATCGTCATCGCCGCCGGCTCCGTGACGAAGGAGCCGAGCAGCGGGCCGACGATCAGGATCGACAGCCACCAGGCCGCCGGCGTCCCCTGACCGAGGGCGGCGACCCGACGCAAGGCCGATTCGGCGAAGGTGATCACCGGACGCGTGGAGGCCAGCGCCATGATCACCACCACGAACAGCGGCTCGGTATAGTTCACGCCGTCGTCGAGATAGTGCTGCGCCGCATCCCAGCCGTGGACGAACGTGGCCGCCAGCAGCAGCACCACCGCCCACAAGCCGAAGACGACCTCGATTTCACCGAAGAAGTGCAGCAGTTCAGCCTTGACGCTGGGCCGTGGCTGACGGCCGGCGGCCTGCGCCCGCGCGTCTGCCTCGTGCTGCGCGTGATGGGCCATCTCGGCAAAGCGCGCCGCCGCGAAGGTGTGCAGGACGGCGAGGAGGAAGATCCCGGTCGCGATCGCATTGAAGGGATCCACCCCGACGCGGTCGGCGAGCGTCGCGAGCAGTCCCGCCGATGACGGCGGCGGATAGGCATCGAGCGGCAGAGGGAAGGTGGAGGATGCCATGTCAGACGGGTGCAATCATCACGCGTACCGGAGCGCCTCGCGCGCCGCGTTGCGTCCCGCCGCGCCCATGACGCCGCCGCCAGGGTGGGCCGCGGCGCCGCAGAGATAGAGGCCCCGGATCGGCGTGCGGTATTTGGCGAAGCCCGGCACCGGACGCATGAACCACAGGCTCGACAGGTTCATGGCGCCCTGCATGATGTTGCCACCGGTCAGCCCGAAAGTCGATTCGAGATCCGCAGGCGACAGCACCTCGTAGTCGATGACGGCGCGCCGGAAGTTCGGGGCGTAGCTCGTCATGGCGTCGATGCACCGCTCGGCGTAGCGCCGCTTGTTGGTGTCGAGCGACCCGGCGTCGGCCGCGAGCCGGTAGGGGAAGTACTGGGTGAACATCGACATGACGTGGCAGCCGGGCGGCGCCAGCGAGCCGTCCAGCACGGACGGAATCGTCGCTTCGATGATGGGCGTGTCCGCGATGTATCCGCGGCGCGCCAGGTCGTAGGCCCGCTCGATCGTCGCACGGTCGGGACACAGGTGGATGGTCCCGCGATGCTGCGGGCCGGCGCCGCCCGGCAGGCACGTGAAGTCGGGCACCTCGCGCAGCGCGAGGTTGATCTTGCAACTGCCGCTCGCATAGTCGATGTGACGGACGGCCTCGACGAACGCGGCCGGCAGGGCGTGGCCATCATGTGCATGGATCATGCGCAGGAAGGTGGTGTGTGCATCGACGGCCGACAGCACCGCGCGCGCCGGGTACTCACGTCCCTCCGTATCGACAACGCCGCCTACCCGTCCATCGCGCGTCTGAATCGCGGCGACGGCGACGCCGGTCCTGATATCGGCACCTGCGGCCCGCGCCGCCCCGGCAATCGCCTCCGACAACGCCCCCATGCCGCCGCGGACGTAGCCCCAGACGCCGCGCACGCCGTCGCATTCGCCCATGACGTGATGAAAGAGCACGTAGCCGGTGCCCGGCATCGACGGCGTCGCGAAGGCGCCGATGATGGCGTCGGTGGCCAGCGTCGCTTTCAACGGCTCTGATTCGAACCAGCGATCGAGCAGCGCATCGGCCGACCCGGCGAGGACCGCGACCGCCGCCGGACCGGCGCCGCCGAGGCGGCGGAACGCCCACGCATGTTTCGCCAGCTTCGCCCAATCGCCCGGCGACCATGACCATGGATCGGGCGGCGTCTCGTCGAGCGTCGGCTCGATGACGTCGGCGATGCGCTCGAGCAGTGCCTCATAGCGCGGCAGCGCGTCGGCGTCCGCCTGTGAGAACTTCGCCACCTCGCGGCGGGTCGACGCCTTGTCGGGTCCCATGAGCAGGGACCGCCCGTCGGGCAGCGGCGTGAAGCTCGACGGCGAGCGGGGCAGCATGGCGAAGCCATGGCGCGGCAGATCCAGCTCGCGGATGATGTCGGGCCGGAACAGCGAGTTCACGTAGGCGGCGGTGGACACGCGGAAGCCGGGCCATCGTTCTTCGGTCACCGCGCATCCGCCGACCATCGACCGGCGTTCGAGCACCAGCACATGGCGCCCCGCCCGCGCGAGGTACGCAGCCGCGACCAGGCCGTTGTGGCCGGCGCCGATGATGACGGCGTCGTACGGTCGATTCGTGTCGCCCGGCATGCGTCGCGCTGCAGACCCCCGGCCAGTATATAGGGGGCGTCCGCGACCGACCCGCTCCAGCCCCGACGACCCACCGCCGAGCGGCTGGGTTTGGAGTACCATAGGCCCCCTGCCGTCAGGGCAGCAGCGAGGAGGCACAACTCGATGACATTGAAGTTCGTGGCGGCAGTCGCCTGCGCAGCCGTGATGGCCGGGGCCGTCGGATCGCTGTCGGAGGGTGGCATCGCGCACGCCCAGGGGTCGTCGGTTCCTGGCAAGGAGCCGGATCTGTCCGGCATCTGGGACGGCACGACACGGGCGCGGCCGGTCAATAGCGAGACCGTGCCGTGGGGCAAGGACAACTTCCCGGTGCTCAACGAGCGGGCCCAGGCCTACCAGAAGGTGTTCGACGAGGCGCTGTCCCCCAAGTACGACTGCCAGCCCTCTTCGTCGCCGGCGATTCAGTACGACCCGTACTCCATGGAGCTGGTCCAGTGGCCGGACCGCGTCATCCTCCGTTACGAGAAGGACGACCAGATCCGGACGATATGGCTCGACGGTCGCAAGCCGACCATCTACGACTGGGGGCTCCAGGGCTTTTCGGTCGGACGCTACGAAGGCAACGCCCTCATCGTCCAGACCGACCACTTCGTGTTCGACATCACCGGCTTCGACGACTACAACGGCATCCCATCGTCGCAGTTGAAGAAGGTGACGGAGCGCTACTGGCGCGAAGGCAACGACCTGAAGGTCACGGTGACGGTCGAGGACCCGATGTTCCTGCGCCAGCCGGCCTCCTACACGACACGCTGGATTCCGCAGCGCCAGGGCTACAAGCTGGCGGCCTGGGACTGCGATCCCGAAACCTCGCGCGCGCCCGTGCGCATGATGCCGCAGAAGTACAAGTAAGCGAATCGCTCGACGGTCTGGAGGCACAGATGAACGTTCGACGTTATGCCCTGCTCGCGATGCTGGCCGGAGCTGCGCTGGCTGCCGTGCCGGTCGTCGCGCATCATTCGAGCGCGCCGTTCTACGACGCCACAAAGCGGGTGGAAGCTCAGGGACCGGTCACCAAGCTGTTGCTGCGGAATCCGCACTCGTTTCTCTACTTCGAATCCGAAGTGAACGGCAAGAAGGTGGAGTGGCAGGTGGAACTGGGTCCGGCGGCGTCGCTGACGCGGACCGGATGGACGGTGGATACATTGAAGCCGGGCACCATCGTCAAGGTGAATGGCCAGCCGTCCCGCGCCGACGGCTCGTTCGGGATGTGCTGCGCCAAGGTCACGCGTCCTGACGGCAGTCCGATTCAACCGGGCGGTCGCGTGATGGAAGAGCAGCAGCCGCCGCGGTAGTCGGACACGTGACCGATCTGCTCGTCTGGCTGGAAGGGACGGCGCTGGCCACCTGGACCCGCGAGTCACCGTCGCTGTGGGCGTATCCCACCATCCTCACGCTGCACACCGTCGGTCTCGGAATCGTCGTCGGGCTCGCCGCGGCAATCGACATCCGGCTGCTGGGAGTGGCGCGTCGCGTGCCGCTCCCGGCGCTGTTCCCGGCGTTCCGGCTGATCGCGTGGGGATTCGTGCTGAACGCCGCCACCGGGGTGGTGCTGCTCATGGCCGACGCCACGACGAAGACCCGACAGCCCATTCTCTACATCAAGCTCGGCTTGATCGGGCTGGCCGTGCGTGAAACGCTGCGCGCCCGGCGCCTGATGCGATCGGACGATGCACGGTTGGGCACCGAGCCGTCGGCACGCGCCCGCGCCATCGCCGTGACGTCGCTCGTGCTGTGGGCGGCAGCCATCGCGGCGGGCCGGCTGATGGCCTACCTGTGAGCGGGCGATGATGGATGCGTTCGTCGCCTGGCTCCAGTCGACGCCGGTGTCGCAGGCCATCGTGTTCCAGATCTGGATCTGGCCTGCCGCCGAGACGGTGCACTTCATCGGGCTGGCCCTGGTGATCGGCATCATCGGCCTGCTCGATCTGCGGCTCATCGGCTTCTTCCCCGGTGTTCCGATTGCGGCCCTGCGGGAACTCGTGCCGTACGCGCTGCTTGGATTCGCCCTCAATCTCGTCTCGGGCCTGATCTTCCTGATCGGTCACCCCGAGCAGTACGTCCACAATTCGTCGTGGTGGTACAAGGTGGCGGCGCTCGCCGTCGCCGGCGCCAACGCGGCTGTCTTCGAGCTGACGCTGGCGAAGCGGACGGCGGCCCTGGCGCCGCACGCGCCGACGCCGATCGCCGTGAAGAGCGTCGGCATCATCTCGATCGCGGCCTGGTTCGCCGTGCTGTACTGGGGACGGATGCTGCCGTTCGCCGGCGACGCCTTCTAGCCGGGCCGGCTATTTCACTTCGACGATTTCAATCGCAATCCGGTCCGGTCCTTCGATCATCGCCGCGCGCGTGTTGCCCCACGTATGAGGCTCCTCGAGGAACGTCACGTTCTGGCTCTTGAGCCGCGCCACCGTCTTCTCGAGATCGGCGGTGCTGACCGCCCAATGGTCGTACAGGCGCCCGCGCGTGCTCGCGAGGCCGCCTCCGGGCCAGGGACGAATCGAGATCGAGATGTCATCGAGCAGCACGCCACCGGACGGCTCACGGACGAAGCCCCCTTTCGCGAATGACGGGAAGGTCGGCGGCGAGTACATCCGCGTGCGGCAGTCGCCGGCCGGCAGCTGTTGCGCCTGACCGCCGCGGGCCGGCAGGGTGGCGCCAAGGTGGGTGACATACCACTGCATCGCGCAGAGCGGATGCTCGTGGTACATGTGCACGTGGTTGAACCGCTCGACCTTGCCGGATTGCGCGTTCTCGATCATGACGCCGTCCGGACCGCGCAGGTAGCCGAAGCCGCCGGCGGTCTTGCCCGGGTCGATCGTCACGTTCTTCGCACGCAGCTCGAGCACCTGCTCCTGGGTCGGGAATCCGCCGCCCGGCGCCTGCGGCACGTCGCCAGACAGGTCGACCTGTTTCGCAGCCGCATCGGAGCCGGCCCACATCTGGGCAATGGTCAATCCCGCGCTCCGGAACTTCGCGTTGTAGTCGCGCGAGTTCGGCGTGTTCCAGCCGAAGTGCCACACCGACGTCTGCGGGCCGGTGAGCTCGTTGGTCGGTGGCGCCGCCACCTGGGTGAAGAGGATGTAGACGTTCCCGGTCTTGACGGCGTCGAAGCCGTTGAACGTCGTGGCGACCGCGGTGGCCGCAAACGGTTTGGGATAGTACGCGGCGGCCGCCCGGGGATCCACCGAGTTCAGGTGCACGTGGTGGAAGTGCACTGGCTCAACCGTCGGGGGCGCCCCCTGCGCGGACACGAGCGCGCGTGCAGCCAGCCCAGCCGAGATGGCCAATGACGCCACCGTCATACCGGACCTGACAAGAACGGACAGCTTCATGAGTGCACTCCAGATCGCGGGTGGACCATCATCGCCGGGCGGCGGGACCGGCCCTCATCATAGGGAGCCGGCCGAACCGTGTCCATCACTCCGCAGCAGATTTTTCGCATACGGTCGCGCCTGCACCCGCCGATGGTCGGGATATCATCGTCGCCCCCTGCGCGCCGACCCGTCGGTCGGCCGCCGCCTTCACAGGCGCGTCGGAGGTCGCGCCGCCTGGTGCCGCCGCTGAACACCCGTCACCACAACCTGCCTGCCAGAGGAGGGAACGACATGCATCCGACCCGACGACTTCTCGCGACACTGATGGGGACGTTGATTGCGTCATGTGCCGTGGCGCTGGTTGGCGCCGCCGGTCCTGGCGACCAGGGTGACCCTGGGGACAAGGGTTCCGCCGCCGCGCCCGTCACCACCGCCGATCTGTTGCGGTGGGTCGATGAGTTCTCGAACTGGGGGCGCTGGGACAACGATCGCGGCGCGGCCAACTTCATCACGCCGCGCAAACGCGTCAGAGCCTCGAGACTGGTCAAAGACGGGATCACGGTGTCGCTGGCCCACCCGGTCCTGACGGTGCCGTTCGATCCGCTGCAGCCGTTCATCCCGGAGTATCCATCCATTGCGCCGCTGCCCCTCGTGCCGCTGGATCCCGACAACCGGAATCCCTTCTTCCACTGGATGAACCGGCCGGCGTTCACATCGGACCGTCTGAACGTCTCGTTTCATGGCTCGGCGCACAGTCATCTCGATGCGCTCTGTCACTACGGCCTCGACGGCGTGCTGTTCGACAATCTGGCCGTGAGCGACAACAACAGCCCCGACGGCTGCGAGCGCTACGGCATCGAGAACCTGCGTGACGGTGTGGTGACCAGGGGGGTGCTGTTCGACGCGACGCTGCTCCCCGAACTGCGGGAAGGGCAGAATCCGTGGCTGGCTCCAGGCACCCGCGTCCACAAGTCGCACATCGAACGGCTGGAGAAGATCCAGCGCGTCCGTCTCGAGCGGGGCGACGTGATGTTGCTCTACACCGGCCGCTGGGCGCGGCGGGCGGCGCTCGGACCGTGGCCGACCACCGGCACGCCGACGGCCGCCGGCGTCGGTGTCGCCGGATATGATGCCGACGTCATGGAGTTGGTGCATCACCGCGAGGTGTCGTTCATCGGACACGACGAGTGGAACGACGCGACGCCGAGCGGCTATCCGGATTTCCCGAACCTGCTGCCGGTGCACATTCTCGCCATCCGGGTCATGGGGGTCGACATCTTCGACAACCTCGACCTCGAGCGGTTGGCCCAGACTGCGCGTCGGCTCGGACGGTACGAGTTCCTGTTCTCGGCCGCGCCGATCGTCGTGCCGGGCGGCACCGGATCGCCGTTGAACCCGATTGCGACCTTCTAATCCTGCCGATCCCGCCGCGTCGGGTGCGTCCGCCACAACCCGCGGGCGCGCCCGGCGCCCTCACTCCGCCGGCCCCCAGGTGTGACGCGAACGGGTGCAGCCCTTCCGCTCTTCCACCGATAAATCGCTCGACCCGACCCGATTACATTCCTGGTATAGTTGGGCTATACATTGATGTCTACAGCGACACTTCGTGCGATGTTCGCCTCCGTTGCGATCGCGTCGGCGGCCGCGTGCACCAGCGCTCCGGTGGTCACGCCGTCGACCACGACCCCCACGACGCCGACACCGGTGCCTGCGCCGACGGTGACCGTGAGTGCGCCGACACTCACCCAGCCGGCGTCCGACGCCGTGTCGTTTGGCTGGCCGACGTTCACCTGGAACAACGCGAGCAAAACCAATACGACCAACGCGCTGCTGTACCGCTTCGACCTGTCGACGCAGCAGGATTTTGCGACGGTCGCCCACACGACGACGGTGCCGGAGGGCTCCGGCACGACGAGCTACACACCGCCGTCCACCCTGGCGCCGCCCACCGAAGGGAACCTCTTCTGGCGTGTCGTCGCAATCGATCAGGCCAACGCCATCCAGAGCCAGCCGAGCGACGTGATGCGCTTCGCGTATTACGAGAACACCCGCCAGAACCAGATCGCGCAGCAGCTGTACGGCGGTCTCTGGCCCAACGCGAAGCCGACGGGCGCCACGGGGCGCGCGCGCTTCGGTCCGGGATGGGACGTGGCGACGCGGCGGTCATTCAATGGCGTGACGTTCCAGAGTCCACCGCTCGAAGTATTGCGGGTGTTCGACCTGATGGACCGGGGCATGGGGCCCGATGCGGCGATCGGCTGGATGCGGGTCAACGGCTATCCATCCGTCGCGGTCTGGTACCCCGGTCCGGCCGCCATCGGGTTCCCGTTCCAGTACATGGCCCTCATACGCGGTGAGTGGGAACTGGTGCATCGCGTCGGAGCGTAGCCCGTCCGGGGTGGAGCGCTGACGCCCGACCGCGACGCCCTCAGCCGCCCGATCTCTCCCCGGATCGGTCGTCGGGCGTCTCGGTGATCACCCTGACGATGTGACCGTTGTCCCGCTCGGCGCGGAACTCGCGTTCGGCAATCTGGCGCTCTGCGAAGCCCATCTCGCGCGCCAGCGCGTCGATCGTCTTGGACACGAACTTCGTCACCTTCGGATGCGTGCCCTGCTCCTGGAACTCCGCCTCCTTACGGCAGAGGCCCATCAGCTCGTCCCAGCGCTTGTCGAGTTCTGTCGATCGCGGCATCGCCTGACATCCTAGGGAAGTTCGCTCTCAAGAGAAAGCTCAGCAGGACCGCGTCGCGGTATGCTTCAGGCAGCGATGAAGCCGTGCGTGTGCCAGGAGCGCCATCAACCCCGCCAGATCGTATTGACCGGCGGTCCCGGGGCCGGAAAAACGGCCATCCTCGAACTCATTCGACTGTTTTTCTGCGAGCATGTCCGCACGCTGCCGGAAGCCGCGGGTATCGTCTTCGGCGGCCGGTTTCCGCGGAGCGCCAGGCCGGACCTTCGCCAGGCGGCGCAGCGGGCCATCTTCCACGTCCAGCGAGAGCTCGAGTCGACGGTCCAGGCGGACAATCTGGCGGTCGTTCTGTGCGACCGCGGCACGGTCGATTGTTCGGCCTACTGGCTGGGCGAGGGCGATCTGTTCGCGGCTGTCGGCACGACGCGCGAGGCCGAACTGGCCAGGTATGCCGCCGTCATCCACCTGCGGACCCCGACGTCGGCCATCGCGTACAACCGCGACAATCCGCTCCGCATCGAATCGATGGAAGAGGCAGCGCTGATCGATGCCCGGATTGCGACGCAGTGGGAGGGACATCCGCGGCGGTTCTTCGTCGAACCGACCGAGGACTTTCTCAGCAAGGCGTCGCACACGCTCAAGCTCCTCCGCGACGAGGTCCCCGAGTGCTGCCGGCAGCACGTCAAGACGTTCTTGTGGGACGGCGAGGCGGCGGCGACGGCGCACGGCTGATCGGTTCCGAAAACCGGGCCGACCGGGTGTAGGATGCGACGGTCGACCACGACGTTCCGACGAACCTCGGATCTGGAGGCGCCCATGGCACGCGACCACGGCTTCGATCGTCGCTCGTTCTTCCGGACCGCTGGCCTGGCTGTGGCCGGGGCGGTTACGCCGGCCGGCGTCGGCGCCGTCGAGCCGGTCGTGCCGGCGCCAGGCGTCGAGCCCGCCAATGGCCGCTACGATTTCGACACGCTGCCCGACCGCATCGGCACCGACTCCACCAAGTGGGACCAGCAGTTCAAGCGGTTCGGCCGCGATCGCGTGGCGGTCGGCATGGGGATCGCCGACATGGACTTCGCGCCGGCGCCGTGCATCACACGGGCGCTGCTGGAGCGCGTGCAGCGCGACAACTGGGGCTACCTCACGGTACCCGAGTCCCACGTCGAATCGATCGTCGCCTGGAACAGGCGGCGCTACGGCCTCACGATCGATCCGTCGACCATCGTCCATTCGCCGGCCGTTCATCCGGCGATCATCGCCACCTTGCGTGCCTTCAACCCGCCAGGCTCGAAGGTCCTGATGCCCTGTCCGTCGTACAGCGGCTTCTACAGCGACATCCGGATCGTCGGCTGCAAGCCGGCCGACGTCCCGTTCACGGTGAAGGACGGCCGCTTCTCGATGGATCTCGAGGGGCTGGAGCGTGCGATCTCGCACGAGACGCACACCCTCATCCTGTGCAACCCGCAGAACCCGACCGGCAATGTCTGGTCGAAGGCCGACCTGCTGGCGGTCGGCGAGATCTGTCTGAAGCGGCGCGTCGTCGTGCTGGCGGACGAGATCCATTGCGACTTCATCAACGCCGGGTCGACCTACACCCCGTTTGCCAGCCTGCCGAACGAGGCCGTGGTCCGGAACAGCATCACGTTCAAGTCGGCGAGCAAGTCGTTCAACCTCGCGGCGGCGAAGTGCGCGTACTTCTTCTCGACCAACCCGAACTACCTGGCCCGCATCAAGGCGTGGCACCGCGACGAGATCACGACGCTCGGAATGGTGGCGCATCGGGCCGCCTATACCGACGGCGACGCCTGGCTCGATCAGCTGCGCGTCTACAACGACGCGAATCTCACGTTCGTGGCCGATTACATCGCGAAGCACATTCCGCTCATCAAGATGGTCAAGCCGGAGGGGACCTACCTCGCATGGCTGGACGTCAGCGCGGTCGTCGAGAAGGTCGGGGCCCGGGCCAAAGCGGAGGAGGCGCAGAAGCAGCGCGATCCCGCGCTGGCGCCGACAACGCCGTCGCACGTCATGGAGAGCTGGTTCGTCGAGCACGCGAAGGTGCAGCTGAATCCCGGCGGCGGTTTCGGCACTGGCGGCGGCGAGCGGATGCGCATGAATTGCGGCACCAGCCGAAAGATGCTCGAGCTCGCGCTCGGCAATCTGGCGACGGCGCTGCGCCAGATCTGATCGGTTCATCCCGGGGGGGAGCCTGCACGTGGTCAGGTGGCTTCAGTGGCTGCTGATCCTGGTCTCGTTTGGCGTCGTCGGCGGCCAGCCGCTGCCGCCGAGTGGCCGGACCCTGTCGCCGCCCTACGACGGCCGCTTCACCTTCGTGCGTCTGCGCTGGCGGCCCGAGGGCGGTCGCTCCCGCGGTTTCTGGAACTCGGCCTGGGATCACGACTACCCGCGGGCCGAGCAACACCTCTCGCAGATTTTGAGTGAACTGACCGGCCTCGACGTCCAGACACAGGGGAGTCGGGTGCTGGCGCTCGACGATCCCGAGCTGTTTCGCTATCCGATTGCGTTCATGTGGGAGCCGGGCTTCTGGGTTTTGAGCGACGGCGAAGCCGCCGCCTTTCGCGCGTATCTGCTGAAGGGTGGCTTCGCAGTCTTCGAAGACTTCGATGGCGCCGCCCAGTGGGCCAACTTCGAATCGCAGGTTCGACGCGTGCTTCCCGAGGCCCGCTTCGTTCGCCTGGAACGCTCGCATTCGATCTTCCGCGCGTTCTTCGAGCTGCGTGACCTTGATGCCATCGTGCATCCAATGAACGGCATGCGGCCCAGCTACCTTGGCGTGTTCGAGGACAACGACCCGGCGAAGCGGCTGATGCTGGTGGCGAACTTCGACAACGACGTCCCCGAGTACTGGGAGTGGTCGGGGCAGGGGCTCTTTCCGTTCGATACCTCGAATGAGGCCTACAAGCTCGGCGTGAACTACACCATCTACGGCCACACGCACTGAACCGGCGCGACGTGCCGGAACCGCGTGCGATCGATATCCGGCGGCGCGCGGCAAGCTCCCGGTGGTGGAGCCTTTGGTCGCCCTGCCGGCGGACTTCCGGCGCTCGTCGCTCTGGTCAACTTCAATGGCCAGAAGCACTTAGGCTCGTGGTATCCGGCTTGCCTAATGTCCAGGCGTGCAGAAGATACCTACCCCCGCCACCTACGACGAACCGACCGTGATGTGGCGCATGCGGCGCGGCGAAAGCCTGACGACGCACGCCATCATTCGCCCGCGTGGCGCCAGTGCCTGGGTCACGTGGTACGTCAACGAGCACCCGATCGGCCTGCGCGAGTTCGACGACTGGTCCGCGGCTCTGCAGTGGGCCGACCGGATGCACTTCCAGAACTGGACGGCCGGGTGGAGGCCGGTGTTGGAGTACGACGACACGCGGGAAGAGTCGAAGTCCTGAGCCCCGCCGCACCGGACCCGCCAGCATTGGCGGGACGCTGACGGACGGGACAAGGAAAGGGCCACCGGTCCTGTGTGGTATGCGCACAGGACCGGTGGCCCTTCTTCGTGTACCTGGCCGCCAGTGGAGGCGGCGGAGCTAGCGGCTGGCCTTCAGCGAGACCTTCTGGACCCGCCAGTTCGTCATTTCGCCGACGAGGAGTTCGTTCTCGTTGCGGCAATCGATCGAGTTGGCGAGACCGAACTGTTTCGGCAGCTTGCCGGCGGCACCGAACTTCCCGACCACCTTGCCGTCGAGCGTCAGCTTGAAGATCGCGGCGTCTTCCATCCCGTCGGGGTCGCCGGAGTGCGAGACGTACAAGTACTGGGTTGCGCCCTTCGTCATGCACATCGTCAACGGAGCGCCGGCGAACGCGAACTGCGACTTGAACGTGCCGTTGCTGTCGAAAATCTGGACGCGTTTATTGCCGGCGTCGAGCACGTAGACGTTGTCCTGCGCGTCGACCGCCAGCGACTTCGGACCGCTGAACTGGCCCGGCTCGGCACCGGTCGCCCCCCACTGCCGGACGAAGTTGCCGTCCTTGTTGAACTTCGCCACGCGGTTCACGTTCCCCGACATGCCGTCGGCGATGTAGATGTTGCCGGCCTTGTCCCAGGCGACATCCGAGGGTCGATTGAACGTCGAGCCCGGCGTGCCGGCTCCGGGCGGCCCCGGAGGGCCGCCGCGGCCGCCGCGGCCACCACCGCCGCCACCCGGGGCGGCGGGCGGCGCGCCAGGAGGCGGCCCAGGACGCACGGAAATGGTTTCAGGCTTGCGGCCCAAGACCAGGGCGACCTTGCCGTCCGGATCGAATTTGACGACCTGGTTGGCGCCGGCGTCGACGGTCCAGACGTTGTCCTGCGGGTCGACGCGGAGGCCGAACGCGGCGTTGAAGCCGTAGACGTCCTG
>CADEDC010000076.1:5231-26676 GCA_902825985.1 uncultured Acidobacteriota bacterium | reverse complement strand
GCCGGTGCCGGTCGGGCCGATCAGCAGGATGTTCGACTTGGTCAGCTCGACGTCGTGCCGGCCGCGCGACTGCTTCTGGATCTCGAGCCGCTTGTAGTGGTTGTAGACCGCGACCGCCAGCTTCTTCTTGGTCCGCTCCTGGCCGATGACGTACTCGTCGAGGAACTTCTTGATTTCCTGAGGGGTCGGAAGCGACGACCGGGTGCCCCGGTTCTCGAACCGGTTGTCGTCGGCGATGATGTCGTTGCAGACCTCGACGCACTCGTCGCAGATGAAGACGGTGGGGCCGGCGATGAGCTTGCGGACGTCGTTCTGGTCCTTGTTGCAGAAGGAGCAGCGAAGGACCTCGGATTCCCCGGACTTCTTTACCATGTCGCGGCCTTCTCGCCTCTCATCACGCCCTCCGCGGGTCCGGTCGTGGCGCGACCCGTCCGTACGTCCGCGCTAGGCTCTTTTGCGGATGACATCATCAATAATACCGTATTCCTTGCCCTGATCCGCCGACATGATGTAGTCGCGTTCCGTGTCGTCCTGAATCCGCTTCATCGGCTGCCCGGTGTGGTGCACCAGGATCTCGTTCAACCGCTCGCGCATGCGCAGAATCTCGCGGGCCGCAATATCAATATCGGTCGCCTGGCCGGCCAGACCAGACATCAGCGGCTGATGGATGACAATCCGGGAGTTCGGCAGCGAATAGCGCTTGCCCTTGCAGCCCGACGCCAGCAGGACCGCGGCCATCGAGGCCGCCTGTCCGATGCAGTAGGTCGCCACGTCCGGCTTGATGAACTGCATGGTGTCGTAAATCGCCAGCCCGGCCGTAATCGACCCGCCTGGGCTGTTGATATAGAGAAGGATGTCCCGGTCCGGGTCCTCCGCTTCCAGGAACAGCATCTGGGCGATCGCCAGATTCGCGACCTGGTCATCGATGGGCGTGCCGATGAAGATGATGCTGTCCTTCAGCAGCCGCGAAAAGATGTCGTAGGCGCGTTCGCCGCGGTTGGTCTGTTCGACCACCATCGGCACAAGTTGCATCCGCGGATCAGGAGTCTGATAGCGCATAGTCTCTGGTCGGCTGAATTGGGCTTGTGAAAGTGGGACAGGCGAGCGGGGTCTTACTCGCTCGCGATTGTAGCACGCGCCATGACGTAGTCAATCGACTTCTCCCGGCGCAAACCCGAGTACACCCGCGAGAGGCCCCCTTCCTTCTCGAGCGCCGCCCGCACCGCGGCGGCTGTCCGCCCCGTACGTTCTGCATATCGGCCGATCTCCTGATCGGCTTCCGCCTCGCTGACCTCCAAACTCTCACGACGGGCCACCTCGTCCAGCACCATCGCGGCGGCAACCGCCTCCCGCGCCACCCCATGCTGGCTCTCCCGGAAGGCCTGCCAATCGACGCCGGCCTGCCGCGGGTCGATGCCCTGGTCGATCAAGCGATGGCCGAAGTCCTCGATCCGGCGCTCGATTTCCCGCTCCACGAGCGACTGGGGCACCTCGAACGGCACCCGGGCGGCGAGCTGTTTCATCAACTCGCCGCGGACGTCGCGGTCGGCGGTGTGGCCCGCTTCGTGTTCCAAATCGGCCCGGACACGGGCTTTCAGCGCATCCAGATTCTCGAATTCGCCCATATCCTTCGCGAACTCGTCGTCCAGCGCCGGCAGCACCCGACGCTTCAGCCCCTTGACCGTCACGGTATACGACACGGTCGTGGCTGCCAACTCCCCGATCGGGTAGTCCGTCGGGTAGCGGACCGGGAACGACCGGGTCGCGCCGACCTCGAGGCCGAGCAGCTGCGCGTCGAAGCCGGGCGGATTGGCCTTCGAGCCGAGTTCGACGTCCACGCCGCTGTGGCTGTCCTTCCCGACCCCGGGCGCCCCGGGCACCGGCTCCGGCCGCTCCGCCTCGCCTTCGGCCGTCTTCCCGCCATCCTCGTAGGTGTAGCGCTCGAGGTCGAGTGTCACCGTGTCCCCGTCGATGACCCCGCGACCCTCGACGTTCTCGATCTTCGCCGCGCGGTCACGCAGCCGCTGCAGGGCGGCGTCGACGCCGGCCTCGTCGACGCGGGTGGACGGACGCTTCAGGGCGATAGCGGCGAAGTCACCCGGGTCGAACGCCGGCACCGTGTCGAACGACGCCGTGAAGGTGAGCGCCTGCCCTTCGTCCAGCGAGACGTCGCGAATATCGGGCGTGTTCACCGCTTCGACGCCGCGCTCCCGCATCGCATCGTCGAGCACCCGCGGCACGAGGTCGTGCAGCACGTCGTGCAGGATCTCGGCCTTGAATCGCTGCCTGATGACGCGGCTCGGCGCCTTGCCCGGCCGGAATCCCGGGATCCGGGCGCGCCGCGAATAGTCCTGGGCAACGCGCGCAATCGCGGCGTCGACCACCTCACTCGGAATCTCGACGCGCAGGTCCTTGCGCGTCTCGTTGACGTCGACCAGATCGGTTTTCATCGAAAGAAGCCTAATTCAAATTGGGGTGGTCGGCCTTCGCGGCCAGCCGCTCCGGCGGCCCGTCTCGGGCGGAAGACTGCGGCGTCCGCCGGCGCGGCCGCTGCCGGCTCGGCGAGACACTCCGTCGCCTGCCACCTGCCTGCGTCACCGAAGCTCGCCCGCACGGTTCGCGGCGAGCGAAGGAGTGCGAAAGGGGGGAGTTGAACCCCCATAGCCTTTCGGCTACCGGATCCTAAGTCCGGCGCGTCTGCCAGTTCCGCCACTTTCGCGTCCGCGGCGCACCGAGTGTCGGCCGGATTTGTACAACAGTTGAGAGTAACACGCCATCCGAAACCTTCGCACCCCTATATGTTGGGGGCGGTCGGCGTCGACCCACCGCGTCCCGCACGACCGCCAGCCTCGGCGGCCGGCGCTGCCGCGGCCGGAGGGATGTTGCTGATCAGGTACTCGTCGATCGTTCCCCGTCCCTTCGCGACGCTGTTCACCGCCCGTCGCGCCGGCACCCGGTACGCCCGGAGGCCGGCGGCTTCGGCGTCGGGGTTCCCGTCATAGAGCGCGGCGATCGTGGCGGCCGTCGAGTTGCTGAGCAGCACGTGGCAACCGCGGCGGGCCAGGGCGATCACCACCTGCTGCAGTCGGCGCTGATCGGCCGCGTCGAAGCGCGGCGCCGTATAGGACGTGAAGCTCGCGGTGGTCGAGAGCGGCGCGTACGGTGGGTCGATATACAAGAAGTCGCGCGGCTGGGCGAGCTCCAGCACGTCGGCGAACGACCCGCGGCGCAGGGTCACGCCGGCACCCTGCAGCACCGCCGCCACCCCCTGCACGCGCGCCACGTCGGCGATGCGCGGGCGCACGTAGCGGCCGGCCGGCACGTTGAAATGGCCGCGCCCGTTCACACGGTAGAGGCCGTTGTAGCCGGTCCGATTGAGGTAGATCAGCATCGCCGCCAGCTCCGGCGTATAGGCGACGCTGCCGTCGGCCGCGCGCCTCGCATCCCGGCCGGGATTGAAGCGGCCGTCGCGCACCGCGTAATAGTGCGCCTGTCCGTCACGGGCGTGCCCCTGCGCCAGCCCGGCCAGCTCGCGCAGCACGTCGCCCGGCCGATCGCGGACCATCGCGTAGCAGCCGATCAGGTCGCTGTTGCAGTCGATCAGCACCGACGGGCCGGCCGCCAGGCGACCGCGGTTCCACAGATCGAAGAACACCGCCCCGCTGCCGAAGAACGGCTCCAGATACGAACCGAACGCCGCCGGATAGAAGGGACGGATGTGCGGCAGCAGCTGGCGCTTGCCGCCCACCCACTTGAGCAGCGGCGAGACGGCGGTCGCACGGGGTGAAGGGGTCGAGGGGCTCGCGATGCTCACGGCTGCGTCCGGTTTCCCTGATTGTGCCTCGAATCCGGTGTCGACCCGGCGACCGGGCCTGTTCAATCGGCCGACACCGAGTCTGCTTGAGTCAGCCGAACCCGCCGATAAGTCGCTTGTCGACCCCCGGTGCCCCGAATGCCTGACTGCAAGTGACTGTTCGCCAGTCAGTTGCTCGGGTCAACCGGCCGGTTCCAACCGATTATGAACGTACCGCTGCTACCGTTGCTCCGGCTCGTGCTCGCCACTGCGTGCCTCTGCGCGACGCCGTACGCGGCGCACGCGCAGGGTGGGGACGCCGGCCGTGCCGGATCGCCGAGCTACATCATCGGTCCGCAGGACCAGCTCTCCATCACCGTCTACGATGAAGCCGAGCTGACCGGCAAGTACCGGGTCGACAACGACGGCTTCTTCTCCTTCCCGCTCCTCGATCGTCTGCGCGCCGGCGGCCGCTCGATCGCCGACGTGCAGGCCGAACTCACGGTGCGGCTGGCCAACGGCTATCTGCGGAACCCGCAGGTCCGCGTCGAAGTGGATCAGTTCAAGAGCCGCAGCGTCTTCGTCAGCGGCGAAGTCCGCGCCCCCGGCAAGATCACGATGAGCAACAGTGCGATGACCCTGCTCGAAGCGCTCGCCCAGGCGGGGTCGGCGACGTCGGGCGCCAGCAACGACATCACGGTGACCCGGCGACCCGAGGGCAGCGGTACGGCCGATGGCGAGCCGACGGTGATCCCGGTCAGCCGCCGCGACCTCGAGACCGGCCGCGCCGGACACGACCTCGTCCTCCAGGACGGCGACATCATTCACGTCGCCGCGGCGCAGCGCTTCTACATTGCCGGCCAGGTCCGCAATCCCGGCTTCTACGTCCTCGAGCCTGGCATGACGGTGCAGCAGGCGATCGCCCTGTCGGGTGGGCTCACCGAACGGGGCTCCGACCGCGGCCTCACGGCGACGCGGCTGGTCAACGGCAGGGCGGTGGACGTGCCGGTCCGGCTCGAGGACGCCGTGCAACCGAACGACACGCTGAACATCCGGCAGCGGTTCTTCTAGAGCGGCAGGGCAGCGATGGACGTCCTCTTTCTCAGCGGCAGTGCGGAGCTCGGCGGCGCCGAGCGGAGCCTGCTCGACATCATGTCGAGTCTGCGCCTGGCCCGTCCGTCGTGGCGCCTGCATCTCGTCACGCCGGCCGACGGACCGCTCGTCCACGACGCGCGGGCGATCGGCGCGACCGCCGCGGCGCTGCCGTTCGGTCCGGCGCTGGCGCGGCTCGGCGAACCGATGGCCGGTGGCGGCGCCGACCTCGCCCATCTCGTCCTCCGCGCCGCGCGCACCGCCGGACCGGTCGCCGCCTACGCCCGGCGACTGCGCGGGCGGCTGCGGACCATCGCGCCCGACGTCATCCACACGCACGGCCTGAAGGCGCACCTCTTTGCCGCCTGGGTGAATCCCGGCCGCGCCCGCGTCCTCTGGCACCTCCACGACTACGTCGGCCGCCGGCCGACCAGCGCCGTGGTGCTGCGCCGCAGCATCCACCGCTGCGCCGGCATCATCGCCAACTCGCACAGCGTCGCCGACGACGCCCGTGCGGCGCTCGGCGATGCGGTGCCGGTGACGCCGATTCTCAACGGCATCGACCTCGCGCGCTACACGCCCGAGGGGCCGCGTCTCGATCTCGATCGCGGCGTCCGCCGCGGTGACGGCCGGGCGCTCACGGCCGGCACGCTGCGCGTCGGCCTGCTCGGGACGTTCGGCCGCTGGAAGGGTCACGCGACGTTTCTCCAGGCGTGCGCCCGGCTGTCGCCCGACCTGCGCGTGCACGGCTACATCATCGGCGCCCCGCTGTACGCGACCGATGCCAGTCAATACACGCTCGACGAACTCAAGGCGTACGCCACGTCGCTCGGCATCGCCGATCGCGTGACGTTCACCGGCTATCTGCCGCAGGCCGACCGCGCCCTCCGCGCGCTCGACATCGTCGTCCACGCGAGCACCGAGCCCGAGCCGTTCGGTCTCGTCATCGCCGAAGCGATGGCGTGCGGTCGCCCGGTCATCGTGGCCGACGCCGGCGGTGCGCGCGAAATCGTCCGCCCCGACATCGACGCGGTCACCCATCCGCCGGGCGACGCGGCGTCGCTGGCGGTGCGGATCGGCGAACTGGCCGGCGATCCGGCGCGCCGCAGCCGCCTGGGGCGGGCCGCCCGCGCGGCGGCGGTGCAACGCTTCGATCGGACGCGGCTCGCCGCCGACCTGGTTCCCGTCTACGAGGGGCTTCTCGCCGCCGAGGCCGCCGCATGAGGGTCCTCCACGTCTACAGCGGCAACCTGTTCGGCGGCATCGAATCGATGCTCGTCGCCTGCGCCGGGGTCGCGGCCGCCGCGTCGGACGTCGAACAGGAGTTCGCGCTCTGCTTCGACGAGCGGTGCGCGACGGAACTGCGGGCCGTCGGCCGCCTCGTCCACCTGCTCGGGCCGGTGCGCATGAGCCGCCCGGTCACCGCACACGCCGCCCGCCAGGCGCTCGATGCCGTGCTGCGCCGCACCCGGTTCGACGCCGTCATCTGTCACGCGCCGTGGGCGCAGGCGATCTTCGGCGGCGTCGTGCGTCGCCGCGGCGTGCCGCTCGTATTCTGGGCCCACGACCGGATGACCGGCCGGCACTGGACCGAGCGGTTGGCGCGTCACGTGCCGCCGAATCTCGTGATCTGCAACAGCGCGTTCACCCACGCCTCGCAGCCGGCCCTCTATCCGGGCCGCCGCGCCGCGGTGGTGCACCCGGCGGTGCGGGTCGGCGCCCCGCTGCGCCAACGACGTCACGTCCGCATGTCGCTCGAGACGCCGCTGGATGCCATCGTCATCGTGCAGGCGAGCCGCTGCGAGCCGTGGAAGGGGCATCAGCTGCTGCTCGATGCGCTCGCCGTACTGCACGCGACCGACGGCTGGATGCTCTGGATGGTCGGCGGACCGCAGCGTCCGCACGAGCAGGCCTTCCTCAGCCAACTGCAGGCGTCGGCGGTTCGCGCCGGCGTCGCGGATCGCGTCCGCTGGCTCGGACAGCGGCCGGACGTATCGACGGTGCTGGCCGCCGCCGATCTCTACTGCCAGCCCAATCTCGAACCGGAGCCGTTCGGCGTGTCGTTCGTCGAGGCGTTGGCGGCCGGCCTGCCGGTGGTGTCGGTGGCGCAGGGCGGCGTCTGCGAGATCGTCGACGACACCTGCGGCCGGCTCGTCACGCCGCGAAGTGTCGAGGCGCTGGCCGAGGCGCTGCGCCTGCTGATGACAGACGCCGCACGACGGGCGGCGCTGGCCGCGGCCGCGCCGGATCGTGCCCGGACGGTGTCGGATCCCCTGACCCAGGTCACGCGCCTGCGCGCCGCGCTGGCATCGGTGACCGGACGGCTGGAGCTGGCGGGTTGAGCGTCGCCATCGCCGCCGATCTCACCGCGCGGGCCCGCCAGAGCCTGGGTGCCAGCCACGACGCGATCTACGCGATGGTGGCGGCGGCCATCGCCCGCCACGGTGCCGGCGACGGCCGGCTGGTGGATGTCGGCTGCGGCGGTGGCGGTCTGCACCGGGCCGTCGGCGCGCGCTGCGCCTCCTACTGCGGCATCGACGCGGTGCGTTACGACGGGCTGTCGGGCGACGTCGAGTTCCACTGTGTGGACCTCGATCAGCCGGCGTGGTCCCTGCCGCCTGCCGCGGCGGACATCGTCGCTGCGGTCGAGACCATCGAGCATCTCGAGAACCCGTGGGCCTTCATGCGACAGCTCGCGGCACTCGCCGTACCCGGCGGCCTCGTGCTGGTGACGACGCCGAACCAGTTGAGCGGCCTCAGCCTGCTGACGCTGCTCCTCAAGCGGCGGTTCTCGGCCTTCCAGGACGCGCACTACCCGGCGCACCGGACGGCGCTGCTCGAGACCGATCTCATCCGGGCGGCGCGGGCCGGCGGGCTCGAGGTGCTCGAAGTGACGTACACGCTGGCCGGTCGCCTGCCGCTCACACCCTGGCATGTTCCGCGCGCGCTGTCGGCGCTCGCGCCGCGTTGGCTGTCGGACAACCTCCTGCTCGTTGCCCGGAGGCCGCATGCGTAGCGTCGCAGTGGCGACGCACGCCGTCGCGACCGGCCATGTCGCTGCCGGCTGCGTCCACGGCCGGCGGACGGCCTTCATCAACACCGGCATGCTCGGCCACCAGTCCGTCGCCCGGCTGCTCGGCGACTGCGTCGCCGGGATGGCCGACGTCGACGCGGTGCACATCGATCTCAGCCGCGACCTGACATGGTTCGATCGCGGCGTCCGGCGGGCGCTCAGTCTGCCGCTGGCCCCGGCGAGCGGCGCGATGGCCAACGTCGACCTGCGGCGGTGGCGCCAGGAGCTGAACCTCGGCCTGCTCGCCGCCCGCCGCCTGGCGGCCGCCGAGCGGGACGGCGCGTTCGACCTGCTGCACTTCCACACGCAGGCGGCGGCCTACGCCAGTCTGTCGCGGCTGCGGCGGACGCCGTCGATCGTCTCGATCGACTCGACACAGACGCTGGCGCGCGAAGAGGCGGTGGGAGCGCTGGCCCAGCTGTCGTACGAGCCCAGCATCGCCCACGACCGGTTGATCTTCCGACTGGCGACCGCGATCATCGCCACCTCCGAATGGGCGGCGCGCGATCTCACCAATCGCGAGCCGGACTGTGCGGCCAAGGTACACGTGATGCCGTATCCGGTGCGGCCGATCGCCGGGCCCGGCTGGCTCGCGGAGCGTCACGGACGGGCCCCGACCCGGCGCCCGCGGGCCCTGTTCATCGGCGGCGACTTCATCCGCAAGGGCGGCGACCTGCTGCTCGACGTCTGGCGTGACGCCGCGCTCGGCGACCACGCCGACCTCGATGTCGTCACCGATTGGCCGCTCGATGGCGCCGCCCTGCCGCGCGGCGTGCAGGTGCGCCGCGGCGTCACCGCCTACTCTCCGGCCTGGCTGGCGCTCTGGCAGAGCGCCGATCTCTTCGTGATGCCGACGCGGCACGAAGCCTTCGGCATGGTCTATCAGGAAGCGGCCGCCGCCGGCGTGCCGGCGATTGCCACCCGCATCAACGCGATTCCGGAGATCGTCCGCCACGGCGCCACGGGCCTGCTCGTGGCCCGCGACGATCGCACGGCGCTCGTCGAGGCGGTTCGCACCCTCGCCGCGTCGGCCGATCTCCGGCGCGCGTTCGGCGAACGAGCGCTGTCGTCGATTCGCGCGGTGGCGTCCATCGAACGCTATGCGGCACGCCTCCACGCGGTGATGACCGATGCGGTACTCGGGTATGAATACCAGCGCGCCTGACGCCCTTTCGTGGATCGACGACGGGTTGCCGGCGCCGCCGCCGCCGCGCGGCACCATCGGGGTGCTGCACGACGACCGGGCCGCCGGGCCGGCGCCGCCATCGCGGCCGGTCGCAGCGGCGGTCGCGTCGCTGTGGCCGGCCGGGTTCGCCGAATGGTTCGTGGTCGCGCAGACGGCGATTCCCGCCCTGCTGTTCCTGCCTGGCAGCCAGGCGCTGCGCCTGCCGATCCGCATCGGCGCCTATGCCACGGCGCTCGCCGGTCTGGGCCTCTGGTGGCTCCGCGGACTGCCGACCGTCGGGAAGCACCCGGCGCAGGGCTGGCTCCGTCTCGGCGCACTCTGGCTGGCGCTGATGCTCACGCATCCGCTGACCAACAGCCTGGCCGGCGGCATCGGCCAGCTGGTGCTCTACGCCGCAGTGTTCAGCGCCGCCTTCTGGGCGCCGTCGATGGTCGGGCGTCGCGACGGGCTCATCAGGATTCTGGCGTTGCTGCTGATCTGCAACGGTGTCAACGCGACCGTCGGCGTCCTGCAGGTCTACGACCCGGAACGCTGGATGCCGCGCGAGCTGTCGTTTGCCTTCACCGGCAACCGGGACGCACTGGCCGCGGCGACCTACGTCGGCGCCAACGGCCGTGCCATCATCCGACCGCCCGGGCTGTTCGACACGCCGGGCGCCGTGTGCGGGCCCGGGACGGTTGCCGCCCTGCTCGGACTGATCTTCGCCCTGCAGCCGCTGCCGCTGTGGAAGCGCGGCGCCGCGCTGGCGTTCTCGGCCCTCGGGCTCGCCGCCATCTATCTGAGCCACGTGCGGGCCAATTTCGTCATCACGCTCGGCATGATGGTGGTCTACAGCGGCCTGCTTCTGCTGCTGCGGCAGCGCACGCGGGCGTTCGGCTTCGCCGGCTGCGCCGCCCTGGTGCTGGTCGCCGCCTTCCTCGGATCGTCGCTGCTCGGCGGCGAGTCGATTGCCACCCGCTTCTCGACCTTGTTCGAGGAAGACCCGCGGTCGCTGTACTACTCGGCCCGCGGTCAGCAGCTGTCCGACGGCTTCGCCGAGATCGCCCGTCAGTATCCCTTCGGCGCCGGCCTGGCGCGCTGGGGGCTGATGCACAACTACTTCGGCGACCCGTCGAATCTCGACTCGACGTCGCTGTGGGCGGAGATCCAGCCGACCGCCTGGGTCATCGACGGCGGCCTCGTCTTCGTCGTGCTCTACAGCGCCGCCCTGCTTGCGGTCCTCGGCCGGCACTGGCGGCTGGTGTCCCGCCTGTCCGACGCCGACGATCGCGTCTGGGTGGCGGCCGTGATCGCGGTGAACGCCGGCACGATCGCGCTGGTCTTCAGCTTCGTGCCGTTCACGACGCAGGTCGGCTTGCAGTTCTGGTTCCTCGAAGGCGCCTTGCACGGGGCGATGGCCGGTCTGCTGCTCCAGGAGTCGCGATGACACGCCCCT
Organism: uncultured Acidobacteriota bacterium; assembly: GCA_902825985.1. GTDB lineage: Bacteria > Acidobacteriota > Vicinamibacteria > Vicinamibacterales > CAVVIG01 > VFZL01. Next base: position 16,097 of record CADEDC010000076.1, on the reverse strand, counting down.
GGGTGGTGGTTGCCGGCGACCTGACGCCGCTCGGTGGCATGGATGCGGCGAACCACGCGCTGGCCCGCCGCCTCGGAGAGCGTGGCGACGAAGTCCATGTCGTGGCGCACCGCGCCTGGCCCGATCTCCGGCAGCTGCCGTCACTCACCGTCCACGAGGTGTGGCGACCGTTCGGCCGGCATCTGCTCGGCGGCCCGCTGCTCGCCGCGGCCGGACGTCGCGTCTGGCAGCACCTGCAGGATCGCGGCGGCCGGGCCGTCGTCAACGGCGGCAACTGCCAGGTGGCCGGTGCGAACTGGGTGCACTACGTGCACGCGGCGTATGCGCCGCAGGTGGTCGGGTCGGCGCCGCGACGCGCCAGGCACCGGCTGGCCCGCCAGCAGGCCATCGCGGCGGAGCGCCGGGCGCTGCAGGACGCCGCGGTCGTCATCTGCAACAGCGTGCGGACGCGGCGCGACGTCGTCGATCGCGTCGGCGTGCCGGCCGAACGCGTGGCCGTCGTCTACTACGGCACCGACCCGGCCCGCTTCTCGGCGATTGCCGCGGACGAGCGTGCTGCCGCCCGGGCACGGCTGGGCCTCGCCGGCGATCGTCCGCTGGTCGGCTTCATCGGCGCACTCGGCGATCGCCGGAAGGCGTTCGACACGCTGTTCGCAGCCTGGCGTGCGGTCTGTCGTCGTGGCGACTGGGACGCCCACCTGCTCGTCATCGGCGCCGGCGCCGAACTGGCGGCGTGGCAAGCCCGCGCCGCCGCCGACGGCCTGGCTGGCCGCATTACGTTCCTCGGCTTTCGCGGCGACGTGCCGCGGCTGCTCGCCGCACTCGACGCGCTGGTGCACCCGGCACGCTACGAGGCGTACGGCCTCGCCGCTCACGAAGCGATCTGCCGCGGCGTGCCGACAATCGTCAGCGCGACAGCCGGGGTCGCCGAGCGCTATCCCGCGGACCTCGCCGATCTGCTGATCGCCAACCCCGATGATGAGGACGAGCTGGCGGAGCGCCTGCGCCGGTGGCGCCGCCGCCTCGACGACTGTCGCGCGCAGTTCCGGTCGTTCGGCGACAGGCTGCGTGTCCGCACTTGGGACGACATGGCGGACGAGATCGTGGCGCTCGTCACGGAGGCCGCATGATCCGCCAGACCTACCGGATGTGCGCGGCGGCCTGCGCCGAGCTCGTGTGGCGCGTCCCGGCGCTCGAGCCGGCGTTCGTCGGAATCGGGACAAAGGCGGCGCACGCCCCCGGCATCGGTCGCTTCTACCGCAGCGCCGCGCACCGTCTTTCGGAACGGTTGCGTGCCGCCGATGCCCGCTTCCGGGCCGTCGTCGTCGGCGAGCAGCCGCTGGTGCTCGACGTCACCGAGTTCACCGCCGGCCCCCTGTATTTCTGCGGGTCGCCGTACGAGCCGATCACCACGGCACAGCTCACCGGGCGGCTGCGGCCGGGACAGCTGTTCGTCGACATCGGTGCCAACCACGGCTACTTCACACTGCTCGCCGCAGCGCTGGTCGGACCCTCCGGCCGGGTCGCGGCCTTCGAACCGAACCCGCGCGTCTTCGAGCAGCTGCGCACGCACGTCCGGCTGAACGGCTTCGCCGATCGGGTGCGCCTGGAGCGGTGTGCGCTCGGCGATCAGCCCGCCGCCGCCGTGCCACTCTATGTCTCGCAGGTCGCGAGCAACAGCGGCCTGTCGTCGCTGACCCCGAATGCCGCGGCGCTGTCGTGTCACGATCTGTCGGAAACGGCGACCGTGCCGGTGACCGTCGAGACGTTCGACGGCTGGATCGCGGCCAGCCGCCTGCTCGACCGGCGCGAGGCGATCGATCTCGTGAAGATCGACGTCGAAGGCGCCGAATCGCACGTGATTGCCGGGATGGCCCGCACGCTGGCGACCGGCCGCATCCGCGCCCTCATCGTCGAGACGGCGTGGCAGGGCCCGGCACACTGCCGGCTGCGCGACGCAGGATTCACCGCCCAGCCACTCGACCGCGACGGTGCACTCACCAACGTCCTGTTCACGTGGAGCGGCCATGCCCGTGGCGCTTGACGCCGCGAACGCGGCAGCCCGGCCGGTGTCGATGGCGGCGGACGCGGCGGCGATGCCGGCGCCGCCGGCGTCCTTCGCGCCGGTGCCGGCGTGCTGGGTGTGCGGCGGCGTTTCGGCGCGCCGCTTCCACCGCCTGGCCTTCGACTTCGACCTGTACGCCGAGCAGGATCCGGGGCTGCATGCCTACACGCAGCGGTGCGCGTGGCTCGTTCGCTGCACCGATTGCGGCTTCGCGCAACCCGACGTGATGCCGACGCTGCCGCACTTCTTCGAGCGGATGTACGACCAGCACTGGTCGGAGGCGTGGATCGAGCGCGAGTTTGCCGCTCCCTACAAGGACTTCATCTTCCGCCGCATCCTCGGCGAGCTGCGCCGCCGTCGTCAGTCAGCCGGCGGCCGGCTGCTCGACGTCGGCGCCCATGCCGGCCGCTTCATGCATGCGGCCCAGCATGCCGGCTGGACGGTCGAGGGCATCGAGTTGAACCCGCGGACCGCCGCTTGTGCGGCGCGCCACACCGGCGCGCCGGTGCACGTCCTCAACGCCCACGAACTCGGCGGTCGAGGCCTCCGTTACGACGCGATCACGATGACCGATGTCCTCGAGCACATCCCGGAGCCGGTGTCGGTGCTGACCACCGTCGCCCGGCTCGTCGAGCCGGGCGGCTGGATCGCGGTCAAGGTGCCGTGCGGGTCGAGCCAATGGCACAAGGAGCGGGCGCTCGCCGCCCTGCGCCCGTCGCGCCGTGTGTCGCTCGCCGACAACCTCGTGCACGTGAACCACTTCACACCTGGCTCGCTGGCACGCGCCCTGCGCACGGCCGGCTTCCACGACGTCGACGTGGAAACGGCGCCGCCCGAACTCGTCTACGAGGGGTCGCCGGCGTCGCGCATCGTCAGCAATGCGGTCCGTCTGGCGGTGTACGCCGCCGGTCGGCTGCCCGGCGCGGTCCACACCCCTCTCGCCCTGCACCTGCAGGCGTTCGCGCGGAAGTAGCCGGATGAGCCGCCTCCGTCGCGCCACCGTCGCCGCGTCCTTCGGATACCTGCAGTACGGACTCGCCATGGCCAGCGGACTGCTGATGGTACCGCTGGCGATCCGCTGCCTCGGACCGCGGACCTACGGGTTGTGGCTGGCCAGCGGCGAACTGCTCGGCTACGCGGCGATGGTCGACCTCGGCGTCGTCGCCGTGCTGCCGTGGATGCTGGCGGAAGCCGACGGCCGCCAGGACCGCGACGCCATGCGCCGCCTCGTCTCGCACGGCGTCGTCGTCGGTGCGGCGGTGGGGCTCGTCTACGGCCTGCTCGCGATGGCGCTCTGGCTGGTGCTGCCGTCGGCGCTGGGCCTGAGCGCCGGCGACCGCCGGGCGGTCGGACCGCCGCTCGCGCTGCTCGTCGGGACGCTGATGGTCGCCTATCCATTGCGCGTCTTCAGCGCCATCGTCATCGGCCTGCAGGACGTGACGTTCAACGGCGGACTGGCGGTCGCGCAGTCGGGCCTGAACGTCGCGATCACCGCGACGATGCTGATCGCCGGGTTCGGCTTGTATGCGCCGGCCACCGGCGCGGCCGTCGCGGCGCTCGCCTCCGTCCTCGCATCGGCGTGGCGGGTGCGGGTGCTCGCGCCCGACCTGCTGCGCGACTGGCCGCGGCCGAACGCCGCCGGCCTGCGGATGCTGCTGACCAACGGACTCGGCGCCTGGAGCGGCGCGCTCGGCTGGCAGCTGCAGTCGGCGAGCAGCGGGCTGGTGATCTCCGCGCTCGGCCGTCCGGAGTGGATCGCCGTCTATGCCTGCACGTCGAAGCTCATCGCGCTGGCGACCCAGCTCGCCTGGGTGATACCGGATGCCGGACTGGTCGGTCTCGCGCAGGTCCACGGCGAGCAGCCGGCCGCGGCGCGCCTGCGCAGCCTCGTGCTGTTGATGCTGCGGCTGCATCTGCTGCTCGCCGGTGGAGCGGCCTGCGGCCTGGTGGTGTTCAATCCGGTGTTCGTGCCGCGCTGGGTCGGCGCCGAGCTGTTCGCCGGCGCCACCGTCAGCACGCTGCTGGCGCTCGGCATCGTCATCAGCTCGCTGGTGCACGGCGTGATGACCGCGGCGGCCGTCGTCGGCAACCGCGTGCGCGTCGGCGCGATCTCCCTGGTCAACGGCGCCGTGCAGGTGGCGACGGGATGGCTGTTCGGCAGGTGGTGGGGCTTGGAGGGCGTGGCCGCGGCGTCTCTTGTTGCCGGCCTCGTGGTCGCCGTGCCGGCGGGAGCGCGCCTGCTGCGCCACGCGACCGGCCTCACGATCTCGCTCGTGTGGACCGAGGTGGTTCGCCCGTGGGGTGTCCGGGCGGTGCCGCTGATCGCGACGGCGGTGGTCCTCGGCGGTCCGCTCGCGAGCCGACGCCTGCCGGTCGCCCTTGCCATCGCCGCCGCGGTGGGACTGGTCTACCTGCGTCAGATGGGCCCGCTGCTCGGCGCGCTGCCGATCGATCGGCGATGGGCGCGCTGGCTCGTCCCGATGCCCGTCGCGCCGGCGCCATCCGCCCCGGCGGCGACCATGGGGCAGGGGTAGGCATGCGCTGGCACCTGTTGACCGGCGAGTACCCGCCGGCGCCCGGCGGGGTGTCCGACTACACGCGGCTCGTCGCGCGCGGCCTGGCGGCGTCGGGCGATGACGTCATCGTCTGGACGCCGCGGACGTCGGTCGGCGCGACGGACGACGGCGCCGGCGTGATCGTCCAGCCGCTTCCCGATCGTTTCGGCCCGCGCTCGCTCGCCAGGCTGACGCGCGCGTTGCGCGGCGACACCGCGCCGCACCGGGTCCTCGTCCAGTACGTGCCGGGCGCGTTCGGCTGGCACGGCAGCAACGTCCCGTTCTGTCTCTGGCTCCGAGCGCAGGCCGGCGCTCCGGTGTGGGTGATGTTCCACGAAGTCGCCTACCCGATCGATCGCCGGCAGCGGCTCGTCCTCAACGGGCTGGGGGTCGTGACGCGGGCGATGGCGTCGCTGGTCGCCGGCGCCGCCGCACGCGTCTTCGTTTCGATTCCGGCCTGGGAGCCGCTCGTCCGTCGGTCGGTGGCGGCCGACCGGCCGGTTGAATGGCTGCCGGTGCCGAACGTGATTCCGGTCGCGCCGGTCGCCGCCACGGACCGGTGCGCGGTGCGACAGCGCTATGGGGGCGGCCGCCGGCTCGTCGGCCATCTCGGGACGTACGGGCGGCTGATCCGGCCGCTGCTCGCAGACGCGGTGCGCCTCATCATCGAGGAGAGCGGCGCCAACATGCTGCTCCTGGGCCGCGGCAGCGAGGCGGCGGCGGCCGAGTGCGTCGTGCGTCACCCCGCCCTCGCGGGACGCCTGCATGGGGCCGGTCCGCTCGACGCCGCATCCTTGTCCCAGCACATCTCGGCCTGCGATTGCCTGTTCCAGCCCTATCCCGATGGCGTCAGCAGCCGGCGGACCAGCGCGATGGCGGTCCTCGCGCACGCCCGTCCGCTCGTAACGACGAGCGGCGTTCTGACCGAAAACCTGTGGGGTACGACTGCCGGTGTCGTGCTGCGTGGCGTCGGCGACGCGCCGGCCGCAGCGCGCGCCTGCGCCGCCGTCCTGGCGGACGCCACGGAGCTCGACCACCGTGGCCGCGCCGCACTCGCGTTCTACGAGTCCCACTTCGACGTGCGCCACACGCTGGCACGGCTGCACGGCGGCGGCCCGTCGGTGCCGGCGTTGCGCGCCGCGTCCTGACAGACAGTGATGACATTCACACCCGTGCTCTCGGTGGTGATCCCCACCTTCAACAACGTCGACGTGCTGGCCCGGTGCCTGCGGTCGTGGGAGACCTGCGCCGCCGGCCAGCCGGTGGAGATCATCGTCGTGGAGGACGGCTGTCGCGACGGCACCGCCGACCTCCTCACGCGGCTGTCCACATCGCCGTGGGGGCGCACCCACCTGCGCTGCCTGCACACCGCCGACCTGCACGAATTGCGCTGCACCAATGCCGGCATGCGGGCGGCCCGCGGCGAGCTGATGATGGCGTGGCAGGATGACATGTTCGTCTGCACCTCGTGGTTCGTCACCGAACTGATGGCAACCTTCGCCGCGTACCAGGACCTCGGACTCCTGTGCCTGAGTCGTGGCCTGGACTGCCATCCGGTGGCGGCGTCGATCGAGCGATGGGAGGACCTGATCGACGAGCGTCGGCTCGCCAGCACCATCGGCCCGCGGCCGCTCAATTGGTTCCGTCTCCAGGAAGTGGATGGCGTCATCCGGCCGTGGGTGGTCCGGCGGCGCTGCACGGACGCGGTCGGTCTGCTCGACGAGGCCTTCGTGCCGACCGAGTGGGACGAGACCGATCTCTCGTTCCGGATCCGCGAGGCCGGCTGGCGCGTCGCCACGCACGGCTACGAGCGGGTCGGTGCGTATCGTCATCTCGGCAGCACGACGATCGGCGCCCTCAGCGATGCCTACAAGCAGCGTGTCCTGCGCAACGGCCGTCTCTTTCATTCGCGATGGGACGGCACGATACGCACGACCGCGCGGCGTCCGCGGCGGACGTGGTGGCGGCGAACGACGCCGGCCGGTTGGATCTGGACCGTGATGCAGGCGGCGCGGGCGCTGGCCGCCGACCGTCGCCGGGCCGCGAGGCGACGTGCAGCGTAGCGGCGCACATCGCGCGACACTCCCGGGGCGTCAGCCGTTGCCGACGGCGCCGTCGAGCCCCTTCCGGACCTCCGGCATCGTCGAACGTGTCGGTGAACGGCTCCGTCACGCCGGTCTCGGACCGCGGCTGCGGGCGGCGCTGAAGCACGCCTATCACGCCGCGCTGATGCTGCAGACCGGCGGTCGCGGGCTGCGCAGCCAGCTGCCCGGCGGCGAGGTCGTGCGGACCCTGCCGGCCCACCGCTCCCTCAGCTGGAACCCGTCCGAGTACGACGCCTTCCGGGCGGCGACGCCGCGAGGCGGCGTCGCCATCGACGTGGGTGCCAACGTCGGCGCCTACGCGCTGCTCTTCGGCCAGTGGGTGGGGTCCGAGGGGACGGTGGTCGCGTTCGAGCCGGAGCCCAACGTGTTTCACGGACTGTCGTCGCACATCGGGATCAACCACCTCGAGTCGGTGGTGCGCCCCGTGCTGGCCGCGGTCGGCGACCGCGAGGAGACGGCCGACCTGCTCGTCGGCGGCACCGCCGGCGAAGCCCGGCTCGCCGGACGCTCGGACGACCGCCGGCAGACCACCCCGGCCACCGTGACGACGCTCGATGGCTACTGCGCGCGTGAGCGGCTGCGGCCCGACGTCATCAAGGTGGACGTCGAGGGGTGGGAGCTCGCCGTCCTGCGTGGTGCACGCCGGCTGCTGGCCGGCGCGTCCGACGTGGCGCTGTTCGTCGAGATGCATCCATCGGTGTGGCCGCTCATCGGCGTCACCCGGGCGGACGTGCTGGCCGAACTCGAGGCGCAACAGCTCGCAATCGAGCCGCTGGTCCCGGGTGACGACATCTGGGCGGTCGAGGGCGTCTGCGTGCGGCTGCGGAAGATGCGATGCGCATCCTGATCGCCAACGACGGCGTGAGCGACGTCGGCGGCGTCCAGACCTATCTGGACGCGGTGGTCGGCGAGCTGTCGGCGCGCGGGCATCAGGTCGCCCTGGCGTACTGCACCGACAGCGGCGCCGCCGATTCCGACAGCGCGCTGCAGCAGCTGCCACGATTCCAGGTGGGGGGTGACGATCGCGACCCGGCGTGGCGGGCCATCGGCGCCTGGACGCCGGACGTCTGCTTCTCGCACAACATGGGCGCGCTCGACGTGGACGCCCGGCTGGCCGCCGTCGCGCCGGTCGTCAAGTTCATGCACGGCTACTTCGGCACCTGCCTCAGCAGCTCGAAGAGCCACGCGTTCCCGTCGCCACGGGCCTGCGACCGCACCTTCGGACCGGCGTGTCTCGCCCTCTTCCTGCCGCGCCGCTGCGGACGGCTCGGTCCGGCCGTCCTGCTCGAGCAGCTGCGCTGGGCGCGTGACCAGCGCCGCCTCTTCGCGCGCTACAGGTCGCTCGTGGTGGCCAGCGACCACATGGGTCGCGAATACGTGCAGAGCGGCCTGCCGCCGGCGTCGGTGCATGTGAATCCGCTGTTTCCAACCCGGCCGGTCGAAGCCGAGCCATCGCCGGTGCCGGAGCGGGATACGGTCGCGTTCCTCGGGCGGATGACGCACCTCAAGGGGGGCGATCGACTCGTCCGCGCCGTCCGCCATGCGATGGATCGGCTCGGTCGTCCGATTGCGCTGCTGATGATGGGCGACGGCCCCCAGCGCTCGGAATGGGAGGGGCTGGCGGCGCAGCTCGGCGTGCCGGCGACGTTCACCGGCTGGGTGCGCGGGCCGGCGCGCTGGGACCGGCTGCGCGGTTGCTCTTTGGCGGCGATTCCCAGCGTGTGGCCAGAGCCCTTCGGCCTGGTCGGACTCGAGGCGGGAGCGCTGGGTGTGCCGGCCGTGGCGGCCGATGTCGGAGGCGTCGCGCAGTGGCTGCGCGATGGTGTCAACGGCAGGCTCGTCGCCGCAGCGTCCACCCCTGACGGCTTCGGCACGGCCATCGCCGATGTCCTTGCCGACCGGACGCGCCAGCTCCGGCTCCGCGCCGGCGCCCGCCAGGTGGCGCTCGATCTGTCCCTGGCGCGCCACGTCGACCGGTTGGAGCCGATTCTCGCGGCAGCGGCGGCGGTCGGCCCGGCGCGGCCTGCCGAACGGGCGATCGCATGCTGATGGGGCTGCAGCTGTTCGACGGTGACCCCGGTTCGAATCGCCGCCAGCGCCTGGCGGTGGCGGCGCTCGCGCGGCAGCGCGACATCCAGGCGGTCAACCTGCAGTTCCGGGACGGCGCGCCGTGCACGGCAGCGGCGATCGAGACCGTTCCGCTGCTGACCCTCGATTCGGCGCGGGCGACCGGGGCGGCGATCCGCCGCAAGCCGATCACCCGCGAACTGTTCGACACGCTGGCGACGCTGGCGGCGGCGCGTGGACTGGACCGCTTCGGCTTCCTGAACGCCGACATCATCGTGACGCCGCACGTGTTCGAGGCCATCCGCACCATCGGCGGCGACAGCCACGTCATCGCCCGCGCCGACGTCGACGACGCGACGGCGGCGCCGGCCACCGCGACCATGCTGACGGCCGGTCACGACATGTTCGTCATCTCGGTGGACTGGTGGCGCCGGCAGTCACACCGCTTCCGTCCCTACATCGCGGGCGAGATGGGCTGGGATGTGGTCTACACGGCGCTGCTCATGTGCCACTCGAACGGCCGGATCCTCAACCGCGAGCCGCTGATTCTGCACGAGCGCCACCCGCCGGCCTGGCACGCCGACACGCCGGGCGCACGCTACAACGGCATGCTGGCGGCACTCGACGCGCGCTATTTCTCGATCTGGTGTGATTACTGGCAGGCGCTCGAAACCGGCCGACGCGCCGGCGCCTCGGCCGATGATGAAGCGCGCCTGCGCGCCGAGCGGTTCGTCTGGCGCCCCTCCGTCGTTGCAGCCGCGCGCCAATGGGGCCGATCGGTCCGGGCGCGGCGTCACTTGCGGCGTCTGCAGCGCGGCTGGACGATGCAGAGCGGCCTGACACAGGTCTGACGCACCATGAAGATTCTGCTCGCCGGCGACTACCCGCCGGACCCGACTCTCGGGTCGACGAAGGTGATGGTCAAGCTGCAGGAGGAGTTCCGCGCCCTCGGCCACACCTGCGACATCTTGCTCGCCGACGGGATCGCCGGCGCCCCGCGCAACCCCTACCTGCGCCAGGCGTTCGGGCCGATAGCGGCTTTGAAGGCCGTGCACCGATTGTCCCGCCTGAACGGACCATACGACGTCATCGACGTCGCCAGCGCTGAGGGCGCCTGGATCGGCGCGCTGCGCACCGGCCGGCTCGCGGCCACCGCGGTCGTCTCGCGTTCGAACGGCCTGGAGCACCTGAACTACCGCCGCATGCTCGACGACCATCAGGCCGGACTGCTCCACAAGCCGTGGAGCCGGCGGATCTTCCACCCGCTGGTGCGGCTGTCGCAGGTCGCCGCCGCCGCCCGCGCCGCCGATCGTCTGCTGCTGCTCAACGACGCCGATCGCGCGTTCGTTCTCGAGCGCGGCTGGAAGCCCGCGGACGCCGTCGACATCGTGCCGCACGGCGTGTCGTCACGGTTCCTGCGCGACACCGCCCCCGGCAGCGGCTCGCGCGGCGACGGCATCCTGTTCTGCGGCAGCTGGACCGGCATGAAGGGCACGTCCTATCTGGTCGACGCGTTCACCCGATTGGTCCGCAGCGGCAGTGCGGTGAACCTGACGATTCTCGGTGGTGGACTCGCCGAGCCCGACATCCGGGCATCGTTCGCCGCCGACGTCCAGCCATGGATCACCGTGCGGTCGCGGGCGGCCGAGGACGTCGTCATGCAGGCCTACCGATCGCACGACGTCTTCGTCCTGCCGTCGACCTACGAAGGCTTCGGCATGGTGCTGATGGAAGCGATGTCGCAGCGGCTGCCAGTCGTCGCCACGCCGGTCGGCTGCGCACCGTCGCTCATCACCTCGGGCGCCTCGGGGCTGCTCGTGCCGCCCCGCGACCCGGCGGCGCTCGCCGCGGCGCTCCAGCGGCTGCTCGCCTCGCCCGAGCTGCGCCGCCGCTGCGCCGCCGCCGCACTGCGCACGGTTCGTGCGATGACCTGGACGGCGACCGCACGGCACACGCTCGCGGTCTACGATCGGGCGCGCGCCGGGAGGGCCCGTGCGCACTGAGCCGCATCGCGGTCGACGGCGGCTGCGCCGGCGTCGGCTCGGCCGCGAGCTCGCCGACCAGCCGCTGCTGG
>CADEDC010000076.1:0-5221 GCA_902825985.1 uncultured Acidobacteriota bacterium | reverse complement strand
GTCGGTTACTGCCAATCGGCCATTCGTACTGTGTCGGGCTGAACCGTCGCCTCGCCCACGAGATCGCCCGCACCGGCGAGTGGGACGTCACCGTCGCCGGTCCGGCCCGGTTCCGCGGTGATTTCGCCGTCCACACGATGACGCGCGAGGACGGCGAGCCGTGCGCGCTCGTCCCGCTGCCGACGCATGCGTCGGCAACCCCCCACACGATGCTGTACGGCTGGCCGCTCCGTGCCCTGCTGCACCAGCCCTGGGACCTGATCCACTGCTGGGAGGAACCGTACGTGGCCGCGGCGGCGCAGGTGGCGGCCTGGGCGCCGGCGAAGGTGCCGCTCGTCTACGCCACCTTCCAGAACATCGACAAGCGCTATCCGCCACCGTTCTCCTGGTGCGAGCGCTACGTCGCCGACCGGGCCGACGGCCTCGTGGTGTTCGGCCAGACGATGCGGGCTGTCGCCCGATCGCACGGATTCGTCCCGCGCCGCACGCGGGTGATCCCAATCGGCGTCGATACCGTGCGCTTCGCGCCGAACCCGGCGGCCCGCGCCCGCATCCGGGCGGCGCTCGGCTGGGACGACGGGACGCCGGTCGTCGGCTTCGTCGGCCGCTTCGTGCCCGAGAAGGGCGTCGAGCTGCTGACCGAGATCCTCGGCGCACGGCGGCAGCCGTGGCGCGCCGTCTTCGTCGGCCGCGGCCCGCTGGACCGGGCGCTGCGGCAGTGGGCGGCGCCGTACGGCGACCGCGTGGCGATTGCCACGACCGTCGGACACGACGAGGTGCCCGACTGGCTGAACGCCATGGACGTGCTGTGCGCGCCGAGCCAGTCGACGAGGCGGTGGCGCGAGCAGTTCGGCCGCATGCTGATCGAAGCGTTTGCCGTCGGCCTGCCGGTCCTGGCCTCGGACAGCGGCGAGATTCCCTACGTGGTCGGCGACGCCGGGCTCGTGCTGCCCGAACGCGACGCGGCGGCGTGGGCGACGACGCTCGACGCGCTCCTGCGCGACGTGCCGCGCCGGACCGCCCTCGGCCACGACGCGCGGGCGCGCGCCGTGTCGACGTTCGACTGGCGGGTCGTGGCGCGCCACCACACGCACTTCTTCGAACAGGTGATCGACGGCAGCATCAACCTGGCGGCATCCGCCACCGTGCAGGGGGCGGTGGCATGACCGCGCCGCTGCGCATCGGCGTCTGTCCGGACTTCCGCGAGGAGCGGTGGCCGAGCATGGACCGCGTCGCCGACGAACTGCTGCGCCGCCTCGCCGCCGACCCTCGCGTGCAGGCGCGGTCGATCTGTCCGGCCTTCCGCCGGCGGGCCAGCCGCGTCGTCAACCGCCGCCTCGCCGCCAACCTCGATCGCGGCCTCAACCGCCTGCTCGACTACCCGGCGCACGTCCGTCGTCTGGCCGGATCGTTCGACGTCTTCCACGTCATCGATCACAGCTACGCCCAGCTCGTCCACCGGCTCCCGGCCGACCGCACCATCGTCACCTGTCACGACCTCGACACCTTCCGCTCGGTGCTGCAGCCAGGCTCGGAGCCGCGGTCGCTGCCGTTCCGGCAGATGACGCGGCACATCATGAGCGGCCTGGCACAGGCGGCGCTCGTCACCTGCGATACCGGCGCCGTGCGTCGCGAGTTGATCGCGACCGGCCTGGTGCGCCCGGAGCGGGCGGTCGTCGTACCGATGGGCGTCGACGCCGTCTTCTCGAGCCGGCCGGATGGCGAGGCCGACGCGGCCGTCGGCCGGCTGCTGGCGCCGTTCCCGACCGCCGGCACCCTCGATCTGCTGCACGTCGGCAGCGTGGTGTCGCGCAAGCGGATCGACCTGCTCATCGAGATGTTCGCCGCCCTCACGCGCACCATGGCGGGCGTACGGCTCGTCCGCGTCGGCGGACCGTTCACGACGGATCAGCAGCGTCAGGCCGAGACGCTTGGCGTCGGCCACCGCATTCTGGTCGTGCCGCCGCTCGACGATCGCACCCTCGCCGCGCTCTACCGCCACGCCGCCCTCACCCTGCTGCCGTCCGACCGCGAGGGCTTCGGCCTGCCGGTCATCGAGTCACTCGCGTGCGGCACGCCGGTCGTCGCCACCGACCTCGACGTGCTGCGTGAGGTCGGCGGCGCGACGGTGGAGTACTGCCCGGCCGGGGACGTCCAGGCGTGGGCCGGCAGCGTGCGGCGCCTGCTCGAGGAACGGTCGGCGTCGCCGCGGGCGTGGACGTTGCGGCAGGTGGCCGGCAGCGAGTGGGCGGCCCGCTACGCCTGGAGCCGCTTCGCCGAACGCATGACGGCGCTGTATCTGGACCTCGCCGGCGTGCCGGCCGCGCGGCGGGTGGCATGAGCCGCCTGCGCGTGGTGCATGCCGCGAAGTACTACCCGCCCGTGCCGGGTGGCATGGAGACCGTCATCGCGGATCTCTGCGCCGGCACCGCGCGCGACTGGGACGTCAGCGTCGTGGCGGCGCACGATCGACGCGAGACCGTCTACGAGCGCGAGGGCGGTGTGACGGTCGTCCGCGCGGCACGTCACGGCGTCGCCGCCTCGGTGCCGTTGTGCCCGTCGTATCCGTGGCACTTGTGGCGCCGGCCGGCGGACTGCGTCGTCCTGCACGAGCCGAACCCGGTCGCCGGCGCGTCGGTGTTCCTGCGCACGCCGGCGCCGCGGCTCATCGTCTGGCACCACAGCGATCTGCTGCGGCCGGCGTGGGCGCCGTCCACGTATGGGCGCCTGCAGCGGGCGGTGTACCGGAGGGCCGACTGCGTGATCGTGTCGAGTCCGAACCTCGCGGCCGCGTCGCCCCTGGTGGCGGTTGCCCGTCGGGTGGCGGTCGTGCCGTTCGGCATCGACCTGGCGCGCTTCCAGCACCCGTCCGCCGGGACGGCGGCCCGCGCCGCCGCGCTGCGCGCCGGCCTGCCCGGTCCCATCATGCTGTTCGTCGGCCGCTTCGTTTACTACAAGGGTCTCGACGTCCTGATCGATGCGATGCGCGACTGCGAGGGGACGTTGCTCCTCGCCGGCGACGGTCCGCTCGAACCGCTGTTGCGGGCCCGCGTCGCGGCGCACGGACTGCAGGCCCGCGTGCGCTTCCTCGGACGGGTGGCGGACGACGAACTGCCGGCCTGCTACCGGGCGGCCGACCTGTTCGTACTGCCGTCGGTGGCCTTTACCGAGACGTTCGGCGTCGTCCAGGTGGAGGCGATGGCCGCCGGCCTGCCGGTGATCAGCACGCGACTGCCGACCGGCGTGCCGTGGGTCAACCAGGACGGGGTCAGTGGCCTGACCGTGGCGCCGGGTGATGCGGGCGCGCTGGCCGGCGCCATCCGGCGCCTCGGCAGCGATCCCCACGAACGGGCGCGGCTGGCGCACGGGGCCGCCGCGCGGGCGCACGCCCGGTTCGCGAAGGTTCAGATGCTCGCCGGATTCCGCGATGTCGTCGAGCAGGTGGTGAGCCAGGCGGCGCCGGCGGCGGCCCTGGCGGGAGCAGGATTGTCGTGAGTGCGAAACGGCTGTTCGACGTGCTGCTGTCCGGCGCCGGTCTTGTCGCATCGTCGCCGCTGTGGGCGCTGTTGGCGGCGGCGATCAGGTTGGAGACCCCCGGACCGGTGTTCTACACGCAGGCGCGAGTCGGCAAGGACGGCCGCGTGTTCCGGGCGCTCAAGTTTCGCTCGATGGTGCAGCACGCCGAGGCCGGCGTCGGGCCGGTGCAGGCGGTGGCCCACGACCCGCGGGTCACCGCGGTCGGACGGCTGATGCGGGCCACCGCCATGGACGAACTGCCGCAGCTGTGGAACATCTTCGTCGGCGACATGAGCTTCGTCGGTCCGCGCGCCCTGCGCCCGGCCGAGATCGAGGTCGACGCGGCGGGGGCGCCGGTTGCGATCGAGCAGGTGCCCGGCTTCAGGGAACGCTGCCGCGTCACACCCGGTCTGACGGGTGTCGCTCAGATCTACGCGCGCCGCGACGTGCCGCGGCGTCAGAAGTTCCGCTTCGATCGCGTGTACATCCAGCGGCGATCCTTCGGACTCGACCTGCGCCTCATCGCGTTGTCGTTCTGGATCACCTTTCGTGGCACATGGGAAGCGGGCGAGCGCAAGTTTTGAACACACCATTCCTCGGCGCCGCCGGTCTGCGCGACGGACATTACGCGACGAAGCAGATCTTCTCCCGTGCCCGCGTCATCGCCTGGAGTCACCGGCGTCGGTTTGCCGCCGGTCTGCAGCTGGCGGCGCGCTTCGAAGGCCGCCGCGTCATCGACTACGGCTGCGGCGACGGGACGTTTCTCGCCCTGCTCGACGCGACGGGGCATCCGCCGGGGCAGGCGGTCGGCGCCGAGATCGACGGCTTCCAGGTCGCCGACTGCCAGCGTCGGCTCGGTGACCGGCGGCGGCTGTCGTTCACGTCGATCGCCGCGCTCGACGACGAGTGCCACCGCGGCGCCTACGATGCCGTCGTCTGCATGGAGGTGCTCGAGCACGTCGTCGATCTGACGACCGTCATCGAGCGGCTCTGGCGGCTGCTCGCCGACGACGGCACCCTGCTGGTGAGCGTCCCGGTCGAGACCGGCCTGCCGCTGCTGGTGAAGCAGACGACGCGCCGCATCGCGGGGTGGCGGGGCATCGGTGACTACGCCTGCACCAGCCCGTACACCTGGAATGAGTACCGGGCCAGCGTCTTCGCCGGCCGCGAGCAGCACATCGCCAGACCGGTCTACGGCGCCGGCGGCAGCGGTCCGCCGTTCTACGACCACAAGGGATTCAATTGGCGCAGCCTGCAGGACCGTCTGTCCGACTGGTTCGAGATCCGCCAGGTCGTCGCATCGCCATTCCCCCGGCTCGGGCCGCAATTTGCGACCCAGGTCTGGTTTGAAGGGCGCAAGCGACCGACACAATAGGAAGCACAACGCGTGCTCTCTTATTCGAGGCCGCCTGCGGCCTCACGAAACGGACTCCACTGTGTCGCGCCTCGGAACCGACGTCCTGATTGTTGGTGGCGGCCCTGCCGGCTTGTACGCCGGGCGGTTGCTCGCCGCCGCCGGCCATTGCGTCGACCTCGTGGAGGAGCATTGCGAGATCGGGACGCCGGTGCACTGCACCGGTGTCCTGGCGCGTGACGGGTCACCGCGCTTCGACCTAGGCGCGAGCAGCCTGCTCAACGACCGCAAGGCGGTTCGCTTCGTCGGCCCATCCTGCACCAGCGCCGAGATCTCCACGGCGCCCACCGA
>CADEDC010000075.1 GCA_902825985.1 uncultured Acidobacteriota bacterium | reverse complement strand
TCTTCCTGTTGGAGCAGAAGGCGGCCGAGCGTCCCCTGTTCAAGCGCGAAACCGACGAGTGCCTCCTGTGCCATCAGACGTGGGACACAGCTGCCGTGCCCGGGTGGGTGGCCATGTCGGTGTTCAGCGTGCCGGCCGACACGGACAAGTACTCCTACGCCAGCGGAACCTTCTCCGATCATCGTCTGGCGTTCAACGAACGCTGGGGCGGCTGGTTCGTCACGGGACAACTGGGCAACCTGCGCCATCTCGGCAACGAGACCAACCTCGCGCGTCCGGCGCCCCGCGTGGCGCCGAGCGGACACGCCCTCTCGTCGCTCGAGGGGCAGTTCGACCTGCGCGGGTTCCTCACGCCGCACAGTGACGTCGCCGCCTTGATGGTGCTCGAGCACCAGGCCACGGCCATCAATCAGATCACGAGGCTGGGCTGGGAAGCGCGCGTCGCGCCCACCGGCGCCGCCGTCCGTGATGCGGCGGTGGAACTGGTGGACTACCTGCTGTTCGTGGACGAGGCACCCCTGCCGGTGCCGGTGACCGGTACGTCGGACTTCGCCCGCCGGTTCAGCGAGCTCGGCCCGCGCGACAGCAAGGGCCGCAGTCTGCGCCAGCTCGACCTCAGGACACGCTTGCTGCGCTTTCCGTGCAGTTATCTCGTCTACTCGCCCGCGTTCCAGCAACTGCCGGCCGCCGCCAAGGCCGCGGTCTACGAACGACTGTGGAACGTCTTGTCGGGCGAGGTGCGAGACGAACCCTATGCTCGCCTGAACCGGGACGATCGCATGGCGATTCTCGACATCCTGCGAGAGACGCTGACAGACCTGCCGACCGCCTTCGCCGGGAGGCCCGTCCGATGACCGGGACACCCGCTGCCGTGCTCGCGCTGACCGTCACCACGCTCGTGGCCCTCCTCGGTGCGGCAGCGCCCGTTGCAGCCCAGGGCCCGCCCTCGTCACCGCTGCGCCTGGCCGAGGCGCACGACGTCAATCCCGATCCCGGCATCGTCGAGATCGAACTCACGGCCCGGACCGCGCGGGTCGCGGTGACGCCCGGCCTGGTCATCGAGGCATGGACGTACGACGGCGGGCTCCCTGGTCCGCTGATTCGCGCGCGCGTCGGCAATCGCCTGATCGTGCATTTCAAGAACCAGCTGCCGCAGCCGACCACGGTCCATTGGCACGGTGTGCGGGTGCCCATCGCCATGGACGGCGTGCCGGGCGTTTCGCAGGCAGCCGTCGCGCCCGGCGGCGAGTTCACCTACGACTTCGTGGTGCCGGATGCCGGACTCTTCTGGTACCACCCTCACGTCATGTCAGCCGCGCAGGTTGGCTTCGGCCTCACCGGGGCACTGGTCGTCGAAGACCCCGCGGAGGAGATTCCGGTGGCGGCCGATCGCGTGATCGTGCTCTCCGACATCGCGGTGCAGGAAGACGGCACGCTCGAACCGCCCGACAGCGGCGGCGATGCCGGCACGGTGTTCGGGCGCGAAGGGCAGGTCGTCCTCGTCAACGGCCAGGTCAACCCGTCGTTGACCATGAGGGCCGGCAGCGTGGAGCGGTGGCGCTTCGTGAATACCGCGAAGAGCCGCTACTTCCAGCTGGTGATGGATGGTCAGTTGTTCACGATCATCGGTGTCGATGGCGGCCTCATGGCGTCGCCGGCAGAGGGCGACACGCTGGTGATTGCCGCGGGCGAGCGGATGGACGTGCTCGTGGCGCCCACGGGATCGCCGGGCGGGCAACTCGTGTTGCGCGCGCTGCCGTTCAACCGCGGCTATGGCAGCTCAGAGTTTCGGGCGGTGGACGACCTGCTGACGATACAGTTCACCCCGGAGCCGGCATTGCCCAGACAACCGCTCGCGAAGACGAGCCGGGCGATCGAGCCGCTGTCAGCCGACGGTGCGACGCGCATCGACCTCGAGCTCACCTTGGTGACGGTTGACGGCAAGAGCGAGTTCCAGGTGAATGGCGCACCCGACTGGAAGGCCAAACCGATTCCCGCGACGGTGGGGGAGACGCAGCTCTGGACGGTGACCAACAAGGTGCAGTGGTCGCATCCGATGCACCTGCACGGATTCTTCTTCCAGGTCGTGGATGAGGCGGGGCGACCGATCGCGCCGCTGGCGTGGAAGGATACCCTCGACGTACCGCTGAACGAAACGCGACGCTTCCTCGTGAAATTCGACGATCGCGAGGGCGAGTGGATGTACCACTGCCACATCCTCGATCACGCGGACGCTGGCCTGATGGGACGGGTCCGCCTCGGTAACCCGCCGCCGTCCCCGTTCGGCAGCCACCAGGAGCACACGCCGACCGGCAGCGGTCGCTAGCACACGGCGTCGCAACCGCGCCGCGGATGCGGCGGCGGATGCGAGGCGGATACCAGGCGGACTGCGCGGCGGACTCCGCGTCCCGCCGTCGGCTCAGTGTTGCTGCTGTTCCGCGCTCCGACTGGCAGCCGGGATGTCTCGCATGCGCTCCTGCACGGTGCCAGGGACGCCCAACGTCGTGTCGGCCCCAAGCGACTTGATGAACGCCGCGGTGTTGGCGTACGCCTGGAACTGGAACGACTGCTTCGACCCCTCGGCAATCCGGAACGCGGTGCGCCCGCGATAGTCGCGGGCGTTCAGGTTGGCGCCGCGATCGACCAGAATCTGGATCACCTCGTTCAGGCCGCGGAACGCGGCGCCGTGCAGCGGGCTGAAGTCGGCTTCGTTGGTCGCATTGATACCGGCCCTGGCGTCGAGCAGCGCCGTCACGGCCTCTTCGGCTCCGCGGGCGCGGCCGCCGCGGTCGATGTTGGGGTTGAAGGTGCAGTGCCCGAGGCCGGCGGCCACCATCAGCGGTGTCGTGCCGTCGTCAGATGGCTGGTCGACGCTGGCCCCGGCCGCGAGCAATGTCCGAATCACATCGGTGATTGGCAGTGACTCCGCCGCCTCGGTGACGCCGCCGCGCGGACCGGCCGTGCTCTCAGGGGCATCGGCAGCCTCGCGCACGTCGGTCACCGTGTTGGCGGTGAAGGCGGCCAGCCACAGCGGCGTGGCACCTCGGAAGTCACCCGTTCCGCACGAGAAGTTCTCGAACGCGCCCTTGGTCGGCCGTCCGATGTAGCTCTGCGCCATGGCCGACGTCGTCACCGCGTCGTTGACGCGCGCGCCCTTCGCCAGCAGGGCCTTGATGAGCGGCAGATGACTGGCGGAGCCGCGGCCGCGCATACCGCTGATGCCACCGGTGATTGGCGCCACGCCGGTGCCGAGGCCGACGCCGCCGCTACGCGCGCGCTGCCAGTCAGCCACGAACTGGGTGGCATTGCCCGACGCCGCATGCAGTGCGGTGACGCCGGAGAGCCGCGCGTTCGGGTCGGCGCCCTGGTCCAGCAGGAAGAGCGCGAAGTCGTCCTGTCCGCTGAGCGCGGCATAGGGCAGGGCGTGCACGCGGTCGGCGCCGTTCTCGTTCACCGGCAATCCGGCCTGCAGCAGCTTGCGAGCCGTCGCGACATCTCCGGCGCGGGCGGCGAAGGTGAGCGCGGAGAATCCGTCGTTGGTCACCGCCGTGACGTCGGCATGCGTCTCGATGAGCAGCGCGGCGATGTCGGGCTGGCCGGCGCCGATGGCCCACATGAGCGGCGTGATCCTGGTCTTGGCGGTCGCGGCGTTGACGTTGGCGCCGCGCGCGATGAAGAGCTTGACCAGCTCCATATGCCCGGCCTGGATGGCATCGAAGACGGGGGTCATGCCGCTCGACCGCGCCAGGTTGGGATTGGCGCCGGCCTTGAGCAGTCGCTCGATGGCGTTCGGGTGCAGGTTCTGCGTCGCCAGGACGAGGGGCGTCACGCCGTGGTCGTCCGCCGCGTTGACCTTCGCACCGGCTCTGAGGAGGGCGGCCATGAGGTCGAGGTCGTCCCAGTGTGCCGCCCAGTGCAGCGCCGTCGTGCCGTCCGCCGAGGTTGCCGTGACGTCGACGCCCTGCGTGACGAGCGCACGTGCGGCCGCCAGGTCTTGCCGGGCGAGCGCGTCGAGGAGCCGCGTGTCACGCGGCGCGGCGGCAACCACCGTCACCGTCGTGATGGCGATGGCGATCGAGGCAGCCAGGTTGCCGATCGGGCATGTGAGCGTCCGACTCATGCGATGAATCCTCCCGCGCGAGATCCGCAGTGCCCGTCATGTTAGCGCAATCGATCCTTGATCCGACACCTTGCCGCCCCTAGAATCAGGCAGGTTTTTCAACGGATTCCCCTATGCACATGCGGTCACACTTGACTGGAACGGCGTGCGTGTTCGCCCTCGCGGTCGGCGCGTGGAGTGGCGCGCGAATGCAGGCACAGCAGCCGTCCTCGCCCGTCGCGCCTTCGGCGGCAGTCGCGGCGCCCGCGGCCGTGCCGTTGCTGCGGCAGTACTGTGTCGGCTGTCACAACGATCGCATGAAGGCGAACTTTGCCGACCTGTCGCTCGAACACCTCGACCCGGCCAACCTGGCCGGGCAGGAGGAGACGTTCGAGAAGATCGTGCGCCGCCTGCGCAAGGGCTCGATGCCGCCGGAGGGACGGCCGCGTCCGGATGCCGCGGCGATGGACGCGTTCGCGTCGTCCATCGAGGTGGCGCTCGACAGGCTCGCGGAGAAGCGGCCCAACCCGGGACGCGTCATCTCACGTCGCCTCAACCGGACGGAGTACGTCAACGCGGTCTACGATCTGCTCGCGCTCGAAGTGAACGGCGCGGAGCTGCTGCCGAGCGACATGGCCGGCTTCGGTTTCGACAACAACGCCGACGTGCTGTCGATCACGCCCGGTCTCATGTCGCGCTACATCACGGCCGCGACGAAGATCAGCCGCGTCGCCCTGGCAGCCGCCGACAACCGTCCGGCGACGACGCAATACAAGGTGGAGATTGGCACGCGGCAGGATGCCCGCATGAGCGAAGACGCGCCGTTCGCGTCGTTCGGCGGGCTGGCCGTCCGGCACACCTTCCCGCGCGACGGCGAATACGCGTTCCAGCTGCGCCTCGCCCGTGACCAGGACGGCCTGATCAACGGCGTCATGGCCGAGCACGAGATCGAGCTGCGCGTCGATCGGCAACTGATCAAGCGCTTCATCGTCGGCGGCCAGTTCAAGGAACCGGATCCCGGACAGCTCATCGCCGTGCCGGAAGACGACGATCTTGGAAAGCGGGTGCATCAGTACTACATCAGCGCCGATGACGGCTTGATCGTGCGCGTGCCGGTGAAAGCCGGGACGCGCAGCGTCACGGCGTCGTTCGTCGAGAACGAGCCGCTGCCAGAGCGACGCGAGCGCGGCGCCGCCGGACCCACGAACATCACCGGCGGTGCCGGCGCGATGGCCCTCGATATGGTCTCGGTGGCCGGTCCGTTCAACGCGACGCGCACCGAGGACACACCGGCGCGGCAACGCATCTTCATCTGCACGCCGGCGCAGGCCAAGGACGAAGAGGCGTGCGCCCGTCAGATGCTGTCGACGCTGACCCGGCGTGCCTATCGTGGCACCGCCACGCCGTCGGATATCGATCAGTTGATGGGTATCTTCCGGCGCGCCCGGGCACAGCAGGACTTCGACGGCGGCATCCAGCGAGCGGTCGAGGCAGTGCTGGCGTCGCCGAAGTTCATCCTCCGCATCGAGCAGGAGCCGACCCGGCCCGACGAGGTGGCACGGCGGCTGACCGATCTCGAACTGGCATCGCGTCTGTCGTTCTTCCTCTGGCGCAGCATCCCGGACGACGAGCTGCTGCGCGTCGCCGAACGCAGGCAATTGGGCGATCCATCGGTCTTGCGGCAACAGGTGCGTCGCATGCTGGCCGACAACCGCTCGGGGCGATTCCTGAAGGACTTCTCCGAGCAGTGGCTCGAAACGCGGAATCTGAGCAATCAGCAGCCAGCCTTGCAGTTCCAGTTCGACCCGACGTTGCGCGACGCGATGGCGAAGGAGACCGAGCTCTTCTTCCAGAGCCAGGTGCGGGAGGATCGGCCGATTCCCGACCTGCTGCGCGCCAACTACACCTACGTGAATCAGCGGCTGGCGGAGCACTACGGCATTCGCAACGTACTCGGCAGCCACTTCCGGCGCGTCACGCTGACCAACGAGGACCGCTTCGGCCTGCTCGGTCAGGCGAGCGTGCTGACGGTCACGTCCTACAACGATCGCACGTCGGTCGTCCGCCGCGGCTACTGGGTGCTCGACGCGCTGCTCGGCGCCCCGCCGCCGCCACCGCCACCCAACGTGCCACCGCTCAAGGAGAACACACCCGGCCAGAAGCCCAAGGCGCTGCGCGAGCGCATGGAGCAGCACCGCAACAATGCGGTGTGCGCCAACTGTCACGCGCGCATGGATCCGCTTGGCTTCGCGCTCGAGCACTACGACGCCGTCGGTCGCTATCGCGACGACGATGGCGGCGCCGCGATCGACTCGCAGATCCGCTATCAGGGCCGCATGGTCACCAGCCCACGAGAGTTCCGCGAGGCCCTCCTCGGGCTCGGTGATGAGTTCGTTCGGACGGTCAGCGAGAAGCTGCTCACCTACGCGCTCGGCCGCGGCGTCAGCACGAACGACGCCCCGTTCGTCCGGCAACTCGTGCGGTCGCTGAAGCAGTCCAACTACACATGGTCCACCCTGGTCTACGGCATCGTGAAGAGCGACCAGTTCCAGATGCGTGGCGCGCCGCCGAAGGCGAGCGCGTCAACGGCAACCGCGGCGCAGCACTGAGGAGACGATGTACATCACGAAGACGCACCTGTCCCGTCGCACGATGCTGCGCGGCCTCGGCGCCGCGCTCGCGCTGCCGGCCCTCGATGCCATGGTCCCGGCGCTGAACGCCGCGTCGGGCGCGCCGATCCGGCGCCTCGGCGTCTTCTACGTGCCGAACGGCATGTCGATGCCGTACTGGTTCCCGAAGGCCGAGGGCCCGCTGGCACAGTTGCCGCCGACGCTGAAGGCGCTCGAGTCGTTACGTGACCGCGTGCTGCTCTGCGGCGGGCTGGCCGACGAGCCCGCCAACCGGGTCAAGGGCGGCGGCGATCACGCGCGGTCGGCCGGAACGTTTCTCACCGGCGTTCCATTCAAGCTCACCGCCGGAGCCGACGTCTTCGGCTCGGTGTCCATGGACCAGATCGCCGCCCGACAGTTCGCGAAGGAGACCCAGCTGGCCTCGTTGGAGCTCGGCATCGAGTCCAACGCCATGCTCGGGTCGTGCGATGGCGGCGCCAGCTGCGCCTATACCAACACCATCGCGTGGAGTTCGCCGACCACCCCGCTGCCGATCGAGAACGACCCGCGCGCGGTGTTCGAGCGGCTGTTCGGCACCAGCGGCAGCACCGACCGAGGCGCCCGCATGGCGCGCATTCAGCAGGATCGCAGCATTCTCGATTTCGTCAACGAGCAGCTGAAGAGCCTGCAGCGCGTCATCGGACCGGCGGACACGATTCGCACCGAGGAGTACATCGAGTCGGTGCGTGACATCGAGCGGCGCATCCAGATGGCCGAACAGCAGAACTCGCGCGAGTTGCCGGTCGTCGAGCAACCGATCGGCATTCCCGCGGACTACGCCGAGCACGCCCATCTCATGATGGACATGCTGGCCCTCGCCTATCAGACGGACCTCACACGCGTCAGCACGTTCATGCTGGCCAAGGAAGTGAGCGGCCGGTCGTACCCGGAGATCGGCGTGGCGGATTCGCATCACCCGGTGTCGCACCACCAGGATGAACCGGCGAAGCTCGAGCGCCTGCACAAGATCAACGAATACCACTTCCGCCAGTTCGCCTACCTGGTCGACAAGCTGTCGAAGCTGCCGGAAGGCGATGGCTCGGTCCTCGACTACACGGTGTTCCTCTACGGCACCGGCATCAGCGACAGCAACACGCACTTCCACGACGATCTGCCGATTGCCATCGTCGGCGGCAAGGCGGCCGGCATCAAGGGCGGCCGCTACATCCGGTACCCCAAGGGCACGCCGCTGACGAACATGCACCTCACACTCCTCGAAAAGATGGGTGTGCCGGCCGAGCAGATCGGCGACAGTACCGGCAAGCTGGAGCGGCTGACGGATGTCTAGGTGTGCATGGCTGGCGTGTGCCGGCCTCTGGCTCCTGGGCGGCAGCGTGGCGGCCCAGGACAAGAATCCGTATCGCAACTACAACGAGCAGAAGTTCGTCGACAACATGCAGTCGGCGGGACGGAACTACGCCGCCGTCAACGATTTCATTGCCAAGACGGACTACGCATCGGCGAAGGCCCAGCTGACCCGCGCCCGCGAGCAACTGGCCGTCACCGTCCAGTTCTGGCGCGACGTGCACAGGAAGGACGACGCGGTGGCGATGCTGCGGACGGTGCTGGCGGGTCTCGATGACCTCGACAAGGCGCTCGGCGCCGCACCGGTCGACGCCGCGGCGGTCACGGCACGCGTAGGTCGCGTCGACAGCGGCTGCCAGGCGTGCCACGCGGTTTATCGCGAGCAGGATGCCAGCAGCAAGGCGTTTCGCGTGAAGCAGGCGGCGCTGCGCTAGGCGGAAGATCCAGGCGGACGCGCGAAAGGGAGTTCGCGGAAGCGGGAAGCGTCGCGAAGAGTGGAGTGTCGGGAAGAGTGACGGGTGAAGAAGGCCGCTCGACGGAGCGGCCTTCTTCGTTGAGTGGGGTCAGTTCGCGCGGGCGCGCAGGGCCTGCACGTCTTTCTCGGAACGCATCACCATCCGACCAACCCGGTGCGAGAGGCCTGACGCGGAGACGAACTGCAGCACCCCTCCGCGCTCCAGCATGTGATTCTGCCGCTGCGCCATGCCCTTGGACGGCCAGCTGAACATCGTCCAGTTGCCGGTGTTCGGATCGAAGCGGCCCATCTCGTCCGAGTTCTGGAAGGTCACCCAGACGTTGTGCTTGCTGTCGACCATGGCTTCGTACGGGTTCATGCCCGGGTACGGCACGCTGTAGTACTTCAGCTCCTTCGTCTTGGTATCGATGCGGAGCAGTGTGTTGCCGTAGAAGTTCGGAATCCAGACGGCGTTGGTACTGTGATCGGCGCTCGGGCGGCGGGGCGACTGCTTGCCGCCGATGCCAGGCTGCGGGATCTCCTCGCCCTCGGCGAAGTCGCCAGGCTTGAGATATTCCGCCGGCGGACGGGCCGGCAGCTTGATTTCGTGCACCTGGTCGTTGCTGTCCGAATACAGCATGATGTCGTCATCGACGCCGGTCCACCAGCCGTTGCCGTCGCCGTCGCCGGCGACGCCGTAGGTCATCTTGGCGGTGGGGTTCTTGAACATCGTGAACTTGCCGGTCTTCGGGTCGAAGCGAAGCGCGCCGCCGTTCGCGCGCTGCGGACCGCTGGCCGTCCAGATGCGGCCCTTACCGTCGTAGCTGAGCCAGCCGCTCACGCCGGTCATGCCATCCGGGACCTTGAGTCCGACGACTTCCTGGACCTTGGGGTTGATGATGCCGAGATCGCCATCGAGATAGGCAATCCGGGGCGACGCGTTGAAGTAGATCTTGCCGTCCGGCGCGAGCACGATGCCGTGCGACTGCGCCACCTTGGTCGCACCGACCTGCACCGCGAAGTTCGTCGTCTTGCCCGTCGTGCCGTCGACGCGGCCGACCGTGCGATTCTCACTGGCGCGGTTCGACGTGAACCAGATGTTGCCGTCCAGGTCGAGCGCCGCATCGTGAATGGCGCCGCCGCCGCCGGCGGAGCTGCCGTGGCCGTAGCGCCAGTCGCTGCCATTGTGGGCCGAGAAGCCGCCCTGGGCGAACTCGACGTCGTACTCGTAGGCGACCGGCAGTGTGGCCTCGCCCTTCGGCCGGAAGATCTGCGGCTTCATCGGGGACGGACCCGGTCCGCGCATCTCGGTGAGGAAGGTGGCCAGTTCCTTCATCGCCGGCGAGAGCGGCTTCGGATCGCGCGTGAAGCCCTGGGTCATCGCCGTCACGATGGTTTCCCACCCCTGCTGGTCGAAGCGGTCGCGCAGCGCGGCGCTCGTTTCGTGGCAGTAGGTGCAGTTCTTCTGGAAGAGGAGCTTGCCACGGCGATGGGCCGGGGTGTCTTCCGGCATCGCCGCGACCACCTGATAGCCCGAGAGCTGCGGAATGACGTCGGTCGTCTCCTTCATCGCGAAGTCGACCTTCGTGGTCTTGGTGGCGATCGTGGCCGACGACTCGGCGCGCTCGAGGCCGATCGCCTGGGCCCAGATCTTGTACGCGCCAGCCTTCAGCGGCGGGAAGACGTAGCGGCCGTCGGCGCTGCTGTAGACCGACGTGGTGATCGGTTCACCGGGAATCTGGGCGGAGATCACGACACCCTCGATGGGTGTCCCGCTCGCCGACTTGATGGTGCCGGTCAGCAGTCCCTCTTCCGCGCCCTGGACCGAGTAGGTGAAGGCCAGGGCCGCCATAGCCATGGCGGCTAGCGAGACGTGAAGTCGCGTCCGTCGCGTGGTCATCGATGGCTCCTTATTCGCCTGCACGAGTGAGGTAGAGACGGGTCAACGGCTTGTCGATGGTCTTCATGAACGCGATGACCTGATTGACCTCTTCGTCGGTCAGCGTGTGCTTGTATCCCGGCATGCGGGCGCTGCCGTCCTTGATCTTGGTGCGCAACGCATCTTCGTTGGTCGTGTTGGCTTTGCTGAGCAGCGGACCCATGGTGGCCGGCCGCCGTGCGGCGCCGGTGTTCTGCATCTCGACGGCGGGTTCCTGGCCGACGTGACACATGGCGCAGCGGGTCTGGAAGATGCTCCGCCCTGCCTTCTCGGCGGAGCCCAACTGTGGAGCGCCCTGCGCATGTGCGGAACGACCGAGGCAGCCGACAAGCGCGACGGTGAGAGCTAACAGGAAATAGGTTCGGCGCACAGTGCCCCTCGCAAAAGGTGTATGGCGTTCAAGTCGGCCATTATAGAGGCTTCTCGGTGGCGACACAGCGAGACCGTTTCTGGTCATCATTGGTCGCGAGTGGTCGCGCGGTTCGCCCGGCAATGGGGCCCGCGACCCGCCGGCCGAAGTCACGCGGCTACCCCAAAGCAGGTAGGCGCGCGCCAGCGGACCGGCTGCATTCACGCCGGTCAGTACACCTTCATCGCGTAGTAGGCCAGCCCCGTCGCCTCGCTGAACCAGTGGTGCACGCGCGGCGGCACCATGATCCCGTCGTTCGGACCGATCCGCATCGGGTAGCCGCCCACGGTTGTCCTGTTCGGGGCGGGGGCGCCGCCGATCATCCACGTCCCCTGGCCGTCGA
This sequence comes from uncultured Acidobacteriota bacterium, assembly GCA_902825985.1. Taxonomy (GTDB): domain Bacteria; phylum Acidobacteriota; class Vicinamibacteria; order Vicinamibacterales; family CAVVIG01; genus VFZL01. Next base: position 15,779 of record CADEDC010000075.1, on the reverse strand, counting down.
GCACGAACACGAGGTCGATCTCCTTGTCGTGGACTTCGGGAAGGCCTGCTTCGTTGCGGCTCACGGCGAACAGCTGATACCGGTGGGACTCGCCGCCGTTGTAGATGGTGGGCGTCGCGCCGCCGAAGGCTTCGCGACGCGTCCAGATGCGGGCTCGCGACGGATCGGGCGGAGCATCGCGTTCGTTCACCTTGACCGCGTAGAGCGTGAGGGGGCTGTCGACGCTCTTGAACCAGTGGGGCACCCCCTTGGGGAGCAGCAGCACCATACCGCGCGTGACCGGCGTGCTGACGCCTCCCTGGATGTCCGTCCCGGTCCATTCACCGTCCTTCAGCGCCTTCCGTCCCGTCACCGTGCCTCCATGCACGACTGTGCCCGAGCCGCCCTGAATGAAGACGACATCGGTGTCATGGTCGTGCAGTTCGATCGGGCGTCCGGTGTCGAACTTCAGCGAGTAGACGGTGTAACGCGGCGCCGTGGCGGCGTGGATGGCGCCCGCACCCAGACCGGCGCCCGGCCAATGCGCGGCCCCCTCGTGCCCCTGGGGCGAGGTCTGGCCGCACAGGGTGATACCGCCGACACCCACGGTCGTGATGAAAGCGGCGGCGCGCACGCCCGGCCAGAGACTCATAGGTTGCGTATGGTACGGCGGCCCGGGCGCCGCGCACCGCGGGTTCGCGGCGGGTCGAAGTTGACCACCGCGGACGCGCACCGTCGGTCGGCATGACGCCGGCTGGTAGTATTGTCGGCGCGAGCGCCGGAACGTCGGAGGCGCACGGTGAGGCGCGGCGACACGCGGCATCGTTTCCAGGCCGCTCTGCACCGAAGGGCGTCGCCGGCGCGTCGACCATCGACGGCCGTGTCGACCATCGACGACCCTGTCGACCATCGACGACCATGACGACATCGCGCGGCGGCGCTGGTGTGCCGGGTATGGCAGGGCGTCGCGCCGGTTCGAGCGGCGCCTGCGGTCTGCGAGGTCGAGGTCTGCGAGGTCAATGATGCATCGTCGGGAGTTCATCGCCGGTTCGATCGGGTCGCTGATGGCCGCACCCGCTCACGGCAGCGAACAGTCGGGCGCCTCCGACCTGGACGATCTGCCGTCGCTGTGGGACGTCGATCGCTCCGTGGCGAACCTCGAGAACGCCTACTGGGGCGTCATGCCAAGGGTCGTGAGCGACGAATATCTCGAGCAGACGCGGTTTCTCAATCGCCGCAACGTGGTGTTCGTGCGCGACGGGATCGCCGGCCACGAGCGCACCGCCGCCATGGAACAGGTGCGCGCGCAGGTGGCGGCCCTGATGGGTGCGGCGGCCGACGAATTCGCCCTGGCCCGCAACGGCACCGAGGCGCTGCAGAATCTGATCATGCAGTACGGACGGCTGCGCCGCGGTGACGCCGTGCTGTATGCCGACCTCGACTACGACGAGATGCAGCAGGCGATGACCGCGCTCCGCGAGCATCGCGGTGCGACCGTGCTCACGTTCGCCATCCCGGAGCCGGCGACCACGGCCAATATCCTCGCCGCCTACGAGCGGGAGCTGCGGCGCGCCCCCGCGAACCTCAAGCTGCTGCTGGTCACGCATCTCTCGAATCGCACCGGCATCGTCATGCCCGTCCGGGAGATCGTCGCGATGGCGCGGGCGCGCGGCGTCGATACGATTGTCGACGCCGCCCAGACCATCGGACACCTCGACTACACCCTGCGCGATCTCGACGCCGACTTCGTCGGCTTCTCCCTGCACAAGTGGTTGTGCGCCCCCATCGGCACCGGCGCGATCTGGATCCGCCGGTCGAGACTGCCGGACATCGAGCCGTGCATGGGCAGTACGATGTTTCCCGGGGACGATACGCGGAGTCGCAGCAGCGTCGGCACGGTCAACTTCGCGGCGACGCTGACGGTGCCGACGGCGATTTCGTTCCATCAGCGGATTGGCGGTGCGCGCAAGCAGGCCCTTCTGCAAGGGCTCCGCAACTACTGGGTCGAGCGCGTCCGGGACATCAGGGGATTGCAGATCCTGACGCCGGACGATCCGGCGCGCCATGGGGCGGTGACGAGTTTCCGCCTGCCGGCGATGAAGGCGTATGGCGCGGCACAGCAGCTGTCGCGCCTCCTGCTCGAGAAGCACCGCGTGCTGACGGTCGCACGCCGCGGCATCGCCAACGGGAGTGCCGTGCGGGTCACGCCAATGCTCTACAACACGCACGCCGAGCTCGATCGGCTGGTTGCCGCCCTGCGCGCCGAGGCGGCGGCGTTCGTCTAGGCGAGGCGCACGTCATCGCGTGACGCGCGCCTCGCTCCACGTCAGCGGAGGTCGAAGCGGTCGAGCGTCATGACCTTGGCCCAGGCCTTCACGAAGTCCCGCACGAACCTCTCCTGTCCGTCGGCGGCCGCGTAGAACTCCGCCACCGCACGCAGCTCCGAGTTCGAGCCGAACGCCAGGTCCACCGGGGTCGCCGTCCACCTGACTCTGCCGGTCGCGCGGTCGAGCCCTTCATAGAGGCCCTCGGCGGTCGAGGACCTGCTCCACTTCGTCGACATGTCGAGCAGGTTCACGAAGAAGTCGTTGCTCAGGGTCGCCGGCCGTTCGGTGAAGACGCCGTGACCGGCCTGTCCGGTGTTGGCATGCAAGACCCGCAGGCCACCGACGAGCACCGTCATCTCCGGAACGGTCAGGGTCAGCAGGTTCGCTCGATCGACGAGGAGTTCGGCCGGCGAGAGCCGCTGCCCGCGGCGGAAGTAGTTCCGGAACCCGTCGGCGGTCGGTTCGAGCGGCGCGAACGACGCCGCATCGGTCTCGGCGTCCGAGGCATCGGCGCGCCCCGGCGTGAACGGCACCACGACGCTCTGCCCGGCACTCTTCGCGGCCTGCTCGATGGCGGCGCCGCCCGCCAGCACGATCAGGTCGGCGAGCGACACCTTCTTCCCGCCGGCCCTGGTGCCGTTGAAGTCCTTCTGGATGCCTTCCAGCCGCCCCAGCACCTTGGCCAGTTCAGGCGGATTGTTCACCTCCCAGTCCTTCTGCGGCGCGAGGCGGATGCGTGCCCCGTTGGCGCCACCGCGCATGTCGGTGCCGCGGAACGAGGCAGCCGATGCCCAGGCCGTCCGGACCAGCTCGGGGACCGTCAGCCCCGACGCGAGGATGGTGGACTTGAGCTTCGCGACATCCTTCGCATCGATCAGCCGGTGCTCGACGCGTGGCAGCGGGTCCTGCCAAATCAGGTCCTCGCGCGGAACCTCCGGCCCGAGATACCGGGAACGCGGGCCGAGGTCGCGGTGGGTCAGCTTGAACCATGCCTTGGCAAACGCCAGCCGGAACTCCTCGGGGTTGTCGTGGAAGCGCTTGGAGATCTTCTCGTAGGCCGGGTCGAACCGCAGCGCGAGGTCGGTCGTGAGCATGATCGGCGCATGCCGCTTCGACCTGTCGTGTGCGTCCGGGACGCGGTTGGCGCCCTCGCCCTTCGCGGGAATCCACTGGGTCGCGCCGCCGGGACTCTTGGTCTGGACCCACTCGTAGCCGAACAGATTGATGAAGAACTCGTTCGTCCATGCCGTCGGGTTGTAGGTCCACGCACCCTCCAGGCCGCTGGTGACCGTGTCGCCCGCGTTCCCCTTGCCGCAGCGGTTGGCCCACCCGAGGCCCTGCAGGTCGACGGCGGCGGCCGCCGGCTCCGGACCCACGCACTCGGCGGGGGGGTGGGCGCCGTGCGTCTTGCCGAAGGTGTGGCCGCCGGCGATGAGCGCCACCGTCTCTTCGTCGTTCATCGCCATTCGGCCGAAGGCCTGCCGGATGTCCCTCGCGGCCGCCAGCGGATCCGGCTTGCCGTTCGGACCCTCGGGATTGACGTAGATCAAGCCCATCTGGACCGCCGCCAGCGGATTCTCCAGCATCCGGTCGCCGCTGTGGCGCTCGTCGGCGAGCCACTTCTTCTCGGGTCCCCAGTAGACCAGGTCCGGCTCCCAATCGTCGACGCGGCCGCCAGCGAAGCCGAAGGTCTTGAAGCCCATCGACTCGAGCGCGACATTGCCGCTGAGCACCAGCAAGTCGGCCCACGAAATCCTCTGACCGTACTTCTGCTTGATCGGCCAGAGCAGCCGGCGCGCCTTGTCGAGGTTGGCGTTATCCGGCCAGCTGTTCTCGGGTTCGAAGCGCTGCTGGCCGCCGCCGGCGCCGCCACGGCCATCGCCGATGCGGTACGTCCCGGCGCTGTGCCACGCCATCCGGATGAAGAACGGTCCATAGTGACCGTAATCAGCCGGCCACCACTCCTGCGACGTCGTCAGGACCTTCCGGATGTCCTGTTTGACGGCATTGAGGTCGAGTGTGGCAAACGCCCGGGCATAGTCGAACTGCGGACCCAGCGGATTGGACTCGGCGGCATGTTGCCGCAGTGGAGACAGGTCCAGCTGATCGGGCCACCAGAATTCGTTCGGCTGTGCGCTGGCAGCCGCCGGTGACAGGGATAGCAGCGCCGTCGCCGCCAACGCCGCGAGGCGGGTTGTCAAAGTCTTGTGCATGGTCATCTCCACGGTCGAACGGAAGGGCTCACAGCCAAACGGAAGGGCTCACAGCGCTCGACTATAGGACCGTGGAAACGATAGGTCCAATACTCTGCTACGATTGCTGCCATAGGCGTGGCTTATTGCTTGCCCGCCGAAAGGCGGACCCGTGGAGATGCATCAGCTGCGCTACTTCGCCAAGGTCGCCGAGCTTGGCAACGTGACGCGGGCGGCCGAGGCGTGCCATGTCTCGCAACCGTCGCTCAGCCAGCAGATCACCAAGCTCGAACACGAGCTGGGGCAGCCCCTGCTCGAACGGCTGGGACGCGGCGTCAGGCTGACCGACGCCGGTCGGCTCTTCAAGCGCTACGCCGACCAGATCCTGAGCCTCACCGAGGACGCCTGCACGCGGGTCGCCGATACGCCTGACGCCGGCCGGATCGTCCTCGCGGCCATCCCGACCATCGCTCCGTACTTCCTGCCCTCGGCTCTCACCCGGTTCTCGAAGGAGTGCCCGAAGGCGCAAATCGACATCGTCGAGGACACCACCGGCAACATCCTGCGGCTGCTCGCCGATGGCGGTGTCGACCTGGCGATCCTCGCCTTGCCGATTCAGGCCGAACACGTGCACACGAAAACCCTGTTCACCGAGGAACTGCTGGCGGTGCTGCCGAGCCACCACCCGCTGACGAAGAAGGCCAGAGTCGCCCTGAAGGACCTGATTGGCGAACCCTTCGTCGTGCTGAACGAAGCCCACTGTCTCACCCGCAACACCATGAGCTTCTGCGAGCGGCACGCGGCCTCGCCGCTGATCACGGCCAGGAGCCATCAGCTGCTGACCGTCCTGGAGCTGGTGCGACTGGGGCAGGGGGTGTCGCTGATTCCCGCCATGGCCGTGCCGAAGGCTCGCGACGACGGGCGCGAGTATCGTTCGCTCAGCGGCGACCGGCCCTCACGTACCGTCGCCCTGGCGTGGAACCGGATGCGCTATCAGACGCAGCTCTTCAAGCGTGTCGTGCAGTTCCTGTCGGAGCCCGCTCACTGACGATCGCCGGGCGTTGCCGGCCCGCGTCCGCGGCTGGCCGGAGCGACGTGAGAGGCCGCCATCCAGAGTGCGGTCACAGCAACGTCCCGCGCAACAGGACGAGCGCCACGCTGAAGTAGATGATGAGGCCGGTGACGTCGACCAGCGTGGCGACGAAGGGGGCTGACGACGTGGCCGGGTCGAAGCCGAGGCGCCGCAGCACGAACGGCAGCAGCGATCCGACGAGCGTACCCCAGAGGACGATGCCGACCAGCGCCACGCCGACCGTCAGCGCCACCAGCAGCCAATGGGGGCCATAGATCGTCGAGAACGCCGACCAGACCGTGATGCGCAGGAACCCGATGGTGCCGAGGATGGCGCCGAGCGCCACGCCCGCACCGATCTCCCGCTGTGCCACCCGCCACCAGTCACGCAACGTGACCTCGCCGAGAGCGAGGGCACGGATCACCAGCGTCGACGCCTGCGATCCGGAGTTGCCGCCGCTCGAAATGATCAGCGGCACGAACAGGGCGAGGACGACGGCGCGTTCGATCTCGGCTTCGAACGCGCTCATCGCGGTGGCGGTCAGCATCTCCCCGACGAACAGCGCCGTCAGCCAGCCGGCGCGCTTCTGGATCATCCGGGCGAACGAGATGACCATGTAGGGTTCGTCGAGCGCTTCCGAGCCGCCGATGCGCTGGATCTCCTCGGTTGTCCGCGCCTCGACGACGTCGAGGACGTCGTCGATCGTGACGATGCCGATCAGCATGCCGGCGGTGTCGGTGACCGGCAGTGCCGTGCGGTCGTGCGCCCGGAACTCGGTGACCGCGGTGGCCTGATCGTCGGTCGCCTTCAGCGCGACGTAACGGCGGTCGAGCAGGTCGGCGACGCGGCTGCTCGGCCGGGTCAACAGCAGCTCGCGGATGCGGACGTCGTCGATCAGCCGGCCCTGCTCGTCGACGACGTAGATGACGTTCAGGGTCTCCGAGTCCTGCCCGTGCTCGCGGATGAAGTCGAGCACCTCCTGGATGGTCCACTGCTCGCCGACGGCGATGTACGCCGGCGTCATCAGACGGCCGATCGAGCCATCCGGGTACCCGAGCAGCGTGCTCGCGATCGCGCGTTCCTCCGGCGTCAGCAGGGCGAGCAGCTGTCGCGTCACCGGCGCCGGCAGCTCCTCGAGGAACATGGTGCGATCGTCCGGCGCCATCTCGTTGAGCAGCGCCGCGACGTCCTCCTGCGCCATCGCTTTCAGGAGCCGCTCCTGCTCGTCGTGGGTCAGGTATTCGAACGCCGCCGCGGCATCCTTCCGAGGCAGCAGGCGGAACACCACCACCTGATCCTCGACCGGCAGATCGCCCAGCATGGTCGCCACCGATTCCGCCGGACGGTTGCGCACCATGTCGCGCAGGCGGGCATAGTCGCGTGTCCGGACGATTGCCGCCAGTTCGTCGCCCGGTCGGGCCGCCGTCTGGATCGCCCGCAGCGCGCCGCCGCGGTCCGGTCCGTTGAGTTGTTCCGCCATTTGCGTCAGGGCCGCTCGCACCACGTCGTGATGATGAACGTGCGGCCCGACCGCCTTGACGGCGTCGAGCCACACGTGATGGATGAGATCGAGATCGCGCGAGGAGAGTTCCGGGTCGTGCGCGCCGAGGTGAAAGGTGTCGGTCCGGCTGCTGCGGTGGTGGACCACGAGGCGGACGCCGTGCAGGTGACCGGTTTCGCTCCGCTCCCAGGCGTCGCCGAGCAGGCGGGACTGATCCTCGGCGGACAGCGTCGTCGACTCGCCGACGAACACATCGGAGGCCTGCAGCCGCAACACCGCGGCCACGGCGGCGTCGAAGACGTCGTAGGCCGGCACCACGAGCAGGCGGACCTCGCGCTCGTGACGTTCGGCGAGCGCCATGACGCGCGAGAACAGCGCCTGCTCACTCGCCGTCGGCTGCGTCGCGTGCGGGTCATCGTAGTCGGCGTCGACGCCGACGAGGCGCACGGTCATGACGATGATGTCGCGGTCGCCGGGCAAGGTCAGGGCGTGACTGAGATGGGCGAGCGAGTTCGGATTGCGCACCGCGACGAGCACGCCGCCCGGTCGCGCATTCACCTGCTCCAGCGACAGCGCCTGCGACGACACGAGGCGGAAGGGGTCCACCTCCTCGGCCGGCCGCTCCGGCAACTGCTCGGCCGAGAGGCCGAAGACGGAGGCCACCCCGGCCAGGGCGAGGCTCGCGCCGATGGTCGGCGGATCGCCGCCCAGCACCATGGCCAGCCACGTCGTCCCCACCACCAGGCCGATCGCGATCAGCCCGAGCGGCCACTCGCGGCCGCCGAGCGACAGCGTGAACGGGACCCGGAACGGCGCCTCCTCGACCGGCCGGCGCAGACGGATGAGGACGGTGACCTTCAAGAGCAGCGTCCACACGAGGCAGGCGGCGTAGGCATGGGCCAGCCACTCGACCTTGCCGGCGCTGGCGATGACGCCGAGCACGGCGACGCCGGCGGCGGTGTCGATGGCTCGCGCCAACGTGCCGAGGCGGGCGTGCGGCATCGTCAGGGCCCGCGTCACCCGTCCCTGCTGGCCCAGTTGCGCGAGCATCCGTTCGGCGCCCGAGATGCCGGCCCGCACGCCCTGTCCCAGCAGCAGCGTGGCGCTGCCGCCGACCGACACGGTGATGACGACACCCACCCACCCGGGACCCGGCAGGTGCTGTGCGATCCCCAGGATCGGCACGTCGGCCCAGACACGTTGTGCCGCGGCCGGCAGCAGCGACGCGAAGAGCACCGTCGAGGCGACGGTGACGAAGCCGCCGTAGGCGGTGAGGATGACGAGCGTCCGCCAGACGCCGCGGATGCGCGGCGGCTCGAGTTCGGTGGCGGCGCGCGCGAGACTGTCACCGCTGCCGACCGCCGGAAGGGCATGGCCGAAGGCGAACAGCAGGCCGATCACGACGCCGAAGGTCGTGATTGGCGCGTGCTCCAGACTGTCGAAGGCGCGAAGCGGCGACAGCACCGCCCAGGACGGCGGCGTGATCACCACGGCGGCCACCGCCCACACGATCACCAGGAGCACGATGCCGACGGCGGTCCAGGTTCGCGTCACGGCGCGGTCCACGTCGGTGGCATAGCCGAGGCGGGCGCGTGCCCACGCGAACCCGAGCAGCAGGACGGCCGCGAGGCTCGACGGATCTTCGGCGCGCAGGTAAGCCGGCCACAGCGCCGTCGGGACGAAGAGCCACATCGGCAGCGCAGCGACGTAGTGACCGAAGACGAGGGCGACGAGCGCGGCGAACAGCACGCGCTCGAGCAGCTGCGCCGATGCCGCCACGGCGGCCGCTCGTGGGCCGAACGCCACGCCGGCGCGTCCCGGCAGCCCGCCGCCGATCCGGAGACCCCATCCTTCGACGTCGAGCGTCCGGCAGGCCAGGCCCAGCAGGACGGCCGCGGCCACGAACCACGGCGCCAGCGCCGCGGCGCCGGAGGTGGCGACCCCCGCGATGAAGAAGACGGCGACACCGACGTCCGGAATCGACAACGCCGCGGCCCGCCACGCCGAGGCGAACTTCAGCAGCGTCGTCGGCACGAGGACGACCGGCACGCGGGCGCGGAGCGGCGGAATGAAGGACGGCATCGACGCGAAACCGGCTCCTATCGTAGCGACCGGGTCGCGTCACCGCTACCACCGTTTCGGGCGGCGTCGGCGGTGACCGGTCGCGAGGCGTGAATCGACCGGGTGGCGCGATTGGGTGATGCCGAGGGGAAGGGCGGAAAGACGGAACGGTGGCGCGGGTGCAGGTCGGCCGGCGAAGGCCGACCTGCACGTCGGCATCAGGCGCGGTCGAAGCGATCGAGGTTCATGACCTTGTCCCACGCCGCCACGAAGTCGCGCACGAACTTCTCCTCGGCGCCGGCGCTGGCGTAGACCTCGGCGATCGCCCGCAACTGCGAGTTCGACCCGAAGAGCAGGTCGACGCGGGTGGCGCTCCACTTCACGGCGCCGGTCTTGCGGTCGCGTCCCGCGAACTCCGTTGCGGTCTCGCCGCTGCCCACCGTTGGCGTCCACTCCGTGCCCATGTCGAGCAGGTTGACGAAGAAGTCGTTGCTCAGCGTCGCCGCCTTCGTCGTGAAGACGCCGTGCGCCGCTCGTGCGTGGTTCGCGTTGAGCACGCGCAGGCCGCCGACGAGCGCCGTCATTTCCGGGGCGCTCAGCGTCAGCAGCGCAGCCTTGTCGATCAGCAGTGCCTCGGCCGATCGGGCGTGGCCGTCCGCGAGATAGTTGCGGAAGCCGTCGGCGGTCGGCTCGAGCACCGCAAACGCCTCGACGTCGGTCTGCTCCGCCGACGCGTCGCCACGGCCAGGCGTGAACGGCACCTGCACGGCATGGCCGGCAGCGTTGGCCGCCTTCTCGATGGCGGCGCAGCCGCCGAGGACGATCAGGTCGGCGAGTGACACCTGCGTGCCGCCGGCCGCTTTCGCGTTGAACGCCTGCTGAATCCCCGCGAGCGTCTTCATGACCGTGGCGAGTTCCGCCGGATTGTTGGCCGCCCAGTCCTTCTGCGGTGCGAGGCGGATGCGGGCGCCGTTGGCGCCACCGCGCTTGTCGGTGCCGCGGAACGTGGACGCCGACGCCCACGCGGTCGCGACGAGCTGCGCGACCGAGAGTCCAGAGGCGAGGATCTGCGCCTTCAACGCGGCGATGTCGGCCGCATCGATGAGCGCGTGCGCCGGCTTCGGCACCGGGTCCTGCCAGATCTGCGGCTCGTTCGGCACTTCGGGTCCGAGGTAGCGCGACACCGGTCCCATGTCGCGGTGCGTCAGCTTGAACCACGCCTTGGCGAAGGCGAGCGCGAACTCATCCGGGTTGGCGAGGAAGCGGCGCGAGATCTTCTCGTAGGCCGGGTCGAAGCGCAGCGACAGGTCGGTCGTCAGCATCGTCGGCCGGTGTTTCCTCGACGGGTCGAACGCGTCGGGAATCGAGTCGGGTGCGTTCTTCGCGACCCACTGGTGGGCGCCCGCCGGGCTCTTGGTCAGCTCGTAGTCGAAGTTGAACAGGTTCTCGAAGAAGTTGTTGCTCCACTTCGTCGGTGTCGCCGTCCAGGTGACCTCGAGGCCGCTGGTGATCGCATCACCGGCCTTGCCGCTCTTGTAGCTGCTCAACCAGCCGAGCCCCTGCGCCGCGATCCCGGCCGCTTCCGGTTCGGGCCCGACGTGACTGGCCGGGCCGGCGCCATGCGTCTTGCCGAAGCTGTGACCGCCGGCGATCAGGGCGACGGTTTCTTCGTCGTTCATCGCCATGCGGCCGAACGTGTCGCGGATGTCGCGCGCCGCGGCGAGCGGATCGGGGTTGCCGTTGGGTCCTTCCGGGTTCACGTAGATGAGCCCCATCTGCACGGCGCCGAGCGGGTTCTCGAGATTCCGTTCGCCGGTGTAGCGTTCATCGCCGAGCCACGTCTTCTCGGAGCCCCAGTAGATATCGTCGGGTTCCCAGACGTCGGCGCGGCCGCCCGCGAAACCGAACGTCTTGAAGCCCATCGACTCGAGCGCCACGTTGCCGGCGAGCACCAGCAGGTCGGCCCACGAGATCGACTGCCCGTATTTCTGCTTCACCGGCCAGAGGAGGCGGCGGGCCTTGTCCAGATTCGCGTTGTCGGGCCAGCTGTTGAGCGGCGCGAAGCGCTGCATGCCGGTGCCGGCGCCGCCGCGGCCGTCCGTGATGCGGTAGGTCCCGGCCGCGTGCCACGACATACGGATGAAGAGCGGTCCATAGTGTCCGAAGTCGGCCGGCCACCAGTCCTGCGAGGTGGTCATCACCGCGGTGAGGTCCTTCTTCAGCGCATCCAGGTCGAGGCTCTTGAAGGCATCGGCGTAGTCGAAGCCCGGGTCGAGCGGATCGGTGTCGGGGTGGGGCGACTGGAGAATCTTCAGGTCGAGGGCATTCGGCCACCAGTCTCGGTTCCGCGTTCCCTGGTTGGCGCCGCCCGAAACCGGGCATTTGCTGTCGCTCATGTGTGCTCTCCTGTACTGCCGGCGCGACCGTCGGATGCAGACGGCATCTGCGGTCGCGCGCGGGTGTCTCGTTGAGTGCGAAGTGGTGCTAAGCCGCGTCAGTCGGCCCGGTCGCACAGTCGGGGCAGCGGCCCCAATAGATGACCTCGGCCTCGTCGATTTCGAACCCCCGGGTGTCAGCGGCCGTGAGGCAGGGCGCCGCGCCGATCGCGCAGTCGACGTCGGCGACCTGACCGCACGTCCGGCAGATGACGTGGTGATGGTTGTCGGCGACGCGCGCTTCGAAAAGCGCGGGCGAGCCGGCCGGTTGAATTCGGCGCACGAGCCCCTCGCCGACCAGCACGCCGAGAGCGTCGTAGACCGACTGCAGGGAAATCGATCCGATCTCCGCGCGCGCGACCTCCGCCACCCGGTCGGCCGTGATGTGTGCCCGTCCCCGCACGGCCCGCCACACCGCAAGGCGCTGCGCCGTGACCTGGATGCCTCGTTGTCGAAAAAGTTCGGCCGGGTCGCTGGCCATGGCGACAAGAGTAGCTCATATTCTGGAGTCGTTCCAGAATTTCGCCGCAGTCGCGGTGTGCCGCGACAGGCCACCTGACCGTGCTCAGCGTCGCGGTCTCAGGCAGCATCCGCTTTGCGCTCGGATCGATCGGTGCGCTACCATCCCGGACCGCATGAGAACCTTCATCCGCGTCGAGCGATCTGCGACCCTGCTGGCCCTCGCGCTCGCCGCCGCGCTGAGTGTGGTGCCGGCCAGCCGCGCGCCGCTGCACGCACAGGCGCCAGCGTCGCAGCCGGCGTCAGCGTCCACGCGGCCCGGATTCGAACGGGTCCCGCAGTGGGCCCACCTGCCCGCCGGTTTCGCCTGGGGCGAGATTGCGGACGCCGAATTCGATGCCGCCGGCAACCTGTGGGTCCTGCATCGTCCGCCCACGCCCGGCAGCAGCACGCCTGCCGGCAAAGGCGGCGGCGACGTCCCGGTGCTGATGTTCGACGCCACCGGCACGCTCGTGAAGAGCTTCGGCAAGGGACTGTTCCTGCAGCCGCACGGACTGCACATCGATCCCGAGGGGAACGTCTGGGTCGCCGATTGCGGACCGTTCTACGCCGCCGGGCAGACGCCGGGCCGTGGATTCCAGATCCGCAAGTTCACGCGCGACGGCGAGCTGCTGATGACGCTGGGCAGGCCCGGTGTCGATGCGCCCGGGCCTGACACCTTCCGTGGACCGACCGACGTCATCGTCAACGCGCGCGGCGAGATCTTCGTCGCCGATGGACACACCCCGCGCCCCGGCGCCAAAGGCGGCGACCGCATCGTCAAGCTGGCGAAGAACGGCCAGTTCATCAAGGCCTGGGGCGTCGGCGACACCGGGGCACCTGGCGAGGTCGTCGGGCCGCATCGTCTCGCCTCCGACTCACAGGGACGGCTGTTCGTGGCCGACCGCGGCAACCGCCGCATCCAGATCTTCGACCAGGACGGACGCTTCCTCGATCAGTGGACGCAATTCGGCACGCCGAGCGGCATCTGGATCGACAGCCGCGACACGTTGTACATCGCCGTCGCCGGCGAACGCGGCGGCGTGCGGATCGTCAACGCCCGGACCGGCGCGCAGACCGGCACCATCGACGGGATTTCGCCCGAGGTCGCTGTCGCCGATCGCCAGGGGCGCGTGTATGCCGGCCTCGTCGCCGGTCAGGACCTGCTGCAGTTCCGTCCGCGCTAGCTGGTGAGCTCTTCCAGCGAGCGGCGCTCGGCGTCGACGCCAAGCAGCCGCGCGACCACGGCGGCGGCGAGCATCAGGACGGACGCCAGGCCGTAGCCGGCGAGCAGGCGGTACGGGTCCCCGGTATCGACGATGGCGCCGAACAGCGTCGGGGCGCCCGCTCCGACCAGCGTGCCGAACGCATAGAACACCGCGATCGCCATGCCCCGCAGCTCGACCGGAAACAGTTCGCTCACCGTCAGGTAGGCGGAGCTGGCGGCGGCGGACGCGACGAAGAACACCAGCATCCAGGCGAGCGTCTGCGTCAGGGCGGTCAGCAGGCCGGCGATGAACAGCCCGCCGGTCGCCAGCAGCAGGATGCCCGACAATGCGTAGGTCAACGGGATCATCACGCGGCGTCCCCACTGGTCGAACAGTGGGCCGAGCAGCAGCGGGCCGAGGAAGTTGCCGACGGCAAACGGCAGGATGTAGAGGCCGACGCTGCCGGCCGCCACGCCGTGGAACTTCTCCAGGATGAGCGCATAGCTGAAGAAGATCGAATTGTAGAGGAACGCCTGCGCCAGCATCAGGGACAACCCGAGCACGGTCCGCTCGGGATACCGCCGGATGAGTGTGTGCACGAGGTGACCCACTCCAACTGTGCCCGTGACCTTGACGCGGACGACCGGAATCCACGAGCGGTCCGGCCGGGCGGGCCCTGGCGGACCGTAGACCTGCGCTTCGATCCGTTCGGTCGTCTCGCTGGCCGCCTGGACGTAGCCATGGGTGAGCAGCCAGCGCGGGCTCTCCGGCAGGTGGCGTCGTACCGGTACGATGACGATGCCGAGCAGGGCGCCGAACCCGAATGCCATGCGCCAACCGATCGCAATCGGAAAGATCCTGGTATCGAGGACGATGAGCGTCGCCACCGCACCGAGCGCGACGCCGACCCAGTAGCTGCCGTTGATCGCCAGGTCGATGGCACCACGAACGCGGGCCGGGACCAGTTCGTCGATCGCCGAGTTGATGGCCGAGTACTCGCCGCCGATCCCCGAACCCGCCAGGAAGCGCAGCCAGAGGAACACTTCGTAGCCCGGCGCCAGGCCGCTGAGCGCCGTGGCCCCCAGGTAGAGGGCCAGGGTGATGAGGAACAGCCGCTTGCGGCCGAGCCGATCCGTGAGGTGGCCGAAGACCAAGGCGCCGATCACCTGACCGACCAGGTAGACCGTATTGGCGAACCCGACTTGTGTCGCCGACAGTGCCAGCGTGTCCGGCCGGAGCAGCGTCGGCGCGATGTTCGCGATCAGGCTGGCTTCCAGCCCGTCCAGGATCCAGGTGATTCCGAGCGCCAGCACCATCCGGCGGTGCCACGGCGACCACTCGAGCGCGTCGAGCCGGCCGGGGATGTCGGTTGAGATCCAGCTGCCACGCGGGATGTCCGGCTTCATCTCCTGCGCTCCTCGCCCATTCGTCGTCCGATGCCGCCCGGCGGCGCGGCGTAGCGGTGTCCGTGCCGGTGCACGGTCTGCCGGCGGCGTCTAGCCGTGCCTGATGGCGATCGTCTTGAGCACCGTGAAGCCCAGCAGTGCTTCGAAGCCCTTTTCGCGTCCGTAGCCGCTCGACTTCACCCCGCCGAACGGCAGCTCGACGCCGCCGCCGGCGCCGTAGTTGTTGATGAACACCTGCCCGCAGCGCAACCGGCGCGCGACGCGGAACTGGCGGGCGCCATCGCGCGTCCACACGCCGGCCACCAGCCCGTAGTCGGTGCCGTTCGCCAGCCGGATCGCGTCGGCCTCGTCGGCGAACGGCATCGCCGCCAGCACCGGCCCGAAGATCTCGCGCTGCGCCAGCGGATTGTCGTGCGGCACGTCGCGGAACAGCACCGCCGGCTGATAGTAGCCGGCGCCCGCCGCATCGGGATGCAACGTGCCGCGCGCCGCGACCGGGATGCCGTCTGCCTCCGCCCGGGCGATGAACCGCTTCACCACGTCGTACTGCTTCCTGTTCACGAGCGGACCCATCTCCAGTTCGAACGCGGGCGGGCCGGCGCGCAGCGCGCTGAACCGGGCCGCGAGCCGTTCGAGCACCGTTTCGTAGACGCCCCGCTGGACCAGCAGGCGGCTGCCGGCCGAACAGGTCTGCCCGGCGTTCTGGATGATGGCGTTCAGGATCACCGGAACCGCCGCATCCAGGTCCGCGTCGTCGAACACGATCTGCGGCGACTTGCCGCCGAGCTCGAGGGTGACCGGGCAGTGACGTTTCGCAGCGGCTTCGGCGACCAGCCGTCCGGTCACGGTCGATCCCGTGAACGAGAGGTGATCGACGCCCGGGTGCGCCGTGAGCGCCGCTCCCGCTTCGCCGCCGTAGCCGGTGACAATGTTGAGGGCGCCGGGCGGGAAGCCGACCTCGGCCGCGAGCGCGGCGAGACGAAGCGTCGACAGGCTGGCATCCTCGGCCGGCTTGACGACACAGGCGTTGCCGGCGGCGAGCGACGCGCCGACGGTGCGCCCGAAGATCTGCATCGGGTAGTTCCACGGGATGATGTGTC
>CADEDC010000074.1 GCA_902825985.1 uncultured Acidobacteriota bacterium | reverse complement strand
GTACTTGCGCAGCTGCGCGTAGCCGCGACGGAAGGCCGGGTCGAGCAGGATGTGACGCGGCAGGTCGGCTGCCTGCGTCGGCACGACGGTGCGATCGGCCCACGCCGCGCGGTGCCGGATTCCGCGAAACCGCTGCGGACTCGCCGCCAGTTGCGCCTCGAGGACCGGCGCCACCCGATCGCCGAGGCGCAGATCGGCGCTCCCGACGATGCCGGCGGCGACCCGCATGTCGCCGTAGCGGCCGCTGGCGCTCACCGCGGCGATGCCCTGGACGAACTCCGTTTCTCCGACCACCTTGAACTCGTCCGGACCGTCTGCCCGGTACATCGACGTGCATTCCACGAACACCGTCTGGCGCACGTTGTGGCCGCGCGCATCGGCGACGAGCTCCTCGAGCAGGTAACGGTCGCCGGGCCGATCCCACAGGTGGTGGTGAGGGTCGATGATCGGCAGCTCCGGCTCGAGCGGCGCTTCCTCGGTGAGCGAGATCCAGTTCTTCGGCCGCGCCGCTGCCGCCGGTGCGGTCTGGCCGGCGGTCTGCCCGGCGTCGAGCCGCACCGCGGTGGCAGCGGCAGTGCCAGCGACCGCGAGAAGGGCTACCTGATCCAGAAATCCGCGGCGCGTGGTATCAGACATATGCGCATCATAGGGCGGGTCGATTGCGGCGCCGGCAGAAAACCGCATGGGCGGTCGGCGCCTGCGCTAGCCTTGATCGAGAGGCGGGCTGTGACCATGAACGATACGGCGATCCTGAGACAGGACAGAGGCGGTTGCCGATGAGACGGCCGACGTCCCTGGCGCGGCGGATTGCGGCCATCGGCGCGGCCGCCGCCGTGCTCGCGGGGCTGCTGTT
Source organism: uncultured Acidobacteriota bacterium (assembly GCA_902825985.1). GTDB lineage: Bacteria > Acidobacteriota > Vicinamibacteria > Vicinamibacterales > CAVVIG01 > VFZL01. Next base: position 27,605 of record CADEDC010000074.1, on the reverse strand, counting down.
CCTGCTGGGACTGCGTGTCGTCCTCGACGGCGGCGGCTGGCCGCACCTCCGCTTCACGGAATCGGCCGACGAGCAGGCCGCGCGCATTGCTGCACACCGCGCCGAACAGCGCGCACAGCTGCCGGCCACCCTCGAGGACGCCCGGGCGTCCGCATCGGCAGCGGATCCCGAACCGGTGCCGGCACCGCGGGCCACCGCCGCCGCGTCGGTCGCCGTTTCGCCGGTGCGAACGGGCGAGCCGGTGCCACACGGTGTCGCGCCGGCCGTCACGCCGACCGCGCCGCTCGCCAGTCCGGCCGCCGTCTGGGCCGACTTTCGCGGAGCGCAGCGCGACGGCGTCTATCCCGGAACGATTCACACCGCGTGGCCGGCCGACGGATTGACGCCGATCTGGAAGCAACCGATCGGAGGCGGCTACGCATCCTTCGTCATCGCTGGCAGTCGCGCGTTCACGATCGAGCAGCGCGGCGGCCAGGAAGTGGTCGCCGCCTATGCCGTCAGCAACGGCCGCGAGTTGTGGACCACGGCGTGGGACGGCGAGTTCCAGGAGTCCATGGGCGGCGATGGTCCACGTGCTACGCCGACGTGGGCCGACGGTGTCGTGTACGCGCTGGGCGCGATGGGTGAGTTCCGGGCCCTGGAGGCGGCGACCGGCCGCACGCGCTGGCGGACCAACATCCTGCAGGATGCTGGTGCGTCGAATCTGCAGTGGGGCATGTCGGCGGCGCCGCTGATCGTCGATGACGCCGTCGTCGTGCTGCCGGGCGGTGCCGCGGAACAGTCGGTGCTCGCCTACGACCGCGCCACCGGACGCCGACTGTGGGGAGCGTTGCCGGATCAGGCATCGTACGCGTCGCCGATGCTGGTGACCCTCGGCGGGGTGCGTCAGATTCTGGTCGTCACCGCCGAACGCCTCGTCGGATTGGCCACAGACGGCCGGTCGGTGCTGTGGGCGCACCCGTGGCCGGCGCCCAACGGGATCAATGCGGCGCAACCGCTGGTGATTGGCGACGATCGCATCTATCTGTCGTCCGGCTACGGCATGGGCGCCGCGGTGATTCAGGTCGACCACCGCGACGGTCGCGTCACGACGCGCGAGATCTGGCGGAACACGCGGATGAAGAATCGTTTCGCCAGCGCCGTGCTGCACGACGGCGTCATCTACGGTCTCGACGAGTCGATTCTCGCGGCAATCGACGCGGCGACCGGCGAGTTGAAGTGGAAGAGCGGCCGCTACGGTTACGGACAGCTGATTCTCGCCGATGGGCACCTGATCGTCCTCACGGAGGACGGTGACCTGGCGCTGGTCCGGGCGTCGCCGGAGAAGCACCAGGAACTGGCCCGGTTCACGGTTCTCAACGGCAAGACCTGGAACCCGCCGGCGATCGCCGGCGGTATCCTGCTGATCCGGAATCTGGCGGAGATGGCGGCGTTCGACCTGCGGGCCGCCCGCTAGCGGGCGCGCCGCGTCACGCCCTCGACCCTCCGGGTCCGGATCATGGTGAATCCGGGCGGCACGGCGTGGCGGTGCGATGGCCGGGGCTTCTGGCCCACTTTGCGCCGGCGCCGGCGCGCCGATCACAGTCCGCGTCAGCTGGTGGCGGGCTTGCGCGACCTGGCCGGCCGGCGCGGGCGCTCGCCGCCGTCGTCGACACCGCTCCAGTCGTTCGGCGTCTCATCCGGGTCGAGTGGCTCCTGCGGCGGCCGCAACGCCGCCGGAACATGCTCGAGATTGATCCGGATGCGCGTCCAGGTCGTGAAGCGTCCGCGCATCGCATCGACCAGAACGTCGGCGGGCTCGAGGTGGCTGGCCGCCGCCGGATGCCGCAATCGCCAGCGTTCGAGACCGGCGAGCGCGTCCGCCCGCGAGCCGGCGCGGGCGATCTCGATCAGCGGCCTGGCCGGGACCCGGCGTTTCGAGGGTTGCACGCGCGGCGGCTCTCCCGCCTGCTTGCGATAGTGCGGGGGCCACGGCGCGTCGCCCAGACCCTCGCTCGCGTGCCGGGCCGCCAGCTCCAGCAGGGCGTCCAGCGAACCGGCGCGTTCGTCGATGCCGGCATGGCGGTCGCCGACCGCCAGAAAGCGGGCCGGCATCGTCGCCAGGGTGAAGTCCTCGGGCCGCGCCTGCTGCAACTCGTCCCAGGTGAGCGGTGCCGAGACGCGCGCGTCCGGCTTCGGCCGCACCGAGTAAGCGGCCGCGACGGTGCGGTCCTTCGCGTTCTGGTTGTAGTCCAGGAACACGCCCTGGCGTTCTTCCTTCCACCATTTGCTCGTGGCCAACCCGGGCGCCCGCCGCTCCACCTCGCGGGCGAACGCCAGGGCGGCGCGCCGGACGTCCGCGAATGGCCACCGCCGCTCGATCCGCACGTTGACGTGGATGCCGCGCGATCCCGACGTCTTGGGCCAGCCGAGCAGCGAGAGGTCGTCGAGGGTGGCATGCACGACGGCGGCGACCTCGCGCAGCTGGTCCCAGGTCACCCCGGGCACCGGATCGAGATCGACACGCAGTTCGTCGGGATGGTCGAGATCGTCGGCGCGCACCGGATGCGGATGCAGCTCCAGGCACGCGAGGTTGGCCATCCAGGCGAGCGCGGCCGGCTCGCGCGGCACCAGTTCCTCGGCCGTCCGTCCGGAGGGGAACTGCAGCGCGACGACGTCGAGCCACGCCGGCCGCGAGGTCGGCGCCCGCTTCTGATAGAAGAACTCGCCGTCGATGCCGTTTGGGTACCTGACCAGCACGTTCGGTCGGTTGCCGGCGGCCCGCAGCGCGCCGTCGGCGACGGCGACGTAGTAGTGCACCAGATCGCGTTTGGTGAAGCCGGCCTGTGGGAACAGCACCTTGTCCGGATTCGAGATTGCGATCTCGTGTCCACCGACCACCACGGTTTCGGCTGGTGTCGTCCGCGCCATGACACGATGCTACGCGATCCGCCCGTGGCCTCGCGGCGGCGGCGCGATCGCGACGCGAACCTGATCACGGGGCCCGGCTGTGGCGGCGCTGCCATCACACCGACGGCGGCGCCGGCGGCGACCTATCGACCCAGCCGGGGAAACAGGCCGGCGGCGTTGTCCCATTCGATGGCGCGGCGGTCCGCGTCGTCCAGCAGCGGCAGCGCGGCAAGCGCCTTCGCGTTGTCGGCATTCGAGCCGCCGGGCGGGAAGTCGGTGCCGAAGAGGATCTGACGGCTCGAGACCAGCTGCAGCAGCGACGCGACGGCTCCGGCATTGGCCGCGCCGGCGAGGTCGTAGAAGAACTTCTTTGCCTCCGGGATGAAGCCGTTCGGCATCCGGTCGGCGGCGTTGCGCGACCCGCGGTCGATGCGGCCGGCCAGGAAGGGCGCGGTCCCGCCGGCGTGCGACCAGATGAAGCGGATGCCGGGGAAGGCGGCCGCATCGCCGCTGAACGTCACGCCGAGAATCGCCCGAGTCGTGTCGGTTCCGTACTCCATCGTCCCGGCGGTGACCCCGGGGGCGTAGTCGAGATTGCGACAACAGTTCGCGGCGGTCGGGTGGACGTGGACCACCGCGTTGCGCCGATGCAGTTCCGGCGTGACCGGCCGGATGGAGGGATGCCCGAGCCTGGTGTTGCCGTATGTCGTGTAGAGCCCGATGCCGTCCGCCTTCAAGGTGTCGCAGGTATAGGCGCTCTCCGCGAGCGTCGCGTCGACGTCGGGCAGGGGCATGGCCGCCAGCAGGCCGAAGCGCGCCGGGTAGCGTTGCACCAGGGAGGCGCCGTATTCGTTGCAGGCGCGGGCGAGACGCCGGGTGGCGGTGGCGTCGCCGAACCACAGGCCGGGATTCGTGATCGACACGAGGGCGGCGGTCGTGGCGCCGCGGTCCAGGTCGTCGATCGACTGCTCCGGCGTCCAGCGCGTGTTGGCTGCCTGCAGCAGGGGTCGCCCGTTGACTTCGGCAATCCACGCCGGCGGGGCGAAGTGATGGTGGACATCGATCCGCCGCGCCGCCGCGATGGACTGGGCGCCGAGCCGCCGCTGCCAGAGGCCGCCGGCGGCGATGCCGAGTGCCGTGCCGAGGCGGAGGAGGAAGTCTCGCCGATCATCAGGTGACACGCCGCGCATCCTACCGCGGAAACCGGCGCCGCGCGCGGCATCCGGTGCCGCCGCGTGACTGGACGTTTCCGCGTCGCTGGGCCATGATCGGCGCCACGTGCCGACGCCCTGTTCCGTCCCGTGCAACGTCTGCGGCGCCTCGGACATCGAGGTGATCCGCTCGAAGGATCGTGACGGGCAGCCCCTCCGCTCGGTCATCTGCCGGCGCTGCGGCCTGGTGTGGACCGACCCGCGCCTGCCGCCCGACGAGGTTCGCGCCTTCTACGCCCACGAGTACCGCCTGGCCTACAAAGGGGCCTACGAACCGCGGCCGCGCCAGCAGTACCGGAATGCGCGGACCGCGAGCGATCGGATTGCGCGCCTCGGCACCGTGATCCGCCCGGGGCTGCGCATCCTCGACGTCGGCGCCGGGAGTGGCGAGGTGGTGTATTTGCTGCGTGCCCTCGGCTGTGCGGCTACCGGCATCGAACCGAACGAGGCGTACGCGAACTACGCCGCCGCCACACTCGGATTGCCGGTGGCATGCGGCTTCTACCAGGATGCCGCGGTCGATCCCGGCTCGCTCGACGTCGTGACGATGTTCCATACCGTCGAGCATCTCGAAGACCCGGCGACGGTGATCCGCAAGGCGGCCGACTGGCTGACGCCCGGCGGCACGCTCGCGATTGAAGTGCCGAACGTCGAAGCGGTGTGCCAGCAGCCGCACCAGCAGTTCCATCGCGGGCACCTGTATCACTTCAATCTGACGACGCTCGCGGCCTTGCTGGTCCAGGCCGGATTCGTGGTCGCCGACACCTACACGTCGCCGGACGGCGGCAACATCGCGGTGACCGGACGGTGGTCCGGTCAGGCGCCACCGGCTGCCGGCTTCGAGGCGCCGGCGAACTACGCCCACGTCGCCGGCGTCCTGCGTCGCCACACCATCTGGCGGCACGTGCGCAGCGTGCATCCGTGGGTGCGTCCGCTGCGCAAGCTGGCGTCGCGGATCGAGGAATGGCGACAGGTGTCCCGCTACGCGTCGAGTACGGCGATGCTCGACGCGGTTGCCGGCGGGATGCGTCCGGCGGCCGGCGCCGGCCGGCGTGCCTGACGTGGCCACGGGCACCCGGCGGTCATGGCTGACGCCGCCGGCCGGTCGGGCGTGGGTACGGCATGCCGGCGCCGCCACGCTGTTCGTGGCGCTCGCCATCGTCGCGACCTGGCCGCTGCTGCCGCGGCTGAACGTCGCCATCGCCAGCGACCCGTACGATCCGCTGTTGAACGCCACCGTCCTGTGGTGGAGTGCGGTTACGCCGCCGTTCTCCGCCGTCTGGTGGAACGCGCCCTGGTTTCATCCGGCACCCGGCGTCAGCGCGTTCACCGAGAACCTCGCCGGCATCAGTGTCATCGCCTCGCCCATCTACTGGCTGACCCGGAACCCGATCACCGCCTACAACCTGGCGTTGGCGGTTACCTGGCCGGCGTCGGCACTGGCCGGCTATCTCCTTGTCTACCGCCTCACGCGGCAGTTCGAGGCGGCGTGTCTCGCCGGCCTGGCCTTCGCCTACTCGCCATACCGGGCAAGCGAACTGGCCCACATCCAGGTGCTGTCGGCCTACTGGCTGCCGGTGGCGCTGCTCGGCCTGCACGGCTACCTCGAGTCGCGACGCTGGCCGTGGCTGCTGCTCTTCGGCGTCGCCTGGTTGTTGCAGTCGTTCGCGAACGGCTACTTCCTGCTGTTCGGCGCGGTGCTGGTCGCGTTGTGGGTCGTCTGGTTCGTGAGCCCGCGCCGCCACTGGCGGGCCCTTGGCCCGATCACGGTGGCGGCGGTCGTTGCCAGCCTGCCGCTGGTCCCGGTGCTGCTCACCTATCAGCGCATCCATGCCAGGTTCGGTCTGCGCCGCGAAGCCTACGAGGCGGTCGCCTTCAGCGCGTCGCCCGCGTCCTGGGCGGAAGCGTCGGGCCGTCTGCTCGCCTGGGGCGGCGTGCTCCGCGACGGCGGCGACAATCTGTTTCCGGGCGCCACCGTCGTGTCGCTCGTGCTGGCGGGATTCGCCGCCATCGCCTGGTGGCCGTCCCGCGACCGCCGGGCCGGCGGTGGCAGCCGAGTGCGTCGACTCACCGGCGCCGTCCTCGGGCTCACGCTGACGCTCAGCCTCGTCGCCACCGTGGCGATCCTGATTGTCGGCCCGTGGGAAATCGCGCCGTTGGGCGTCGCGATCCGGATGCGCGACCTCAACCGCGCATTGGTGCTGCTGCTGGCGTCGGCGGCGGCCCTGGCCTGGCGCTCGGGCCGCGCCCGCGCGGCGCTGGCCGCACGGGATCCGCTGGTCTTCTATGCCGTGACGACGGTCATCATGGCGCTGCTGTGCTGTGGCCCGGTCCTGTCGGTCGGCGAGATGCCGATTCTGTCGCCGGCGCCGTATCAGTGGCTGATGGCGCTGCCGGGTTTCACCGAGGTACGGGTGCCGATGCGCTTCTGGATGCTCGGTGTCCTCTGCCTGTCGGTGACCGCCGGACTGGTCTTCAGCCGGCTGCGATTTCGCGCGGCGCCCGTGCGCCGGGGAACCGCGCTCGTGCTGGCGCTCGGACTGCTCGCGGACGGCTGGCTTGCCGAGATGCCGATGGCCGCCGTGCCGGAGACCTATACGCTGTCCGGCGCCGTGGTGCCGGTGCTGGAACTGCCGCTCGGGCCGGAGCACGACTCGGCAGCCACCTATCGCACCACCGGCCATCGCCGTCCGGTGGTCAACGGCGTCAGCGGCTACGACCCGCCACATTACGCGCCGCTGCAGGCCGGACTGCAGTCGCGCGATCCGCAGGTGCTCGGTGCACTCGCCGCGCTTGGTCCGTTCGATATCGTTGTCGATGGCGTGAGCGACCCTGATGGAGCCTGGACGGCGTTCGCCGCGAGCGCTCCGGGCGCGACCGAGACGTCTCGCAATCCGGCGCGGACGACCTTTCACGTGCCGGCCGCTCGCACCGGCGAGCCGGCGCTCGGTGCCGCGTGGCCGGTCGCCGGTGTCGACGCCTTCCGGCACGACGCGAGCGTCGCCTGGGACGGGCGCGTCCAGTCCGAATGGGGCGATCATCCCCAGCGTCCGGGGCAATGGCTGGTGATCGATCTCGGGGAGACGCGTCGCGTCGCCGGCATCACGCATGCACTCGGACCCTACGCGCGCGACTTCCCGCGTCGGTTGCAGGTGCAGGTGTCGGTCGATGGTCAGACCTGGACGACCGTGTGGGCCGGTTCGACCGCCGGCGCCGCCCTTCTCGCGGCCGTCCGGGCCCCTCGCGCGGCAGACATGCGTCTGGCCTTCGCGCCTCACGACGCGCGCTTCATACGACTGCAGCAGCTCGCCACCCACCAGAACATGTGGCGGGTGGCGGAACTGCAGGTCCATGCGCCTACGGCACCGTGATCTCGATGATTCTGTCGTTGCCGCTCGACGGGTGCTGGATGTTCACCCACGCACGATTCGGATTCTCGGGATCGAAGTAGAGCCCGGTCAACTCGGAGCCGGGCGTGCCGTTCGACGCCCAGCGGGCGAGCCCTTCGCCGGCGTCGAGCAGATCCCCGTCGCCGTTGAGGTCCTTCGCGAGCCAGATGTCGTCGTCGACGCCGCCGTTGCGGTCCTCGATGATGTAGATGTTGCCGTCGTGGTCGATCGCCAGATTGTCCGGGCTGGTTAGAGCCGCGCCGACCGGCAGGCCGGTCGCGAGGTCGAGAGTGCTGCGGTTGGCCAGCACCGACACCATCTGGGTATCCAGGTTGATGACATACACCTCGTTGGTCGTCGTCGTCGCCATGTAGAGGAACTCACCGAACTTGGTCCGCTTGACCTGCAGATCCTCGGGGCGCTGGTAGTCGGTGCCCTTGAAGGCCGGCAGATCGGTCGAGTTCCGGCCGTCAACCGACGTGACGCCGTTCGTGTCGGTGATCGTGAGGGCGCCAGGGAGCGCCGCGCCACGGGTATCGGTGAACGGCACCCACGTGAAGGCGCCGGTGGCGTTCGGCGTGTTCCCGTCGCCGACGCGCAGGACGAAGGTCTGTCCGGCGGCGAAGTAGTCAGCCTTGCCGCTCCGCAAGCGGTTCTTGCGCGCCGCGGGCACGTACTTGTAGACGCTGCCGCCGTTCAGTTCGTCGATGAAGTACATGTTCCAGTCGCGGTCGAACTGGATGCCTTCATGCGAGGTGCGGGGTATCACGTTCTGATGGACGAAATCGGCGCCGGTGTTGCTCGCCGGCGTCAGGGGATTGTAGATACCGGGCGCGTCGAGCGGGTTCTTCAGTTCGAACAGTCGGCCATACGGGCTCGTCGACCCGCCGGCCGCGGTCGACCACGACTCCTCGGCGGTGATGAAGCTGCCCCAGGGCGTCCAGAAAGCCGCATCGAAGGCGACGTGACCCCCTGGCGTGGGGCTGTTCCAGACGGTGTGGGTTTCGCCGGTCCACAGGTCGTGGCGCAGAACCCCCGCCTGGCCGGTCTCGAACACCGTGAAGAGGAAGCGGCCGCGCTGCGGACCGGTTTCGTTGACGGTGTTCATGTCCCAGTTGCCGGAGTTCGGCTTGCCGGCCGCCAGCTCCGTCATGCGGTCGGCAATGGACCGCTGTTGGAACAGCGGATTGCCGAACGTGATCGGCGCCGCCTCGTTGGCGGTCGGACCGGCTGACGCGGCCAGCGGCGTACTGTCGGAAAAGTGCACACTGCTGGCCAACAGCGCGGTGCTCGCCAGCAACAGGCCGCCAGCTGTGAGCAGTCGGGCGCCACGACGTGACATCTGCATATCGATGATCTCCTGAGTCCCTCCGCACTGCACCGTGGCCGTCTCGGACACGGGGAGCGCGAACCCGACAGTTGTAGTGCTCAGGCGTAACGGCCGAGAGGCGGGCCCGTCGCGACAACGCAAATTCGGCGAGACGAAGGTGTGACGCGGGGCGTCAGTTGGCCGGCGCCGCGACGACGTCGAACGGCCGCATCCACGTCGAGAAGTAGCTGCGGTCCGGCAGATAGGGGAGCGTCACCCCGAAGTAGCGCGAGGCGAGGGCGCGCGCGCCGTTGACCGGCGTCATCGTCGCGTACGGCGCCGGCCCGTCATCCGGCAGATGGTAGGCCGAGAAAATCGCCAGGCGCTCCCGCATGTCGGATCTCGCCGCGTCGTCCCAGTCCAGCCGCGAGCCGGGTCCATGATCGCCGTGAATCACGATCGCCGGCCGCGGACCCGGACGGTCGAGCAGCCGTGTCACGATCGCCGTCAGGCGCCGGACCACGTACTGCGCCTGATCGCGATAGCCGGCGACGTAGTCCGCCCGGCTGCCGGGGAAATGGCTGCCGTCCCGGAATCCGAGCAGCGGCCGCGACGGTGCTCGGGCGCTGCCGTCGGCGTTGAACAGGAATGGCGGGTGCGGCGCGATCACGTGCGCGAAGACGAAGGTCCGGCGAGCCGATGGGACCGACGCCTCGAGTGCGTCGAACGAGGCCACGACCTTGCGGCGGTGACTGTCACTCGTCCACCGGCCGAGCGGCAGCGCCGCCAGCGGCGTCGCGGCGAGCGTCGCCTGTTCCAACTCGCTGAGCCCGAAGCGGCCGCACGCGCAACGATCGGCGCGGTCGAAGGCGAGCGTCGCTTCGTAGTCCGAGGTGATTGCCGCGATTTCGTAGCCGGCCTCGTGCGCCAGCGCCATCAGGGCGTTCGCCCGGATGGCCTGCCCGAGCGGATGGCGGTCGCGGGCCGCGGTGCCCATGGTCGCCGCGACGTCGTCGAGATAGTTCAGGTTCAGCGTCGACGCGATCGAGAGGTAGGTCTGCGCGTAGTTGCTGCGAGCCTGGTCGACGACATAGAAGCCCCGCGAGCGGAGGAAGGCGACGAACGGTTGCAGGTCCAGCCCGTAATACTGACGCAGGATGTCGGGACGGCCGAATCCGTCGAGGATGATGTAGTAGATGTCGCGCGTCGGTGCCGCGGCCGCCGGCCCGGCTGCCGGCGGCGTGCTCAACCCGGCGGCCGCCCGCTGCCGTCGCGCCCGCTCGGCGTCGTCCGGCAGCTGCCGGAACAAGGCGACGCCATTGGCGGCCAGCATCACCGCGCCGACGATCAACAAGGGCACCGGGTCGCGTCGACGCCGTTCCCAGGGGCGAACCGCCACCGTGGCCAGCGCGACGCTGACGAGGGAGTACAGCGACGCGAGCCGCCAGTCCTCCTTGTCGAGGCCGGCAACGTCGAGGAGCCATCCGTAGGCGACGAACGGCAGCAGCACTGCGGCGAACCAGATCGCCGTGACGCCAGACCAGCGGTCGACTCGTCGCAGCGCCGCCAGCAGGGCCAGCGTCATCAGCACGACCGCGCCGGTGGCGCGCGCGATGTCGCCGGCCGGGATCGGCAACCAGCTGAGGTTCGCCGCGAGCGTTGCGGAAACCGGGTAGAGCGCCAGCAGCACGGCCGCCAGCCAGGCGAAGCCGCCGACCCGCGTCGGGGCGGCGTCCGGCGTGACCTCGGCATGACTCATGCGGTCACGGTGACCCGCTCCGTCTCGTCGGCGTGCGGCTCTGGCAGGCGCCCGCGGGCCCGTACGTGACACAGTCGCCGCCGCCCGCCGTGCGTCTCCTGCACCGCGACGATGTCGGCTGCGCGGCTGACGATGGCCTGGAACGCCGGCCAGGTGTAGTCGTCGTAGACATCGGGCCGCAGACTCAGCATGCGCTGAACCATCGCGTCCTGCTTGTCGACCCATTCGATGACGCCGTCGGGCGCGATGCGCAGCAGCTGCGTGACGATGGCGTCGAGCGGGACGCCGCCAGTGATCCGCAGGTGATGGATCAGTGCCAGCGCGAGGAAGCCGTCGGCCTGAATCCGGTCGAGCAGCGACGTGCGCTCGCGCAGGCCCCAGCCCATCGCCGGCGACGGGTGCAGCAGCGACGCGACGATCGGGGTCAACCCGGGCTGGCGTGGATGCGCGCGGTACAGTCGGTCGATGGCACGGGGGTCGAGATCCAACGCCACCACCGAGTCGCCGGCGCCGAGTGCCACCGTCGAGTACTCGCCGATGTTGCAGCCGAGGTCGACGATGCGCGCGTGCCGGCGCGCCGAGAGCGCACGGCTGACGAAGGCCGCCTTCGCCGCGCGATCGCCGTCGGAATAGCTGTGAAACAGGTCGTAGCCGGACCACTCGCCGGCTCCCGCCGGCGGCCGCAGTCCCTCCACCAGCGCCAGCAGCCGCCGGACATTCGCGATCAGCAGCGACGTCGGGTAGCTGCGACCGGTCGTCGATGCCTGCACGCCGCTCTGAGCGCCGGCGAACGAGCGGTCGAGCGCTGCTTGGAGGACGACGTCCTTGAGAACACCGGGCCGTGCGCAGTCGCGCAGCCGGAACAGCCTGGCCGCCTCTCGGATCGGGATCTCTCCGAGCGTGCCCTGCAGGAGCGGCCGCACGTCGAGATGGCGATACGACGCGAGCAGCAGCGGAACGAGGAAGCTGCGGCAGAACTGGCCGTAGCCGGCCCAGACGCGGCCGTCCTCGTGCGGCTCCAGCGACGGCGCGTCGACGAACACGGGCTGCGTGCCGTGGAACAGCACGTTGAATGCCGTGGCGTCCTTGAGGATGAAGCGGTCTTGCAGCGCACGATCCAGGACGCGCAGCGTGACCAGCGCCGCGTCACGGAGCATCTCGAAGCTCCATTCGTACGAGTAGGTGACGACCGGGATGCGGGGCTGTGTGAGGACGAACTCGCCGACCACCGCCGGATCGAGACCACGGTCGGCGGCGCGTTCGAGTCGCGTGTCGATCAGCAGCCGGTCGGCGACCAGCGAGGCGATCAGGCCGGATCGCCCGGCTGCGTCGAAGTGTTGCCGGGCTCGCGCCGACAGCGTCCGGCCGATGAGGTCGTCACGCCTGAAGACGCGGCCTGCCGGGTCCTTGAATGACCCTGGGTCGAACTGAATCATGCTCAGCGGCCGGCAGGCGCGCCGTCCCGACCGCCGGGGTCTGCGTCGCCTCTCCGGAAGGCGCCGGTGATGCGCGACCAGAAGAGCCGGACCAGCACCAGCAGGCCGGCGACACCGCCGGTCACCAGCTGAACCAGCATGCCGCCGGTTCCCGGATCGACGTAGGCGTAGGCAGGCGTCGCGGTCAGCACAGCCGCGAGAAGCAGGAGAGCGATGGCATCAGGTCGCATAGATGATCTACCTGGGGATGCACGTGATGGCACGATGCAGCCGTTCGAATCGTTGCTCACCATATCGGCGCCAACCCTGACGAGCCTCAGGCCGACCTGTAAAGAGGTCCAGTAAAGAGGTCCAGGGCGACCCCAGACGATGGCGATGCGACGCCCTGCCACCGCTGCGGGCGTGGAACATCGCTTGCTCAGTGGGAGGGTCTCGGGGTGCGCGACGGAGCGAACACGTGAGCTGGAGGGCTTGACCATGCGGTCCCTGATGCGCTTGATGCTCGTTTTGATACTGGTGGTGGCGGGAGGTGCTCTCTGGTTCGGGTACTGGAGCATCGATCGGACCGGGATCACACGTCCAGGAACCGAGAGCGACCGTCCTGCCGGAACGTCCGGTACCGTGGACACCACGCGGGCGCGGGAGCGGGGCGCCGAAATCGGCGAGCGGGTTGCGGTGGCCGCCGGGCGGGCCAGAGCCGAGCTCGACGAGGTTGCCATCACGGGACGCATCACAGCCAAGATGGCGCTGGATGACCTGGTGAAGGCCCGGTCCATCAACGTGACCACGACGGGCAACACGGTGACGCTGACTGGTACCGTCGAGTCGGCAGCCGAGCGTGAGCGGGCCGAACGCCTGGCACGCGAGACGGAGGGCGTGACGACGGTCGACAATCGTCTGACGGTACGGCGGTGAAGGCCGGGGACATGGCGTGGGTATGGCCGGAGGTATAGTGCCGTGATGCATCGCTGGATTCTGGCCCTCGTCATCTCGATTGCCCCGACGGCCGCCGCTGCCCAGAGCACGGCCGGCCTCGACCCGGCGACCGGTCTGCCGTTGCCGTCCATCGGCCTGCCGCTGCCCTCCCTGGGCCTGCCGCACCCTCCCTCCGGATTGCCGGCCATCGGGCAGGCCGTGCCCCGTACGCCCGCCGCGCGTCCGGAACCCCGACCGCCCCGGCGGCCTCGCAACCATGGCGCGGCGATACCGTATCCGATGTTCGTGTCCCCGTACCTCTGGGGAGCGCCAGCGAGCCCGACCGTGGTTCCGTCGCCGGCCGCGCCGGCGCCGCCCGGCCGCGTCTTCATCGACGCTCAGCCCGAGGCATCTGCGCAGTTGTTCATCGATGGCTACTACGTCGGCACGCCCGCCGATCATCCGGACGGCATCGAACTGCCTGCCGGACCGCATGCGCTCGAGATCCGGGCGCCCGGGTTCGACGCGGTCGCCACCTCCTTGCAGATCGCGGCTGGCCGCGCCATCACCTATCGTGCCGCGCTGGCTGCGACATCGACGGCCGGCGCGACGGTTCCGCGGCCGACCGCACCCGGCGAACGCCACGCGGAGCCGGCCGCCGCGGACCCGGCCGGCCGCGCCTCAGGACCGGCAACGTTCTACATGATCCCCGGCTGCTACATGGGCAACGTGGCGCCGGAGGACGCCGGTCTGCCGGCCGGCTGCGATCCCGCGAAGGCCGTCACCGTCCGTCCGTAGTCGGCCTGTCGGCTGACGCGACGATCGCGCCTGCGCGGCGCGCCGCGTAGTATCGTGAGGGCATGGCCAAAGCGACGACATCAGCACACCTGCTTGACCTCGCGAAGCGCGGCGCCGAGGTGCGCGCGCGGTTCCTGGCCGAGGAACTGAAGCTGCTCTTTGCCGCGTTCCCGCACCTTGCGGATGCCTTCGATCCCGACGAACTGCCGATTTCCTTCTTGCTGAAAGCCGGGGCGGAACGCCAGGTCGGCAGGCGGTCGCGGACGCGCAAACCGATGTCGGCGGCCGCCCGCAAGGCGGTCGGCGACCGCATGAAGCGCTATTGGGCGGCGCGCAAAGCTGCCGGCGACAAGTAGTCCTTCCCATGCGCGTGGCGATTGTCGGTGGTCCCGGCATCGGGAAGAGCACGCTCGTTCGGCAGCTCGGCGATCTGTACCACCACGGTGCGTACGGCGAGGGAGAGGAGGGCGTCTGGGATCCCCGCGTCCTCGAGGACATCGCCGCCGGCCGCAATCCGGTGGGCGTCACCGCCTACTTCGGTGAGCTCTACGACGCCAATTACCGCGACGCGGCGCTGCACGACGGACCCGATCGCGTGATCTTCTTCGAAGGGGCACGGATCACGCTCGAAGCCCACATCGCGGAGTATCCGGCGGCCTGCCACGATCGCCTGCGCGATGTCCTGGTGATTGGCGATCACTGGCAGCCAGATCGCGTCATCGTCCTCACGTCGAGTACCGACACCGTGGAAAAGCACATCCGGTTGCGCAACCGGCCATCGGAGCGGGTCGAGCAGATGGTGGAGCGCTTCCGGCTGATCGACGCGGAGTTCCGGCGCCTGGCACCGCAGTACCCGAATACGGTCGTCATCGATCGGGACCACAAGGAGTTCCACCACCGCGACGGGCTGCTGGCGATCATCACGGCCGCCGGCCTGCCGCCGTTCCGGGAGGTCCCGTACCGGGTGATGGAGCGCTACCTGCCCGACCGGCGGGGCGAGCCGCTATAATCGCGGAACTCCCAACCTGGCCGGCCTCGGACGCGCGTCCAGCCGGTCGCTGCGAAGGACGGATGAAGGACAAGATGAAGGACAAGATGATGATCAAGCGAGCCGTCGCGACCGCCGCCCTGGGTGCTGCCGCCATGCTGCTGGTGGCCCCGTCGACTGCCGGGGCGCAGGCGGTACCGACCGGGGTGACGGCCCGGCCGGTCCAGGGCGATCCGGGCATCTCGTCGATGGGCGTGCTCGACGAGCCGGCGTTCCGCGTCCTGCGTGACTACGCCGAGCCGGGCGCGACGCGCCGCATGCACAACCATCCGGATGCGACCTACCACGTCTTCGCGCTGCTGACCGGCACGCTGCGCGTCACTGTCGAGGGGGAGCAGCCGAAGGAGGTGAAAGCGGGCGAAGTGGTCAACATCAAGGGGGGCGCGAACCACACCTTCACCAACATCGGCAAGGTCACGGCCACGATCGTCGAGGTGTTCGGCAAGGCGCCGAAGTAGCGTCGGGACGGCGGCGGCGTCTCACGCGCTCGGCTTCGGCGCGAACAGCTTTTCGCGCGACACCAGGAGCAGCAGGACGATCAGCACGCTGAACGGGATGAGCGCCAGGACGTCGGCGTACTGACCCTCGAAGAACGGGTTGTTCGCTGCCGACCATTCGGTGAGCCGCTGCGTCACGTCGCCGAGGATGCCGGCCATGAACGCGATGAGGATGCCGGCAATCGCCCCGCCGGCGATATAGCCGGATGCCAGCAGCACTCCGGGACTCTTGTCGCCTTCGGCCGTCAGCTGGTCCTCGGTGAGCAGGCGGCCGGTGTGCTTCCGGCGGACGTAGCGGTCACCGAGCCAGCGGATCACGCCGCCGATGAAGATCGGGCTGGTGGACGACAGCGGCAGGTAGACGCCGACCGCAAACGCCAGCGACGGCACCCCCGACATTTCCAGCGTCAACGTGATCATCACGCCGAGCAGGACGAGCCCCCACGGCAGCTCGCGATTCAGGATGCCCTTGATGATGTACGACATCAGGGTCGCCTTGGGGGCGTCGAATTTCGCGACCTGACGCCCGTCCGGCGCCACCCGGTGTGTGCCGTTGATGCCGGGATCCACCAGGTAGACCGGCGCCCCGGTCGCGTCGACGAGGTACTTGCCCTCGGGACCGTTGGCCAGCGACTGGTTGTGCCACACGAGATAGCTGGTGCCGTCGTAGGTTTCGCGGGCGCTCAGCGTCCCCGGGTCGACCCGCATCGTGGCCGGGAAGTTCTCGACGTCCCGGCGGCCCTGCCCACCGTCACCCGCCTGCTGCGTGACGCGTGGCACGTACACCGTCGCCGATTCGTTCAGCCGCAGGAGGATCGGACCGAGCACCAGGGCCGACACCAGCGCGCCGACGAGAATGGCGATCTGCTGGTTGCGCGGCGTCGCGCCGACGAGGAAGCCGGTCTTCAGATCCTGGGAGGTCGTGCCGCCGTTCGACGAGGCGATGCAGACGATGGCGCCGACCGACAGCGCCGTGACGTAGTAGTCCGGACCGGTCCAGCCGACCAGCAAGAAGGCGAGGCAGGTCAGCAGCAGCGTCGCCACCGTCATGCCGGAGATCGGGTTCGACGTCGATCCGATCTCGCCCGTGAGCCGCGACGACACCGTGACGAACAGGAACCCGAGGATGACGAGCAGGCTGGCGCCGAGCAGGTTCATGTGCAGCGGTCGCGCCAGCATGATCGCGACCACCAGCAGGATGCTGCCGGCGTAGACGATCTTCATCGACAGATCGCGATCGGTGCGGACGAGCGAGGCCCGTGCGGTGGCGCCGCCGCGGAAGTCCTTCAGCCCCTCGCGCAGGCTGGCCAGGATGGTCGGCAGCGAGCGGAACAGGCTGATGATGCCGCCGGCGGCGACCGCCCCGGCGCCGATGTACAACACGTAGGCATCGCGGATCGCCCCCGGACTCATGTCGGCGACCGGGATCGTTCCTGGCGGAATCGGCAGCGGCGCGGCGGCGCCGAAGAACTTGATCGCCGGGATGAGCACCAGATAGGCGAGCACGCCGCCGGCACACATGATCGAGGCGACGTACGGCCCGATGATGTAGCCGACGCCCAGCAGCTCGGGTGAAATCTCCGCCGAGATCGATCCGGCCGCGAACGGCGGGCCGAACAGCCGCTCCGGCACGTCCTTCCAGCCCTTGAACGCGACGTTGGCGGCCTTGTAGACGAACCCGACGCCGAAGCCGGTGAAGATGGTTGCGGCGCTCGTCGCGGCGCCGCCGAGCCGGGCCTGCTCCGCCTTCGCCCCCGGCGACGCCACGGCTCGCGATTCGCCGGAGGCGCCGGCCTTCAGCACCTCCGCGCACGCCGTGCCTTCGGGATACTTCAGGATCCCGTGCTGCTGGACGATGAGCGCGCGGCGCAGCGGAATCATCATCAGGATGCCGAGCAGGCCGCCGAGCACCGCCACCAGCACCGTGCGCGTCACTTCCAGATCGAACCCGAGAATCATGATCGCCGGCATCGTCACGCCCAGGCCGAACGCAATCGACTCGCCGGCCGACCCGGCGGTCTGGACGATGTTGTTCTCGAGAATCGTCGCGTCGCGAAGGCCGAAGGTGGAGAGGAGCCGGAAGAGCGTGATCGAGATGACCGCCACCGGAATCGAGGCGCTGACCGTGAGGCCGACCTTCAGCACCAGATACAACGACGAGGCGCCGAAGACCACCCCGAGCAGCGTGCCGACGATGAGCGGCAGCGGCGTCAGCTCGCGGATGATCGTGTCGCTCGCGATGTACGGCTCGAATGCCGGACGGTGACGGGTGCCGCCCTCGCTGTCAGGCGATCGGTCGAGAGTGGCTGCCGTGTTGCGCGCGTCCAGTTTGCTGACCGCCATGCCGGCTCCTCGGGAACAGCACCACACCAGGGATCCCGCGCAGCTGGCGCCGCGCGTCCTGTCATGCTGCCACGCATGACGGTGAATGTATAGGGTGTCGGGCTCAGAGACCGTAGCGGGCGGCTCGCGTCAGGTCGACGCCGGGCGACGACCGCAGCCGTTCCCACAGATCGCCGACGGCCGCGATGCGACCGGGAACGGTCCGGATCGTGAAGTCCTCGCGGCGCAGGCCGGCGTCCACCTCGTCCCACGTCAGCGGCGTCGACACGCCGGCGTAGTCGCTCGCCCGCACGCTGTACGCGGCGGCGAGCGTCTTCCCCATGATGTTCTGCAGGACATCGACATAGACCCGTTTGCCGCGCGCCCGCACGCTGCGCTCGATGGTCGCAAGCCGCGGATGCTTCCGCACCACCACGGTCGCGACGATCTGGCAGAAGATCAGGCCCGCCTCGTACGGCGTTCCCGGCGGCAGCGGGATATAGATGTGCAGTCCGGACGCCCCCGACGTCTTCGGCACCCCGAGCGCGTCCAACGAGCCGAGTTCGTCGCGAATCGCCCGCGCGACATCGAGCACCTGGCGGAAGCTGACGCCGTCGGCCGGATCGAGATCCAACGCGACGAAGTCGGCGTCGGCCGGCGACTGCACACGCGAGAACCACGGGTCCTGCGAGATGGCCGCCAGCTGCGTCGTGTAGAGCAGCGTCAACAGATCGCCGCCGATGACGTGCGGCCGCGGCGCGCCGCTGCCGGCCGGCGCGCCGCCGGTGCCGGGCACCGGCTCGACGCGGACCCCGGGCGGCGGCTCGCTCGCCCGGTGCTGGTAGAACGGCTTGCCGGTGATGCCGTTCGGCATCCGCTTCATCACCAGCGGTCGGTCGGCGATGGCCGGCAACAGCACGGGCGCCACCGTCGCGTAGTACCGGAACAGGTCGCCCTTCGTCAGCGCCAGCGCCGGCCAGAACGGCTTGTGCAGGTTCGTCACGGCGATCGACCGGCCGTCGGCGAGCGTGATCGTCGCGTCGCGCCGCGCGTCCTCGAGTTCCTGGAGGGTGCGGACCAGCGCCTGCACCTCGGTTGGGGCCGGCAGCGCGGGTGTCGCCGCGGTGCGGCGGCGCCGCCCGGCACGTTGGACCGGTGGACGCGCCGGCTTCGCCCGCCGCGCGGCCGCTGGCCGGATCGCTGGTGGAGGGTCGGCCGCGCCGGTCGCCGCGGCCGACGGCTGGAGGCGCGCGCTGGTACTGGCGTGCAGGCGACCGACGGCTTCGCGGCGGACGTCGCGGGCCTTCTTGTCGTCGCGCAGGCCGAGATAGACCGGGTGCCTGAGCTTGGCGTCGGCGGTCCACTCGGTGAACTTGATCTGCGCCACGAGGTCGGGGCGTACCCAGTGCGGGCGCTCGTTGGTTTTCGGTCGCGGCACGAACGGGCACTGTTCGCGCTCGCGCGATGTCAGCAGCGCCATCACGCGCGCCAGTTCCCGCTCATCGAATCCGGTGCCGGTGTGGCCGACGTAGTTCAGCCGGTCGCCATCGTAGACGCCGAGCAGCAGGGCGCCAAAATACGATCGCGCCTGCCGCGGCTCCGTCCAGCCGCCGACGACGAACTCCTGCTCGTGGACGATCTTCAGCTTCCGCCAGTCGGGCGTGCGCTTGCCGGACTTGTAGCGCGAGTCGACATGCTTCGCGATGAGCCCCTCCCAGCCGCTGTCGAGCGCCCGCGCATACAGCGCGCGGCCGTCGCCGCGCACCTGTTCGCTGATGCGCAAGGTGGCGCTGCGCTGGCGGGTCGCCGACGCCATCAGCTGTTCGAGCACCGCGCGTCGTTCGTGCAGCGGGTGCTCGCGCAGATCGTGGCCGGCGGCACGCAGGACGTCAAAAGCGATGAACGCCAGCGGCCGGCCGGCCGGCGACGGGGCGCCGCCGGACAGGTGGATCCGCCCCTGCAGGTGCTGGAATCCGGTGGGCTGGCCGTGGTCGTCGAGTGCGACGACTTCACCGTCGAGGACCACGGCATCGTGCAGGCGTCGCCCCCACTTGGTCAGTGCCGCCGCCACATCGGCGAACTGCGTCGTCTTGTCGTTCCCCAGGCGCGACCAGAGACGTACTGGCTCGCCCGGCCGCACGTCCGCGACGATGCGGACGCCGTCGTACTTGGGTTCGTAGACCAGCTGGGGATCGGAGAGCGGCGCCTCCTCCAGGGAGGCGAGCATCGGCTTCAGCATCGGCGCCATTGTCGATCAGACGCCGCTGCGATGGGCGATCCGTCAGGCAGCCCGGCGTTTGCGGCGGCGGCCGGCGGCAGCACGGGTGGCGGTTCGGGACGGCCTGGCCCGGTTCGCGGCGGACCTCTTGCGCGGCGATCCGGCCGCACGCGCTCCGGGCCCTGCGGTCTTCGCCGGGCGGCGCTGTCCCCGCTCCGATTCCGCCAGACTGCGGCGCAGCCGCTCCATCAGGTCGATGACCTCGGCCTGGCGCGGTTCGGCGTCGGGCTCGATCGCCAAAGTCTTGCCCCGCATCTTGGCCTTGATGATCCGCATGAGGTTCTCACGGTACCGGTCGGTATATTTCGCCGGATCCCAGTCCGCCGCCAGGCTGGCGACCAGGGCCTTCGCCATGTCGAGCTCGGCCGGCCTGATCGCCGTCGCATCGGGCAGGGCGAGGGTGCTGACGTCGACCAGTTCATCGGCGAAACGCATGATCGACAGCACGAGCGCCCGGTCGATGACCTCGACGGCGGCCAGATGCTGGGCATCGCGGAGAATGAACGTCGCGATGCCGACCCGCTGCGAAACGCGCAAGGCCTCACGAAGCAGGGCGTAGGCCCGCTCGCCGCCTTTCGCCGGCACGAGGTAGTAGGGCGTGTCGAAGTAGCGATCGTCGATGGCGTCGGCGTCGACGAAGTCGATGATGTCGACGGTGCGGGTCTTCTCGACGGCGGCGGCCTTGAAGTCGTCGCGGGTCAGGACGACGAAGCGGCCCTTGGCGTACTCGTAGCCCTTGACGAGATCGCGCCAGGCGACCGGGTGCCCATCGGTGACGCAGACGCGCTCGAACCGCACGGGCGACCGGTCTTTCGCGTGCAGCATGCGAAAGCGCGGACGGTGATCGCGTACGGCCGTATGCAGCTCAACCGGAATGCTGACCAGCCCGAATGCGACGGCGCCTTTCCAGAGAGCTCTCGCCATAAAAGCGACACTTGTCGTTCGTCGACCTACGGCTTCCGCAGTTCCAATTCGGCGGCCAGCCAGTCATCCCAGTCCTGACCGTGATTGGCGCCGCGTGCGAGGAAGCGGTGATACGCACGGGTTCGAATCTCGTCGTCGCTCGGCCCGGCGGCGGCCGTCTGTGGCAGCGCGTCGCTCTGGGGGAGGGCGGGCGGGAGGACCGGCGCGAACTCGGGTGTCCCGGCCAGGATACGGTCCGGGGCCGGCATTTCCGACGCGATGGTGCTCGGCGCGTCTGCCGCCGAATCGATTCGCGGTGTGACCGAAGCCGTCGGACGCGTCTTAAGGGCGCGCACCGGCTTTGGTGGAGGAGTGCCGTCAGTGTGGGGAGTGCGTTTGGCCATCAGAGTCCTCGTAGTTGTCCAGGCACCCTGGCCAGAGCGAGGCAGCGGTTCGACCAGGTCGGAGCAGGGTGTGCGGTGCACATCTGCAAACCGGGCGCCAGCTGTGGTTGATGAGGCCGGCATCAGGCGAGAGTCTCATCCAGCAGCTTCAGGATTCCGACGAGCGGAATGCGTACCCAGTCGGGACGGTTGTCCAGCTCGTATCCCAGTTCATAGAGTGCCTTGTCGAGTGTCAGTGCACCAAGCCAGCCGTCGAAACCCTCGTCCGACTCGGGCACGAGACCCGATCCATGCATTGCGGAACGGTATTCCTGGACGAACGCGCGCGATACCCATAGCTGCCAGACGTCGGCCCACCCGGTGAGCGCCTCGCCGGTCGTCGGAGTTCCGGCAACCGTGGCGGCGGTCAGCGCCGCGTAGGCGGCATAGCTGAACGATCGGACCATGCCGGCGACGTCCTTCACCGGCGGCTGTTTGGCACGCCGTTGGGCAAGCGAGCGTGTCGGCTCGCCCTCGAAGTCGAGAATCACGAAGTCCTCCTCGACGCGCAGCACCTGGCCCAGGTGGTAATCGCCATGGATCCGGAGGCGACGGCCCATGTCGCGCATCGCGGTCAGCCGGTCGAAGCGCGCGAGCAACGCGTCGCGCGCGGCGAGCACCCGCGCCGCGACCGGGCGGTCGGCCTCCGGCAAGCGCTCGTGCTGGGCCTCCAGGCGGTCGAGCATCGCGTCGCCATGGTCGCGCAGCCGGGTGGCCATGGCGCGGAGGTCGGCGGCGTGCAGCGAGGCCGGGGCGAAGGCCGGGTCGCTGACATCGGCGAGTGCGAGGTGCAGTTCCGCCGTGCGTCGGCCGAGCAGGGCGGCGGCCGCGAGGTACCAGCCCTCGACGTTCGCGAAGAACGGTGGTGGCGTCTCGCCGGCGCCGTCGCCGACCGTCGGCGTTGGCGGGAGCGGCAGCGGCGCGTCGGCGCCCCGCGCCGCGACACGCTCGTAGTAGCGGCGCAGCTCGTCGACCGTGAACGACCAGCCGGTCCCCTGGTGCGTGATCGATTGCTGGACGATTGCGAGCGTCGCGCTGTCGCCGCCGACGCCGGTGTAGGACAGCGCACCGAAGAGCGCCGGGGCGCGTGTGAAGCCGCGGCGCGCCAGGCGGCGCCCGATTTCCAGTTCGGGATTCTCACCGGCCTCGACGCGGCGGAAGAGCTTCACGGCGTAGCGCTCGTCCACGAAGGTGATGCTGTTGCTCTGGTCGCCCGAGCCGCGGCTCCACTTCGCCTCGGCGCCGATCTCGATGGGGGCACCGACCCGCGTGCTTGTGACGGTGCCGGCCGCCGTCTTCACCACCTGTTCGTGAGCCATCCAGGTCAGCAGCCGTCCCATCGCATCGTCATCGAGGAAACCGTCGATGAGTACGCCCTTGCGCGCGCCGGTGATGTGGGCGAGCACGGCTGCCGGCGCGTCGGCGAGCAGGCGCGCGGCGCGCTCGCCGGTCAGGGTGGCGAGCGGCACGAACGAGGTCTCGGTGCTGCCGTCGGTGAGCGTCGTGGCGACGATCGCGAGGAAGGCGGGGGTGTGCCCGCGCCGCAGCGTCACCCAGTCGGCGATGCGGGTGTCGCGGATCGTCCGTGACTTGCTGCCGAACCAGCGCTGTCGCTGCAGAAACGTGGCGAGCGCCTGGCGCTCGAGGACGTGCCGGGTGGCGCGATCGAGCATGCCTTCCCAGTCGGCGCCGACCAGCAGGGCCGGCAGGTGGCTCACGGCCGGCTCGGCGGCGTCGATCGCCGACCGCGGGCCACTCTGCGTCACGCTGAGCGGCGACGTCTGCAGCTGGAACAGATACGACGCGTGCGGGCCCGGTGACAGGAAGTAGGGACGTTCGGTGATGCGCGGGAATTCCGTCACTCCGATCATCTCGATGGGATACATGCCGGTCAGTCCCGACAGATCGATCTCGACCGGCTGCACGGTGCGCGACAGGTTGGCGACGACCAGGACCGTCTCCTGTTCGTCCTGGCGCAGGAACGCGAGCACCTTGCGGTTGTTGCACGGCACGAACCTCAGCGAGCCCCGCCCGAACACGCGGTGCTGCTTGCGCAGCGCGATCAGGCGCTTCATCCAGTTCAGCAGCGAGAAGGCGTAGCGCTCCTGCGCCTCGACGTTGATCGACTGGAACCCGTACACCGGATCCATGATCGGCGGCGCGTACAGCCGGGCGACGTCGGCGCGCGAGAAGCCGCCGTTGCGGTCGCCGGTCCACTGCATCGGCGTGCGGACGCCGTTGCGATCGCCGAGATAGATGTTGTCGCCCATGCCGATCTCGTCGCCGTAGTAGACGATCGGCGTGCCGGGCAGCGAGAACAGCAGCGTGTTGAGCAGCTCCATGCGCCGCCGGCTGTTCTCGACGAGCGGCGCGAGCCGCCGGCGGATGCCGACGTTCAGCCGCATCTGCGGATCGGCGGCGTACGATTGGTACATGTAGTCGCGTTCCTCGTCGGTCACCATCTCGAGCGTCAGCTCGTCGTGGTTGCGCAGGAACAGCGCCCACTGGCAATTGTCGGGAATCTCCGGCGTCTGGTTGAGGATCTCGGTGATGGCGTGGCGGTCCTCGCGGCGCAGCGCCATGAACATCCGCGGCATCAGCGGGAAGTGGAACGCCATGTGGCACTCGTCGCCATCGCCGAAGTACTGGCGGACGTCGGCCGGCCACTGGTTCGCCTCGGCGAGCAGCATGCGGTTCGGATAGCTGCGGTCGAGGGCGTAGCGCATCCGCTTGAGCACCTCGTGGGTCTCCGGCAGGTTCTCGTTGATCGTCCCTTCGCGCACGCACAGGTAGGGGACGGCATCGAGCCGGAGCGCGTCGACGCCGAGGTCGAGCCAGAACTTCATGACGTCGATGACGGCGTCGACCACCGCCGGATTGTTGTGATTCAGGTCGGGCTGGTGCGAGAAGAAGCGGTGCCAGTAGTACTGGCCGGCCACCGGATCGAACGACCAGTTCGACTTCTCGGTGTCGCAGAAGATGATGCGGGTCTCCGGAAATGCCTTGTCGGTGTCGCTCCAGACGTAGAACTCGCGCTCCGGCGAGCCCTTCGCCGCCTGCCGGGCACGCTGGAACCATGGGTGCTGGTCCGAGGTATGGTTGACGACCAGCTCGATCAGCACGCGGATCTCGCGGTCGTGTGCCGCCCGCACGAGCGCCGTGAAGTCGTCGAGCGTGCCGTAGCTCGGGTGGACGTTGCGATAGTCGGCGATGTCGTAGCCGTCGTCGCGCAGCGGTGACGGAAAGAACGGCAGCAGCCACAGACACGTGATGCCGAGCGACTGCAGGTAGTCGAGCTTCTGCGTCAGCCCCGCGAAGTCGCCGATGCCGTCGCCGGTGCTGTCGTAGAACGATTTCACGTGCGCCTGGTAGATGATGGCGTCCTTGTACCAGAGGGGATCGTCGTTCGGGAACCGGGCGGCCGTCGTCACCGGCGTGGCAGACTGCGCAAGCGACTCTGTCGTCACGGGTGCCTCAACTCGATGATGTGGGCCTGGCGGATGCCTGGATCCAGGCGGACGTAGTTCCACTCGCCGCGCCAGTCGTAGCGGACGCCGGTCAGCAAATCGCGGGCGGGATACGGCAGGTCGGCCGGCTGCTCGAGCCGGTCCAGCGGCACGCGGACGTAGCCGTGCTGCATGTACCGCGGGTCGAGGTTGACGACGACGAGGATGAGGGACCGGCCGTCGGGGTCGGCCTTGCTGTAGGCGACGAGGGCCGGGTTGTCGGTGTCGTGGAAGCGCAGGCTGTCGTTGAACTGCAGTGCCGGCCGCGTGCGCCGGATGTGGTTCACGCGGCAGACCAGCTCCTGGATGTGGCCGGGCCGGTTCCAGTCCCACTGGCGGATCTGGTACTTCTCGGAGTCGAGATACTCCTCGGTGCCGGGTACCGCCCGTCCTTCGCACAGTTCGAAGCCGCTGTAGATCCCGTAGGTCGCGGCGAGCGTCGCGGCGAGGACGAGGCGAGCCTCGAAGGCCGGCCGGCCGCCCTCCTGCAGGTAGGCGTGCAGGATGTCCGGCGTGTTGGCGAAGAGATTCGGCCGCAGGTACTCGGCACTCTCCGACTGCGTCAGTTCGGCGAGGTAGTCGATCAGCTCCGCCTTCGTGTTGCGCCAGGTGAAGTAGGTGTACGACTGCGTGAAGCCGGCCTTCGCCAGGTAGCGCATCACCGCCGGACGGGTGAACGCCTCGGACAGGAAGAGGACGCCCGGGTCGCGCGACTGCACCTCGCGAATCAGCCACTCCCAGAAGGGCAGCGATTTCGTGTGCGGGTTGTCGACGCGGAAGATGCGGACGCCATGTCCGACCCAGAAGAGGGTGACGTCGAGCAGGGCCCGCCACAGCTCGCGCCACGCCGGGCCGGCGAAATCGAGCGGGTAGATATCCTGATAGCGCTTCGGCGGATTCTCCGCGTACGCGATGGTGCCATCGGGCCGGTGGCGGAACCACTCGGGATGCTCGGTGACCCACGGGTGATCGGGTGAACACTGCCAGGCCAGGTCGAGGGCCACCTCGAGGCCGAGCCGTTCGGCGGCACCGCGAAACGCCACGAAGTCGGCGATGGTCCCGAGGCCGGGATCGACGGCGTCGTGTCCGCCGGCCGGCGACCCGATGGCCCACGGACTGCCCGGATCGTCGTCGGCGGCCGTCAGGCGGTTGTTGCGCCCCTTGCGGAAGCGGCGGCCGATCGGATGGATTGGCGGCAGGTAGACGACATCGAAGCCGAGGTCGGCGATCCGCGGCAGCCAGGCCATCGCTTCACGAAGGGTGCCGCTACGCGCCGGATCCGGACTGGCCGAGCGCGGGAAGAACTCGTACCAGGCGCCGACCCGCGCGCGCGCCCGGTCCACCCACACCCGGAGCACCGGCGACACCGTCGCCTGCCGCTGGTCCGGGTAGCGGCGCATCAACTGGTCGAGATCCCCGGACAGGCCGATCCCGACACGGTCGACGTCCGCGCCGCTGTCGCTGAGCAGGTCGGCCTGCAACAGCAGCCATTGCCGATCGGCGGCGCTGGCGGCGCGCTCGACCGCCGGGTCGCTTGCGTCGATGGCGCGTTCCGCCGCTTCACGCACGAGCAGCGCCCCTTCCAGCAGTTCGAGCGTGACGCGCTGGCCGGCGGCCGACTTGATGCGCAGGTCGCGCCGCCACGTCTGGAACCGATCGACCCAGGCGGCCAGCCGGAAGAGATGCCAACCCGGTTGCGAGACGGTGAACGCGGCCCGCCAGTGATCGGTGCCGGGGCTGACGAGCGTCATGTCGGTGGCGCGCCAGGCGCCGGCGTCGGTCCCGCCCGGGGCGGCCGGACGGTCGGCGACGATCGCTCGGAGCACGTCGTGGCCGTCGGCGAAGATGCGCGCGCCGACGTGCACCGGTTCACCAGGCGTCCGCTTGGGCGCGAACCGCCCGTCGTCGATCTGCGGCGCGATCGCTTCGATCACCACGCGCATCTCGGAGAGGGCCGTCCTGCGGTCGGCAAGGCGTCGGTCAAGCGTGACGGTCCGGCGCTCGTCCATCGGGATCTTTCCGCGTCAGGCTGCCGGCACCGGTTCCGCGAGGCGCTCGGCGTCCGGTGGTCCGGCCGGAGGCGCCATGGGCATGGGCGCCGCTTCGCCCTCTCGCAGGCCGCGGGTGCGTCGGCGATCGTAGATCGGTGGCGTCAGCTTGAACAGGCAAACCGAACGCCCACCGAGCGGATATGGCGCCGCGTCGTCGAACGACGGCTCGCCCGCATCGAGCAGCGCCGTGTCGAAGACCCGCTGCCACTGCTGACCCGGCAGCAGCCCGGGCAGGGTGAACGGCACGGCGTCGTCGTGCGCGTTCAGCAGGACGAGGAACGTGTCGCCGACGATCGGCTCGCCTCCCGGACCGACTTCGTCGATCGCGTGGCCCGACAGCAGCATGCCGATGCTGCGGACGAAATCGGCGTTCCACGCCTGGTCGGTCATCTCCTCGCCGTCCGGGGCGAGCCACGCGACGTCCTTGACGTCACCGCCGCGGATGGCCCGCCCCTGGAAGTACCGCCGCCGCCGGAAGACCGGCTGCTCGAGCCGCAGCCGGACCAGGTGAGCGGTGAAGTCGAACAGCGACCGCTGTCCGTCGGTGAGCCGCCAGTCGATCCAGGTGAGGCTGTTGTCCTGGCAGTAGGCGTTGTTGTTGCCGAGCTGCGTGCGACCGAGCTCGTCTCCGTGGCTGATCATCGGCACGCCCTGCGACAAGAGGAGCGTGGCGAGAAAGTTCCGCACCTGCCGGGCCCGCAAGGTGAGGATCGCGGGGTCGTCCGTCGGACCCTCGGCCCCGCAGTTCCAGCTCAGGTTGTTGTTCTCTCCGTCGCGGTTGTCTTCGAGATTCGCCTCGTTGTGCTTCTCGTTGTAGCTGACGAGATCGCGCAGCGTGAAGCCGTCGTGCG
>CADEDC010000073.1 GCA_902825985.1 uncultured Acidobacteriota bacterium | reverse complement strand
ACGAGGCCCACCCGGCCCTACCGTGCCACGTGCCGTTCGTAATAGGCGAGTCGCAGACTGATTCGATCGGCCAGGGCGGCATCGCCCTCGGCACGCGCCAGCGCGAGCGCCTGCTTCGCAGCCGTCGCCGCGTCACCGAAGCGACTCTCGGCGGCGTAGGCGGCCGCCAGGGTGTCCAGAATCGTCGCGTTGCCGCCGCTCGTCAGCGCCACCGCGCGCCGCGCCAGAGCGACGCCCTCGCGAGGATCGCCGACCGGCTCGCCGCTCGTCGCCAGGATCCAGGCCAGGTCGACCAGCGCCGGGACGAAGTCCGGCCGCTCGGTCAGCGCACGGCGATACTGGACGACCGCGTCCGTCAGCCGGTTCAACTGCGCGAGCGCGCTGCCCAGGCTGACCAACGTCAACGGGTCGTCCGGCGAGATGGTCAGCGACGCTTCGTAATGAGGAACCGCCAGGTGGGCCGCGCCGAGCGCCACCTGCGCTCGTCCGATGTTGTACTCGGTCTGCGCATCGATGGCATTGAGCGCGAGGGCCCGCGCATACCAGTCGAGTGCGTCGGCGAGCTGTCCCTGTGCATGGCTGACGACACCCAGGTTGCTGTAGGCGGCCGCGAAGTCCGGCTTCACGCGGATGGCCTCGGTCAGATGCTGACGGGCTTCATCGAACCGCCGTCCTCGAATCAGCGCGACCGCAAGATCGAATCGCGCCCCGGCGGACGCGGGCGCCAGCTGCACCGCGGCCCGCAGGTGCACCATGGCATCGTCGACGCGGCCCGCCGCGCTGTAGCAGTAGGCGAGATCCGTGTGCGCATGAGGGTCTTGGGGATTCGCCTCCAACACTGTCTCGGCACCGGCAATGTCTTCCCGCAGCATCTTGGGCGAATAGTCGCGGTCGAGGATGCCGCGTGCGTCCGCACTGCTCGTGACCACCTGAAACCAGACGTCCGCCATCTCCGAAGTGGCAGCCTGACCGAACGTCGCCCGACGGGGTGGGCTGAACGGGTTCCGCGGATTCGACGCTGAGTTGTCGAGCTGATATTCGATCGCCAGCGTCGTGCCCTTGGGCAGGAAGACCGGTTGCACGTACTGATAGACGTCCTGCCAGCGCGGGTTCCATCGCGAAATCCGCAGGAGCGGCGTCACGGATCCGTCCGGAAGCGTCGCGTAGGCACGGACCTCGGTGGCACGGTTGTGCGCGTGCGGCTGCACGGCAACCAGCGTCACATCGGTTGGGAGGACGTATGCATCCACAGCGCGGTGGGCCGCGGCGCCAGCGGGGATGTCCAGATCCTGCCGCCCGAGCCGAATCATGTACGGCGGGAGCTGTTCCGCGCGGTCGGTGAAGTACAGACCGAGCATCGGCTGGATGGTCTCGGGCTTGCCGGTCGGCGTCAGATGAATCTCGATGACGATGTCAGCGCCGGCTTCGAGCGTCCAGGGCGCCCGATCGGTGAGCCGCGCCGATTGACCGACGGTCCAGCCGAGGAAATGTCCCGCCGGGAATCCGGCGCCCCGGCCACCGGCCCCTTCGTAGCCGGCGTCGGGATCCTCGGCATCGAGCCAGCGGGACGAATGCGCCGCGTCCACCTTGATGTTGGCGTGATGGATGGCCGTCGTGCCGCCCGGATGGAAGTCGAGCGCGCGGACGTAGCGCCGTTCGCTGAAGTTCGTCGGGACGACCACGGTGCGCACCTGATCGCGCCCACTGCTCGGTAGCGAGTACGGGGTTGTCAGCCGAACCACGGCATCGGGTGGACCGAGCGTCCACCCGTCGGTCCATCGCGGCGCCTCGGGTCGGTCGGCTGGCCGGCCTTCCGGGGCACCTGCGTCGACCCATTGAGCGATGGCATCAAGATCGTGCGCGCTCAGACGGCGTGCCCCGACGAAGTCGCCATGCCCGGCGTCGGGTTGCCACGGCGGCATGACGCGCTCGCGGGTCACCTGGGCGATCAGCCGGGCTCGCCGTTTGACATCGTCATAGTCGAGAAGGACGAACGGAGCGGCTTGCCCCGCGCGGTGACACGGCGTGCAGGCGCGGTAGATGATCGGCGCGATGTCCCTATTGAACGTCGGCGCCGCGGACACCTGGATCGCTCCGCCAGCTGTGAGGCTGGCGGAGAGAAGAAGCCAGGTGCATGGGCGCCGGGGACTCAGAATTTCCACTGTCCGGAGAAGCGGATCAACCTGGGCTGCAGAATCTGCTGCGGCCGACCGAGGGTCGGGCCGAAGGCCATGTTCTGCTGCAGTACGACGTTGCTGTTGAAGAAGTTGAAGACGTCAATCGATCCCTCGACCCGATGCGAGCCGAACGTCAACAGCTTCCTGAAGCTGAGATCCACCTGCGTCCATCGATCGAGGTACTGGTCACCGGCAGGAATCAGAGGCACCGTGACCGGCTGCGTGCGCCCGCCCGGGAACTGATTGACCGGAACCGCCCAGGTGACCGACAGCGGTCCGCCGGCATAGCTCTGGAGGCTGACACCCAGCTGCACGTCCAGCGGCAGTGTCGCCGACCCGGCCAACTTCACGTTGTTGCGGTAGGGCACACCAAAGGCGCTTTGATCGCAGAAGATGAACGTATTCGGGTCGTCGCCGTCACAGGTGACGTTGATGTCCCGGTCGCTCCACCAGCCGCCGAACAGGGAAGCCCCCTTCGGGAGGCGGGCGCTGAACGACGCCTCGAAGCCCTGATAGTTGGACCGATTGAGGTTGCGGTCGGTCGCCGTCGTATCGAAAATGTCGGCCTGCCCGAGCTTGCTCCTGTTCAGGTTGTAGATGGTCATCGGCTCGCTGGTCAGCGGATTCGTCGTCGTGATCGCCGCGTAGTCCGACGGCGCGATGAGCAGATTGTCCGTCTTCGAGCGGTCGTAGTTGTCCCGGCGGTACCAGGCGCCGGTCACCGACAGTCGCGAGAACAGCTGCCGGTCGATGGAGACGCTGTACTCCATGTTGTAGGGCCGTTTGAGTTCAGGGTCGCGTCGGCGCGCCGGCAAGAGGCCGAAGTTGGAGTTCGACGACGGGCCGATCTCGTTGTTCTGCGCGATGTCGTCGCCGTTGAGGTCGCTCCAGTTCCTCACGTCCGTCTGATTGGTCAGCGGGCGGTAGAAGGCGTACTGGTTGGTGACGCTGGCGTAGTAGCGGCTGACGCTGAACTTCAGCGCCGTCCGCGTGTCGCCAGTCAGGTCGTAGGCGCCTCCGAGTCTGGGGGCGACGTTCCGCCAGTCGAACAGGTCCGGGATGCCGTCGAACTGCCGCGCCGGCACGAATCGACCCGCCGGAGCGACACCGGGGTCGACCGACTGATGCAGGTAGTAGAACCGCAGCCCACCGTTCAGCGTCAGGCGCCGGTAGCGCCACGAGTCCTGCGCGTACAGGCCGAGGTCGGGATTCAGCCGCAGCATGCCTTCGCGCGCGTAGAGCGGCGCGTTGCGCACCAGCACCGAGTCGGGCACGCCGCTCCGGTAGCGCTGCACGAGGTCGGCGTTGGATGCCGTCACGACACTGTTCTGGCCATACCGTGACTGCAGACCAACCTTGATGTTGTGTGAACCGGTCACATACGTCGCCGACGCCATCCACGTGTAGAGCTGCTCGATGGTGTAGGTCTCGCCCTGGCTGGCGGTCGTCGTCGTCCCGAGGTTCAGGTCGACCCGCGAGGCGTTCGCGTACCACTCCGGCGTGTCGCGCACCTGGCGGACGCCGGGCTGATACGTCCCCGTGTTGCGGCTCTGGACGCTGGCGCCCCAGCCGCCCTCGAGCAGCAGACGCGTCGTCACCGTCGACGTCCACTTCGCGGCGCCGGTGTAGTACAGCACCGGCGTACGTCCTCCGGCTGCCCGGCTCGGCTCGACACCGGGCCCGAACTCGCGATCCAGCGCCTTGAAGGCGCGGTCGTTGTAGACACTGAGTTTGTTGGCCGCGTTGACCTGCCAGGTCAGGCGCCCGGTCAGGTTCTGCACGTCCTGGTCGAAGACGCCAGGGCTGCCGTCCGGCATGAAGCTGTTGGCGACGTAGTTCTCGTTCGTCACCGCGCGGAAGGCGCCGAAGTACCAGATCTGGTTCTGGCGAATCGGCCCACCGATGGCGGTGCTGACGTCGTAGAGCACCTTGACCTCGTCGCCAGACGTGAGCCCCTGGGCCTGCAGCTCGGGCGTCAGGTTGTCGCTCTGTGTGCCGTTGCCGGCCCACCCGACGAAGCTCGAGCCGGTGGTCCGGTTGCCGCCTTCTCGCGGGATCAGATTCATGCGCACGCCGCCGGTGGCCACTTCAGCGCCGAGTCCGGCCGTCTGGACCGTCATCTCCTGCCACAGCGCCTCGTTATGATTGGGCTGCACGTCGCCCCACGAGTTCATGCTGATCCCGTCGACCTCGATCGTGGCGTCGGCGCTGTTCGAGCCGTGGACGGTGAGCCGCTGCTGCGATCCGCTGCGCGCTCCGCCGACGTTGGATTCGCTCACCCGCACCCCGGGCACGAGCGCGCCCTGCGCGGCGAAGGTGCGTCCCGTCGGCACCGCGTCGAGAACCGTGCGCGGAAGCTGCGCGGTCTTCTGCGTGCTCTGGACGTCCACCAGCGGCGCGCCGCCCGACACGGTGATCGCTTCCTCGATGCCGCCGACTGCCAGGGCGACATTCACCGTCGCGACGAAATTCGCCGGCAGCTCGAGGTTCTCGCGCACCACCGTTCGAAACCCGGAGAGCGAGAACGTGACCGTGTACACGCCGGGCCGGAGGTCGACGATGTTGAACTGTCCCTGGCCGTCGGTGATCACGGATCGGACCTTCTCGATGAGCGCCGGACTCGAGGCCTCCACGTTGACGCCGGGAAGGATCGCTCCGCTCTCGTCAGAAACCCCGCCAGAAATCGTGCTTTGTGAGTACGCTGCTGCCGGCACCAGCAGCAGCAGGAGCGCGAGTGCCATGGACGATCTTCCCGATC
Organism: uncultured Acidobacteriota bacterium; assembly: GCA_902825985.1. Classification (GTDB taxonomy): domain Bacteria; phylum Acidobacteriota; class Vicinamibacteria; order Vicinamibacterales; family CAVVIG01; genus VFZL01. Next base: position 23,584 of record CADEDC010000073.1, on the reverse strand, counting down.
GAATCATCTGTCCCCCTTTTGAGAACGCTGCCAGGGCCGAGCGACGCGGGACGCAGCTCTGTGACACCTCGACGGCGAATCCGCGATCGTGCCAACCCGCCGGTACGGCGTGGTGGGATCACACGGCGCCCGGCACGCGTCGCACGCCGCCGGCCCCGGCGCCGTAACGGTCACGGTACGGCCGATGCGCCGCAGCCCCCCAACATGTGAGCGGATCGGATCCGTCGCGCTCCGGCGATCGAACATCCTCCGGCCGGCAGCGGTGGTACCGTCACGACGCGCCGCCGGAAGGCCGGACAGACGGTGACACCCCCATCACCGCCACTCCCGGTCCTGCATCCCGACTGCATCGATGTGCGGATGCTTATAGCAGCGGAACAAGCAGTGGTGAATACCGGAATGCAGTTAATCGGCTGCCGCGCCGCACGCCACGACGCGCTGCGGCCGGGCTGCTCGGATGCCCCCGGCGCCCTGCCTGGCGTTGCAGTTAACTGGATTTGGGTGGTTGACGGTAGTGAGCACGGGCTGGACAATCACTGGGTAGGCCTGCCTTGGCCGCCGCGGCATCAGGCACAGCTGGTGAGAGCACAATCCAGGAGAAATGCCATGAGATCCAGGTCGAGCCGGCCGCTGGTCGGGGTGGGCGTCATGACGGCCGTGATCGCGCTGATCGGCGTCGGGACGGGTGAGGCGCAGACAGCTCAGCGGACGCCGGTGACGTTCACCAGGGACGTTGCGCCGATCTTCCAGGAGAAGTGCGAGGCCTGCCACCGGCCCGAGTCGATTGCGCCGATGTCGCTGCGCACCTTCGAGGAGGCGCGCCCGTGGGCCCGCTCGATCCGGGCGCGCGTCGAAACCCGCGAGATGCCGCCGTGGCACGTCGACCGGACCATCGGGATCCAGAAGTTCAAGAACGACCGGTCGCTCACCGACGCGCAGATTGCGACCGTGGTCGCGTGGGTCGATCAGGGTGCGATGCAGGGCGATCCGAAGGACATGCCGCCGGCGCGCGAGTGGCCGGCCGGTCAGGGCTGGAACTACGCCGCGCTGTTCGGCCAGACGGAGCCCGATCTCATCGTCCGCAACCAGCCGTGGACCATGAAGGCCGGGCAGGGCAACACCTGGTTCAAGCGGCTGGTCGAGGTCGGCTTGAGCGAGCCGCGCTGGGTCCGCGCCATCGAGGTACGCCCCGGCACGGTGAAGGGGCGCAAGATCACGCACCACGCGAACGTCGACATCGACCAGGTCGAGCCTGACGGCACCGTCACCTCCGGCCGTTTCATGGAGTGGGCCGTCGGCAAGGAGGGCGAACTGTTGCGGCCGAACACCGGCAGGCTGGTGATGCCCAACGCGAAGATCTCCTGGGACGTGCACTACGCCAGCGCCGACGAAGACATCACGGACGCGGTGGAGATGGGTCTGTACTTCTACCCGAAGGGGCAGGAGCCCAAGTACCGGCAGATGCTCGTCAGCGTCGGCAGCGTCGGCGCCGCACTGGACATCCCACCGAACTCAATCGTCGCGCATCAGGGCTTCTTCGTGCTGCAGAAGGCGGCGCGCATCGAGAGCATGCAGCCGCATATGCACCTGCGCGGCAAGGCGCAGTCGCTCGAGGCGATTCTGCCGACCGGGCAGACGATCATGTTGAGCCATGTCGACCGGTTCACCTTCAACTGGCACAACTCGTACATCTACGCCGATGATGTGGCGCCGCTGCTGCCGAAGGGCACCGTCCTCAAGGCCACGTCGTGGCACGACAACACGTCCGCCAACAAGTCGAATCCCGATCCCAATACCTGGGTCGGCTACGGCGACCGCACCGTCGACGAGATGAATCACATCTGGATGGGCATCACCTACCTGGACGAAGCCGACTACCTCGCGGAGCTCGAACTCCGTCGGTCGCGGCTCTCCCAGCAGCAGTGACACGCGTCGGTTCGGATCGGTCAAGCGGAAGGAGCAGCCCTTGATGAAAGCCCCTGGTGTGATGGTCGCCGCACTGATCGCCGCGGTTGGCGTCTGGGCGCTGGCGGCCTCCACGGCGGCGCAGGCACCGTCCGCCAGGCTCCCGCAGCTGCCCGAGCCGTTCGGTGACGCGAACGAGGCGGTGTACCCGGCGTTCGAAGGGTGGGGCGAAGCCGCGGATGGGTCGGGCTACTACCTGGTGCTCGGCTACAAGAACCGCAATCGCGCACAGGTGGTCGAGGTGCCGATCGGTCCCAACAACCGGATCGAGCCGGGCGGGCCCGACTACGGCCAGCCCACGGTGTTCTATCCCGGGCGGCAGACGACCGTCTTCGCGATCAAGGTACCCAAGGACTACGGCGACAAGCGGCTCACCTGGACGCTGGTCGCCAACGGGCAACAGACCGCCGCGACGTTCTATCTGAATCGCGAATACAACATGCTCCTCTACAGGGAGGACTCGAACGGCAACGAGCCGCCGCGCCTGAAGTTCGGGCCGAACGAGCCGATGCTCAGCGGGCCGACCGTCGGCTTCGCCCAGACGCTCAACGGCTCCGTCGGACAGCCGCTCCCCTTGAAGCTGTGGGCGTCGGACGCGCCGCCGACCGAGAAGAACTGGGAGAGCATTCTGTCCGCCCGAGGCCGCACGCCGCCGCCCGTCGGGCCAAGCCAGGTGGCGATCGTCGACGGCCGGGTCATCGGTCCGCCGAGCCCACGTCGGCCGGCTGGCGGCGAGGCGTCGGTCCCGGACATCACCGTGGTGTGGCAGAAGGTCCGTGGCCCGGGCGCCGTCACGGTGACGCCGCCCCGCGTGCCGCTGATGACCGGTGGCAAACCGGACGCGGTCGTCGAAGCCAGCGCGATGGCGACGTTTTCGGCGCCAGGGGAGTACGTGCTGCGCGCCGAGCCGATTGAAGCCGACGATGGCTTCGATGGCCTGTGCTGTTTCAGCTTCGCCCACGTCAAGGTCATCGTCAAGTAGACCACCGACCGCGATGCGAGCCGGCAGACGGCGTCTGCCGGCCGCGCGATTGCGGGATGCATCACAGGACGGTCGCAAGAGAAGAACAGCGATGCGCGTGCCCCTCGGCTGCTGGCTCCCTGTCGTTGCGGTCTGCGTGGGCGGACTCCAGGCCACGCTGGCCCAGACCGTCGCCCCCGATACCGAGTGGCGCACCTACGGCGGCGATCTCCGCAGCAACCGCTATGCGCCGCTCGCCCAGGTATCCGGCCAGAACTTCTCGTCGCTCGAGATCGCCTGGCGCTTCAAGACCGACAACCTCGGTCCGCGTCCCGAGTTCAACTTCCAGTCCACGCCGCTCGTGGTTGGTGGCGTGCTCTACTCCACCGGCGGCAGCCGGCGCGCCGCCTTCGCGCTCGACGCCGGCACCGGCGAACTGCGGTGGATGCACAGCGAAGTCGAAGGGGCCCGCGGACAGGCAGCGCCCCGGCAGCTGTCCGGACGCGGCCTCGCGTACTGGTCCGACCATGCCGACGACGAACGGATTCTGTACGTCACGCCGGGCTACCGGCTCGTGGCGCTGGACGCCAGGACCGGCGCCGTCATCCGCACGTTCGGCCGCGATGGCGCCGTCGACCTCAAGGCCGACGCCGATCAAATCATCGACCCGGTGACCGGCGACATCGGCCTGCAGGCGGCGCCGGTCATTGCCGGCGACACGATCATCATCGGCGCCGCGCACCTCACCGGTCGCGTGCCGGTCAGCAAGACCAACGTGAAGGGGTTCGTCCGCGGCTACGACGTCCGAACCGGCCGGCGGCTCTGGGTCTTCCACACGATTCCCCGTCCTGGCGAAGTGGGGAACGACACATGGGAGGCCGACTCCTGGAGCTACACGGGCAACGTCGGCGTCTGGGCGCAGATGACCGTCGACGAGCAGCTCGGCCTGGTCTACCTGCCGGTCGAGACGCCCACTGGCGACGAGTACGGCGGCCACCGTCCCGGCGACAACCTGTTCGCGGAGAGTCTCGTCGCGCTCGATCTCAAGACCGGAGCGCGGCGCTGGCACTACCAGTTCATCCATCACGGCATCTGGGACTGGGACGTGCCGTGCGCACCCATCCTGGCCGACATCACGGTCAACGGCCGGTCGATCCAAGCGATCGCCCAGCCGACCAAGCAGGGATGGGTATTCGTGTTCGACCGGGCGACGGGCGAGCCGGTCTGGCCGATTGTCGAACGTCCGGTTCCGCAGAGCGATGCGCCGGGAGAGCGGACCAGCCCGACGCAGCCGTTTCCGTCCAGGCCGCCGGCGTTCGATCGGCAGGGCGTGAGTCTGGACGACCTCATCGATTTCACGCCCGAACTCCACGCCGAGGCCGTGAAGCTGGTGTCCGGCTTCAGGATTGGGCCGATCTTCACGCCGCCTGTGGTCAGCAACCCCGATGGTCCGCTGGCGACGCTGATGTTGCCGGCGACGACCGGCGGCGCCAACTGGCAGGGCGGATCGCTGGATCCCGAGACCGGCCGGCTCTATCTCTTCTCGAACACCGAAATCGGCCCGATTGGACTCGTTCAGGATCCCAAGCGATCAGACATGCGCTACGTCGAAGGCATGGCTCGGCCGCGGGCGGCGCGAGAGGGTGCCGCTCCCGGCAGCGCCGGTGGCGACAGTGGGCGAGGCCTTTCGGTGCGGGGATTGCCGCTGGTGAAGCCACCGTGGGGCCGGATCACCGCCATCGACCTGAACACGGGCGACATCGCGTGGCAGGTCGCGCATGGAGAGACGCCCGAGAACGTCAGGAACCACCCGGCTCTCAAGGGGCTCGATATCCCCCGGACCGGCCGGACCGGCCGAATCGGGACGCTCGTCACGAGGACGTTGGTGATTGCCGGCGAGGGTGGATTCGGGCCGACGCCGTCTGGGGCGCGCGGCGCCATGCTTCGTGCCTACGACAAGGCAACCGGGCGCGACGCCGGCGCGGTCTACATGCCAGCGCCGCAGACCGGCTCGCCGATGACGTACATGCTCGGCGGCAGGCAGTACATCGTCGTGGCCGTGAGCGGCGCCGGGTACTCCGGGGAGCTGCTGGCCTACGCGCTGCCATAGAATGTGCGTCGCCAGGCCGCCGAGGCACGCGGTGCATCCGCCTCACGCCAGCATCAGAGGGGGGACGCTGTGAGTTCACGCCGGGATTTTCTGCGACACGTTGGAGTGACCCTTGCCGCGGCGTCGCCGGTTGCCGCATCGTTGCAGGCGCAGTCGGGAGCGCCGACCTACGATCTCCTGATCAAAGGTGGGCGAGTGGTCGATCCCGGCCAGGGCCTGTCGGCCGTCCGCGACGTCGGCATCGCTCAGGGCAAGGTCCTGCGGGTCGATGCCAACATCCCGCCGGGCCAGGCGAGGCAGGTGATCGAGGCTTCCGGGAAGTTCGTCACGCCGGGGTGGATCGACATGCACGTGCATGTGTTCGACGGCGTCGGCATCGCATCGATCGACGCGGACGCCGCCGGTGTGCAGCGCGGCGTCACGACGGTGGTCGACGGCGGCTCGGCCGGCGCGACGACGTTCCCCGGCTTCCGCAAGCACATCATCGAGCGGGCGGACACGTCCGTCTACGCCCTCCTGAACATCTCGGCGATCGGTTTCGTGGTCACCACCGAGTCCTACATCGATCCGAAGCTGATCGATCCCGATGCGGCCACCCGGGTCATCACCGCCAACCGCGATCGCATCCTGGGGATCAAGGTGCGCATCGACGGCCGCGACGAGACGGCGGACCAGGACGTGGAGATCATGCGCCGGGGCCGCGTCGTCTCGGATGCCACCGGCGTCCCGATCCTCATGCACTGGGCGCGTGACACACGGCTGGTCGCGATGCTCAAAGCCGGCGACGTCATCACGCACCCGTTCAATCCGCCACGTGCCGGTCCGGACCTCTTCGGACCGGACGGCCGCATCATGGCGCAGTTCCTCGACCTGCCAAAGCGCGGGATCTTCACCGATTTCTCGCACGGCGGGCATCTCCTGTGGGCCACCGCCGAGAAGGCGGCCAAGCTGGGCTGGTATCCGGACATCATCTCAACGGACCTGCATCGGGCCCATGTCGCCCCAAACGGCAACGTGGTCGATCTCGCGACCACCATGGCCAAGTTCATGTACCTGGGGCTCAGCTTCGATCAGGTCGTGGAACGGGTCACAGCGCGTCCCGTGAAAGCGCTCAAGTTCGGCGGCGCGGCGATCGGCACGCTGGCGCCGGGGGCCGTCGCCGACGTCACGATCTGCGACGTCGTCGATCGGCCGATTCGATTGCTCGACAGCACGAAGGATCCACGCAGTGGTCGTCAGGCGATCGACGTGGTGACCACCATCAAGTCGGGCCGGGTGGTGGCGAAGAGCGCGACCAGTTGAGCGTCACGGCTTCACCGGCAGGCACCTGGAACCGGCCAGACCGACACGAGGTTGATGGCGGGATCCAGCCCTCCCACCAAGACACCCTTCACGGCGACGCTGCGTCCGTGCACGAGCAGCCCAGTGGCATTCACCGTGTCGCGGGTCAAGTACATCGCCCGCGTCCCTTCAGCGACCGCCTCCTCTGGACTGGCGAACTCTGCGGTACCGAACAGCCGGTAGCGGTTCTGGTCCGACGTCCTTGTGGTGCTCGCCATTTCGCCGGCGTCCGCGTGGACGATGCTCGACCGCGCGGGTGCCGTGGCACTCCCGAGACGCCAGCGGCCGTCGGCGTCCATGGCCAGGCATCCCGCGGCGACGACCAGCGGGCTGGCTGACGGGAGCTGCGGGTCCGATGCGGCAGCCGTGCCGAAACGATCGACGGCCAGATCGATGAAGCCGTTGAACATCTCATCGTCGCTCTGCTCGGACCACTGCACTGACTGCCGCGGGTCGGGATTCGATCGGTTGGCGGCCGAGTTGTCGTAGTGGCCGATCGTCTTGATCGTGCTGCCCGCTGGGATTGCCAACGGTGTGGCGAATCGGTAGACGAGCTGCCAGTTGAAGTCGTAGCGCGGCACGTGCAGCAGCGTGACTTCCTCGCCCGAGGGGTAGGTCACGACGAACGTCATGTCCTGCAGCCGCAGGTGGCCGTGCGGACTCGCCGAGTACAGCGTCACATCGTCGAAGATCGGAGTGATGGCGGTGATCCGCCAGTTGGCCGCGCCGGCCGGGATCGCGGGCAGCATCGAGCGCGGCCGCGTGCACGGTCGTCCCTCGCACGAGTCCTCGACGTCGACGATGGCGGCATGGCCGGGGTGGGTATGGAGGCCAGGCGGCAGCACCACTTCGTTGCCGTTGACGATGTGGAAGTCTCCGACCCGCAACGTAATCACCTCGCGAGCTGGCGGACGCGCATGCAGCCACAGGCCGGCGGTGTGTCGATCGCGCTCGACTGAATCCGTCGGAGTGTAGTGCAGGCTCCATTCGAAGAAGTCGCCTGCGGGAATACGCTTGCCTGCTGACGGCGGGTAGGTGACGAAACCGTCGTTCCCTGGGAAGAAGTAGCTGAGATGGGTGACGCCACCACTCGAGAAGGCCCCGGACGGGGTCGGCACGGGCAGCGGCGACTGCGCCAGGCGCGCCGGGTCCGTGAGGAGCGGCAGACCGCTCAGCAGCGGGCCACCGGCCCAGGGGCGACCGCTGCCGATGGAAACACCCGCCGGCACGTGTCGGGTTGCCAGCGACGAGTGATGGGTCACGCGGCGGTTGCCAGGCCTGAGCTGGACCGCCTCCACGAAGTGGTCTTCACCTCGCAGCTGCTCCGGCTGAGGGGAGTAGACGTTGAAGGTGGGCCAGCGTGTCGATGGCGTCACGCTCAATGTGTCCGGCGCTTCGATGACGAGATCTGGCGGCCTGCCCGATGGGTGGCTCCATTGAGAGTCACGGAGCGCGGCAGTCGGCGCGGCGCCCGATCCCTCGCGTCCGCCGGCGTCGATCCAGCGCAGGATGGTGGTGCGCTCGTCGGCATCGAGACTGAGGTCGTTCGCGAACTGGCCGAACCTGGGATCGGCGCCCCACGGCGGCATCCGGCCGTCAGCAACGGCGCGTCGGATCGCCGACAGCCACGGCCTGACTTCCGCGTAGCTGCGGAGCGACATCGGCGTGGACAGCCCGGGCGAGTGACATACGGCACACTTGCGGAGCACGGTGGCGCCGACGCCGCCGTTGAACGTCGGCGAGCCGCGCCGGTCATCCTGCGCGCCGCCGGTCTGAACTGCGACAGTCGCCGCGACGAGAACCGCGGCGGTGAGCCCGGTTGCCAGGCAGTGGCGCAGCGCCCGGAACGTCGAGGCCATGCGCCGCATCGTAGCCAACCTCCTGCGCCGGCGCACTAACCATATCCAGTTAAGGCGCTCGGCCTCTTCCACCGCTTAACTGCATTTCGGTATTCACCAATGGCGGGCCCCCTGCTACAACAGGCGCTCATCGTGCGAAGCCGACCCAGATCCCCGGGAGGAGCCAGCATGCGACGAGGGATTTCCGCAGCCTGCTGCGTTGGTATCACCCTCATCTCGCTCATCGTTGCGCCGCCTCGCGTCGCGGCACAGGGCGGCACGCCAGCCGCAATCGCCGGCACCGCTCGTGATGCAACGGGCGCGGTGCTGCCCGGTGTCACGGTCGAGGTCGCCAGCCCGGCACTCATCGAAAAGACCCGGCTGGCCATCACCGACGACCAGGGCCAATATCGCGTCACCGACCTGCGTCCCGGCGTCTACTCGGTCACCTTCACGCTGCCCGGTTTCGCCACCGTGCGCCGGGAGAGCATCGAGTTGACCGCCGCCTTCACCGCCAACGTCAACGCGGAACTCCGCATCGGCGGTCTGGAAGAGACCATCACGGTCTCGGGATCCAGTCCGACCGTCGACGTCCAGAACGCCGTTCAGCGACGTGCGATCACGGCCGAGGTGATCGATGCGCTGCCCTCGGGCCGGACGTTTCAGAGCCTGGGGCAGCTCATCCCCGGCGTCACCCGCACGGATGGCAACGATGTCGGCGGAACGGCGGGCGAACGCTTCGCGTCGCTGGCGATTCACGGCAGCAAGCCGGGCGACATGCCGCTCATCTTCGACGGCATGCGCTACAACAACATGAACGGCACCGGTGGCGGCGGACTGACGGTGTTCATGATCAACACCGGCAGCGTCGAGGAAATGAGCGTCCAGACGGCCGGCGGCGGCGCCGAGAATCAGGTCAGCGGCGTGTTCGTCAACGTCATCCCGAAAGCCGGCGGCAACCAGTTGCGCGGCGCGGTCTTCGCCAACTACGCACCCGGTGATTTGCAGTCGTCGAACCTCACCGACCGGCTGCGCACGCGCGGGTTGAGCAACGTGACGACCATCGATCGCATCTGGGATGTCAATCCATCCCTCGGGGGGCCGATTCTCAAGGACACACTGTGGTTCTTCTCGGCCGTTCGCTATTGGGGCAACGCCACCAACGTCGAAGGCATCTACTACAACAGCACGCTCAACACGCCGTTCTACACGCCTGATCTCTCCAGGCCGGGCAAGAACGGTGACACGAAGAATGCCAGCGAGAACGTCCGGTTCACCTACCAGGCGACGCCGAAGCACCGCATCGGCGCCTACTACGACGTGCAGCAGCGGAACGTCGAACGCCGCAACCTGAGCGTGACGACGGCACCGGAAGCCACCGAACGGCTGGTGACCCCGCGCAACTACTTCACGCAGGTGACCTGGAGCTGGCCGATCACGAGTCGGATGCTGCTCGAGGCGGGCAATACCGCATATATCTCGAGCTTCACCGCCGATCGCCAGCCGGAGGTGCTGCCGACGACCCTCGCCTTCCAGGAACAGTCGACCGGCCTGCGCTACGCGGCGATGTCGAACCGGGCGATGTTCGAGGACATCAGCGACGCGTGGAACCAGAAGGTGACGCTGTCGTACGTGACCGGCGCGCACGCGATCAAGGTCGGCCTCCAGATGATCGAGGGCGTGCATACGCGGAACAGCTACGTGAATCGCAACCTGTTCGCGCAGGTGCTGAACGGCGTGCCGCGGTCGCTCACTCAATGGGCGGCGCCGTGGACCACGGTCGAGAAGCTGACCCCCTCGCCGTCGGTGTTCGCGCAGGACCAGTGGACCATCAAGCGGTTGACGCTGAGCTACGGCTTGCGCTTCGACTATCTGAACGCCTACATTCCTCCGCAGAGCCTGCCGGCTGTCGAGTCGGTGGACGCCCGCGACTATGCGGCGGTCAGGAACGTCCCGAACTGGGGCGACCTCTCGCCACGCATCAGCTTCTCGTACGATCTGTTCGGGACCGGCAGGACCGCGCTGAAAGCGAGCCTCAACCGCTACGTGGCCAGTCAGACCGCCGGTCTCGCGAACCTGGCCAACCCGATCGTGACGTCCGTCATCAGCGCCAACCGCGCCTGGACCGATCGCAACGGCGATTTCAATCCGGATTGCGATTTCCGCAACCTCGACGCGAACGGTGAGTGCGGCGCCATCTCGAACCGGAACTTCGGCCGGAACAATCCCAGCGCGACGGTCTACGAAGAGGACACGCTTCGGGGATTCCAGAAACGGCCCTACGACTGGGAGACCATGATCGGTGTCCAGCATGAGTTGTATCGGGGGATGTCGCTGGACGTCGCCTACTTCCGCCACTGGTTCGGCGGGCAGTACGTCGGCAACAACGTCGCCGTCGCGCCGGCCGACTACAACCCGTACTGCGTGACCGCGCCATCGGACCCCGGCTTGCCGAACGGCGGCGGCTATGAAGTGTGCGGACTCTTCGACGTCGCGCCAGCCCGGTTCGGACAGGTGACGAACCGGGTCGGCTTCTCGAAACAGTACGGCGAACTGAAGGAGATCTACAACGGCGTCGACATCAACGTGAATGCCCGGCCGTCGGCCGGCGTATTTCTGCAGGGCGGCATGACGATCGGTCGCACGACGACCGACACCTGCTTCGCGAACACGCAGCCGAATCTCGATCTCTCGCCCAGCAACCTGCCCGGTTCGGTGGCCGGGTCGACGCTGCCGCGGGCCGCCGGCTACTGTGACGTGCAACCGCCGCTGGCGCAGGGCACGCAGCTGAAGTTCGTCGGCAGCTACGCGCTGCCCTGGCGGCTGCGGACCAGCGCCACGTTCCAGAACACGGCGGGTCCGATGATTCTGGCGCAGCGGGTCTACACCAATGCCGAGATTGCCCCGTCACTCGGACGGAACCTGTCGGCCGGGACCAACGCCACGGTGACCATCGACCTGCTTCCGCCGGGGACGATGTACGAGAAGCGGATCAATCAGCTCGACTGGCGGATGACGCGCGAGTTCAGGGCCGGGAGGTACCGGCTCCAGGCGCAGTTCGACATGTACAACGCCCTGAACGCGAGCGCAGTGACCGGCGTGAACCTGCGCTACGGGCCGCAATGGCTTCGTCCCACCGGCATCCTGGCGGGTCGGGTCGTGAAGTTCGGCACGCAGATCGATTTCTGACCGGCAGAGGGAGTTCTGGAAACCAATGGCCCTGAAGGAGACGTGCATGAGTTCCACGACGGCGAGGTGGGGCGCCGCGGCATCGGCCGTGTGCGCCCTGTTGTTCCTGAGCGCATGCAGCAACAGTGACGCCGGCGAACCGGTCGCCGCCGCGGCGGACGCCGGCGCCGGAGTCGCCGCCGATCCGGTGGCCGGCGGCAAGCAGGCGCCGATGTTCGAGGTCGATCCGTTCTGGCCGAAGCCATTGCCCAACCACTGGGTCACCGGCAGCACCATCGGCCTGTCGATCGATGCCCAGGACAACGTCTGGACGATTCACCGGCAAGGCAGCGTCGAAGCCAACTTCAAGGCGGCCGACCTCATGGCGTCGCAGGCCGTGGACGACGAGGCGTTGCCTGGGCGAGGGGGCGCGCAGGGCGGAACCGACCGGATCGGCCAATGCTGCAAAGTGGCTCCGCCGGTGCTGGTCTACGACGCCGCCGGGAATCTGGTGAAGTCGTGGGGCGGCAAGGGAGACGGCTACGACTGGCCCGACAGCAATCACGGCATCACGGCCGACAGCAAGGGGAACGTGTGGATTGCCGGCAACGGCGACAAGGACACACAGGTCCTCAAGTTCGACGGCGCCGGACAGTTCATCCTGCAACTCGGCAAGCACGGCGTGCACAACGGGAGCAACGACACGCAGAACTTCTGGAAGCCGACGAAGATCTTCGAGGACGCCGACGCGAACGAGGTGTACATCTCCGACGGCTACGGTAACCGGCGAATCATCGTGTTCGACGCCTCCACTGGCGCCTACAAGCGTCACTGGGGCGCCTACGGCGAGAAGCCGGATGACAGCCCGGTGCCGTCGTACAACCCATCGGCCGAACCGTCGAAGCAGTTCAACACCGTGCACTGCGTCATCGTCTCCAAGGACGGCTTCGTGTACGTCTGTGACCGCGTCAACGATCGCATCCAGGTCTTCAGGAAGGATGGCACGTTCGTCAAAGAGCAGCGCATCGACCCGAAGACCTATCGATCCGGCAGCGTGTGGGACATGACGTTCTCGAGGGACCCGGAGCAGACCTACATCTTCGCCGCCAACGGTGTCGACGAAAAGATCAACATCCTGCTGCGCAGCACGCTCGAGGTCCTGACCTCGTTCGGTGATGGCGGCCGGCAGCCGGGTCAGTTCTTCGGCGTTCACAACCTGGCGACAGACTCGAAAGGCAACCTCTACACTGCCGAGACCTACACCGGCGCGCGGGTGCAGCGCTTCATCTTCAAGGGGGTCGGGCCGGTCACCAAGGCTGAGCAGGGAGTGCTCTGGCCGTCCACCCGATGAGGCATTGATCGGGTTGCCGGTCTGCCCGGCAGCCCGATCGCTACTCAACTGCTGCATCGACCACCTGGCCCTCTGGCGGGGCTAACTGCGATCAGGCATTGTTCGTCTGCGGCGGTGCTCGGACAATACCCCGCACTCTGTGCTGATCCTCCTTCTGCTTCTCGCCCTGGCTCCTTCCCCTGCGGCAGCAGCGCCTGTCGCCACCCGCCTGCCCGAATCCAGATCGCGCAACGCCGTCCTGATGGAATACAACCTGACGAGTTGGACGGAGCGAGACGGCCTGCGCGCCCCGCGCATCAGGGCACTGGCGCAAACGCCGGATGGCTACCTCTGGATCGGCACGACGGACGGTCTGGTGCGCTTCGACGGCTTCAGCTTTGCCGGATGGGAGACGATCGGTTCCGGAGACCTGCCGCGCAGCCGCGTCGTGAGCTTGAGCATGCACGTGGACGGCAGCCTGTGGGTGGCATTCTTCACCGGCACGGTGGCTCGCATCACCGGTCTCCGGGCGACGGTGTTCGACGTCGCCGGCGCCGCCGGGGCGATCAACGCCCTGGTGACCGACCGCAACGGAGCCGTGTGGATTGCCGCGAGAACCGGACTCCTGCACTTCGACGGGCAGCAGGCGACCCGCACGCCGAAGTCCGAGGGGCTCCCGGACGGTCCGGTCATCAATGCCTACCAGGATGCCGACGGCACGCTCTGGATCACCTTGAATACCGGCATCTTCCGGCGACGACCCGGTGCCACCTCGTTCGAGCCGGTCATGCCGGCGTCCTACTTCGATCATCGCATCACCGTGGATCGCAATCGCGGCCTCTGGATCACGGATCCGCGGCGAGGCTTTCGCCGCATGCCGGCGATCGACGGACAGACGGCGGCGCAGCCGAGCTCGTTGGCCGGTCTGGGTGTCCAGATCCTCCAGAGCAAGCGAAGCGGCATGTGGGTGGCCACGCTCGGACAGGGCGTGTGGTGGATTCGCGATGAGGCGCACCTCGATCAGATCGACGTGCTCGGCGAGAGCGAAGGGCTGCTCAACGACGTCGTCCGCGTCCTCCTGGAGGATCGCGACGAGAACATCTGGGTCGGGACCGACTATGGCCTGTATCGCCTCAGCCGCAACAAACTGATTCCGATCAAGCATCTGGGTGTCGCCCGCGTCGTCCAGGCCGATGAGACCGGTGTCTGGGTTGGCACGAGCAATGGACTGGTGCGGTTCGAGGGGACCGGCGAACGGGTCTACGGCCAGCAGGGTGAGCTGCCGAGCCCCTTCATATCAGCCCTTCATCGTGATGCCGCCGGGGCTCTTTGGGTGGCCACGGACCACGGTGTCGCGGTCGCCCGGAACGGCCGCTTCGAGCCGTTCCCGATTCAGGGAATCGAGCGGCGTAAACGGATCTATTCGATGTCGGTGGAAGACGTCGGCGACCTGTGGCTGGCCGATTTCAACCGCGGGCTGTTCAGGACGACGCCGGCCGGACTGCAGCCCGTCGACGTGCCGCCTCTGCTGGATCATCGTGCGGTCCTGTCCGTGCACGGTGACCTCGAGGGCCGGATGTGGCTGGCGCTGTCCGACGGGCGGATCGGATTCGTCACGCGCGCCGACGGCGCGCTCCGTTTCACCGTCCTGGCGGCGCCGCCCAGGGCGAACGCCCGGTTGTATGCCGTCATCCAGGAGCGCCACGGCGACGTCTGGCTGCTCACGTCGGCGGGCGTGTGGCACTACGCGGAGGGCCGCATCATCGCTCTCGACGACTCCAACGGACTCCCGGCGTCCACCGTCACCTCGGCGGCGTTCGACACGCAGGGCGACGTGTGGCTCGGCACCCCTTCCGGCGTCGTCCGGATGGAACGCGACGACATCGCGCAGGTCTCGGGCGATCCCGCCGCGCGCGTTCCCTACGGCCTGTGGGACACGTACGACGGCGCCGCCGGCATGCCCGTCTGGCTCGGCAGCCCTGGCGTGTCGAGAGACCCGACCGGGCGGCTGTGGTTCGTGACGAGCAATGGCATATCGATCGTCGACCCGGCGCGGCTGGACGCTGCGACGTCGATTCCTCCTGTATTGATCCAATCGCTGTCCGTCGGATCGACGCGCCGGCCGCTGGATGGGCCGCTGAAGCTCCCGCCGCGGAGCTCACCGATCGAGATCGATTACGCCACGGTGATGTTGTCGGCGGCGCACAAGGTGCGATTCCAGTACAGACTGGACAACTTCGACGACGCCTGGACGGACGCCGGCTCGCGACGGCAGGCGCTGTTCACGAACCTGCCGCCCGGCGACTACACCTTCCGGGTCATGGCGGTCGCGACCGACGGGTCGTCGAGCGAATCGTCGGCGACGCTGCGCTTCACCATCACGCCGGCGTTCACACAGACGTCGTGGTTCTACGCCGGCCTGGCGATGCTGCTGCTGCTGACGTTGTGGCAGGCCTGGCGTCTGCGCCTGCGCTATGCGCAGCGCCAGTTCGCGCTGGTGATCAACGAACGCATTCGGATGAGCCGCGAGATTCACGACACGCTCCTGCAGAGCCTGATCGGCACGGCGCTGCAGCTCGAGATCCTCAGCACCAGCGAGGCGGCGTCGGACGAGACGCGCAACACGCTGACCCGCGTGCGGCGCGAACTCGAAGACGACATCCGCGAAACGCGGCAGTCGATCTGGAACCTGCGGTCGCCACGGCTGGATCGATCCGACCTTGCGTCGCTCGTCCGTGAAGCCGGCAGCCGGATCACGTCCGGCGTCCCGGCGCGGCTGAACGTGACGGTCAGCGGCGCGGCCCGCCGGCTGAAGCCGGACGTCGAGCAGCAGCTGCTGCGCATTGCCGAACAGGCTATCGTGAATGCCGTCCGCCACGCGTCGGCCAGCGAAGTCGACGTCGGCCTGGAATTCACCGCCGGCAGCGTGCGGCTCAGCGTGAGCGACAACGGCCGCGGCTTCGATCCGAGCCAGACCGTTCCCGATTCGAACCTGCACTACGGCCTCGCGAGCATGAAGGGGCGCGCCGAAGAGATGGGTGCCCGTTTCGCACTGCGCAGCGAACTCGGTCGCGGCACCACGGTGGAAACCACGGTTGAAGCATGAGAGTCCCGATGTCCGAACCATCCATCCGCGTTCTGTGCGTCGACGACCATCGCATGGTGCTCGAAGGACTCAGGCTGATCATCGCCAGGAACGCCGACATGGAGGTGATCGGCACGGCGGTGACCGGTGACGAAGCGGTGTCGCTGTTCCGGCACTATCGCCCCGACATCACGCTGATGGACCTGCAGCTGCCGGTACTGAGCGGGATCGAGGCGATTCGAGACATCCGGCGGGAGGACCCGGCGGCCAAGATCATCGTCCTGACCACCTACCATGGCGACGAGGACATCTTCAGGGCGATGAGTGCCGGAGCGGCCACCTATCTCCTGAAGGACATGATTGCCGACGAACTCCTGCTGACGATCCGCGAGGTGCACGCCGGGCGCAACCCGCTGCACGAAGACGTGAAGAGCCGTCTCAGCGAGCGGGCGACCCGGCCGTCGCTCACGGCGCGGGAGATTCAGGTCACCGAACTCATCGGCCAGGGCATGCGCAACAAGGAGATTGGCGCGGCGCTGGGGATCAGCGAGGAGACGGTGCAGGTGCACGTGAAGAACCTGCTCGCGAAGCTGGGCGTGAACGACCGAACCGGCGCGGTGAAGGTCGCACTCCAGCGCGGCATCATTCATATCGTCCAGTAGAGGCGCGGCCCGGCACGTGCGCCCGGGCGCTTCGTCGGGGTACGGTCTCCCGCTGTCACCGCGGTGCGCGGATCGGCCTGCCGGGCATGCGCGTTCCAATCACGACGCGAAGGCCCTGCATCTCCGCCCGATCGTCGAACTCGCTCTCTCGAATGATGGGCACTCCATTCACGATCACGTGGACGATGCCGGTCGAGTACGCCGCGGCGTTGCCGTACGTGGACCGGTCGATAACGGTCGCCGGGTCGAAGATGGTGATGTCGGCGTATGAGCCGACGCGGATGCGGCCGCGGTCGCGCATGTCCGGAACGCGAGCCTGCAGCCGGCGAGCCGGTTCGATCGTCATCCGGCGGATGGCCTCCTCGAGCGAGAGTACCCGTTCATCGCGCACGTAGTGGCCGAGGATGCGCGCGAAGGTCCCGGCGCCACGTGGATGCGTCGGGTTGTCGCTGGCATCGCGGCCGCCGTCGCTGGCGAACATCGGCAGCGGATCGGCGATCGCGACCGTGAGTGTGGTTTCGAGGTTTCCATGTGCGATGACCGAGCCGCCCTGCGCGCGGTAGGCGGCAAACGTCTTGCGCGTCAGCCGTTCGCCAGTGGCGGCCCACTCAAGGCGGCTGAAGCGCTCGTCCGGCCAGCGTTCCCAGTCGTCGTACAACGCCGACTGAATCAGTGTGGCTCCCGCTGTGTACGGATAGAGCTCTGTCGTCACATCCTGGTTGCGGGTGCGGGCCGCTCTCACGACGTCGAGATACGTTCGAATCTCGTCGCCAGCCGTGCTGTTGATGTGGGCGATATGCAGGGAAGCCCCTGCGTCGCCGGCCATGCCCAACAGCGCATTCAAGGCGCGTGCGCCGCTGCCCAGGTGGGCGAACACGAAGGTGCGATGTCTGGCGGCGAGGCGGAACACGCCTGCGAGTTCCGCCGTTGACGCGCCGGGCGTGTAGGCGACGCCCATCCCGATCGCCACGGCACCGGACAGGACGTTGCGTTCAAGTGCTGCAAGAATGGCCGTGATCTCGGTTGCCGTGGCCGCCCCACGCCCTGGTCCGGTCGGCAGCATGAACCCCTTGTCTCCGAGCACCTGCATGCGCGCGCCGATGTGCCCGGCGCCGACGCCGAAGTTGATCAGGCGGGCTGGACCCATCATGCGATACCACGCCTCGACATCGGGTGTGCCCACTTCGAGCTCGAACGCGCTGGTGACGCCGTCGCGCGCGGCATATCGATAGCTGGCGTCACCGTGCGCATGGCGATGGAGGTCGATGAAGCCGGGGCTGACGACATGGCCTGTCGCGTCGATGACGTCGCGGCCATGCAGCGGTCGGCGACTGACGGCGAGGATACGGTCACCGCGAATGCCGATGTGGCGCACGCCGTCGAGCCGCGATTCCGGATCGATGACCCGTCCGTTGGCGATCACCAGGTCGTACGGCCGGTCGCCGGACTGTCCTCGGGTCTGCGTGGTGGCGACGAGGGCCGTCAGGCCGGTGGCCAGGAGCCAGGTGGCGAACCATGGTGTTGTCATATCCTGATACGACGAGATCCGACGAGGGCTGGGCCTGCCGCTGCTCGCCGACCCTGTGCAGACCGACCGGACTGGACAAACCTGACGCGGCGCAAGGAGCACACGACATGGGAACCGTGGAACTGGCGGTCGTCGGGCTTGCCGGATCGGGCGTCGGCACCGCCCTCGGGATGCCGATGGTCTGGCCGGGGCAGGGGCGTACGACGGCCGTCCGGCTCATGGGCTGGTGGCTATTGACGGCCGCCGTGATTGGCGCGCTGATCAGCTGCCGAGTGATCGGCCTGCTGCCGGCCACCGTCGCGGTCGATCACGCCATCAATCTGTTGGGCTTTGGCGCCTATCCACTGCTGTACCTCTGGATTCGACAGGATGTCGGTCAGCCCGCGCGACCCGGGGAGGCGTGGTGGTTGTGGCTCCCAGCCGCGATCTACGGCGTCGTTCTGGTTGCGAAGGCGATGCTCGGCGTGTCGACTGGCGTGCCGTTTCAGTGGATTCTGCCGGTCGTCATCGGGTTCACCGCTCTCTGCGCCGGCCCGGTGTTGCGGCACCCGGACCACGGTCGGTCGTCGATCGTTCCGGCACGCGCCATCGTGGCATTCCTGGTGCTGCTCAACACCAGCCAGGTTGTTCGGCTGCTGTTCGGCGATCTTCCGCTCGTCCCCGCGGCGGTCCCGTTCACGATGGCGACCGGCTTCGTCGCTCTGGTTGGCCTGGTCGTGTGGAGCGCGCTGGAGACGGGAGCGGCCGTTGAGGCCCGGCCCGCTGCGCCCCGCTATGAACATTCCGGGCTCGAGGAGGAGGTTGCGCGCGCGCTGCTCGGGGAGATCACGAGGACGCTTTCGGCTCGCCGGCTGTTCACCGACCCCGGCCTGACGCTGGCGCGATTGGCAACGGAGATCGGCGCCACGCCGCATCAAGTGTCGGAGGCGCTGAACCGCCACGGCACCGTATCCTTCCACGAGCTCCTGAGCCGATACCGTGTCGAGGAGGTGAAGGTGCAGCTGCTCGCTCCAGCCTCGGATCGGTTCACGATCGAGGGCATCGGGGCGTCCGCCGGTTTCGGTTCGCGCTCGGCGTTGTATGCGGCATTCCGTCGGATCGAGGGCATGACGCCGGCCGAGTTCCGGGCGCGGCGACGACGGCAGGAGTGAGGCCGCCAGCTCGAGGTCCTGTGAAACTGACGGTCGACCGCGTCTCGTCGGGCCTCGGCGGGGCCCGACCGGCGGCCGTACCTTGCCGCCTTACGGAAGTCTGCGTCAAGGAGATGGCAGCAAGGCGTGTCGACCGCGGCGAAGGTCTTTTCCGAGGGAAGGGCTCAGGTCGATACTGCGCCGTCACAGAGGGGTCGGCCGCTCTGTCGCTGTGCCGGCGTCAGCCCAGCAGTGCCTTGAACGATATGCATCGTACGGGCATACTGACGCATATGCGTACGACGCTCAACATCGATGATGCGTTGCTGGGGCGCGCCACGGAGCTCAGTGGTCTGCGCGAAAAGACCGCCGTCGTCCGGGCCGGACTTGAAGCGTTGGTGGCACGGGAAAGCGCGCGCCGGTTGGCGGCCTTGGGGGGAACCGACCGGGGCATGCGCCCGATCCCACGGCGGCGTCCCCAGGCCCGGCGGCCGCGGTGATCCTGGTCGACACATCCGTGTGGGTGGATCACCTCCGAGCCACCGACGGTCGACTCGCTGAGCTGCTCGAGAATGGCCAGGTGCTAAGCCACCCTTTCGTGCTCGGCGAGCTGGCATGCGGCAACCTGCGACGCCGGGCTGAGTTCTTGACACTGCTCGCCGCCCTGCCACGACTGCCTGCGCTCGCGACCGAGGAGGTCATGATGTTCATCGACAACCATCGCCTGATGGGGAAGGGCCTCGGGTGGGTGGACGCGCACTTGCTCGCTGCGGCCGTCGCGTCGCGGGAGACGCTCTGGACGAAGGACCGGCGCTTGGCAGAAGCGGCGAATCGACTCGGAGTTGCCAGCTTCTGAAGATCGCCAGATCGCCGTCACACAGAATGTGAGGCCGGCGCGCGCGACAAGTCCTCCGCAGTGTTGGAGATACACGGATTGCGTCGATCTCCTGGTTTGGTTGCGCACGATTGACACCAGCACGCGTGGAGCCGTAACGTGGGACGCATGGAAGTGCCAGTCTCAGCAGAGCGGATGGTGCAACTTGAGGAGTTCGCCCGGCGGCGCGGCAAAGACACGGCCGAGGCACTGGATGAAGTCCTCGCCGAGTACTTGGATTGGGAACGTCAGGACTACGCCGAAGCTGTTGAGGGTGTCCGCGAAGGCCTCGCAGACATGAGAGCCGGCCGAACGCGCCCTGCAGGAGAGTTCCTCGACGACTTCGCGCGCAAGCATGGACTTCCGCGTTGAGCTGACCCAGCGCGCACAACGCGATATCGCTGCCATTTACGCCTGGCTTCGCGGCGAACAGGCCGACGAGGCTGGCGCGAAATGGTTCACGGCCCTTCGTGGAGCCATCAGCTCCCTCGGGGCCCTCCCCACGCGTTGCCCGCTTGCGCCCGAGAGTCGCGAAGTTCCTGTCGAAGTTCGCCAGCTCCTGCACGGTCGGCGACCTCACGTCTATCGGATCCTGTTCTCGATCGATCAACAAGTCGTGTACGTGCACCATGTGCGACACGGGCGCCGACGACCAGCGACCTGGCGTGAGGTCGGCCCGGCGCAAGGTCTATAGTCGCGATCGGTCGCGATGTGGCGATCCAGCACACTCGCCAGCGCGAGCTCGCCGCATTGGCGGCCCTGAACGGCACCCAGCGAGAGCGGGCGGGCTCCAGGTGGTGTAGGATCGAGCGCTCCCTGTTCCGCGCTGATCGGGCATACCGCGATGTCGCCGCATGTCAACCAAGTCCGCCTCGCACGCGACTCGGACACGGCGAGCACCCGTGTCCGAGCGTAGGCTTCCGGCTTCGCCGGATGCGCGTCGAGAGGACTCCGTCGCGGCGGAACGCGACGTGTTCCGGCTCAAACTGCTGCGGCTGGCGGAGGCCCGGCTCCGCGCGCCGGCGCTCCCGTCTCGACCCGACCCGGGACACGTGGCGATGCTTAAGCAAGGCGCGGCGGCGTGGAACGCGTGGCGTCGCGCCCTACCGGGGGTCACGCCCAACCTTGCCCATGTGGACTTCAGAACATCCTCGGCGGACCTGCGCGGCGCGAACCTGATCGGCGCCAATCTGTACAAAGCCTTCCTGCAGACCGATCTCAGCGGGGCGGACCTTCGGCTCGCCTTCCTCCGCCAGGCCAATCTGCCGTCCATCTCCCTGCGCGGAGCCGACCTCACCCGCTCGAGCCTGTACATGGCGAGGCTGAAGCGAACCGATCTGACCGGGGCGACGCTCATTGGGGCGGACCTTCGCGGTGCGCTTCTCGAAGGCACCAAGCTCACGCGCGCCGACATCAGCGGCGCGACGATCTACGGGGTCTCAGTGTGGGACGTCAAGACCGACGGTCTGAGACAGACCAACCTCGTGATCACGCCGCCGCAACAACCTTCGATCACGGTGGACAGCCTCGAGGTCGCGCAGTTCACCTACCTGCTGCTGCGGAACAAGTCACTTAGGGACGTCATCGACACGATCAGCCAGAAGGGCGTGCTGATCCTCGGACGCTTCACACCCGAGCGGAAGGCGGTGCTGGACGCCATCCGAGACACCCTGCGCGTGCTCGGCTTCGTGCCCATGATGTTCGACTTCGAGCGGCCGAAGCAGCGCGACTTCACGGAGACCATCAAGACGCTGGCGGGGCTGAGCCGGTTCATCATCGCCGACATCACTAACCCGAAGTCGAGCCCCCTGGAACTGCAGGCGACGATGCCCGACTACATGATCCCGTTCGTGCCGATCATCCAGGAAGATGAGGAGCCGTTCTCGATGTTCCTCGATCTGAAACAGAAGTACGGCGCCTGGGTGCTCGATGTGCTGGAGTACGACTCTGCGCAGGGCCTGGTCGAGGTCTTCGAGCCTGCGATCGTAGCGCCCGCGCTCCAGATGGCGGAGGCGCTTCTGAAGAAGAAGACAGAGCAGATCAGGAAGCGGCACGTGAAGGACTACTCACGGCTGCCAGGACAAGGGAGTTAACCTTAGAGTCTCGCTCTGGGACGGGTGAAACCCTCGTTTTAGGCGAAGCCTTCAGGACGCTTGCGATACGATGGCCGGCCGTGCGAGAACTGCGTCGAGCGGCCCATACGGTCTATAGCTTGCACCACCATTTCGTGTTCACCACGAAGTATCGTAAGCCGATCCTGACGGGGGAGATCGGCCACAGCCTGCGGGAACTGATCCGAAAATCTGTCGCAGTGAGGACATCGAGATTGTGCAAGGCCACGTGCGGCCGGACCATGTCCACCTGCTGCTGAGCGCCCCACCCCATCTCGCGCCGAGCCGTGTACCGTTCGCTGTGGCCCTATCCGATCGACACGTTCGACCTCAGGCCGCTTCCCAAGACCAGGGTGGTTCCGCTCCACCGCAGTTCTTGAGCCCACCTGGTTCCTCCGCTGCCATGAGCGACGTCTTGGACGCAGCGAAGCAGCACCAGACTCGGGCGCTCTGCGCCCTGGGGCGGTCAGTCACCTGCCGTCGAGGCAATACTCCCGACTCGTCGCGAAGTGTGTAGCCAAAGGCGCGAGCGCCCGGGATGGTTCGGTCAGGTAGCGCGTCGTGCGCTTGAGGGCTGACTGGTGCTCAGCCCGTGAGCGCCGTCAAGGTGCCGAGCAACATCGCCAGCCCTGGGCCGTGAACGACGACGGCCGCGGGCGCCAACGCCGCGAATGCGGGACGCTCCACCCACGTCTCGCGCCAGGCTCTGACGAGCAGGTACAACGACAGCGGCGCGTTGACGACGATCGCGGTGACGAGGCCGGGCGCGTAGCTGCGGAGCGCCATCGCGGCGACGACATGGGGAACCGTGTTGAGAAGAACGACGGATTGGAACAGGAGGATCGACCAGCAGGCCAGCGGGTTGCGGGGACGTCGAATCGCCCATACCGTCACGAAGGCCGCGACCACCGTCACAACGATCGCGCCTTCGGTGAAGACGGTCGTCGTCACGGCGCCAGCGAGCCGATCAAGAGGGACAGGTGCGAGTGCCGCGATCTGGCGCAGGTAGTACGGCATGGTGAACGCCTCCTCTGCGTTGTGGACCGCAAAGGCACCGCCCGCCATCAAGAAGGCCGTGCGCCGTTCCATGCCTCAGTCTGTCACCACGTATCCGCCTCCCGTCAACTCTCGACTTGTCGCGATGTGGCGAGGTCTACCCCAGCCGTCGGCCAGAACGCCACCTTGGCGTTGCTCAGGACTCAGCCCTGTCTCTCGAATCTGACCTGGTCGGAATGTCGACGATGACCAGGCCTGTAGAGCCGGTCTGCGCCTCTGCCACGACCGACCCATCTGGCGCGACGACACCCGTCGACCCGAGGGATGCCAAGACTCCGTACTGCCCTGCGACATCGGCGCGAACGATCCACAGTTCTTTCTCGACAGCCCGTGCCACGTCACAGGACCGTGTATGAGCCGCGACTGAACGGCCTGCCTGTCGGCGGCCCAGCATCGCCGGATCGCCATCACTCAGGTTCTATCCC
>CADEDC010000072.1 GCA_902825985.1 uncultured Acidobacteriota bacterium | reverse complement strand
GGGCGGGTAGGAGATCGATGCACGAGCATCTTCACGCGGCCGGCAGCCACCTCGACCTGGTGGCGTTTCTGACGCTCGGCGTGCTCGGCAGCGCGGCGCACTGCGTCGGCATGTGCACGCCATTCGTGTTCATGGTTTCGCGCCGCTACGGCCTGCCGATCGGGGCGCACGTGCCGTGGGTGGCACAGGTGTGGTACACGGCAGGACGCCTGTCGACGTATGGCGTTCTCGGGGCGCTTGGCGGGGCGGTGGGCGGGGCATTGCAGGTGGCCGGCGCGCTCATCGGTCTGCAGCGCGCCGCCGCCGTGATCGCCGGCGGCGTGCTGGTGGTCACGGGACTCGCCAGCCTCCTGTCGCTGGCCCCGGGCGGCGGCATCGGCAACCGGGTGGGTCGGATGACGGCGCGGCTCGGGCGTCGCATGCCCGGGCACCCCTATGCGCTCGGCCTGGTGCTCGGCCTGCTGCCGTGCGGACTGCTCTATTCGGCGGTCATCGCCGCCATGGCCACCGGCAGCGCGGTCGGCGGTGCGGCGGGCCTGGTGCTCTTCGGACTCGGCACCGCGCCGGCGCTCTTCGGCGTGTCGCTCGCCGACGCGCTGTTGGTGCGGCGTCGGGTGCTCCTCAATCGCCTGGCGCAGCTGTTCATCCTCGTGATGGGCGCGTGGTTCCTGTGGCGCGCGGTCGTGCCATCCTCGCTCCACTGACCGCATCGGACCGGCGCCACACCCGGGGGATGGACGGCGTCGGGTGCCCGCCGACGCGTGCGCCGCGGCACGCCGGCGTACAATGCCGGCGGTGACTGGCCGTCGCCCGAGGCGGGCCGCCCGG
Source organism: uncultured Acidobacteriota bacterium (assembly GCA_902825985.1). Lineage (GTDB taxonomy): Bacteria > Acidobacteriota > Vicinamibacteria > Vicinamibacterales > CAVVIG01 > VFZL01. Next base: position 27,732 of record CADEDC010000072.1, on the reverse strand, counting down.
TGCGCGTCCCGTTGCCGGGCGCCGAATGGCGACCCGGGATACCGTCATCCGACCGACATTGCCGTCCATGCGCCCGATTGAAGACGTCGCCGCCGAACTCGGGTTCGGCCGATCCGACCTCCATCCCTGGGGGCCCGCCATCGCGAAGATCGCGCCGGACGTCGCGTTCCGCGGCGACGCGGCCAGCGGCCGGCTGGTCCTCGTCTCCGCCATCAATCCGACGCCGGCCGGCGAGGGGAAGACGACCTGCGTGATCGGCCTGACGCAGGCGGCGCGCCGGCTCGGCATCCGGGCGGCCTGCGCGTTGCGCGAGCCGTCGCTCGGACCGGTGTTCGGCGCCAAAGGCGGCGGCACCGGCGGCGGCCGCTCGACGCTCGAGCCGTCGGCGCGGATCAACCTGCACTTCACCGGCGACATCCATGCCGTCGCCGCGGCCAACAACCTGCTCGCCGCGCTCGCCGACAACGAGGTCTATCACGAGGATCCGTCACGCCTCGACGCACGACAGATCGTCCTGCGCCGGGTGATGGACATGAACGATCGCTTCCTGCGACGCACCGTCACCGGACTCGGGGGCCGAACGATGGGCGTGCCGCGCGAAGGCGGCTTCGACATCACCGCCGCCAGCGAGGTCATGGCGATCCTGTGCCTCGCGAACGACTACGCCGACCTCAAGGAGCGGCTCGGCCGCATGATCGTCGGCTTCGGCCGCACGGGCGCCGCCGTCCGCGCCCGCGACCTGTCGGCCGACGGAGCGATGGCGGCACTGCTGCGCGACGCGCTGCTGCCGAACCTCGTGCAGACGACCGAGGGCGCCCCGGCGATCGTGCACGGCGGCCCGTTCGGCAACATCGCGCACGGCTGCAACAGCGTCGTCGCCACCCGTCTGCTGCTGCGTCGCGCCGACGTCGTGTTCACGGAGGCGGGATTCGGCTTCGACCTGGGTGCGGAGAAGTTTCTCGACATCAAGTGCCGGAGTGCCGGCCTGTGGCCGCATGCCATCGTCCTGGTCGTGACGGTGCGAGCGCTGAAGTTCCATGGCGGCGTGCGGGTCGCCCAGGTCGGGCAGCCGGATCGTCCGGCCCTCGAGCGCGGCATGGCGAACCTCGAGAAGCACCTCGAGAGCGTCCGCCAGTTCGGCATCGAGCCCATCGTCGTGATCAACGTCCGCGCCGACGACGACGCCGACGAGATCGCCCGCGTCTGTGCCGTGCTGCGGCAGGACGGCGTCGAGACCGGTACCGCCGACGTGTTCGCCCAGGGTGGCGCCGGCGCCCTCGACGTGGCCCGCGTCATCGTGGATCGGGCCCTGTCGGCCGTGCCGCAGCCGCGCTTCATCTACGACCTGGCGGATCCGCCGGCGGAGAAGGTTCGCCGCATCGCCCGCGCCATCTATGGCGCCGAGGACGTCGACTTCTCGGTCACGGCGAAGAAGCAGATCGATCAGGCGGTGGCCCTCGGGTGCGGCAGTCTGCCGGTGTGCATCGCCAAGACCCACCTGTCGCTGTCCGACGACGAGAAGCGGGTGGGCCGGCCGCGCAACTTCGAGATGACGGTCCGGGAGGTCCGCATCGCCGCCGGCGCCGGGTTCCTGGTGCCGTTGACCGGCGACATCACGACCATGCCGGGATTGCCGCGTCAGCCACACGCCGCCGCGATCGACCTGTTGCCAGACGGCACGATCGTCGGCGTGCAGTAATATCCCCCGGCAGGCATCCGTACGTCCTCGACCCCGGAGGTTCCATGACAGGATCGGCCCCCAGCAGCCAGTCGATTCGGCAACGATTGAACGACTGGTTGAACCTCACCGCCATCGCCACCCTCGTCGCCCTCGCGCTGTCGCTCTACAACTTCTATCGCAGCTACCTCTACGTCAGCCAGCAGCTGGACGTCACCGTCACCGAGGTGTCGTACGGCACGAACCTCGGAGAGCTCTACATGATCGTCGCGTTCGCCAACCCGGGGAATCGCGATGCCGCGGTCCTGCGGGTGGAGCCGGCGCTGTGGAGCGCGCGGCCCAACGCCGACGCCACGTGGACGCCGCTGACCACGAGGGTGCATGAGGACATCGCACTCGTCGAACCCAAGACGCCGATGGTCGTCAGGGCGGGCGGTGTCGAACTCGTGCGGCTGGCCACCCAACTCGACCCGAAGAACGCCGAGCAGGCGCACATCGCCGCGCAAGGCGGCGCGTTCCTCGGCCTCCGCGTCGCGACGATGAACTCCGAAGGGAACCTGTTCCTGCTGCAGCACGCCGTCGTCCGGCTGGTGATTGACAAGGCCGGGCGGATTCAGCGAGCCGAGCCGGCGATCCACCGGACGCTGCCGGGTTTCTCGGACGAACTCGGTCCGCCCCCCGGCGATCAACTCCAGGCGAACAAGCAGACGCCGTTCGTCTGGGCCGACGAGCACTACGAATACTGAACGGCGCCGCGGCAGGCGACGCCGCGACCCGCTTCAGGGTTGCAGCTGTCGCACCGGGCGCACTTCCACCGTCCCCTCGCGCGCCGGCGGAATCTTCGCGGCAGCCTGGATGGCTTCGTTGAGGTCGGCTGCGTCCAGCAGGTAGAAGCCGGCCAGCTGTTCCTTCGTCTCGGCAAACGGGCCGTCGGTGATCGACACCTTGCCGTCGCGGACCCTGACGCTCGTCGCCGTCTCCACCGGGTGCAGCGCCTCGGCGGCGATCAAGGCGCCGCTGGCGCGGAAGCCGTTGCCGCACGCCAGGCACTCGCTGTCGGGGACGGCGGTGAACTTGTCCTTCTCGAGGTAGACGAGACAGAGATACTTCATGCAGATGGCCCCAGGAGGATCGTTCATCAGACGAGCGACGACAGGCGTCGCTCGAGAAAACGGCGTTCCGGCTCCTGTCTGGTCAGCGTGAGCGCCTTTTCGTACGCCGTCCGCGCCTCGGCGGTCCGTCCCATCCGCCGGAACAGGTCGGCCCGGGCGGCGTGCGCCAGCCGGTAGTCGCCCAGGTCGCCGCGTTCGAGAATGGCGTCGATGAGCCGCAGACCCAACGCCGGGCCGTCGCGCATGGCGACGGCCACGGCGCGATTCAGCTCGACGACCGGCGACGGGTCCAGCGTCAGGAGCACGTCGTAGAGTCCGACGATCTCGTGCCAGTCGGTCTCCGCCGCGGTCGGAGCCCCGACGTGCACCGCCGCAATCGCCGCCTGGATCGTGTACGGGCCGAAGCGCCGTGAGTGCAGCGCCCGCTCGACCAGGGCGGTTCCCTCGTCAATCATCCGGCGATCCCACAACGACCGGTCCTGCTCGTCGAGCAGGATCACCTCGCCGTCGGCGTTCGCCCGCGCCGCGCGCCGCGACTCGTGCAGCAGCATCAGCGCCAGCAGTCCGATGGCGTCGGCTTCCGGCAGCAGCTCGACGAGCAGCCGGCCCAGGCGGATGGCTTCCGACGACAGGTCGTGTCTCGTGAGGCTCGGGCCGGACGTCGCGGCATAGCCTTCGTTGAACACCAGATAGATCACGCGCAGCACCGCCCACAGCCGGTCGGGCAGGTCGGCGGTCGCCGGCACCTGGTACGGGATGCGCGCGGCGCGGATCTTCGCCTTGGCCCGGACGATGCGCTGGGCGAGGGTGGGGGCGGGGGTCAGGAAGGCCTGGGCGATGGATTCGGTCGTCAGGCCGCAGACCTCGCGCAGCGTGAGCGCCACCTGAGCGTCCTCGGAGAGCGCCGGGTGACAGCAGGTGAAGATGAGCCGCAGGCGGTCGTCCGCGACGCTTTCCTCGTCGGCCCACGCGGCCGTGTCGAAGACGGCGATTTCGGCACCCGGGCCGCTCTCGTCCAGCTGATCGAAGCGCTTCGCGCGCCGCAGGCTGTCGATCGCCTTGAATCGGCCGGTGCTGACGAGCCAGGCGCGCGGATTGGCCGGCACCCCGTCCTGCGGCCATTGCTCGAGCGCCGCGCGAAACGCGTCGTGCAGCGCCTCCTCGGCACGGTCGAAGTCGCCGAGCAGCCGGATCAGCGTCGCGAGGACGCGCCGCGACTCGGTTTCGTAGATCGTCGAGAGCAGGCTGCTGATCGGTTGGTTCGAAGACACCGCGTCGATCACATCGCAGTCAACGGCGGGAGTCAATGCATCCGTCAGCCGTGCACCCGAAAAGCGTCCTGCTTGAGGAATGCCTGCACCGGACCGAGCGTGAACAGGTTTGGCGTCTGGCGCGCGTCCATGCCCGCCTTGATCGCGGCATGGAACCTGGCGTAGTTGCCGACGAACGCCCCCTTGTTCCAGACGCGCAGCAGCTGTCCCGTGAAGGCGCCGTTGTGCTCGCCGTCCATGGACGTCTGGTTGTCCTGGCAGCCCGAGATGAGGATGACCGACGCCTTGCAGCGTGCGGCGATGGTCTCGAGACGGGGATTGAGGGTGGTCGTCACGTTGGCCAGCGCGTCGTCCGGGTCCACCGGTGCCCTGCCGCGCGACGCGGCCCGTTCGATGTCGTGCTGCAGCCGGTCGTAGAAGGCCTGGTGCTGCCGGTAGACCTGCAGGCCGACCGCCGGCGGCATCATGCGTGTCCGGCTCGTGCCGCTCACGCGGGGAGGCGCGGCGCGCGTGACGGTGCCGCTGTGGCAACTGTCGGACAGCACCAGGACGCGGACGCCTTTGGCGAAACGGCTCAGCTCGTAGTACAGCTCATCGTCGATGAGCTGGCTGTCGAACAGGCACCACGTCTCGTCGAGCCGATCCCCTTCTTCGCCCGACACATCGTCCACCTGGCCGCCGTGGCCGGAGAAGCTGAGGAAGAAGAAGTCGCCCGACTTCAGCGACTTCGCCGCCGACCGGATGGCGGCAAGCGCGTTCGACCGGGTGGCCCGCCGGGTCAGCAGGACGGTCGACTTGATGCCGACGGACTTGGCGAGCGCCGCCATGTCGCGGGCGTCGAACTCGCAAGCGAGCAGATCGCCGGTCCAGCCGGCGTAATGCTTCGGGTCGACGGCATTGAGGCCAAGATGCACGGACCGCGCGGCCGGCCGCGCGGCCGGTGTCGGCTTCCGGCTTGCCCGCTTTGCCGTCCGTCTGACCACCCGTGTCGGGGGCCGCGTGCTGCGCCCGCGTGTCGCCGTTGTCGCCATGGAATCTCCCAGGCGGAACGGTAGCATATCCTCAAGCTCAGGCAGGTCTCTCGACGGCCTTGCGCAAGCCGGGTAGACTGCCCGGTGCTCCCGATGTTGTCGCTGCACGAACGCGCCAAGGACCTGTTCCTGTCCGCACTCGAACAACCAGAGCCCGAGCGCCGGGCGTTCGTCGCCGCGGCGTGCGGCGACGACACCGCGCTTCGCGTGGAAGTGGAGTCGCTGCTGCATTTTCACGGCGACACGCCGGCCGACGGCAGCACGACATCGGCCAGTCAGCCGGCCGGCGATGCGCGCGACACCTTTCAAACCGGTGACGTCTTCGCCGGCCGCTACCGGATGATCACGCGGCTCGGGCGTGGCGGCATGAGCGACGTGTGGCGCGCCGACGATCTCGTGCTCGAAACCCCGGTCGCCTTGAAGCTGATTCATGCGACCGGCAGCCGCGGCCGGCAGCAGATCGTCAACGAAGTCCGCCTCGCCCGCCAGATCACCCATCCGGCCGTCTGCCGCGTCTTCGACGTCGGCGAAACCGACGACCAGGTGTTCCTCTCGATGGAACTGGTCGCCGGCGAGGATCTCGCCACGCTGCTGCGGCGCGTCGGTCGGCTGCCCTCGGAGAAGGTCATCGACATCGCCAGGCAGCTGTGTGCGGGACTGGCCGCCGCGCACGCGCGCGGCGTGCTGCATCGCGACCTGAAGCCGGCCAACGTCATGATCGACGACGACGGCCGTGTGCGGGTGATGGACTTCGGGATCGCGATCCCGCGCGGCGACGAGTCGCCGGCGGCGGTCGGCACGCCCGGCTACATGGCGCCCGAGCAGTTCACCCGCGGCGCGACGCTGACCGAGTGTACGGACATCTACGCGCTCGGCATCATCCTCTACGAGCTGGCCGTCGGCCAGCATCCGTTCCGGCAGTCCGGCCGCAGCGCCGCGATTGCAAAGCCGTCGGCGCGGGTGCCGGACATCGATCCCCGGCTCGAGCGCGTCATCCTGCAGGCCCTGGAAAGCGATCCGGCCGATCGACCGCCATCGGCGGCTGCCATGCTCGCGGCGCTGCCCTCCTCGCTGGCACCGACCGATCGCCGTCCGGTGTCGACCCGCTGGTTCATCGCTGCCGCGGCGGCCGCGCTGGTCGCCGTCGCGACGGTGATCTGGGCGTTGCTGGCGCCGGCGACGTCCCGCGGCCTGACCCAGCAGGACGCCATCGTCATCGCCGACTTCACGAACACCACCGGCGAGCCGGTATTCGACGGCGCACTGAAGGTGGCTCTCGCGGTCGCCCTCGAGCAATCGCCGTTCCTGAAGGTCTTTCCCGACAGCCGCATGCGCGACACCCTGCGGCTCATGGGGCGGCCGCCGGGCAATCCCATCGATCGGAGTGTGGCCCGCGAGATCGCGCAGCGCGAGCAGCTCAAGGCGCTGCTGGCCGGATCCATCGCACCGCTCGGCAGCCATTTCGTCCTGACGCTCGAAGCGGTCAACGCCGGGACGGGCGACGTGATGGCTCGCGAGCAGGCCGAGGCGACGACGCGCGAGGACGTGCTGACGGCGCTCGGCAGCGCCGCCTCACGGCTGCGCGAGAAGCTCGGCGAGTCGCTGGCTTCCATCAAGCAGTTCGACGTGCCGCTGGCGCGCGCGACGACCTCGTCGCTCGAAGCCCTGCACGCCTACTCGCTGGCGCTCGACAATGGCACCATCAATCTGCGCCTCGAAGCGATCCCCCACCTGAAGCGCGCGCTCGAGCTCGATCCCGATTTCGCGCTCGCCCTGGCGCTGCTGGCCGGCACCTACGCGAACACCGGGCAGACGAGTCTGGCGCCCGAGTTCGCCAAGCGGGCCTTCGACCTGCGGGATCGCGTCAGCGAGCGCGAGCGCTTCTTCATCTCGTTCCGCTTCTACCGCGACGCGACGCAGAACTGGACCGACGCGCTCGAGCTGAGCCGCACGTGGACGGTGACCTACCCGCGTGAAGCGTTCGCCTTCAACAGCCTGGCGACCTCGCTCATCCGCTTCGGCCAGTACGAGGCGGCGCTGGCGCCGCTGCGGCAGGCGATGGTGCTCGAGCCGACCTTCGAACCGCCGTACTCGAATCTCGCCGGTGCGCTGATATCGCTGAATCGCTTCGACGAAGCGGCCGAGGCGCTCCAGCGCGCCGCGGCGCTCCCGGCCCGATCGTTCACGTTCCGCCGCATGTCGTACCTGCTCGGCCTGCTGCGCGGCGACACGGCGGCGATGAACCGGATGCTGGAGGCGTCGATCGGGATGGGGCAGACGAATGCGGCGCACGGCTGGCAGGCGCATACCTTCGCGTTCACCGGCGCCGTTCGCGCGGCGCACGAGCAGTTCCGTCGCGGCATTCAGATGGCGTCGCAGAACGGGTTCACGGAAGTGGCCGGGCAGCTGGCGGTCGAGGATGCCGAGGTCCACGCGTTGATGGGGCAGTGCGACACCGCCCTGGACGAGATCAGCGGCGGCCTCGTGCTCAGCCGGGACAACTACACGCTGGAGCGCGCCAGCCGCTCGCTCGCATTCTGCGGCCGGGACGGCGAGGCGGTGGCGCTGCTCCGCGAACTGGCCGCCCGCTATCCGGACGCGACCCTCACGCACCGCGTCATCGTCCCGCTCACCGATGCCGTCGTGGCGTTCCAGCGCGGCGATCCGACCCGCACGCTCGAACAGCTCGAGCCGTTGCGCGCCTACGACCGGACGGCGAAGGCGGAGTTCTGGACCGAGTACCTGCGCGGGATGTCGTTCCTGCAGCTGCGCGACGGCCGATCCGCCGCCGAACCGTTCCGATCGATCATCGCGCACCGCGGCGAGAGCCCGAACGCCCCGCTGTATCCGCTCGCCTACCTCGGCCTCGCACGCGCGCTCGCGATGACCGGCGACGTCGCTGGCGCGCGCCAGCAGTACCTCGACTTCCTGCGGCTGTGGAACGACGCCGATCCCGACCTCGAGCCGCTGAAAGCGGCCCGTCAGGAAGTCGCGCGGCTCACTTGATCCGCTGCACTTCGATTTCGATCGGCACGCCTTCGACGCGCATGCGATAGGGGCTGCGCGTGATGGTGACGCGCGGCGCCTGCGCGGTGTGATATTTTGCCGACGGACTCACCTGCTGCCAGATCTGCCCGTTCTGCAGCCGGAACACCGTGTCCCCCACCCAGCCGTCGAAGCCGCCGTCGATCCGCGTGTCGATGACCGGCGCGACCGGCGCGAACTCCTCCTCGGCCGTCTCGATCGCCCGTTGCTCCACCGTCACGCGGTAGTACTGGAGCCAGGCGTTGAGTGCCGCCAGCTGTTCGGGTGCCAGCGTACGCAGGCCGGTGGCCTCGATCTCCGCCGGTGTCATCAATTGCCCAATCGACACCGGATGGCGCCGGTTGTCGGGCGCCTCGGCCGAGGTCTGCGCCAGCACGTCTCCGGGCGCCGATGCCAGCGCCGCCGTGAGAAGCCCGGCGATGAACGCGAACGTCGAAGTCTTCATGACCTGTCTCCCTTACCTGCCCAGCCAGGTGAACTGGACGCCGCCGCCCCCTTCGGCGATGAGCGGGGCCAGCTGCATCCGGTGGGCACTGCCGAGCGCGACGGTGCGACCCGCCGCAATGCCGAGCGCGGCGCCAAACGCCACGTCGCTCAAGTAGTGCCTCTTCATCTGAACGCGAGAAAGTGCGACATATGCCGCAATGCCGTACGCGGGCGCCCCGACGCGCCAGCCGAAGTGCTGCCGCAACACCGTCGCAGACGCGAAGCTGACGGTGGTGTGGCCGGACGGAAAAGCGAAGCCGCCGCCTTCCGGCCGCTTGCGGCGGAACGACTGCTTCATGCCAACCGTCAGCCCCTCGGCCACGAGCTGCGCCCTGAACAGGTCGGCACCGACCACGGCGAGGCGGGCATTGCCGGTCCAGCGCGCGATCCCGTACGTTGCCAGGCTGCCGGCCATCTGGAAGGGCGTCGAGCCGAGCACGGCGCCGGGCTCCAATGGCTCGTGCAGCTTCATGACCCCCGAGATGGAGCGGCTCACATGCGAGTCGGCCGGACGGACGCCGGCCGCCGCGATGGCACCGATGGTCAGCAGTTCCGCCGTCCGAGCCGATGGCAGCCGCCGGATGTCGCCGGCCGCCCTGCCGAACAGGTCGCGCCAGACCGACGACCTCGCCGTATCCGTGGCGCCGTGGTCGGGCCCGGGCGGTGGCCCGGCATCGATGGACGGAGCGGCCGTGGCCGCCCCGTCCTTCGTTCCCGCCGCGGCTGGTCCGTGCGACGCGTCGGTGTCGCCGTCGCGGACCACCGGCTGTGCCAGCACCGGACCGACCGCGCTGCCGAGCAGTGTCAGCGTCACGATGACGTTGCCGCATCGGCGCAACGACCGGGCGACAACCGGGAGCGAGGGTGTGTCGGTCACAGCTCTCAGCACTCCGGCATCCGCTCGAAGCCGACCAGCTGCCATGCGCCACCCCTCAGGCGGAAGTAGGCGTTGACCGGGACCGACCACGAGTCGTAGGCCGATCCATCGCTGCTCAGCTCGATCTTCACGATGGCCCCCTCGGTCTTCGGCAGCACGAAGGGCGCCTGCAGCGTCGTGCCGATGGTCACCGACTCCCCGATCACCCGCCCGTCGCCGGTGGCGTTGTCGAACGTCGACCAGGTGGCCCGGTACTCGCGCGGGGCCCGTGCCACGTCGGCGTCGACGGCGGCGTTCCGGACGCTCAAGGTGCCGTCGATGGTCAGGCTCGGGTCGCTGATCGGGTTCACACCGGTCAGGTAGGTGCGGACGATCGCGTCGCGGCGCTCGACCAGCGCTCGGACCAGGAAATCCTCGGCTTCGGCATCGCCGAACTGGCCGCTGTCCACCGCCGCACGGATCAGATCCGCCGAGATGGTCATCAGCTTCTGCGCCGCCCAGAACTGATCGTCCGGCCGGGCGTGCAGGAACGCCGGATTCGGCACCCGCGGCTTCCATTCGCGCGGGTCGAAGTCGGCGTTGTTGGCCGGCATCCGGCCGATCGTCGGCGATTCGTAGAAGGCGGTGCGCTGCCAGCGCGGCGCGGTGAAGCCGAAGCCGATCATCTGCCGGCCGATGCGTGCCGGCTCGACCAGATACTCCGCCCCTTCCCAGTAGTCCGACGGCGCCACGCCGCCGCTGCCGAGCGTCGAGCCGAAGTCAATCAGGTGATGCTGGACGACCGACCGGCCGTTGCGCGTCACCAGCGTATCGAGCGAATTGATCGACTTCGCGTCCACGTGGTCGAGCCACGCAGCGAACACGCCGTAGCCCCGCAGCTCGCGGCGATGCTGGTGGGGAACGATGTCGTTCGGGTCGTCCGGCCGCGTGCCCGAGAAGCGGATGCGCCCGACCGGCTTGCCCTCGAGCGCCCGGCTGGCGACGACGCGGTAGCCGCCGTCGGTTTCGCGGTCGGCGCGGGCGAGCAACGTGTCGATGTCCGCCGGCCGCATCGGCCGCGCCGTGCCGCCGGGCGGCGTGAACTTCGCGGTGTCGGACAGCACGAGCTGCTCGCGCTTCAGCGTCGCGATGTGGTTCTCCGGCACGTTGTAGCCGAGCGCCCACATCAGCTTCGTGACCGCCACTTCCGTGCCGGTCGTCATGCCGCGATGGCCGGGCGGGTCGAACTTCAGGAACCAGCGCTGACCGGTGGCATCCTTCACCGTGAAGCCGGGCGTCACGCCGTCGCTCTTCGACGACGTGATGGTCCAGGCGCCAGGCGCCGGGCCGCTGCTGCGATTCGGCCCGGTGGCGACGTCGCCGACGGCGAGCGGCAGCCGGCCGGCCCGATTGGTGAACCAGCTCGAATCCGGCACCTCGTCGACGCTGTTGATGTTCTGCGCGCGGACGCGAACCGGTTCGCGGAAGCCCTGAATCAGGTTGTAGGCGAGGTCGACCGTCAGGTTGACCTCCGTCGGCGTGATGTGCGACGCGTCTTCCGTGTCCGTCTCGATCCACAGCGGATCGTCGGCGAGGAAGCGCGGCGTCGTCGCCGAGGCGAACATGCCGAGGGACGCGGTCACGGCGACCAGCGTACCGGTGGCGACGAGACGGCGGATCGAGCGGGTGGTGATCATGATGTGATTCCTCGTGAACAACGCGACAACTCAGAAGCTCGGGCTGAACGCGAAGATCAGGCTGAGGCCTTCGCGCGAGCGAGCCAGTTCGATCCGGGTCACCGTGGCGCTCGGCGTGTGGATGCGCACGCCGATGCCCTGCGACACCTGGAGATCCTTCAACGTCAGGTCACGGCGGTCCGCGGCGACCTTGCCGGCGTCCACGAAGAGCGCCATGTCCACCAGCGACCCGGCCGGCCAGCGGTACTCACCCGAGAGCAGCAGCCGGTTGCGATCGCGGAATCGCCACGACGAGAAGCCGCGCAGCGTTCGGCTGCCACCGAGGTCGGGCATCAGGAAGTACGGCACGTCGGCGCCGGCGTCGGCATCGGTGGTCGACGCGAGGGCGCGGAAGGCGAGCACCCAGCGTTCGCGCAGCAGCGGCACGAACTGCTGTACCTCGGCGTCGACCCGGCGGAAGCCGTGGCTCGAGCCGTTCGTCTGCCGGTAGTCGGAGACGTCGAGGCGCAGCAGCGAACCGGAGCGCGTGTAGCCGGGGGATTCGCGCGTGTCGAGCTCGGCGAAGCCGCCGGTCCGTGCGTAGGTCGGCGCCAGGGTGTCGCGCGAACGCGGCAGCGAGCCGCCATCGGCTTCCGTCTGCAACCAGTCGATGCGCGACCCGACCGAGAACGTCCTGGCGACGCGCACCGTCGCCGCCGCGCCGATCGTCGTGGCGTCGTAGGCGAACTGGCCGCGATTCTCGCGGAACGAGCGGTTGCCTTCGCCGAAGAACGGCACGGCCGGCGCGTGCAGCCAGTTGGCGTGGCCTTCCAGCCGGACGCGGCCGCCGGCGACCGACGGGAGGTTCACGGTCGCTTCGGCGGCGCGAACGCTGCGCGCCGACCAGCCGGCGTGCGCGTCGAACGAACCGGTGTCCGCGAAGCGATGGCGGATGCCGGGGCCGACCGCGACGCCGCCGCCCTCGAACACGCTGCCGATGAAGGGATAGACGGAGCGGCGATTCAGGATCATCCGGTCGATTGCGGCGAGCCGCCGCTCGAGGCGGTCCGGCGCGTACGGCGCCAGCCGCGTCGCCTTCTCGGCGCGCTGGCGCGCCAGCTCGCCGGCGCGCGTCTCGGCCTCGCTCGCGGGCGCCTCCTGCGCCTGCACCGGCAGCGGCGCGGCCGCCACCAGCAGCACGGCGGCGGCGGCGCCGGCCAGCGGCCGCATCACCAGGCGTGGATACGTGCGGACCGGCTTGAGAATCGCCACCGCCACCGCCAGCCAGACGAGGGCGAGCCCGACGTTCACGAGCGCGAACTGGCTCGGGGTCAGCTGGAGCAGCGCCGTGCCGGCGAACACGACCGCTGCCGACAGCAGATCGCCGGTGCGCACCGCGAACGTGTCGATCGCCTGCTTCGCCTTGTACTTCTCTTCGCGCGTCGTCGGCAGCCACAGCAGCTGACGGGCGGTGTTCATGATCGAGTAGTCGGTGGCGTTCTCGGCCGTCTTGATCCAGCGGATGACGCCGAAGCCGAAGCCGGCGGCGATCAGGCCGTAGCCGCCGAGCGCGATGAGCGGCAGCGCCAGCAGCACGCCGCGCAGTCCCTGGAACTTCACCAGCCGCGACGTCACGACGGTCTGCAGCAGCAGCGCCGTGACGTTGACCCAGAACTGGTAGTCGCCGCTGAACGCCCCGATGAAGGCCTGCTTGTCGAACGTCGGGTCGGACGCCGCCAGCTCGGCGACGTGCGCCGACAGCAGCCGCGCGATCATGTACTCGCCAGTCGTGTTGACGACGTTGAGCAGGACGACGAGGGCGGCGATGAGCTGCAGGTAGCGATTGCCGAGCACGAGTCGGAAGCCGTCGCGACCCGGCAGCGCCGACTCGACGACCGACCGGGTCACCGTCCGCGCCGACTCACGGCGGTTCACGAGCCGGTAGATCAGCACCGTGGCTGCGAGCAGCACGGCCGATACCTGGAGGATCGCCTGCGGCGTCAGGCCGCTGCGGAACAGCCGCCCGGCGACGAACGAACCAATCGGCGCCCCGGCCGTCATCCCGACCATGATGATCGGGAAGAGCCGGTCGCCGGCCTCTTTGCGGTAGAGGTCGTTCGCGAACGACCAGAACTGCGCCACCAACGAGATGTTGAAGATGCCGACCCAGATGAAGAAGGCGACGCCGACGTACGGCACGCCGGCAGCCACCGCGCCGGCGAACAGCTCGACGCAGGCGACGAAGAAGACCGTCACGCCGGTGATGAGCGTCATCCGGTTCACCCGCGACGCGATCCAGCTGTAGAGCGGGACGAAGCCGATCAGCAGCAGCGCCTGGCCGGCCGCCGCGTACGACCGCACCTCGGCGCCGCCGCCCAGCAGAATCAGCGGCTCGCGCACCGTCTTGATCACCGAGTAGCAGATGAGCAACAGGAAGACGTTGACGAGCATGAGGACCGCCGTGGCTCCCTCGCCGGCGCGCACGTCGCTGACGAGCGACAGCACCCGATCGAGGCGCGTCTTGGTGTCCAGTGGCAGGTGGTTCGTGGCAGTCATCAGCAGGTTCTCCGTGATTCCGGTTCGTTGACGTAACGCGTCAAACGCAGGCGGAAGCCGCAATCCGGGCTTGTCGCCGCCGGCGGAGTGCACGGGCGTGGCGCGGAGAACGGCGCGGGAAGACCGGACGGAGACCGGGCGGGAAGACGGGGCGGGAAGACGCGAGGAAGGCGGGGGGAAGACGGGGGGAAGACGGGCAGGGAGACGGGGTAGGGAGTCGGGTCGGGCGGCCGGGCCGGCGCCCGTCGCCCCCAAGCCCGGCCCTAGGCGACGGCGAGCGTGTCGATCGACGCCACCGTCGTCCGCGTGGAAATCTGCGGCTGCGGCGACGCGAGGTCGACCAGGTGGCGGTCCCACCAGGTACGGGCACTCGTGTTGGTCCACGGCGCGTTCGGGCGGTAGCGGTCGAGCAGCCGGAGCACCTCGTCCATGGACTGCGGACGCTTCGCCGGGTCCTTCTCCAGGCAGGCCAGCACGAGGCTGTCGAGCGGCTCGGGGATCGCCACCTCGGTGCGCGTCGACGGCGCTGGCGCCGTCGATTGCAGATGCTCGACGAACATCTTCATCGGCGTCTCGGCATCGAAGACGAGCTGGCCGGTCAGCAGGAAGTAGGCCACGCAGCCGAGCGCGTAGATGTCGGCGCGGGCGTCGACCGCGTTCTCGAGGATCACCTCGGGTGCCATGAACGCCGGCGTCCCGGTGGCGACGTGGGCGCCGGTGAGCAGCGACTGCCCGATCGAGCGGCGGTCGTGGTAGGCGACCAGTCCGAAATCGAGCACCTTCACGAAGTCGTAGTCGAGCCCCATCCGGCAGGCGTAGATGTTGGCCGGGGTGATGTCGCGGTGCACCAGCCCCTGCGCATGCGCTTCGGCGAGCGAATGCACCACCTGGCGCAGCAGGAAGGCGACCCGTTCCGGCGCGACCGGTCCGAACTGCCGGACCAGCGACTCGAGATCGCGGCCGTGGAGCTGTTCCATGACGTAGTAGAAGGTCCGGTCCTCGGTGATGCCGAAGTCGAACAGCCGGATCGTATGCGGCGAATTGAGGGTCGCGGTCGCCTGTGCCTCGCGCTGGAACCGCTGCAGCATCTGCCGTGCTTCGGCGTCACTGGCGCCCAGCAGCTCCGGCCGCACCAGCTTGATCGCCGCGCTGCGCGCCAGCAGCCGGTGTTCGGCCCGCCACACCTCGCCCATGCCGCCGCGTCCGAGCAGCTCGATGAGGTGGTAGCTGCCCATGTCCTGGACGTGACGCAGTTTGCGGCCCACCCGCTGGAACGCCGCCGACGGCACGACCGCGACGATCGCGCAGGCGTAGTTCGGCAGGAACAGCACGAACGTGTTCAGCACCGATGCGGTCTCGACGCCCCGCAGGTGCGCGAGCCACACGGCCAGCGGGTCCATGCTGGCGGCGACCAGCGCCGTGGCCAGCATCTTCCGCGGCGAGCTCGGGATGATCATCGCGCCCACCAGGATGACCACGGCATTCCACGAAACGTGGCGGACGACGTCGATGATCGGGCTGCGCGCCCAGTTGTTGAGCAGGGCGACGCCGGCGGCATTGGCGATGAAGAACAGCAGCCCGACATCGGCCTTGGTCTGCGGACAGTGGGCGGCGCCGCGGACGTAGACCAGCATCAGCACCGTCATCAGGATGGCCGCCGCCTCGGTCCACAGGATGGCGGCCGGTGCTTCGACGCCGACGGTGTTCGGCCGCACGACGCCGTCCATGACCAGCCCGAAGGTCCAGAGCCCCGCGCCGACGGCAGCGCTGATCGCCAGGCGCTTGACCTGATCCGACACGAGCGTCGCCGGCATCTGGCAGCCGCCGCGGGCCGCCGGCGGCTCTGGAATCGTGTCGAGGCGGGGAGCAATGAGCTTGTCCATCGTGAATCCTCTGCCGCCGCGCCGGTCGGCGCCGGGCGCGCTACACCGCCGTGGCGGTCGGACTGTCCGGAGATCCCCGGCGGAGCTCCTCGAGATTCAGCATGATCGACTTGTTCGAGCGGAGCAGCGCCGCGATGACGTCCTCCGGCGGCCGGGTCGCGCGCGCCTGCGGGCGATGCTCGAGGAACGGCCACAGCCGCTGGCGAATCTGCGGCGGCAGCACGCTGTCGAGATATTCCAGCGCCGTGCCGCGCAGATGCGTGTCGCTGGTCTGCAGGCCGCGGAACGCCAGCTGCAGCGGCTCGCGCGGCAGCACCAGCGACAGCAGGGTGAACACGTGGGCCAGGCTCTCGCCGGCCCGGTCGCGGACGAAGGCGTCGAGCGGCGATTGGGTGCTGAAGCCGTCCAGCATCCGCCGTCCCTCCCACACCGGCCGGCCGACCGCCACCTCGCGCAGCACGACCTCCATGATCCGCTCGCCGTCGATGTGGATGCGCGGATTCTTCTCGACCATCGCGGCGATCGAACGGGCGGCCTGGCAGCGGACGCCGAAGCGCAGATCGTCGAGGGCGACCATCACGCCGTCGGCGGCGCGCTGCGAGACGCACACCGAGAAGACGCGCGCCAGGCGCCGGCGGACGGCATAGTCCTGGTTCGGTTCCGTCAGCGCGTCGACGAACTGGCCGACGTGTTCCTCGGCGACCTTTTGCAGCGCGAACACCGCGTGCTCGGAGACCGCGTCCCAGGCCAGCAGCGGGATGACGTGCGGGACGAGGGCTGCCGGAAGTCCCTCGTCACGCGACAACACCGCCGCCACCCGCTCGCGATCTCGCGACCGCAGCCGCAGGATGTCGTGCACGACCGGATCCTGCCGGCCGAGCGCGTCGAGCGACGTCTGGGCGCGCGCCGGCTCGACCGACGGCCGCCCGGCCGTCGCGCGCACCCGGCGGCTGAGCAGATTGCTGAAGAGCGTCCGCGTCACCCCCGCATCGGCCAGGGCGACGTCGAGCTCGCCGGCGCGGTGCCGCAGGCTGCTCGCCAGCGTCCCGATGTAACCGCGATTCAACCGGCTGGCGGCGAGCAGCGCACCCGCCGAACAGGCAACCGCCATCGTGAGGATCGCCGGCAGCTGGAGCGCCGGCAGCAGGACGATGGTGACGCGCACGAGGCCGCCGCCAATCGCGTCGCCGAGCCGATCGAAGGCGACGTCGATGAGCGACTTCGCGGCGCGCTTCTCCTCGGACGGAATCGGCGTGTAGAACAGCTCGTAGCCGGCGCGGAAGAGCGAACTGCGGAACACCGACTCGCCGCCGCGGGCGACCAGCAGGCTGCCGAAGCCCGGTGCGATGAGCCCGCCGAGGCTCCCCAGCAGCAGCGCGAACGACGGCGTGCTCGTCGTCACCCCGAGCCCGAACCGCTCGAGCACGGCGCGGCTCGACGACGCCTGGATGATGAAAGTGAGGATGCTGGTCGCGGCGTAGTACAAGGCGAAGAAGCGGAGCAGCTGATCGCCGCGGCCGAAGGCCTCGACGGCCTGCGCCTTGAAGAGGTAGTCGACGAGCGCGGCCCCGGTGGTGCCGAGCAGGACCAGCGTCGCGAGGTGCCGGAGGTATGGCGTCTCGGCGATGACCCGCAGGCCCGAGCGCGTCGCCGCCCCAGGCTCGAGCGTGTCGATCGGATGCTCGGGCGCGTGATCGAGTCCGACCGCCAACCGGCGGACCAGCATCGCGGCGCCGAACTGCATGACGGCCAGCAGCGGCAGCATGGCCGGCGTCCCGAAGAGGGCGGCGATGCGCTCCGCCAGCAGCGCGCTCAACAGGCCGCCGAGCGTGCCGGCGCCCGCCAGCTGGCCGAAGCGCTTCTTCGCGGTGCGCGGATCGAAGCGTTCACTCGAGATGAGCCAGAACCCCGAGGTGAGCAGCGGGCCGGCGGCGGAGATGTGAAGGTACAGGATGACGGCGGCGGCCGTCGGTGCGTTCGCCCGCAGCAGCCACTCGACGAGGAACAGCACGCCGCTCAGCACGAACGACGCCGGCACCAGCGTCGCCGGAGCGATCTGGCGGGCGAGGCGCGAGTTGATCACCACCAGCACCAGGGAGAAGACCGACGTGGCGATGAGCATCGCCGGCAAGGCCGTGATGTCCAGCGACGTCAGGAACAGGGCATCCCGCATCGCCTTGCCAGCGACGAACTGCCCCATGACGGCGGCGGCGCAGACCATGCCGATGAGCATCAAGCCGGGCGCCCGTTTGCGGGAGGAACTGGTCATCAGTGGGATAACGCGCCAAACCGCCGCGAATGCCGCAGGCCGATTGACCGTCCTCACGTGCCGTGAGCTCGAGAAGGGGCGCACGGTCCCTGGCGGCCGTCGCCCCGTCCTGCGGTGACGCCGGGCTCGCGTCATTTCCCAATGAAACGGACCAGTTGCGGGGTTCGCCCGCGTTTGGCGCGTTTAAGGGTGCCATGGCAAAACCGGCCTTTCACTTCGAGCTCATCCGCACCGGGTACGGTGACCACGCGCTCCTCAGGTGTGTCGGCCCCCTCACCGCGGGCCACGGCGCCGAGCGGCAGGTCTGGATCCCTCTGCTCGAGGCCCCGGACCCTGCCGACCTGCTGCTGGATCTCTCCGCCGTCACGGAACTGGACGCGGCCGGCATCGGCATGCTCGCCACGCTGCGCAGCGCGCTCCATCGTCGGGGCGGCTCGCTCCGGCTCATCGAGGCGAGCCGGCGGGTCAAGACCCTGCTGTCCGTGACCGGCGTCGCCGGTATGCTGGACCGCTCGGCACCGCCGCCTCGGGTGCTGCCCTTTCGATGCCGCGCCTACCGCGCCCTCATCCACTCGGTGATCCCGCCGGGCGCGGCGGCGGTGTGATAGCGTGGCGATCGTGGCCCCCAACCGACCGGCGTCCTCGGAGGAGCTGTTCCCGCTCATCTACGGTGAGCTGAGAAAGGTCGCGCAGCGCTACCTGGGACGCGAACGACGCAATCACACCCTGCAGCCGACGGCGCTCGTCAATGAAGCGTGGCTGCGGCTCGAGAACGAACGCGGCGCCGAGTGGCAGGGACGCACCCACGGCCTCGCACTCGCCGCGCAGGCGATGCGGCGGCTGCTCGTCGATCACGGCCGCCACCAGAAGCGTCAGAAGCGCGGCGGCGGCGTCCAGAATCTGGCCATCGACGATCTGCTGATCGCGGCCTCCACGGGCGAGGTGCCGATCGAGGACCTGCTCACGCTGGAAGCCGCGTTGTCCCGTCTCGAAACGGTCGATGCGCGTGCCGCCCAGGTCGTGATCCTGAAGTTCTTCTCCGGACTCTCGACGCCGGAGATTGCCGAGCACCTCAGCGTGTCGCAGCGGACCGTCGAAGCCGACTGGACGCACGCCAAGGCGTGGTTGAAACGCGAACTGTCGAGCGGGCAGTAGCATCGCCGGCGACGTGTTCAAGAGGCTCGCCGACATCGACGAGGTCGACGCACCGTTCGTCGGCGGCAAGGCGTTCAACTGCGCGTGGCTCGCCCGAGCCGGCTTCCGGGTGCCCGACGGCCTCGTCGTCACCACGCAGGCCGACGACAAGGCCCTGAACCGTCTCGCCGATCACCCCTGGTTCGCTGCTTTTCCCGCCTCGCAGCGCTTTGCCGTCCGCTCGTCCGGCATCGGCGAGGACAGCGCCGGGCATTCCTTCGCCGGCGTCCACGACACCTTTCTCGACGTCGCGATCGCCGACGTCGCAGCGGCGGTTCGAGCCTGTCTGTCGTCTACCGGCTCCGAACCGGCGCGCGCCTATCGCGAAACCCGTGGCCTTGCCGCCGACGCCGCTGCCGGCGTGTTGATCCAGCCGATGATCGCGGCCGCGGTGTCCGGCGTCGGGTTCACCGTCCACCCGGTCACCGGCGCGGACGAACTGCTGATCGACTGTGCGCCCGGCGTCGGAGACCAGCTCGTCAGCGGCCGCATCGAGCCGGATCACTACCGCCTGCAGAAGCGCAGTCGCGCCGTCATCGAGCAACGTGTGGTCGCCGGACGTCAGCCGCTCTCGCACGATGAACTCAGCCGGCTCGCCGACGTCCTCGTCCGGATCGAGCAGCATTACGGCGTGCCGCAGGACATCGAGTGGGCGGCCGACGAGACCGGACCCTGGATCCTGCAATCCCGTCCGATCACCACGACGGCGGCGGTTGTCGGGCTGGACATCGAGTGGTCGCGTGCCAACCTTGCCGAAGTCTTCCCGGATCAGATGTCGCCGCAGGCGCTCGACGGCTACGACTTCCTGTTGAACGAAGGGCAGCGTCAGTTCGCCGGCGGGCTGCTCGGGCCCGAGGAGGTGTTCGGACCGCCGTTCAAGGTGTTCGGCGGAAGGATGTACATCAATCTGAGCCAGCTGCGGCGCGCGACGCAGATCGGCGGCACGCCGGCCGCGGCGCTGTTGCGGTCGCTGGGGCATGCCGAAGCGATCACCGCGGCGGACGAGATCGCCAGGCGACCGCCCATCGCGACGATCGTCCGCCTGTTCCCTGATCTGGCGCGGTTGGTGTGGCGCGACCTGCGGGCTCCGCGGCTGGTGCAGGCCCTCGACATCGGGAACGCTGCCGCCATCGCGAGACTGGCGGTCCCGCAACCGGACGCGCTGGACGATCGCGCGATCGTGGACCTGCTCAGCGAGTGGCGGCGCGGCGGTGCAGATCACATGGTGGTGATCCTGACGCTCGGCAGCCTGATGGTGATCGAGGAACAGCTGCGCAAGGCGCTGCGGGCAGCCGGACAGGACTACGAACAGTTCGTCTACGCCCAGCTCGCGGCCGGCGAACCGTCGGTGTCGACCCGGCAGGCGTTCGATCTCGTGGCGCTGGCCGACGTCGCGCGGCAGGAGCCGGCGGCCGCCGCCTACCTGGAGGCGCGGCCCGATCGTTTCGATGACTATCGCTCGGCATTGGCCGGCACCGCGTTTCTCGAGGCCTTCGATCGCTTTCTCGAGGCCTACGGGCATCGCGGACTGTACGAATCCGACTGGGCGCTCCCGAGGTTCCGCGAGGATCCGACGCCGCTGCTGTTTGCCATCCGCACGCACATCCGGAATCCGCCGGCCGAGACGCGGGCGGCGATCGCCGCGCGCCTCGAGCGGACGGCGGCCGATGCGTGGGCGGCGTTGCACGCATCGCTCACCTGGTGGCAGCGCCTGACGCTGCAACCGCGCGTCCGCTTTCTGGTGGCGCGGTTGAAGCAGCGCTACGTGCTGCGCGAGCACTGTCGATCGGAGCTCGTCCGCGTGCTGTTCCATGCCAGACGCTTGCAGCTGGTGCTCGCGGCGCGCTTCGCCGGGCGCGGCTGGATCGATGCACCGTCCGACTACTTCCTCCTGCTCACGAAGGAGATTGGCGCAGTCGTCGGCGGCGAAGCCGAGCCGGCCGGGCTCCGTGAGATCGTTCGGCGGCGTCGGCAGCAGCGCGCGGCCGAGGCCCGTCTGACCATGCCGCTCTACATGAGGCAGTCCGACGTCGCCCGGGTGCTGTCACCCGCGGCCGCTGGCGCCCAGGCCGGCGAGGCCCGAGGCGATGCCAGCGCGCCGAGCGTTCGCGCCGGGCGACTGACCGGCTTGTGCGTCAGCCGTGGCGTGGTGACGGCCGAGGTCGTCGTGATCCGCGACCCGCGCGAGTTCGCGCTGATGAAGCGGGGAGCGATCCTGGTGGCACCGGCCACCGACCCGTCGTGGACGCCGCTTTTCACGCTCGCGGCCGGCGTCGTCGTCGAGGTCGGCGGCATGCTGTCGCACGCGTCCACCGTGGCGCGCGAGTACGGCCTCCCGGCACTGGCGAACGTGAAGCAGGCGACCACCCGGCTGAGGACTGGCGACCGCGTCCGTCTCGACGCGTCCGCCGGTCACGCCGACCTTCTCTGAACGTAACGCCCGGTTGACAGCCGCGGTACGATGCGGGCGTGGCTGACGTCCCAGCGTTCTCGCCGGCGTCGCGCGGACGTCTGACGCAGTACGACGTCGGTCGATTTCCGACGGATTCGCTGTTCGACCGGCTCGGCCGGGCCGTGTGCAACGCCGGGTGCCTGCCGCGCAAGGAGCTCTACGAAGCCTGGGAACTGGCACGCCGCGTGCGCCGGCTGTTCCGTGGCGGCCGGGTGGTCGACCTCGCCTGCGGCCACGGACTGCTCGCTCACGTGATGCTGCTGCTCGACGATTCGTCGCCGACCGGACTCGCCGTCGACACCGCGCTGCCGTCGTCGGCCGCCAGGGTCCAGGATGCGCTGGTCGCCGCCTGGCCGCGCCTCGCGCAACGGGTGTTCCTCCTCGCCTCGCCACTCGACAGCTTCCAGCTCACGCCCGACGATGTGGTGGTGTCGAGCCACGCGTGCGGCGGGCTGACGGACACCATCCTCGAGCGGGCCGCCCGGGCCCGCGCCCGCGTCGCCGTGCTGCCGTGCTGTCACGAGCCGGCCGCCAGCGACACGGGAGGCCTGAGCGGCTGGCTCGATGGCCCACTTGCCGTGGACGTCGTCCGCGCCGTGCACCTCCGGGCGCAGGGCTATCAGGTGTGGACGCAGACGATACCCGGCGACATCACGCCGAAGAATCGTCTGTTGCTGGGTGCTCCCGCAGAGCGGGAGTGACGGCCCCTTCGAACTCGAGCAGCCAGCGCTTCCGCTCCAGACCGCCGCCGTAGCCGGTCAGCGACCCGTTCGCGCCGACGACGCGATGACAGGGGACGATGATGCCGACCGGATTCGCGCCGTTCGCCAGGCCAACCGCGCGCACCGCGCGTGGCTGCCCGATGGCGGCAGCGAGCTGGCCATAGCTGCGCGTCTCGCCAGCCGGGATGTCGCGCAGCGCCCGCCACACGGTCCGCTGGAACGCGGTGCCGGCGGTCGCCGTCGGCACCGTCTCGAGGGCGCGAATGTCACCGGCGAAGTAGGCGTCGAGCGCCAGGTGGGCGGCTGAACGCGACGCCCGCGGCTCCGGCGTCCCGTCCCGCCAGTCGAAGTGCAGCCGCAGCAGCCGCAGCATCCGGTCATGGTAGTCGGTCCAGTCGACGGCCCGGACGCGGTCGTTCTCGTCGGTCAGGACGACGAGCGTGCCGAGCGGCGTGCGCAGCTGCTCGGTGAAGAGGATGACGTCCACGGCGGTATCGGTGATCATCGCATGCGCTCCTGTTGTGTGTCCGATCATCGTTGCGACCGGCGGCGATTGCTGGCCGTTTTCGGACGTCGCCACCTGACCGCGATGTCCGAAAACCGCTAGACGAACCGCCGCGGTCGCGCCACGATGGGGGCATGGATCTCGACGCCCGTGCCTGTTACCGCGCCATCTGCACCCGCGACAGCCGGTTCGACGGCCGGCTGTTCGTTGGTGTGCGCACGACCGGCATCTATTGCCGGCCGATCTGTCCCGCCCGGACGCCGCGGCGCGAGCACGTCACGTTCTTCGCAACCGCCGCCGCCGCCCAGGAAGCCGGCTATCGCCCGTGTCTGCGCTGTCGGCCGGAGACGGCGCCCGACTTCGCGGCCTGGCGCGGCACGTCGAGCACGGTCTCGCGCGCGCTGACGCTCATCGAGCTGGGCAGCCTCGACGACGGCGACGTCGAGGCACTGGCGACGAGACTCGGGCTCGGCGGCCGGCAGCTGCGCCGGCTGTTCCGGCAGCACCTGGGCGCCTCACCGGTGGCGGTCGCGCAGACGCGCCGCGTCCTGCTCGCCAAGCAGCTCATTCACGAGACGGCGCTGCCGATGAGTGAGGTGGCGCTCGCCGCCGGCTTCGGCAGCATCCGCCGGTTCAACGAAACGTTTCAGCGATTGTTCCATCGCCCGCCCGGGGCGTTGCGCCGCAAGGGCGGCAGCGCGGTGAGCGCCGCCGGTGCGGTGACGGTGCAGCTGCGCTATCGTGCGCCGTACGACTGGCCGGCCATGCTGGCGTTCCTGCAGGCGCGGGCGATTCAGGGCGTCGAGGTGATCAGCGGCGACAGCTACGCCCGCACGATCGATCTCGGCGGTGAGCACGGCGTCGTCATCGTCCGCCCGGGCAGCGGGCACGCGCTGAAGGTGACCGTGCGCATTGCCGCCCTGGCGCTGTTGCCGGCGATCATTGCGCGCGTGCGGCGGGTGTTCGACCTGGCCGCGGATCCGCAGACCATCGGCGCCCACCTGTCGGAGGATCCGCGGCTGGCGCCGTTGGTCGCCGCGCGTCCGGGGCTGCGCGTGCCGGGCGCGTGGGATGGGTTCGAACTGGCGGTCCGCGCCGTGCTCGGCCAGCAGATCACGGTGAAGGCCGCGGTCGGCCTGGCCGGTCGGCTGGTGGCGGACTACGGCACGCCGCTGCAGCTCGCCGGGCCGCCGGTTGCAGGCCTGACCCGCGTGTTTCCCGCGGCCGACCGCCTCGCCCAGGTGGCGCCAGAGCGGTTGCCGCTGCCGAAGGCGCGTGCCACGGCGCTCGTCTCGCTCGCCCGTACGGTGGCCGCCGACCCGCAGCTCTTCCGCGTCGGACGGTCACTGGACGAGGTGGTGGCGCAGCTGCGTACGCTGCAGGGGATTGGCGAGTGGACCGCGCACTACATCGCCATGCGCGAGCTGCGCGAGCCCGACGCCTTCCCGCCGGGCGACATCGGTCTGTTGCGCGCTCTCACCGGGCCGGATGGCCGGCGGCCGACGCCGGCTGAACTGCTGATGCACGCCGAACGCTGGCGCCCGTGGCGCGCCTACGCCGCTCAGCATCTGTGGCGCGTCGATGCCCCGGTCGTCCGACGCGGCACGACGCGGCGGCGCGTCGGGCGCTGATCGGCACGCGGGTACGTCCGGGCGGCTCGCCCGTCACGCGCGGCCAGGCAGTGGCCACGTGCCGAGAAAGGCACGGTCGCTGAACTCGGTGCTGGCGGTTCCGGTGGCGTAGTAGGTGAGCAGCCGGCCGGTGGACCGCAGTGCGCCTTCGATGAAGCCCTGATAGTCCGAGTAGGCGTCGCCAATCACATGGACGTTGCGGACCTCGTCATCGGGCGGGGCGGTCCGGCCGGTCGGGTCGGCCAGCCCGAACGCGACGAGACGGGCCATCACCTCCCACGACTTGCGTCGCGGCCGCCACACGTGGACGGCGCCGTCGTACGGCTCCTTGCCCCAGTCGCGGATGCCGACCGCCAGCAGGCGGTCGGCGGTGAAGTCGTTGTGCTCGTAGTCGCGGCAGTACTGCACCCAGCGCTTCCACAACCGGCGGTTCGGCAGCTGATCGTCGGAACGGCCGGCCCGCGGGTCCAGCCGCCAGATCGCCGCTCGATCCTGCCGCCGCTCGTCGGAACTCGGCAGATAGTCGGTCCAGAACTGCAGTGCCGGGCGATCCATGTAGATCATGATCACGCCCTTGCTGCCGTCTCGGCTCTTCCAGTAGTGCATCTCGCGCGTCGGCAGGTCGGCGGCGAACCGATTGGCCGGGCGATGGTCCTCCCACCACGGCTGATCGATCACGAAGAAGACCTTGAGCAGCGGGATGCCGACGACGGCGTCGAGGTCGTCGCGGATGGCGGCGAGATGCAGCCGCTCGAGCGGTCGTTTCGGCAGGGCGAGGACGACGTCGCGCGCGATGACGGCGTGCCCGGCGGCGAAGTGCAGGCGGACCTTCCGGGTGCCGTCGTCGACGATCGGCTCGAGGGCGACGACCGTGGCGCCGGTGTGCAGCGCGACCTGCGGGTCGCTCGCCAGCTGCCGTTCGAGCTGGTGGACGATCAGCTGCATGCCGCCGCGTATGCCGCGCAGCGAGTTCGTGCTCTTGATGCTGCGCAGCCACATGATCAGGTGCTCCGCGGCGTTCGGATTCTCGGACACCAGATGGTAGTAGCTGCCCCAGTCGCGGATGCGCAGCACCGCGAGATGGCTCAGTACCTCGCTGAGGAGGTTCCAGAATCCCATGTCGCGCAGGAAGACGCCGTTGATGCCGATGTGACGGCGGACGTGATCGTAGTCCTCGTGATCGAGGCTCATGATCCAGTCGCGCAGCTCGCCCTTCCAGTAGCGCCGCCGCACCGAGCTGCCGCCGAGGAACTGCCGCCAGTAGCGCGCCGCTTCGCCGTCGGGTCGCGCCGGAATCCGCTGATCCTCCTCCGCGACGAGCTCGCAGATGCGCCGGATGGCCAGCATCAGCAGATCGAGCAGCGACCGTTGTTCGGCCTCTTCCCCGGTCAGCGTGAATTTCGGCTCCAGCGGCTCCTCGGCGGCGTACGGCGAGAACCCGGTCAGGTCGAAGTCGGAGGGCGCGCCGGCCTGCGGTTCGCCGATGCCGAGGGAATCGAGGAGGTTCTTCAGGATCGGCTGATCGCGCGGCTCGATCCGCATGGGCCCGAACTCGGCGCGGAACGGCTCACCGGGCGCCAGATCGAACGACCAGGTTTCGATGCGCCCGCCGAAGGCGTCCGAAGACTCGAACAGGTGCACCGGCGTGTCGCCGAGCCCGGCTGCATCGACGATCGACCCGCCGATGTGCAGCGGCCGGCGCTGCGCGATCATCGCCGACAGTTGCCGGGCACAGTAGAGACCGGCGATTCCACCGCCCACGATCGCGACATCGACGCGCGTCGTCACGCCGCCTACGGTAGCACGGCGGCGGCGTCTGAAGGCGCCGGCGGCCGGCGCCCACCCCGGCCATGGTCGTGTCGATCCGCCCGCGGTATGCGGGTATACTCCCGGCCGGCGAGGAGCCTCATGCGACGATTCTTCACGCTCGTCCTGGTGGTGATGGCCGCGGCCGCTTCACTGTCCGCGCAGTGGCGCCCCGGCGGCGTGATGCGCATCGTGCTGCTGGTCGATTCGAGTTCGACCACCGGACCGATGGTCACGCCGATGCGGGCGGCGTTGAACGGATTCCTGAACGACCTGCCTGGTGAGCCGGAAATCGCCCTCGTCACCACCGGTGGGCAACTGCGGGTGCGCGTGCCGCCGACGGCCGATCGCGAAAAGCTGCGCGCCGGCGTCAACCTCTACGCCGCTGATGGCGGTGCCAACGCCTTCATCGACACCCTGCTCGAGTCCGATCAGCGCCTGCTGAGGAACGCGCCGGAGTTCCGTTCAGTGTTCGTCATCGTGACGACCGACTCCGGCGGCAACCTGGGCGAGCCCCGGATCGATGCCTACAACCGGTTCGCGCAGGCGTTCGTCGACCGCGGCGGCCGCGCCCATGCCATCGTGATTCATCCGACCGTCAACAGCGGCACCACGACGCTCGTCGCCGAGAATCTGGCGCGCAACAGCGGCGGCTACTATCAGACGATCAACGTCGCGAGCGGCATCCCCAGGGCGATGAGCACGCTGGTGACCTACGTCGCCGCCGACCAGTAGCCGCGCCGGCGTCCTACCCTGCAGCTGCCGGCCGCTTTCCGGCGGCGCCGGCAAGCTCGGGCGCGCGCGCGGCCAGCCGTCGCACGGCCTGATAGAGCAGCCAGCCGGCCGGTCCGAACATGAAGGTCAGGAAGAGACACGGCACGAGCAGCAGGTGAGGCACGCCGCGCTCTCGGGCGTCGTTCGCTTCCCAGGTGCCGACCAGCAGGTCGAAGGCCAGGTAATGAATCCACCCGGCCAGCAGCAGCGGCGGCTGGCTGAACAGCAGTGACACGTCGGCCAGCGTCGAGAAGCCACCGGGTCCGCCCCAGTTCGCAGCGATGAGCAGACTGTAGGCCACCGCCAGCGCCATCGGGACGATGAACCCGGTGATGAGCGTCGGCACGACGCGGACGCGCGGCAGCAGCGCCAGGGCGAGCCACGACAGCACCGCAACCAGATTGGCGATCGCGAACAGCTGCTCGGCGCTCACGACAGCCCTCCGGTGAGCGGCAGGCCGCGCAACGCCTGCACGAGCAGCAGCACGAAGATCGCGCAATAGGTCGCCGCCGCCGCAACGGTGAGCTGCGTGCGGACGGCGTCGTCGCGCCGGCGAACGAGCCGGCCAGCCAGCCAGGCGAACAGCGGCAGCGCCTGGACGGCGTGCAGGCCGAGGAAATGCGGCACCCGGAGATCACCGTGCTGCGTACTCCAGCCGGTGAGCGGGATTCCCGCCCCGCCATCCGGTGCGCCGACCGTGTGCGCCCCGGCGCGGAGCAGCGGCTGGCCGGCTCGCGCGTCGGCGAGCTGGGCGGCGGTGGGCCGTGGCATCAGACCGCCGGTCC